>QCMB01000001.1 GCA_003214085.1 Prochlorococcus sp. AG-418-J17
AATTGTTTTCCCTTATTTCCTTTTCTCAGGCGTCCTTGTTACAAGAATAAAAAGGCAAAGTGATTTAGTTGCGATTAAAAATCCAAATATTTCATTTATACATGCAAAATATCTTTCGTCACAGTCTTATGTGGTTGACACTTTTGTAGAAAGGATTGAAGAGATTCTTAATAACGAAGGTAATAATTTTATGAATTGCTCAACTTGTAAATATAGGTCAAATTTATTTGGCTTTGAAAAAGAAGTTGGAATGGTACAAGAAAGTCATCATGACCATGTAGAGGGCTTGGGTATCAGTTGTGATTTATGTGATCCTGAATGTAATGGTGCTTGTGAAATACAAAATCAAATGCCAACTCATAATCAAGAAAAATCAAAATCAGGAGGAGGAGATTACTTGGAACATGAACATGTAGAGGCTCATCAACATGAACATAATCACCATCACCATCACCATAGTATTTATCCAAACTCAAAACACCCTTTAGGACCTGTCACGCTTCGCTTGCCTGATAAAGACTAAATCTTAAGAAAATCCGTTGAAAATCAATTAATCACCTGTCTCTTTCTCGACTTAGTCTTAATAGACTCAGTATATATAAGTATTCTTAATGTAAATTCTTGAAAGTATTTTAGACTAGATTTTCCACAATTTAAAGGTTGTTTTCCACGTCCAAATCCACATTGAATTAGAAATGCCAGTATGTTTCAAAAAAAACAGGACATCAACATTATTGTTGACTTTTCTTTAAGATTTATTCAATTACCTTTTTTGGAAAGTTTTTTTTAAAAACTAAATTTCTTTTTTTGAAACTTTAAATTTATTTACTTTCAAGCATTTTGTAAGTAAAAAATAAATCATAAAAAAAGCAAGAGTTCCAAATATTAATAACAAAAATTCTGCGAGATTTGAATTGAAGTTATTTGTAGTTTGTAGAATAGTAAAACAAAGTGTGCTGTCTATAAATGCTGCTAATGACATGAGGCTAATTTTCCTAAATAATTCCAAGTTAGGCAAAATGATATTTTCATTGCGCAGATTTAAAGAAAGAAAAATACATATTATAAAGTTGACTATTACTGAAGATAAAATTATTCCCACGACTCCGAAATTATAAGGAGAAAGATTCCCAAAATTCTTAATTGGGGCACCAATTAAAAACCAATCAAAAAAAACATTAAATATTATCCCTCCAATTGAAGACTTAAAAGGGAAGTTTGTTTTTTCTATAGAATAGTAAGTTCTTACTAATAAATCTCTATAAACATAAAAGGGTATGCCAACTGCATAAGCAATTAATATATTCTTTACTTTTAAAGTTGCTGAATAATCAAAAGATCCTCTTTGAAAAACTAATTGTACGATTTGATTATTGAATGTTATGAAAAATCCAGTTAAAAAAATAGCTGTTAAGAAACAGTACTCTATCCCAGATATCAATTTTTTTTGGAGACCTCTTTCGTCTTTTTCACTTCTCAATTTAGAGAATTTTGGAAGTAATGGCAGAATCAAAGAGTTAGATAATATGCCTAAGGGGGCTTGTATAAGAAAGTTTCCGTAGGCTAATCCAGATGCTGCGCCTTGAAAACTTGAAACGAAAAACATATCGATAAAAACATTAATTTGACTTAGACCTGATGAGATAGATGCTGGAATTATTAGTTTGAAAATCCTCCTTTCTTCATCTTTAAATAAATTGAAGGTTGACTCTAATCTCAAGAGACCAATTCTATTTATTTCCCAAATTTGAACAACAAACTGAATTAAAGTTCCTGTCAAAGTTGCAAATGCCAGTAATCCCTTGTAAGTAAAGAAATTTGAAGATGTATTTTCTTGGTTGAAAATCCAACTAAATAAAATAAAAAAAATAATAGTTACGCTTGTTATTGCTGGACTTATACTTGATAAAAAGAATTTTCTTTGGGAATTTAAGGCGCCAAAGCTTAAACCTATGAATCCAGATAAAGGGATGCAAGGTGTAAGTATTTGTAATTGGTAAGTGGCAATAGATTTAGCTTCGTAACTTAAATTCGGAGCCAACAAATCAATTAATAAATTGGAATTCGAGTAAATCAATATGGCTAAAATTAATAATAATATTGAAAGTTTTATACTTACTTGAGTTAAAACATTCCCTCCATTTTTTTTGTTAAGCGGAGTTAAAACTGCAACGACTGCGTTATGCAATGGACCATTAATGCCACCAATGATTATTAGCAAAAAACCAGGAATTATATATGCATAATTAAACGCGTCGTATGTTATACCAACCCCAAAAGCAGCAGCTATAAATATTTGTCTTATACATCCAGCTAATTTACTTAGACTAGTACCAAACGAAATTGAAAAAACATTATTTTTTAAAAATGAATGCATTTGGATTCGTCTAAATTTTTCAATAAGTATAAGTTTCAATTATATTTAATTTCTAAGTAACGACATATTTATGAATGATCGGATAATTGATTTTGATCCATTAATTGAAGGTGTTTTAATCAAGAGGTATAAAAGGTTTCTTGCAGATATTGAATTAGAGAGTGGAGAGGTAGTAACTGCTCATTGCGCAAACACTGGCCCAATGAAGGGACTTTTGAGTGAGGGCGCAAAAGTAAGAATAAGTGTTTCCACTTCTCCAAAAAGAAAATTACCTTTTACTTGGGAACAGATATGTGTTTTAAATGCAAAAAATGAGGAGGTTTGGGTAGGTATCAATACTCTATTTGCAAACAAGTTAATCAAAAAGGTTATTGAGAAAAATCTGCTAATAGAAATAATAGGGGAAATAGAGACAGCTAAATCTGAAGTTCCTTATGGAAAAGATAAAAAAAGCAGAATTGACTTTTTTTTAACCCCAAAATCTTCAAATCCTGATAAACGTAACATTTACATAGAAGTTAAAAATACGACTTGGATTAAAGAAAATGTAGCTCTTTTTCCAGATACAGTAACGAAAAGAGGCCAAAAACACTTAATAGAATTAAAAGAACTGATTCCTGAAAGTAAAAGTGTTTTAGTACTTTGTATAACGAGAAAAGATGCTTGTTTTTTTGCCCCTGGAGATGATGCAGATCCCTTATACGGCAGTCTTTTTAGAGAATCTTTAAATGCAGGAATGATAACTATCCCATGTTCCTTTGAATTTCATAAAGACCACGTATCATGGAAAGGAATTAAACCTTTGAAATAAGTAAAATCTTGATAATTTGAAACTCTTAAAAAAAAATTTTTCAAATTTAACAGATATAGTTTTAAGGCGCAACTATAAAATTGGTAACAACGACTACTAGACACTAATAAGTTTTTTGAGCAAAATTGAATATGAAAGGAAACAGTACAAACTGTTTTTTTGCAGATCTAATTTTTTTTTATGACCACTGCTTTGCAAACGCCTCAAAGGCGCTCTAGGTCCAGATTACAAGATGCAAGTCTTGTTAATGGGCCTATGCTCCTTTTGAGGAGTATTCGAGGATTTAGTTCAAACCGCTCAATGTTGTGGCTTGCGACTGTTCCTTTAGCTTTGTTTGGTTTAGGTATTTTTAATCTTTCAGCTCATGCAGCTGATTTACCTGAGTTGAATGCAGCTTTTCTTGCTAACAATTTATGGCTTTTGATCGCTACTATTTTAGTGATCTTTATGAACGCTGGTTTCGCTATGGTTGAGGCAGGTATGTGTCGTTCTAAGAACGCAGTAAACATCCTTGCTAAAAACCTATTCGTATTTGCTCTAGCTGTAACCTCCTATTGGTTTATTGGCTATTCATTAATGTACGGAGGAAGTGTTGCTGACGGATGGCTTTATTTTGGAGGCTTATTTTTTGATCCAACAGTTACTGCAGATATGGTAACTGATGCTGGATTAGTCCCAACAGTTGATTTCTTGTTCCAGTCTGCATTTGCAGGAACTGCGGCAACTATCGTATCCGGTCTTGTTGCTGAAAGAGTTAAATTTGGAGAATTTGTTGTTTTTGCTGTCGTATTAACTGCATTTATATATCCAATTGCTGGTAGCTGGAAATGGAATGGTGGTTGGCTTGATTCTTTAGGTTTTGTAGACTTTGCTGGTTCTTCAATTGTTCACTCAGTTGGAGCATGGGCAGGTCTTGTAGGAGCTATGCTTCTTGGACCAAGAATTGGCAAATACTCTGATGGGAAACCACAGGCTATGCCAGGACACAACATGGCTATAGCTACTCTAGGTGCATTAGTTCTATGGATAGGTTGGTATGGTTTTAACCCCGGTTCTCAACTTGCTATGGATCAATGGGTTCCATATGTTGCTGTAACAACTACTTTGGCAGCAGCAGCCGGTGCTATTGGTGCAACTATTGTTTCAACATTAACTTCTGGTAAGCCTGATCTTACAATGATAATTAACGGAATCCTTGCTGGTTTGGTTAGTATCACTGCTGGTTGTGGTGATATGACTCTTGCTGGAGCCTGGTTCGCAGGACTAGTAGGCGGGATAATCGTTGTATTTTCTGTTGCAGCACTTGATGCGGCTGAGATTGATGATCCTGTTGGCGCATTCTCTGTTCACGGAGTTTGTGGTGTATGGGGCACTGTTGTTATCGGTCTTTGGGGTACAGCTGTACAAGGTGATGGAGCAGGTATGGGATTGTTCAATGGCGGAGGTATTACCCTTCTTCTAGTTCAAGCTCTTGGTGCCGCAGCTTATGCTATTTGGACACTAGTTACTTGCTGGATTGCTTGGTCTGTAATTGGAGGATTATTCGGTGGAATCCGAGTATCTGAAGAGGAAGAGACTCAAGGCTTAGACATAGGAGAGCATGGAATGGAAGCATATCCAGACTTTGCATCTGCTAAATAATCTAACTCAAAATAGATTTAAGAAACCTGACTTATGTCAGGTTTCTTTTTTTTTACTAAAAATTATTTAAAACGTTGTAATATAGAAAGATGGATACTCAAGCTTTTAGAAGATCTCTTCATCATTCTGATAGATACAATAGAAGGGGTTTCGATTCTCCAACAAAAAGAGCTCAAGCGTTAGAAGAAGCTTACCAAAGTGATTTGATAAGTTCTATTAGGGATAATGGTTTTACTTACACTAAAGGCAGACTAAATATTAAGTTGGCCCAAGCCTTTGGTTTCTGTTGGGGAGTTGAAAGAGCTGTAGCAATGGCTTATGAAACTAGAAGACATTACCCAAATGAGAATATTTGGATAACAAATGAAATTATTCATAATCCTTCGGTTAATGATCATTTAAGAAAAATGAATGTTAAATTCATTTCAGCTAAAAACGGAATTAAAGATTTTTCTTTAGTTTCTAATGGGGATGTAGTTATACTTCCTGCTTTTGGCGCTACTGTTCAAGAAATGAAACTCTTGCATGAGAAAGGTTGTCATATAATTGACACAACTTGTCCATGGGTTTCTAAGGTTTGGCATACAGTTGAAAAACATAAAAAACATATATTCACATCTATTATTCATGGGAAATTTAAGCATGAAGAGACTCTTGCTACAAGCTCATTCGCAGGTAAATATTTAGTTGTACTTGATCTAGAAGAAGCAAACTATGTATCTGAATATATTCTAGGGAGAGGTAATAGAAATGAGTTTATGAACAAATTTGCTAAAGCTTGTTCTAATGGATTTGATCCAGATAAAGATTTAGACAGAGTAGGTGTTGCGAATCAGACAACTATGCTTAAGAGCGAGACTGAGGAAATTGGAAAGGTTTTTGAAAGGACTATGTTAAAAAAATTTGGACCAGAAAACTTAAATAGTCACTTTTTAGCTTTTAATACTATTTGTGACGCAACTGAAGAAAGACAAGATGCAATGTTTTCTTTGGTTGACGAAGACCTCGATATTCTAGTTGTTATTGGAGGCTTCAATTCTTCCAATACTACTCACTTACAAGAAATAGCAATTACTAAAAATATTTCTTCTTTTCACATTGACACTCCAGAAAGGATATCAGTTAAAGAAAACTCAATATTTCATAAACCACTAGGATCCGAATTGGAAATTCAAAATAATTTTCTACCTAGTGGAAAAATTAATGTTGGAATCACCTCAGGTGCATCCACTCCTGATAAGGTCGTTGCAGATGTTATTGAAAAGTTAATTGATATTGCTTCCTGAATTTGTTATTCATTTATAAATTTGCTTAATTTTTTTAATTTATTAGTCAGATAATTCCAAAAGATCTACTTTATTAATTAGAATAATAAAAAATTAATGAAGTATGGAAGACAAAGCACAAACTAATCAGGTTCAAACCGCAAGTATGAATAGAACTAAAGCTCCCCAAAAAGTTGAAGTTGTAGTTGCCAATTCATCTTCAGGGTCAGAGGTTAATATTCTTGGGGAACTATCGATTTTTGTTTTAAGAATAGGTTTTTGTGCTTTGATGATTCATCATGGCCTTGAAAAACTTCAAGATCCCCAGGGTTTTGCCGAGTTTGTAGTTGGTAAGTATTTCCCATTTTTGCCTGGTGATCCTGTTATTTGGACTTTTGGAGCAGCAATTACTCAACTGGTATGCCCAGTAGGATTGGCTTTAGGAATTTTTGCGAGGCTTTCTTCTCTAGGTCTATTCTCCACCATGGCATTTGCAGTTTATTTCCATCTCCTTGATACTGGACTAGAAGGTTTTCCTTTGGCAGTTGTTGAAGGTCATAATTATGCTTTCGAATTGTCTTTTATATACGGTGCTATTTCTCTCTACTTTCTATGTGCAGGTCCAGGCAGGCTATCTTTATTCAGAAAAACTAACAAGATTACATATTATCCAAAATCAACATAATTTAATGTAAAAAGTGCCTTTTTTGCGTAAATACCATTGAGATTCCTTTTGAATTACACATATCAATACTTTCTTGGTCTCTTAGACTTCCTCCTGGTTGAATAATAGCTTTTATTCCATATTCATTTGCTAGTTCTACAGTATCTGCAAATGGGAAAAACCCATCGCTGGCCAAGACAGCATTAGAACATAACCTTCCAGCTGATTTTAATGCAATTTTTGCTGCTCCAACTCTATTCATTTGTCCAGCTCCAATACCAATAGTTTTTTGCTCTTTTGCAATAACAATTGCATTAGATTTAACGTGTTTACAAATTTTCCATGCAAAATTTAGATCTAAGTTAATTTGATTACTCGGATTTTTATTAGTTACTGAAATCCAATTTTCAGTTTTTTCTTCACTGTCGTCAGTATCTTGAACTAGTAGTCCTCCCATTATTGATTTAGTAGAATTTTGATTCTTTTGTGGAAGTTGATCTTTTGAAATCTTTAAAATTCTTAAATTCTTTTTAACTTTTAAAATTTCTAAAGCTTCTTCATCAAAAGATGGAGCGACGACACACTCTAAGAAAATATCTTTGAGGTGAATTGCGGTTTCACTATCAACATTTGAATTAAAAGCAACTATACCTCCAAATGCACTAATAGAGTCGCATTCCAAAGCATGCAAAAATGCTTTAGAAGCTGAATTACTTATAGAGGCACCACAAGGATTATTGTGTTTTAAAATAACAGAGGCAACCATGTCGGTACTAAGTTCATCTTTTTCTGTGTAGCCAAATTCTAAAACTGTTGAAAGTGCCGACTCTAGATCTAATAAATTGTTATAACTTAAGTCTTTTCCTTGTAATTGTTCTGCTGAGTTCCATCCAATGTTACTTAAACCATACCAAAAAGCTTTTTGATGTGGATTCTCCCCATATCTTAAGGTTTTGATTAGTGGATAAGATTCAATATATTTGGAAGATTGCAAATCTCTTTCTTTTCTTATCCAATTAGATATTGCAGTGTCATAGTCTGCTGTATGTTGGAAAGCTTCAAGGGCTAATTTTGCTTTATATGAGTCTTTCAATTCACCTTTTTTACTTTCTTCAAGAAAATTTTGATACTGACTGGGATCTACTAAAACGGAAACATATTTATGATTTTTAGCTGCAGAACGAATCATGGATGGCCCTCCGATATCGATATTTTCAATAGCATCTTCCCATTTAGCCTCCCCATCTACAGTTTTTTTAAAAGGATATAAATTGACAACTACTAAGTCAATTAACTCAAGATTGTTAGCTTCTATATCTTTTTTGTGTTCCTCATCAGTTCTTATCGCTAATATTCCTCCGTGTATTTTTGGATGTAAAGTTTTAACTCTTCCTCCAAGAATTTCAGGAGAATTAGTAAAATCAGCAACTTTAATAACTGGAATTTTTGCCTCTATAAGATGTTTGGCAGTTCCTCCACTTGATAGAATTTTATAATTAAATTTCTCTACTAATTCCTTGCAAAATGGGATTATATTTTTTTTATCAGAGACACTTACTAAAGCTAATGGAGACATTATGGGAAAGTTTACTTACTTAAGAATATAAACATGAAATATGCTATCAATCATGAATTTGTCTCGATTAGCTCTCAAACTGCAACTCATAGAATTATTTTGATGCATGGTTGGGGAGCTGATTCAGATGACCTTTTAACATTTGGAAAGGAGATGACTGAAAAAATAAATCTTGATTTTGAGGTAATTTCTTTGAGGGCTCCTGGAATACACCCAAGCGGTCAGGGAAGGCAGTGGTATGGATTATACCCTCATGATTGGAATGGAGCTGAGGTTGAAGTAAATAAACTTTTAGTTACATTAAAAAGATTTGATACTGATCAGATTCCACTAAGAAAAACAATTTTGTTGGGGTTCTCTCAGGGGGCGGCAATGGCACTTGATGCGGGATTCAAGCTAAATTTTGGATTAATTGTTGCTTGTAGTGGGTATCCTCACCCCAACTGGTCCTTAGGAGAAAAATGCTCGCCATTGATTATTAGCCATGGTTTATTCGATGACGTTGTGCCTATAGATGCTTCTAGGACTATTTATGAAAAGGTAAAGAGTAAGTCTTCTAAATTTTGTGAATTATTAGAATTCGATGGATTTCATCAAATTGATTCAAATTTAATTAATTTTATAAGTTCAAATATAAGGAATATTTTTTAAACAAAAGCATATTCATATTCTTCAATCTCTTCCCAATCATCTGCAGTAAGTTCAAGACCTTCAAATATTTTTTCTTCACCAATTCCTTCAACTACAACTTTTAGCGATGGAAATAGAAAATGATTTTCTTCAGCATATTGGGCGCTAAATAATCCTTTTTCACCCCAAAAAAATCTATCGGTGGTGTGTTCATTTCTTCTGACATTGAAAACTGAAGGCGCAGAGAGAGCATTTTCAGCTATGAATCTTCTTGCTGCTGTAACTGGTTTATGTTTGCCAGTTTCGATATGATAAATAGGTACATGTGCCATTACTCTTTGGCCAGCCAATCTTCTTCTGCTGATTCTTTTTCTTTTTTTTGACATTGATTGGTACTCCTGAAATTATTAATGAGATTAGTCTTATTTATTTTTACTAATCTTATATATGTGATTTTAAATTCACTTCAAATTACATAGAGGACCCATCAACCCCTGATGTAGCTTAAAATATGATTAAATATTCATATTTAAGGCTGGCTAAAGTCAGACCTCTTTATATATCTTAATACTTTTTTCATATTTTACAAGCCCTTTTTCAAGTTTTTTTTAAAAAATTTCTCAAAATTTCATTAATTATGAATCTTTCAAAAAAATTTGAAGAATTAATTTTAAAACAGCTAGAGAGTTTTGGTTGTTCAATGGGCGTAACTAATTTAGTTATGTATCTTGCTTCAGCTAAGCAAGGAACTAAAGCATCTTTTGAAATGATTGGTCAATGGCCACAAATTGATAGGCTACTTACTTCAATAGAAGATGATCCTTCACTAAAGGTTTCATCGCCTAATAGAAGATGGTACCCGCTGCAAGAGAATGATATTCTACTTGGTGTCCTTAGGGTAGAAACTGATTTGAAAGGTGGGGATTGGCCAGTATCTCTCGATTCTAGATTAAAAGCGCTTTCAATATCTTTAGCTAAATGCGTCTCTATCGAATTAGAACGTCAAAATAAAAATGAAGAAGTTAATTATTTAAAAAATCAGGTCAATGTTGTAATTCATCAATTAAGGAATCCATTAGCTGCTATTAGGACATATGCAAAATTATTAATAAAAAGACTTGGTTCAGATGATGATTCTATTGAAATAGTCGAACGAATGATAATAGAGCAAAAACAAATTAATCAATATATGGATTCTTTTGCGCAATTAAATTCATCTATTCAACTTCCTCTTGAAATTGGTGAGGAAAGATTATTACTACCACCAAATTTAGATAATAAAATGGTAATAACTGTTCAGAGTTTATTGAGGCCAATATTAGAAAGGGGTAAAGCTAATGCGGACTTAGAGAATAGAGATTGGACTGAACCTTCTTTTTGGCCAGATTGGACTATTTCGCCATTAAAGGCAAAATATGCTGTAATCGCTGAAATTATGGCCAATTTATTAGAAAATGCGTTTAAATATGCCCAAAAAGATGCAGAAATTGGACTCGCAATTACGAGTAATGGACTTTGTATATTTGATGATGGTAAAAAAATAACCAAAAATGAAAACGAGAAAATTTTTGAAAAAGGTTTTAGAGGATCCGCCGCTAAAAAGAAAGACGGCACTGGTGTGGGACTTTTTTTGGCGAGGAAATTAGCAAAACAAATTGGAGGAGATTTGAGATTGCTGGAAAATAACTCGATTGATAATACTGAGAAATCAAAAAATCTTAAGAAGAAAAATATTTTCTATTTAGAACTACCTATAAAAGAATTGCATGCATAAACAACATTGCAGTTTCAACTAGAACAACACTTGCACCGCAGGCATCTCCATTGAAGCCTCCAATTTTATTACCAAGTATGTTTGGGATAGAATAGCTTATAAAAATACCAAACAAAATAAGAATTAAAAATTTAATTAATATTGCTTGGGATGTAATTGAAACAAATTGGTATGTAATGAAAATTAAAAGAAAAATAATGGAGATCAAAGATTCCTTTTTAAATCCATTCCAAAACTTTTTGTGACTAATAGATTTTTTCTTATAACTCATATATTTAAACTTTTCTATAAAAAATAAATTTGAAAATCTTCCCCAAAATAAGCATATAGGTAAAACAAAAATTATTAGGTTTTGAATTTTCAGTATGCAAGCAATTTGAATTAAAGTTATAAAAACTAAAGCTTGAACGCCAAAGGAACCAACTTTACTGTCTTTCATAGCTTTTAAACATTTCTTTTTACCTGCGAAAATACCATCGAAAGTATCCATTAAACCATCGAGGTGTAGACCACCAGTAATTAAATACCCCGAAGCCAAACAAATTAATGCAGATGCATAAATTGACCAAGAGCTTGTTCTTAAAAAAAGAAAAACATAACTTTGTATCGTTCCAATAAAAAATCCTAAAGGCGGCGCAAATTGTGCAATATTTTTAAATTCGGGATTAATTAAAGGTATCTTTGGAAATGTCGTATAGAAAATCCAAGAGCCTGCAAAATTTTTTATTAAATATTTTTTGATGAGATAAAAATAGATTCAATATTAAATAATAGGTTAGATTAATGAAAAAGGATCAAAAAATTTTATAAATTATCGTGTTTGAATTTGAAATTACATCTAATTGCTGTAATACAGCGGCAAGAACTGGTATATTTCATACACCAAATGGTCAGGTAAACACACCAAAATTTATGCCTGTAGGTACTTTGGCAACGGTTAAAGGAATTTCATCTAAGCAGTTAACATCTACAGGATCAGAAATGATTCTCTCAAATACCTTTCATCTTCATTTACAACCTGGAGAAAAACTAGTTAAAGAATCTGGCGGAATACATAAGTTCATGAATTGGTCTAATCCTATTCTTACTGATTCAGGCGGATATCAAGTTTTTAGCTTGGCCAAATTAAATAATATTTCTGATAAGGGTGTGGAATTTAAAAATCCAAGAGATGGTAGTCATGTTTTTTTATCACCTGAAAAAGTAATACAGATTCAAATGGATCTTGGATCGGATGTTGCGATGGCTTTTGATCATTGTCCTCCGCATACAGCTAACGAAAATGATATTGAGGACTCTTTACAAAGAACTCATTTATGGTTGCAAAAATGTGTCGAGACCCATCAGAAATCCAATCAAGCATTATTCGGTATAGTTCAAGGTGGAAAGTATCCGCGATTGAGAGAGTACAGCGCAAAATATACAAGTTCTTTTGATCTGCCTGGAATAGCAGTGGGAGGTGTAAGTGTTGGCGAGGCAGTCGAAGAAATACATAGTGTAATTAATTACGTCCCGAAATTCTTACCAATAAATAAACCAAGATATTTAATGGGAATTGGCTCTTTAAAAGAAATTTCTCTAGCTGTTGCTAATGGATTCGATATATTTGACTGTGTTTTGCCTACAAGACTAGGAAGACATGGGACTGCATTTTTTAATGATGAAAGATTGAATTTGCGAAATGCTCGATTTAGAAATGACTTTTCTCCGATTGATAAAACTTGTAAATGCGAAACCTGTAAATCCTATTCTCGCGCATATTTGCATCATCTAATTAGAAATGACGAAATATTAGGCCTAACTCTCATAAGTTTGCATAATATTGCTCACTTAATAAGATTTACTAATGCAATTTCTACTGCAATTAGAGATAATTGTTTTACAAATGATTTCGCTCCTTGGAAAACATCCTCTATTGCTCACCATACGTGGTAACGTCTTATCATAATTAATTAAATTATCAAAAAGGTGCTCATTCTATTTAATACATTCGCTGAATTGCCAGAGGCTTATAAGGCCTTTGCTCCAACTGTTGATGTTCTTCCACTGATTCCTTTATTTTTCTTTTTATTAGTGTTTGTTTGGCAAGCTGCAGTTGGATTTAAATAAAATTCTTTTAGTTTAGATTGTTACTATTAGACGGGATTTTCAAGTAAAATTGCATCTCCAGAATTTTCTACAGCACTCTCTATAAAATCAGCAATTTTTAATGCTCTTGAGGCTTGCTCACCATCTACCTCAGGTATATCTTTGCCCTGAACGCATTTAAGAAAATGCTCCAGTTCTGCGTAAAGAGGTTCAATGGAGGTTGTGCTAACTTCTTCAACATATCCATCATTTCTATAAACTAATTCTCCATGCTCTGCTGTGTATGATTCATGAGACTTTCGATGGATTTGTAAAGAGTGATTTAAGAAATCAGTTTCTACTAAGCCGTTTTGGCAGTGAGCACTTAAACTTCTAATTTTTTTGTGACTCATTTTGCTTGCAGTTAGGCTTGCAATAACATTATTTTTAAAAACTAAAGTAGCATTAACATAATCAATTAATCCTTCGCTATTTCTTCCTCCAACTGCTGCTAATTTTTGTATTTTTGAGTTTACAAGCTCCAAAATAAGATCAATGTCATGAATCATTAAATCCATTACTACAGATACATCATTTGCTCTATCTGCATGAGGACTGTGCCTCCTTGCTTCTAAAACAACAATTTCTTCATTATTTACTATTTTATTTAATTCTCTAAAAGCAGGATTAAATCTTTCAATATGCCCTACTTGTAATAGACAGTTACTTGCATTAGCAGCCTCTATTAAAGATTTTGCTTCCGACTCGTTAGCTGCAATTGGTTTTTCAATGAGAACGTTAGCACCTTCCTTGAGACAATCTAGTCCTACTTTTTGATGAAGTAGTGTAGGGACAGCGATACAGATAGCATCAACTTTTGGTATTAGGTCCTTATAATCCTTGAACCATTCACATTGAAATTGCTCAATAGCTAATTTGCCTCTCTCCTCATTTGGATCTGCGACTCCAATGAGGTTTGCATCTTTGAGTAAGCTTAGTACTCGAGCATGATGCCAGCCCATATTTCCTATACCTATGACTCCAACCTTTACGGGTGATGAGGTTGGTTGCATAATTTCAAATCCATATATTAATTATCATTATCCTCTATGGGGAGTCACATTTAGCCTTTGGGAAGAATTATTTTAACACGATCAATTTTTGGGCCTGACATAGAAATAACTTCAAATTTAATGTTATTAAAATCTAAAACGTCGCCAATTTTTGGAACCATTTGAAATTTTTCTAACATAAATCCAGCAAGAGTATGATAATCAGTACCTTCTGGAATAGAACATCCTATCTTTTTATTGATTTCAACAATTTCTGATTTTCCAGCTATTGACCATTTTTTAGAGTAATTATCTAACATTCTCATATCTGAATAAATTCTATTATTGAGCATTTCCTCTCCAACTATTTCGCCATTTAGATCAGCTGCAGTTATGAGCCCCTCTGTCCCACCGTGTTCATCAACTACTAGTAAGAACGGATTGTAGTTTCTTACTATTGGAAATATTTCTGCTAGTGAACATGTTTCTATTATTTTTGTTACTGGTAAAAGGAATGGCTCTAATAATGTATCGGCTTCCATTTCACCTTTTGATATTGGCTTAGCTAGATAACGTAAATCTAATACACCTAAAACATCATCTAAAGACTCACCAATTACAAAGAAGCGAGCATGTCGAGTTTTATCTACTTGTTTCATTAGTTCTGAAAAGGTTATATTTTTTGGCAAAGTTACCATTTCAGATCTTGGAATCATCACTTCTTTAACCTGTGTATCTTTTAAAGCAAAAACTCCTTCAAGAATATTCTTCTCATCTGGTTTTAAACCTGTTACGTTATCTGTTTCTATAAGGGTTTCTAATTCTCCAGCAGATAAACCCGAGTTTAAAGAATCCCATTTGTTATTTAAATTGAACAAGCCCAAACAGGCGCTAGCAAAGAATTCTATTGTTTTCACTATAGGATTCATAGCTTTTCTCACGGCATCGAATACCCTGGTTAACCTCAATGCAGCAGATTCTGGATTGTTAATTACTAAAGCTTTTGGAATTAGTCCAGAGACAAGAGTAACAACTAAAACTACAAATAAAAACAATAGAAGATCATAAAATCTACTTGATAAAATATTGCTTTTCCAATAATCATTAGCAAGGTTATTGCTGAGCCATCCAATTGCAATTAATGAAATTGTTACTCCAAATTGAGAAGCAATTAGTGAAGATCTAAAGCGTTTTTGAATTTTTAAAATTGAAAATGCTCCTTTCTTTTTTTCTTCTATTAACCTTAAAACTTTACTTGGCCTTATTAATAAAAACGAGAGTTCACTCGCTGCGAAAAAAGCTGGTAGAAATAAAAGAAATAAAAGTAGAGTTATTTTCATTCAATGACAAATGAATAATGGGGGTGGCGAGGATCGAACTCGCCTTAGCCAAATTATGAGTTTGGTGCATTCACCAGATTGCTACACCCCCAGGGGAATTTATGTAATTTTAATTACATTGAATTTCAATATACAATATAAAAATAATATTTCAAAAACCACCTCATTTGGAAGTTTTTGTGAGATTTCTTTTTTTTCTTCTAATCTTTAAATATAAATTGAACTTTTACTAATGGGCAAATTTTCGGATAAGTATGATTTAAATAAAGCAAAATTGTTAAAACAGTTAATTGAAAAATCTTACAAGAAAGGAAACTTTACTTTATCTTCAGGAAAAAAAAGCAGTCATTACTTGAACTGTAAACCAGTATCATTAAATGGTGAAGGCTTAAACTTAATAAGTGATTTATTTTTAGAGTTAAAGGACTCAAGATCAAAAGCTGTAGCAGGATTGACATTAGGAGCAGACCCTATAGTAAGTGGATTAATTGTCAAAGCAGCTTTGAATGGACTAGACCTTGATGGTTTAATAATTCGGAAAGAAATCAAAAAATACGGTACCAAAGCTGGAATAGAGGGTCCTATATTAGAAGAAGGAACTTTGGTAACTGTTTTAGAGGATGTCGTTACAACTGCTGGTTCAGTTATAAAAGCTATAAAAAAGTTGCGCGAAAATAATTATCTTGTTGAGGAAGTTTTGTCTATAGTTGATAGGCAAGAAGGGGGATTAGAAGCCCTTGAAGATGAAAATGTTAAATTAAAGAGTCTTTTTACGATAAAAGACTTTTTATAATTATTTCAAAATGCAGGATATAAAAAAAAAGTTTTGGCTTGAACAATTTGATTGTTTTTCTATTACTGGAAAAGATGCAAGAAAATTTTTGAATGGAATAACAACTGGTAATATTCTTAATTCAGAAAATAAAGTTATCAAAACTTGTTGGTTAACTCCAAATGGAGTTCTAAGGTCATTAATTGAAATTATTTTTTTAGAAAGAAACTTAGAAGTAATTATCTTGGCGGGTAACACTAATGAAATAATTAATTACTTTAATCAAATAATTTTTCCAGCGGACGATGTACTTCTAAGTGAACCTTTCTTGATAAATAGAATTCAGGAAATTGATGAATCTAGTTCATGGAGAACTTACCAGCCTATTTTCTTTAAAATAGAAGATAAGGAATTTGAAATATATAAAAATAAACTAAATTTACTAAATCCTAATGATTTAAAAATTTGGAAGATTAATCAGGCAATACCCGCATTAGAAATGGAAATAAACGGAAAAAATAACCCTCTTGAGCTTGGATTACAAGATCTTATAGATTTTAATAAAGGTTGTTATTTAGGACAAGAAACAATGTCAAAAATAAAAAATGTTTCTTCTCTAAAACAGGAAATAAGAATTTGGAAATCTTTTGAATCTAATTTGAATTTAGACGTTGAAGATAAAAATTTATATATAAATTCTGCCAAGGATATTTCTGTAGGCAAAATAACTAGTTTTTTCAAATCAGATTCTCAAATAAAGGGTTTAGCAATGATAAAAAGAAAATATTTAGAGGAAGGAAGTTATTTTTTTTCAGAAATTTTTGGAAAAATTATTATTAATAAATCTGTAGGATCAATTTTTCTTTAATTGATTTTTGATTAAATATTCTGCAATTTGTAGAGTAGCCAAACAATCATCTTTGTTATATTGGATGATTTTTTTTAAAAATATTTCGTTTTCTGTAATTTGATATTGAATCCACCAATAAAGTGCTTTCGAGCCACTGACATTTTTCTGCATCCATTCAAATCCAAGCCAATTAGAAATAGTTTTTAAGCCATAGTTTTTTAGTGGTAATATCCAAGAATTTCGTATTAAGGTATGTAAGTCTATAAATCTTGAGGCAAGTGAATCAATTTCTTCAAGACTAAAATTTAGGTTTTTAGCAATATTAATTATTGCTATCTTCTCAGTCTCTCCATAATGCAAAACTGGCCATTCCTTCTCTGAAAAAAGTATTTTAATAATTTCCCTGTCAGATTCTCGTTTATTGTTTTTGAGATTTAAAAGTGGTTTATAAATATGATCTTCTTTTTTTGTGGACAAATTATTTATTTTCAAAAAACCATATAAAAAGTCATGCTTATCATCTGGATTTGACTCAATATCAAATATAAAAAATCCCGAACATATTTTTTCTAGTAGATCGTTAGTATCATTTTTATTGAGAATGCGATATGGTTCCCCAGAAATATAAGCTTGTGCTTGTTGTACAAATACGGACGCTTTTTCATACTTTTGATCATTGAATTTAGATAATTTTTCTCCAAGTTGTTTTTCGCTATACGAAGCTAATGTTTGGATATCAGATATTCCATATGTTATGAGTAACGAGGCCGTTTTGGATCCTATTCCATCTATATCTGTTAGATATCCATTTTCTTTTGCTTCTTTGTCACAAAATTTTTGCCATGAACAAATAGTACATTTTTTTCTATCTTGAGTTATTTCTGGCATAAATCCCTCTAAGCATGCATTCAAACTTAATAAAACATTCAAAACTTTTTTTTTTAATTTTTTATTTAAATAAATTTGTTCAACATTAACTTTCCCATCAAACCTTGAAATTACTAATCCTTTTTCAATCTTAGATTCTTGAAAAGATTCCAACAGCATAGAACTAAAAGCTAAGTCGAATAAATGTTCTTTTGTGGTTTTATGGCCTAACTTATAAACAGCAGGTAAATATTTATATTGTCCCCATTTACTTTTACCTTTAGTCTTTACAAGTAATTGCGGACGTATCTCTGCGTTAATATTTTGGAAAAGATTCCCTTTGATTTTCAATCCAATTACTCCTTGATAACCATTTTCACAGGCTTTTAATCCTGTATACAATTCACTATTACAAAATTCAGAAAAAATTTGAAACTGATTAATTTTATCTATAGCTTTATGGGGAGACCAAACTTCATAAGATTTTTTACCCTTAAAATCTAGCCATGCTTTTCTTTTGCATCTTGTAAAACTTTTTAAATGAAGAGAATTCAAATTATTTTTTAAGGGCGGTTTTAATATTTACTCATATAAATTATTATAGATAATTAATAGAAATCAAGGAAATTTTAAATTTGACAGCTGATAAATTAGATAAGATAAAATTTGGAACTGATGGGTGGAGAGGAATTATTGGGTTTGATTTTAATTTATCCAATCTTTCAAGAGTTGTTGTTGCTGCATGTCAGGAGTTGCATTATCAATACTATAAAGAAGTTCATTCAAAGAAAATTATTATTGGATTTGATCGTAGATTTATGGCTTGTGAATTTGCCAAGCAAATAGTGCCTTTTGTAAGAGGGTGTGGTTTCGAACCGATCTTGTCTGATAGCTTTGTTACAACACCCTCTTGTAGTTTCTATGCCAAAGAAGTCTGTTGTCTTGGAGCGTTAGTAATTACAGCAAGTCATAATCCATATAATTGGCTAGGTCTGAAAATAAAGAGCTTTAATGGATGTTCTGTTGACGAATCTTTTACAAGTGAAGTTGAAAAAAGATTAATGCTTGAAAATTCAATTGAAAAAATTGATGGCGTTAATCAATTGGTAGATATTAAGAAATTTCATTTAGAAAAAATTAAATCCCTTTTTGATATTGACTTTATTTCTAATAGATTGAAAAAAATGAAATTGAGAATTTTTGTAGATTCTATGCATGGTTCAGCTGCAAATTGTATGGCTGAGATTTTTGCTTCTAATGATTTAGAAGTTATTTCAGAAATCAGGAAAGATGCTGATCCTTTTTTTGGAGGAAATCCTCCTGAACCTCTTTTAAATTATGCAGATGATCTAAATCAAATACTAATGAAAAATTCAACAAATGAAGTGAAAACTCTAGGAATTATATTTGATGGTGATGGTGATAGAATTGCGGCAATTGATGAAAAAGGAAGATACTCTAGTACTCAAGATTTACTGCCATACTTTATTAACTATTTGGGGGAAATTAAAAATAATTCTTATCCAGTTTTAAAGACTGTTAGTGGTTCAGATATTATAAAAAATATATCAGAGAGTCAAAATAGAGAAGTTTTTGAACTGCCAGTTGGCTTTAAATATATTGCTGAAAAAATGATTAAAGAGAAAATATTTATTGGAGGAGAGGAATCTGGGGGAGTTGGTTTTGGTGACTTTATGCCTGAAAGAGATGCTCTATATGCAGCGATGGTTTTATTAAATGGAATTGCTGAAAAATCTCAATATTTATATCAAACCTTAGATGAAATTCAAGAAGATTTTGGGCCAAGTTTTTATAAAAGAATTGATATTAAATTTCCAAATCAGTCAGAAAAAAATAACGTGAAAGAATTTATTATTGATAACATTCCTGAGAATATTAATAATCACGAGTTAAAAAGTATCTCAAAGATTGATGGAATAAAGTTGAGAATTGATAAAAATTTTTGGCTTCTTTTTAGGTTTTCAGGAACGGAACCTCTTTTAAGGTTATATTGTGAAGCACCAAAAGAATCTTATCTAATTGAGGTATTAGAGTGGGGTCAAGAATTTATAAATTTGGCAGGAAAATAAGGATGAAAAATTTATATTTAGCGAGTAAGAATAAAGGTAAAATTGAAGAATATAAGAAATTGCTTGCTGGAGTTAATTGTAAATTGTTACTCCAGCCAAAATTATTGGAAGTTGAAGAGGATGGACTGACATTTAGAGATAATGCAATTAAAAAAGCGAGTGAAGTTTCGAGAAAAACGAAAAATTTTTCCATAGCAGATGATTCAGGAATTTGTATTGAAGCACTAGGTGGTAAGCCTGGCATTTACTCATCTAGATATGCAGAAAATGATCAAAAGAGAATTGAACGAGTTTTAAGAGAACTTGATGGAGTTCAAAATAGAAGTGCTTTCTTTATTGCTAATATTTGTGTTTGTTCCCCAAATGGTGAAGTGATTATTGAATCTGAGGCTAAATGTCATGGCACTATAATTTTAAATCCCAGAGGAAAAAGTGGTTTTGGGTATGACCCAATTTTTGAGGAGAACTCTACCAGATTAACTTTCGCAGAAATGAATAATGATATTAAAGACTCTTGTAGTCATAGAGGTAAAGCTTTAAAAAAAATTATTCCAGATTTAATTGAAATTTTTTCTTGAATTCAATTAACCCAAGATCCATGGAGGCCATGAGGAACTGAAATGGGTAATTCATAAACAGCTAATTCTTTTAAGTCTTTTGCGTCTAATATGACTAAATCGCTTCCTCTTCTTTCTCCGTTCCATAGAAGTATAAATAAAAATCCCTCATCTTCTTTTGAAGAGTTTTCTAATGGAACCATAATTGGTTCACTAACAAATCCACTTGGACCTGCTGACCAAGAAATCTCTTCCTTAGAAGTTAAATTTATTTTTTTTATTGCTTGAAGTGGAGCGTTCCCTAGCTTTTGAGATGTGCTTGCCATCCAACTAAAAGTTGCTTTTAATCCTAAGTTTTTAGGATTAACAACAGCAAATTCACAACATTGTTCACTGAAAGTTTCAAGTTCACAAGTTTTTGTTTTTAGATCGATAATTGATCTTTTCAGTTTTCCTTCTGGATATTTATCAAAGTCAATATCCCTAAAATTCTCGTCTGGACCAACTGATGGGAAATCATCATAAAAAATACTATCTAATACAATTTTGGAATCTTTTTCAAATGCATTTACATGATGAAAAACGAATCCCTCTGGAGCATCTATTGTTAAAGGAGGTTGTCCTCTAAATAATCCACTTTCTCTGGGGATGATAAAAAACTTTGCCTTTTTATTTGGGTTTGACTTTAGACATTGTGCTGCTCCTCTTTGACCCATTACAAATGGAAGAGGATTGAAATCAATAGCATTCTGTAAAAATATTGCCCAATTAGTTGTAATTGCGAAATCATGAAGGAATGCAAAGCCATTAAAGGTATCTTTTCTGTCAAAAATGAGCTCTCCAGATTTTGTACCAGCATTATCAAATTCCATTAATCTAATGGTACTTTTTGGTCCGGTTTGTACTCCAAAAGTGACTAAAAGTTGTGAAGATGCATTTGAGTTAAGGTCTGTTTTGGGATGAGCACTGAATGCTTCGTTAGGCTTGAGTACCCCTTTTAATGTTGTTAAACCAATAGTGTCAAGACTATCAGGATCCATTGCATGTGGACCTGCTGCTTCCCATAATGCGAGAATTTCATCTCCTAATTTAACTACATGTGTATTAGCTATATTCTTGAATTTTAGATCTAATGCATTATTTAAAATTCCTCCATTTTTTTGTGTTCCAAAAACACCTCTATAAATAAATTTATCTATTTTTTCTTCTTCCAAATAGCCTTTAGTTTTAACAAATCTATTTGTTAAGAATGGCTGACCATTTTCGAATTTTATGGATGTTATCATTCCATCACCATCAAATGGATGATGAACCCATTGTCCACCTCTCTCTAATATTCCTGGTCCATTTCTTAATAATGTTCCATTTAAATTTTTAATATTATTACCTTTGCTAATTGTTAGAGGCTCTTTAGATAGCTCCTTTTCTACATTTTGATAAGCACTTGACCAATCTTCTTTATTAAAACTTTTATATTTATCAATTTTTTTATCTTGTAAATTAGTCACAACAAAATAGTAAGTGAATCTATCTTCGCCAAAAATCAACTGAATTGTGGCTTATTCGAAAAAATTCCTATTTTATTGTTTTTCTAACATTCCTTTACTGCTTGGAATTGAATCAGATCTTCTTGGATCTATTTCGGTAGCCATTCTCATTGCTCTTGAAAAAGCTTTAAAGCACGCCTCAACTATATGATGTGAATTACTTCCTCGTATTTGATTAATATGCAGAGTAATACCGCTGTTATTTATAAAGGCAATAAAAAACTCTCTTACTAGTTCTGTATCATAATTTCCTATTCTAGGGGCTTTTAATTGAAGATCATAAGATAAATGCGGTCTACCAGAGCAGTCTAAAGTGACTTGAACTAATGCTTCATCTAATGGGGCAAAGAAATGTCCAAATCTGCTTATTCCTTTTCTTTCTCCCAAGGCTTTTGAAAATGCTTTGCCTAATGCGATTCCTACATCTTCATTTGTATGATGATCATCAATATGGGTATCTCCAATTGCTTTTATTTTTAAATCGAACAAACCATGACTGGATATTTGATGAAGCATATGATCTAAGAATGGTATCCCGGTATCAATCTCAGAAATTCCATTTCCATCTAAGTTTATAAATACAGAAATATCTGTTTCATTCGTTTTTCTTTTTATTTCAGATTGCCTTAGAGATGACATTTTTATGCAAAAAACTTAGTTTACATTCCATTAATGCAGTAACCCGCATCAACATAAATTGTTTGGCCTGAAATGCCGCTAGAGAGATCACTTAATAAAAAAGCAGCTGTATTACCTACTTCTGTTTGAGTGACTGTTCTCCGTAAAGGAGCCTTTTCTTCAACATTGTGAATCATATCTAAAATGCCACCTATAGCAGAACTCGCAAGTGTTCTTATGGGACCAGCACTTATTGCGTTAACTCTGACTTGTTTTTCGGGACCAAGTTCTGCAGAAAGATATCTTACTGAAGCTTCTAAAGCTGCTTTAGCAACGCCCATGACGTTATAGTTAGGAATCGCCCTTTCTGAACCTAAATAAGTTAATGAGACAACTCCAGCACCATCACTAAAAAGTGGTTTTGCTGCTTTACATAAAGGTGCTAACGAATACGCACTTATATTAAGAGCCCTATCAAACCCCTCTGAAGTGGTAGCACTATAATCTCCAATTAATTCATCGCGTCCTGCAAATGCTAGGCAGTGAACTAATCCGTCAATTTGTCCCCAATTGTCTTTTATATTCTTAAAGATTTCTTCAATTTGAGCTGGATTTTGAACATCAAGTGGCAAAAATAACGATGGGTTTAAAGGTTCAGTTAGTTCTCTAACTTTAGACTCGAATCTTCCTTTATCATCAGGCAAATATGTGATTCCAAGTTCTGCGCCAGCTTTTGAAAGTTGTTGAGCGATACCCCATGCTATTGAACGATTGTTGGCAATTCCCGTAACAAGAATTTTTTTGCCAGTTAGATTTAGAAGCATTTTGTTTATTATTTCTATTATTCTCCTATATAAAAGTACCTATCTTTACGGATTACTGCAAAATATACAATAATTTTCAAATATCAAAGAATTCTTAACTTGAACATGGTAAGAACAAATTCTATGGTTTTGGAATTAGGTTTTCAATTACCGAATTTTGAAATGTTAAATGCTAATTCTTCAAAAAATGAATATTTTAATTCTCATAATCTAGATAATCGGCATTTACTTTTAATGTTTATTTGTGCCCATTGCCCATTTGTTAAATATATTGAGAATCAAATTTTTACCTTAAGTAAAGAAATTGAAAATACAGTTCAAACAGTTGCAATTTCTAGTAATGATATTGTCACTCATCCTTCAGATTCTCCAAAAAATTTGAGATTACAAGCACTGACACAGGGATGGAGTTTTCCTTATCTATATGATGAAAATCAAAATTTTGCTAAGAAATTAAAAGCGGCTTGCACCCCAGATTTTTATCTTTTTTCAAATGAAGGAGATGGTGATTTTTTATTGTATTATCATGGCCAATTAGACGATAGTAGACCAGGTAATAATATCCCTCTTTCTGGAAAAGATTTGCGCTCTGCTGTAAAAAATTTGAATCAAGATAATTCTTATCTTTCAAATCAGGTGCCTTCTTTAGGTTGCAATATAAAATGGACTCCTGGTAAAGAACCAAGTTGGTTTAAATGAATTAAAAATTTTTTACCCATAGAAATATGGTTTAGGGTTAATATATTTACTATGCAGATACCTCCATTTACTTTAAATAGGCAGTACCACGAAATTGGCTCAGAAATTGAGAGTGAGGTTTCTCAAGTTTTAAAAGGGGGCCAGTATATTGGGGGACAAGAAATTGCCAAATTTGAGGAGAGTTTTTCAAATCTGATTGGTGTTGAAAATACTATTGGATGTAATAGTGGAACTGATGCTTTAGTATTAGCTTTGCGCGCATTAGATATTGGGGTGGGTGATGAAGTTATTACGTCATCCTTTAGCTTTTTTGCAACTGCAGAGGCTATTAGTGCAGTTGGTGCCAATCCTGTTTTGGTAGATATAGATCCAGAAACTTATCTCATTAATACTGAACTAATAGAACAAGAAATAAATTCTAATACCAAGGCAATTATGCCAGTACATCTATTTGGTAATGCAGTGAATATGACCTTTATAAAATCTTTGGCCAAGAAATATGACTTAAAAGTAATTGAAGATTGTGCTCAGGCAACATGCACAATGTGGAAAAATTCCAAAGTTGGTAGTATCGGTGATATAGGCTGTTTTAGCTTTTTCCCTACTAAAAATTTAGGAGCTGCTGGAGATGGTGGAGCAGTAACAACTTCAGATCAGAAGATTGCAAAAAAAATTAGAGAATTGGCTGTTCATGGCAGCCCAATAAGATATCATCATACCCAAATTGGATATAACAGCAGACTTGATACCATTCAAGCTGCCATATTAAACATTAAAATTAAATATATTTCTAAGTGGATTAATAATCGCCAAAAAATTGCCAATAATTACCTTGATTTATTAGAAAAAAATCCGTTTATTAGTTTTCCAAAAATTAGCTCTGATTCAATTTCCCATTCTTGGAATCAATTTGTCATCAAATTAAGAAACGATAAATATTTTTTAAATGAAGATTTTTCAAATTTATTTGATACTGATTGCAAAAAATACTATTCCTTAAGGAATTTGGTAAAATTAAAACTTTTTGAAAAAGGTATTAATTCAATTATTTATTATCCAATTCCAATACACGCACAAATAGCTTACAAAAATAAAAATTTTTCTAGAGCAAAACTCATTAATACAGAGAGAATTTGTACAGAAGTTCTTAGTCTTCCAATGTTCCCTGAAATTTCTTATGAAGAGCAAGTTTATGTAGCAGAAAATTTAAATAAAGTTTTAAAGAATTGTATAGAGGAAATTCAAATTTCAGCATAAAGTGATTTAAATAATCTTTGTTGTATGTTGTGATTGACAATAGGGCTTGAATAATTATTTTTTTCTAAATTAGATATCTCCCCATTTAATAATTCTGAATTTGATACTTTAGATAATTCAGGAATCCAATATTTTATATATTCGCAAATGGGATCAAATTTTTTTGCTTGGGTATATGGATTAAAAATTCTAAGTGGTTTTGGATCCATACCGCTACTGGCGCTCCACTGCCATCCCCCATTATTTGCAGCTAAGTCTCCATCAACCAAAGTCTCCATAAATTTTTTCTCGCCCATTTGCCAATTGCATATAAGATCTTTTACCAGAAATGAAGCGACTATCATCCTACATCTGTTATGCATCCAGCCAGTACTATTTAGTTGTCGCATTGCTGCATCAACTATAGGTACTCCAGTCTCTCCGTTGCTCCAATTTTGAAACCATTCATTATTGTTTTGCCATGGAAAGTGATCCCATTTTTTTCTATATGGACCTTTCTCTAGCTCTGGGAAATGAAATAAGCAATGTTGATAAAATTCACGCCAAACAAGTTCTTTTTGCCAAGTTTCAATTGATAGGTAATTGCCTTGATTTGCAAAATCTGAATTTAAATTTAATGTAGCGTTCCAAACTTTTCTAATGCTGATCGTGCCGAATCTTAGAGATGCACTTAGAAAAGATGTCCCATTATGGGAAGGGAAATCTCGTGCAGAATTATAAGAATATATTTTTTTTTCGTTAATGAAGTTTTCTAATAATGTTTCTGCAGCATTCTCTCCAGGTCTACATGGACAAATATTCGAACCAGGAAATTTGATATTTTTAATAAATTGCTCTAGGACAGAATCAGATGAATTTATTGTCTTATCCTTGAGTTTATTTTCTATATCTTTAAACTGGAAACCAACTTTACCTTGTTCATATGAACCTAATAAATTCATTTTTGATTTAAGGTTTTTATAAAAAGGTCCATAAACTGAATAAGGATTATTATTCCCTGAAAATATTTTTAAAGGTTCTATTAATAAGTGATCCCAAGTTTCAATAACTTGAATATTTTGTTCTTTTAAATTTTTTTTTATTTGTAAATCGCGATTAATCTCATAAGGTTCATTTGATCTGTTCCAAAACACAAATTTAGCATCTATTTTCTTTGCTAATTGAGGAATTATTAATACCGGATCTCCTTCTTCCATAACTAATCTACTGCCCATTTTTTTCCAATTATTTCCTAATTCTTGAAGTGAATTTCCTAGAAACCAAGCTCTTGAACTTGCATTGAAATCGTTTGAGTAATTTTCATCAAATATATAAGTTGCAGTAATAGCATTTGATAATGAAAATGCTTTGATTAAAGCTTGATTATCAAATATTCTTAAATCCTTTCTATGCCAAAAAAGTATTCTAGGTTTATTCATAATTTATCTAAAAATTGTTTAGCTCTAAACCAAGCCGTCACGGTTTTTGCGTCAAGAATTTCATCCCCACTAGAAATAAGATTTTCTAGTTCGTCTGGATCTAAAATTAATACTTCTATATCTTCATCTAAATCTCCTTTAACCTCGGAATTGAGTTTGTTTAAATCACGAGCTAAAAATAAATAAATTTCTTCATCTGCATAACCAGGAGCAGGGACAAGGGTTCCTAGTTCATCCCATTTGTTTGCACTGAATCCAGTCTCTTCTTGTATTTCTCTTTGAATTGAATTAATAGGTGTTTCACCTATTTCTAATGTACCTGCTGGAAATTCTAATAAATACCTTGAAACAGCAAATCTATATTGCCGAAGAATGATAACTTTATTGTCTTTTGTGATAGGTACGGCTAATGCTGCCCCAGGATGCTTTATGTATCCATATTCACCTTCATGTCCATTAGGAAGCTCAATTCTATTTATTTCGAAACTAAATTTTTTTGATTTTAACTCAGATATTTTTTCTTTAAAAATGGATCTTCTTATAGTATTTTTATTGCCCATAATTTTTAAATAAAAATAGCCTAACAGTTATTTTTTGGTTTTGTAAATCATTTATGTAGACCATTTTGGGGCATCAAACTTTGTGATTCTTTGGCTTCTACTTAAGATTTCAGATAGTGGCGTAATAACAAAATTCCGATTCATGAATCTAGGGTGAGGTAACGTTAATTCCTCGTCAACCGTATGAAAATCTTCCCACCAAAGAATATCTAAATCGAGACATCTTGATAGCCATTTCTTGCCCTCTGGCGTCTCTTCACGTCCAAAAAGTCTCTCTAACTTTTTTAGCTCTTTTAAGAGTAATTTAGCTTTTTTATTTGATGGTTGTGGAAAAGAATTACTTTTTATAAGTAAAAGAGTATTTAAATAATTAGGCTGCTCATTATCAACACCATGGGGTAATGTCTCATAAATTGAAGACCAAAAAAAGTTTGCATGAAATTTGCTTTTCTCTTCTTTTTTTTTGTTAGAACTATCTCCCCACTCATTTATTATTTCCTCTATTTTTGGTTTGCAAATTAATAGTGACTCAAGAGGGCTTCCGAATTTACTATCAATATTTGCTCCTAGGGATATACATAGTCCATTTTTGATATTAAGATTTGATAATTCCACTACAAAAAACAAAGTTATTGGATAAATTCTATATCAGGCATTTTTAAAGTGATTTTGAACCCCGAGTTAAAAGAAAAAGGAGAAATAAAAGATTTAATGAAGTCAAAGGATTCTTTTAGAGCTTTCCCTTTGGCCGCAATTACAGGTCATAGCTTATTGAAATTATCTTTACTTTTGGCAGCAGTTGATCCCAGTTTAGGGGGAGTGATTATTGCTGGCGGAAGAGGCACTGGTAAATCTGTATTAGCAAGGGGTTTACATACTTTACTACCTCCTATTGAGGTATTAGATAATGAATTAATACTGGAAAAGCTAACTGAGAAAAATAGTGGAACTCAATTAAGACCTATTGGTAGGAACCTTGATCCAGATAAGCCAGAGGAATGGGATATTAGTACTAATAAATTGTTGGAGGAGGTAATTGGAAGTGATTATTTTAATCAAATTGAACAAATTCCGAAAAAGGTAAGAGAGGCTCCATTTATTCAAGTTCCCATTGGCATAACTGAAGACAGGCTTGTTGGATCAATTGACGTCGCGGCATCATTAAGTTCGGGGGAACAAGTTTTTCAACCTGGAATTTTAGCAGAGGCTCATAGAGGTGTTCTTTATGTAGATGATATAAATTTACTGGATGATGGCATTGTAAATTTAATTCTTGAAGCTACAGGAAGAGAGAAAAATAATATTGAAAGAGATGGTTTAAGCCTTTCTCATCCTTGTAAGTCACTTTTAATAGCAACTTATAATCCTGAAGAAGGTGCTTTAAGAGATCATGTTTTAGATCGTTTTGCCATTGTGCTTTCTGCAGATCAATCTATTGATAATGCTCAAAGAGTTGAGATTACAAAATCTGTTTTATCGCACGCAGAAAATAATATTAAATTTTCAGAAAAATGGTCTGAAGAATCTGATAATTTATCCACTCAATTAATTTTGGCAAGGCAATGGTTAAAGGATGTCAAGATAACAAAAGAGCAAATAACCTATTTAGTTAATGAAGCTCTTAGAGGAGGAGTAGAAGGCCATAGGTCAGAATTATTTGCAGTAAAAGTAGCAAAGGCTAATGCAGCTCTTCGAGGCGATGAGAATGTAAATTCTGAAGACCTAAAAGTAGCAGTTAGGTTAGTTATTCTCCCACGAGCAATGCAAATTCCTCCAGAAGATGATGATATTCAACCTCCCCCTCCAGAGGATCAGAGTCCCCCACCTCCACCTCAATCAAACAATGAAGAATCTGAACCTGAGGCTAATGAAAATGATAATGAGCAGGACCAAGAACAAGAAGAAGATAATTCTAATGGAGAAGAAGAATCTACTCCCGAAATACCTGAAGAATTCATTTTAGATCCTGAGGCATGTATGGTTGATCCTGATTTATTACTTTTTTCATCAGCCAAAGCAAAAGCAGGAAATAGTGGAAGTAGATCAGTGATATTTAGTGATAGTAGAGGAAGGTATGTGAAACCTGTAATTCCAAGAGGTAAAGTAAAAAGAATTGCGGTTGACGCGACTTTAAGAGCTGCAGCTCCTTATCAAAAATCACGAAGATTAAGGAATCCTAATAAATCAATAGTTATTGAAGAGAATGATTTTAGGGCAAAGCTTCTTCAAAAAAAAGCGGGTGCTTTAGTCATTTTTCTTGTTGATGCTAGTGGCTCTATGGCTTTAAATAGGATGCAAAGTGCTAAGGGCGCAGTGATAAGGCTTTTGACAGAGGCATATGAGAATAGAGATGAAGTAGCTCTTATCCCTTTTAGAGGTAATCAGGCCGAAGTGCTTTTACCTCCAACGAGATCAATAACTGCTGCAAAAAGAAGGTTGGAAACAATGCCTTGTGGCGGAGGATCCCCTTTGGCGCATGGACTAACACAATCAGCCAAAGTAGCAAAAAATGCTCTTTCGACTGGAGATATAGGTCAAGTTATTGTTGTTGGAATTACCGATGGAAGAGGAAATGTTCCATTAGGATTATCTCTAGGACAAAATGGAGTTGAAGAAAACGAAAATACAAATGCAAATTTAAAGCAGGAGGTTCTTGATATTGCAGCAAAATATCCCATGCTTGGGATAAAACTTTTGATAATTGATACAGAAAGAAAATTTATTGCAAGTGGATTTGGTAAAGAATTAGCAGAGGCAGCTCAAGGAAAATATGTTCAACTGCCAAAAGCTACAGATAAAGCAATCGCAGCTATGGCTTTAAATGCTATTAATGAATTTTAAATATTTCTTATGGATAAATTTCGTTAAGGAATTTTGAAAGTCCAATCGTTAAATCTCTTATAGATTTGGTTAATTCTTTATCTTGAGTTAATTTTTTAAAATCATCACTCATATCATCTATTTTGGTTGAAATAGAACTAGCAGCATTAATTGTCAATTTAATGTCATTAAGGGTTTCCTTGTCATCAATAGTAGACAAAATGTTATTCAAATGATTAGCGGCAATTGTAATTTCTTTTATTAGAGGTTCAACTCTTTCTATTTCTTTTTTCGATAAATAAATTAATTCATCAAGATTTTCTTGTGTTTTGTCAAATTGATCAATTGAGTTGAGGATGTTCTCAATTAAGTTTTCTTGATTTGTTTCTTTTAAAAGTTGGCTTATTCTATTAGTTATATTTGAAAGACTTGATAGTTGCTTACCTGTGATAGTGTCTCCCTGACAAATAATTAATTTGGCATCGCATTTTTCGGATATAGGTTTTGCAATGTCTTTAGGAATTGTCTTGTCACTAGTTTCTAAAGCAACTTGTACATCACCTCCAAGGAAAGAATTTGTTACTACCCTCGCAAATGCAGGCCTTGGAAGAATAATGTCAGAATTATTTAAAACTATTTTTGCTTTAATTGACTCATTAGTGAACAAGATATCTTCTATTGATCCAACTAAGATTCCTCTGTAAGTAACTGGAGATTTTTTTGATAAACCGCTTGCGTTATTGAATTCAGCAAAGAGGTACCAATTTTTTGAAGATAATCTAACTCCTCTTAGCCAAAAAGAAAAAAATGTGAATATTAAAATTCCTCCTAATAAGGAAAAACCAACTATCGAATCTCGTAAGCTTCTACGCATAGTTGCTAAATGTCTTTGGGTTGCATTGGACCATCAAGTTTTCCATTCCTAAATTGAAATACAAAGGGATCTTTACTCTTTTTAAATTCATCAATCGAGCCTGCCCATCTGAATTTGCCTCCATAAAGCATTAAAACTTTATCTGAAGTCCTTTCTATAGTACTAAGAACATGGCTAACTACAATAGATGATCCGCTAGCTTTATCATTTGTCTTATTAATTAAATCTTCAATTCTTGATGAGGCAATTGGATCAAGGCCGGCGGTTGGTTCATCAAAAAGTAACAAAGGTTTAGACTTTGCATTTAGAGTTTGATCAGTAATTAATGCTCGTGCAAAACTAACTCTTTTTTGCATACCTCCGCTTAGTTCATTTGGAAGTTTATCCTCAACATTAAATAATCCTACCTCGGCTAAGCATTCACATACTATTTCATGAATTAACTTTTTAGATAGGTTTTTATTTCTCTTAAGGAGAAAACCTACATTTTCTTCAATAGTTAAAGATCCTAATAAAGCCGGGTTCTGAAAAACTAGTCTTACATCAGGAGGATTATTTTGATCTAATCTCAAATATGTTTGCTTCTCACCAAATATTCTTAATTCTCCTTTGGTAGGTAAAATGAGTCCTGCTAATATTTTTAATATGGTTGATTTACCAGAACCTGAGGGGCCAACAATAGCTAATTTCTCTCCATCATTAAGTTCAAAATTTATTTGATTAAGTACATTAACTTCTCCCCAGCTTATTGCGAGGTTTTTTGTTTCAACTGCATGTTTTGATTTTTTCAAAACTTATATAAAGAGCATCTATATATATTATTTTGCCTATTTTTTGAAATAAAAAAAGGATGTATGAATTTGATTTATAATAGTTTTATATAGTTTTCAAATTTGAGAAAAATAATTCAAGAGGTTTTTAATGAATAAACGTAAAAAGAAAGTGAGATCGTACTATAAAAATTTTAAAAAGTCTAATTTTGACTTATTCAAGAAAATCTTAAGAATTTTGAGTTGGCTTTTGCCAGGTTTGGTAATAAAAAGATGGATGCTTACATCTGCGATAGGTTTTTTGACTACATTATTAGGCGTGGCAATTTGGACAAATTTAAGACCGCTCTATTGGCTTATTGAAATCTTTTTTTCGGTAATTACAGGTTTAACTAGTATTTTGCCTGTTTCATTGATGGGACCATTGATTTTTTTTATTGGAATATTATTAATAGGGATTGGACAAAATAGAAGTATTAATTCTATTCAAAAAGCGCTTGTGCCAGAGAAAGATACATTTTTAGTTGATGCATTAAGAGTTAAAAGTAAATTAAATAGAGGCCCAAATATTGTTACAATTGGGGGTGGTACAGGCTTATCTACTTTATTAAAAGGCTTAAAAAATTACAGTAGTAATATTACGGCAATCGTAACTGTATCTGATGATGGTGGCAGTAGTGGAATTCTCAGAAAACAATTAGGTGTGCAACCTCCAGGAGATATTAGAAATTGTTTGGCAGCCTTATCAAACGAAGAACCTACTTTAACTAGATTATTTCAGTACAGATTTTCAGGGGGAAGTGGTCTGGAAGGTCATAGTTTTGGAAATCTATTCTTGTCAGCTTTAACAACAATTACAGGCAGCTTAGAAAAAGCAGTTCAAGCCTCTAGTAAGGTTTTAGCGGTACAAGGTCAAGTTTTACCTGCAACAAATATTGATGTTATGTTGTGGGCCGAATTAGAAGATGGTGAAAAAATTTTTGGTGAAAGTAAGATCAGTGAATCTAAGAAATTAATTTCGAGGATTGGTTACCTACCAGAAAATCCTTCAGCTCTTCCAAGTGCTCTTGAATCTATAAAAGAAGCTGATTTAATTGTTCTTGGCCCCGGTAGTCTGTACACTTCTTTATTGCCTAATCTTTTAGTACCAGAGATAGTAGATGCCTTATTGCAAAGTAATGCTCCTAAAATTTATATTAGTAATTTGATGACTCAGCCCGGAGAAACCGATGGACTTGATGTCTATCAACATATCAAAGCAATAGAAAAACAATTATCAAATTTTGGAGTTAATACTCGAATTTTTAACTCAATCTTATCTCAGGTTCAATTTGAAAAGTCTCCATTAGTAGATTATTACGAAAGTAAAGGGGCAGAGCCTGTCCAATGTAATAAAGAAAAGTTATTATCTGAGGGTTATTATGTTTTGCAAGCACCACTATATTCAAAAAGAATAACTCCAACCCTTAGACATGATCCAAGGAGACTAGCAAGAGCAGTTATGTTTATTTACCGCAAATTAAAAAGATTAAATTAATAAGCATCTTGAAGTTCATAGAAATCTGGCTGAATATAATCTTTTCGCAATGGCCATCCTCTCCAATCTTCAGGCATTAATAATCTTTTGGGATTGGGATGATCAATAAAATTTATTCCATACATATCAAAAGTCTCTCTTTCTTGCCAATCACTTCCTTTAAAAATTTTATATAAGCTAGGGATTGATAAATCAGAATCTCTTTTTAAGAAAACTTTTAATCTGACTTCTTTAATTTTTTCAATTTTTTGTAAATCATCAACAGTTATAAAATGGTAGAAACTCACGAGATTTTTCCCTGGTCCCTCATCATATCCTCCTTGACATTGCAGATAATTGAAGCCGTAATTCCTTAAGGCAGATACTGCTTCATATAATTTGCTAGGTTCCACAGAAATGTTTTCAACTCCTATGTGATCATCTGGTAAAGATTGATTTGGGATACCATCTTTATACAAAGATTTGCTTATAAACCCTTCTTTTTCTATTGAAGTATCTGAGGATGTGGCTGTATCGTCTTTTTCCATTAATCTTCTGCAGAATCAATAATTTCAGTTTTTTCGGTATTTTCAGGTAATTCGGTTATTTTTTCTTTTTTGGATGGGGGTATTACGTTAGCTGAAGTTTTATTTAGATATTCACCTGTATTTTCTGAGAAAACGAGATTCATTTCGTGGTCAGATGTTATGTATCTGTGAGTTTGTTCTGTTTTTGTGCGCTCTAAAATTGATTCATTACCAACTTTTTTTCTTAATTTAATAACAGCATCAAAAATTGCTTCTGGTCTTGGTGGGCATCCTGGGAGGTATAAATCAACTGGGATCAATTTATCAACGCCTCTAACAGCAGTTGTAGAATCTGCACTGAACATCCCCCCTGTGATTGTGCAAGCACCCATAGCGATAACATACTTTGGTTCAGGCATCTGCTCATAAAGTCTTACAAGCGCGGGTGCCATCTTCATTGTTACTGTCCCTGCAACTATTAGTAAATCTGCTTGCCGTGGCGAACTTCTAGGTACTAATCCAAATCTATCAAAATCAAATCTTGATCCAATTAAGGCAGCAAATTCTATAAAACAACAAGCCGTTCCATAAAGGAGGGGCCATAAACTGCTTAACCTAGCCCAATTGTGAAGATCATCTAAACTTGTCAATATAATATTTTCGCTTAAATCTGTAGTAATTTCGGGTGCACCAAGAGGATTGCAAGTTCCTTCTCGGATTTCTCTTATTGCTTTTGGGGATAATTGTGGATTCAATTTTTTAACTCCATTCTAAAGCACCTTTTCTCCATGCGTATGCAAGAGCGATAACAAGTATTGCAATGAAAATCAAAGCCTCAATAAAAGCTAATAAGCCTAATCTATTGAAGGCAACAGCCCAAGGATAAAGGAATACTGTCTCAACATCAAATATAACGAAAACCAAGGCAAACATGTAATAACGAATATTAAATTGAATCCATGCTCCTCCTATCGGCTCCATTCCAGATTCATAAGTAAGTTTTCTTTCCCCTGTTCTGCCCTTTGGGGCAACGATGAGATTAGTAACAAGAGCTAATACTGGTACAGCTGCGGCAATTAGAAGGAAACCTAAAAAATATTCATAGCCAGTTAATAAAAACATCTTAAAAATTAATTTTGAATAAAAGTCGCTTAATTAAGCAAAATCTTTTAAAGTTCTTAAAGAACAATAATAAACCGTGAGTGAAAACATTCAACCAGCCTCTGAGGAAAACAAAATAGTTGAAGACTTTAAGAAAGAAAAACTTTCTGAAAACTCCTCAGGAGTAAATGTTGAACAACCTGTTCTTAATTTAGAACAAAATAGATTCGAATGTAGAAGTTGTGGATACATTTATGATCCGTCTGAAGGAAATAAAAAATTAAATATACCCAAAAATACTCCTTTTTCTGAGTTGGATGGGAATACTTTCGCATGCCCTGTTTGTCGAGCTGGTAAAAATTTTTATAAGGATATTGGATCTAGAGCAAAACCTAGTGGATTTGAAGAGAATTTAGTCTATGGATTTGGATTTAATAGTTTACCTCCTGGACAAAAAAATATTTTGATTTTTGGAGGGTTGGCGTTTGCTGCTGCTATGTTCCTTTCTTTGTACTCTTTGCATTAATATAATTAAATGAAAAAATTTTTTACCAGTATTCCTAATCTTCTTCTATCTGTAGTTCTCTGTTTTGTTTTAAGCAGTTGTTCATCTACAGGTGTCAAGATGAATGAAAGCAGCCCTTGGAAAACAATTCAGTTTGAAGATCAGGCTAACGCTTTAGATGTTGATTTTATAGATGATAATCATGGGTTTTTAGTAGGCTCAAACAGATTGATTATGGAATCTACTGATGGTGGTGAAACATGGGAAAAAAGATCATTAGATATTTCTGCTGAAGAGAACTTTCGCCTTCTCGATATTGATTTCAAGGGATCTGAAGGTTGGCTAATAGGGCAACCCTCTCTCGTAATGCATACTCTCGATGAAGGTAAAAATTGGACTAGGCTTTCACTTGGGAAGTTACCAGGCCAGCCTTTCTTAGTTACTACTATCGATGAAGGAGTTGCTCAATTGGCGACAACCTCAGCAGCTATTTATGAAACTTCCAATAGCGGTGAAACATGGGAGGCAAAAGTATCAGACCCATCGGAACAGGGAGGTATAAGAGATTTAAGAAGAACATCTAGCGGTGATTATGTGAGTGTAAGCAGTCTTGGAAATTTCTTCTCTACTCTTGATAGTGATAGCAATACTTGGATTGCTCACCAAAGAGCAAGTAGTAAAAGAGTTCAAAGCATTGGTTTCAATCCAGAAGGAAGTTTATGGATGCTTTCAAGAGGTGCGGAAATTAGATTTAATGAAGATTCTAATAATCTAGAAAGTTGGTCAAAGCCTATAATCCCTATTCTTAATGGTTATAATTATTTAGATATGGGATGGGATCCAAATGGTGATATATGGGCTGGCGGTGGTAATGGCACATTAATAGTAAGTAAAGATCAAGGTGAAACTTGGAATTCGGATCCTCTTGCTTCTGCATTGCCTACTAATTATATAAAAATTGTTTTTCTTGATAAGGAGTCTTTAGATAATCAAAAAGGATTCATACTTGGGGAGCGTGGTTACATTCTTAAATGGAATGGCTAAATCTGTAATAACTTAAGAAAATAATAAAAAAAATCTTAATTTTGAATGAATTTAACAACTGTCTGTAACCAAGCTGTTAATTTCTTCGCGAACTTATGATTTTACACTGTAAGATCATATGGTAAACATTTGTGATTATGGCCGCAGGTTCAACGGGTGAACGCCCATTTTTTGAAATAATCACCAGTATTAGGTACTGGATTATTCATGCAGTAACATTACCAGCTATTTTTATAGCAGGCTTCTTATTCGTATACACAGGCTTGGCTTACGACGCTTTCGGTACTCCTCGTCCGGATAGTTATTTTCAGGCATCTGAATCAAAAGCTCCTGTTGTAACACAAAGATTTGATGCGAAGTCCCAACTTGATTTAAGAACAAAATAACTATGTCTAATTCTCAAGCTCCAATGCAGGCTGCGGAAGTCCGCGTTTATCCTATATTTACTGTTCGTTGGCTAGCAGTTCATGCTTTAGCTATTCCATCAGTATTCTTTTTGGGTTCCATTGCTGCTATGCAATTCGTAGCCCGATAAATTTAACTATCATGCAAGTAAACGAAAATCCTAACAAAGTTCCAGTTGAACTTAATCGTACAAGCCTTTATTTAGGCTTACTATCAGTCTTTGTATTGGGAATTTTATTTTCCAGTTACTTTTTCAATTAAATTAAAACTATGAGTAAATTAAAAGGACCTGATGGAAGAATTCCAGATAGACTTCCCGACGGTAGACCAGCAGTTGCATGGGAAAGAAGATGGACTGAAGGAACTCTTCCTCTATGGCTTGTTGCTACAGCAGGTGGAATTGCAGTTATCTTCGTTTTAGGTATATTTTTCTATGGTTCATACCAAGGGGTTGGAGCTGGAGGCTAACAAACCCTTACCTTAACCTGATAATCACTTATATCAAAACAGCCTAATAAGAGTCAGTAAATATCCTTAGTTTCTCTTTTGTGGAGCTTGGGATATTTTCTTTTTGGGTTATCAATCCATCTTTTAATGAAAAATGCGATTTGCTTTTTGGTCTTTCTTTTTCGATTAATTTAGCAACTTCGAATATTATTTTATTAGCCACTTCAGTATTTGATCTAAGATTGTCCAAAACCATCTCTACAGAAACTTCTTGATGAGTTTGATGCCAGCAATCATAATCAGTAACCATAGATAAGGAGGAGTAAGCCATTTCAGCTTCTTTAGCTAATCTTGCTTCTGTGTGGTTCGTCATTCCAATTATTGAACATCCCCAACTCCTATATAAATTAGATTCTGCTCTAGTTGAGAAAGCGGGACCTTCCATTGCTAGATAGGTACCCCCTCTATGCAATTGTCTACCGCCAGGAATATTTTTTTCTCCGATTTCACTTAATATACGTGATAAATTTGTGCAGAAGGGATCTCCCATAGTTACGTGAGCAACAGCTCCCTCGTTAAAGAAGGTTGCGGGTCTATTTTTTGTCCGGTCTATAAATTGATCTGGAACTACTATATCAAGTGGCCTTATCTGTTCTTGTAATGAACCAACTGCTGATGGAGCAATAATCCATCTTACTCCTATTGATCTTAGAGCCCAAATATTAGCTTTGTAAGGGATTTCAGAAGGATTTAAACTATGTGTTCTGCCATGTCTAGGAATAAATGCTATCTCTAGGTTTCCAAGATTATATACTTTTATTGAATCAGAAGGTTTACCATAGGGAGTATTGATTTCTATTTCTCTTAAGTACTCTATTTGATCCATTGAATAAAATCCACTTCCACCAATCACTCCTAATCTTGATTTTTCAATTGGTAATAAATGTTCTTTATTCATAGTGATGTAAATGGCTTTTAATCATCTGGTACTAATTGGAGGAGGACACTCAAATGTTTCTTTATTGAAGAAATGGTTAATGTTTCCGAAATTAATGCCAGAAATTCCTGTTTCAATTATATCTAGAGATTCTCATTTAGTTTATTCGGCTACTTTCCCATCGGTGATTTCAAAATCAATCACTTTAGAAGAGAGTTTAATTGATATAAAATCTTTAGCAAAAAATGCAAAAGTATCTTTTATAGAAGAAGAAGTAAAGGATATTGATTTCAATTTAAAGAAAATTGTTTTAAGTAATAGACCTTCAATTAATTATTCAAAGTTGGTGCTTAATTATGGAAGTCAAACAATTGTTCCAAAAGAATTTGAATCACTGGTTAAAAATCAAAATGCTTTTTCAATAAAACCTTTTTTAAGGGCTTATGACTCAATATTAAAAGAGGACATTTTTGATTCAGTTAATGAACTTCCATTTGTAATTGTTGGGAGTGGCCTTGCTGCAATTGAAGTATCTTATGCTTTAAGAAAAAGATGGGGAGATAGACCTTTAAAACTATTATGTGATTCAAGAAAAATTAATAATACAATTCTAAAAAGTTTAAGGAATTCCAATATTGATTTAGTTGAAAAACTTAATTTTGATTATGGCAAGATTCTTTTATGTACTGGAAATACATCTCCATTATGGTCACAAAAAAAATTATTAGATTCGGATTCTTATGGCAGAATAATTACAAATCAGAATTTACAGATAAAAAGTTTTTCTGGAATCTTTGCTGTCGGTGATTGCGCAGTTGTAGGTTCAGCAAAAAGACCAGCATCGGGAGTTTTTGCAGTAAAAGTTGTAAATACATTAGTACAAAATCTAAAAAAAGATATAGAAGGGAGATCATTAAAAAAGTGGTTTCCTCAAAAGATCGGATTGCAAATAGTAAATATATTTCCAAGCCATCATCCAAAGGCTTTTGCTATTTATCGCAATTTTGTTTTCGGCCCTTCTTTTATTTTTTGGATTTTAAAGCATAAAATTGATCTCAACTTTATTAAAAAGTTCAGATCAAAAAGGCTAATTATGAAGAGTAGTGAAAAAAATATTTCATTGAATGATTGCAGAGGATGTGCAGCTAAAATTCCTCAGTTTGTTTTGAATGAATCATTAATAAATTCTAATTTAAATTCTTTTGCCTCATCACCTGAAGATTCAGTTGAGATATATCAAAATGGTCAAGATATTATCTTGCAAAGTGTAGATGGATTTCCTGCTTTGGTAAGTGATCCTTGGCTTAATGCAAAAATTACTACTTTGCATGCTTGCTCAGATTTGTGGGCATGCGGAGCAAAACTTTCATCCGCGCAGGCTTTAATTGCATTACCAAAAGTTGAAAGGGAATTTCAGAGTTACCTCTTTTCTCAATCACTTCAAGGTATTAAATCAACAGTTGAGGATCATAGAGGTGAATTACTTGGAGGCCATACTTTCGAGGCAAGAAGTTTAGTAAATAAACCTTATTCATTAGGAATAGATATTTCTTTAACAGTTCAAGGTATTTTAAAAAATGGAGCAAAACCATGGCTTAAATCTGGAATGAATATTGGAGATATTCTCATGATGTCTAGACCTCTGGGCGTTGGGATTTACTTTGCCGGTCAAATGCAAAATATTAATATGCTAGGTAGTTCTTCTGAAGTAATTAATAATTTAGTAGAGAGTCAGCAATATTTGATTGATGAAATTTATCTTTTTCAAAATCAATTTAAAGAATCATTAGTCAATGCTGCGACTGACATTACTGGATATGGATTTATTGGACATCTTAAAGAAATGGTTGAATCATCTAATTTATATAGGCAAAGAAATAATCTTGAGCCACTAAAAGTTTTATTAGATTTATTTGCATTTAAAGCTTATCCTGGAGTATTTGATTTAATAAGAAAAGATGTTAAAAGTACTTTCTTTGAATCTAATAAAGAAATTTTTGACAAAATTTATAAAGTAAATAAGCAAAAAAGAATAATTAATTTTTTAAACGAAAATTCATTAGATCAAGAGACTGTTAACGAGAGAATATCATTACTATTAGATCCTCAAACATGTGGACCCTTATTGATTAGTTGTAATCGTAAATATGAAAATGTTCTAAAGGATAAATGGTACAAGGTTGGAGAGGTTGTAAAGATGTAATTAATTTCTATTTAATTTGTCAATTTCCAAATATCTTAATCTTTTGATTTCCTTTCCCATCTCCTTCCCTGGGGCCCATCCTTCTTTTTTTAATGTTTCTCCATCTTTTTTTGATTTTATGAATTTGTAAATAAATAACCATTTAAACAATTTTCGCCAGTATGGTCCTCCATCACAAATTAATAATTTGACTGTCTCATCATTGAGGTTTCTATCTTCAATAAATTCTGTCCAACTTGATGGAGAAAAATGATTGAAATTTTTTTGGTTTGTATTTAATATCTTTTTGATATTTATATAATCTTCTATTATTTTTATCTCGCTATTATTTACCAAAAATCTTTGACATGCTTTTTCTAAATCTTCTGAATCTTTTAATAAGTAAAGCATATAATTTCCCTTTAACTTCTTAATCCAATTTAGTCCTCTTAAAAATCTTTTATCGACTTTAATATTTTCATTTATGATTGAGATAATTTCCCATTTATGAATTATCGAAATCACATTAGTCAAATTATCGTGTTTCCATATTTCAGCTAGTTCCATCCTTATTCGTATGCCTAGTGCAGGAGGGTAAATCATTTTCTGATGAGTTTCTGAACTTTTCCATGGCCATTGTCTAACTGTTTCTTGAGTTTGTTTGAGGGAATTATTTGAAATATTGAAATCTAACCTTGAAGCATATTTTGCACATCTAATTAATCTACTTGGATCATCTGAAATACTATTACTGTGAAGTAAGTTCAATTTTTTACTTTTTATATCAGAAATCCCTCCATAAAGATCATAAATTTTCCTTGTCGAGACCTCGAAGGCTATTGAATTTATAGTGAAATCTCTCCTCTTAAGATCCTCATCAATAGTACTTTTATTTACTGTGGGATTTAAGCCAGGAGCAGAATAAATTTCTTTTCTTGCAGAAGCAATATCAATTTTATATTCATTAATATTTATTTCTACAGTGTTGTATAAATTAAATTCCTTTATTAAACATAAATCTACATTTACAATATTTTTTTTAATAAATTTTGCGAGAGAAATAGAGGATCCTTCAATAACAAGATCAATATCTACAGGTTTAGAAAACGATTTTTTGTGGAATTTACTAATTAATAAATCTCTTAAATAACCGCCGACAAAAGCTACTTTAGTTTTGTTATTAGATTCTATGTATTTAGCAATTAGGTTATATAAATTAAATGGAGTTTTGATTAATTCCCCTTGGATGTAATCAGAGATATCGTTCATGAGTTTTAACTTACATAACGAATTGGAGCTAATCTTGGATCTAGAATTTTACTTCCTTTATCACCAAATTTTACTGCTAAAGATATTTTTTCCCCAGTCCCAAAAATATGTATGATTTCACCTTTCCCAAACTTTGAGTGAATTAGCATATCTCCAACTATCCAGCTTTTCCCTTTACTGGGACCTGAATATAATTTCCTTACTGCATTTATGGGTTTGTTAACAAATTCATTTGGATTGTTTCGATCAACTCTGGTTAAACGATCAAGATGCCAATCTCTTCTAATTGAAGCACCACCAGTTTGTGGTAATTCGCCATCCATTAAATCTTCAGGTATTTCTGAAAGAAATATTGAAGGAATTGTTGCTTCACGCATTCCACCCCACAATCTTCTTTCTCTGGCATGACTTAAGAAAACTCTTTCTTTAGCTCTAGTAATACCTACATAGCATAATCTTCTTTCCTCTTCAAGAAGTGAGGGAGTATCTATTGATCTATGGCTAGGGAAGAGACCTTGTTCTAGCCCAGTTATAAAAACATTTTGAAATTCTAAACCTTTACTATTATGCAGAGTCATCAGAGTTACAGAGTTAGGATTATTTTTCTTCGTATCATTATCAGTTGTTAAGGCTGCTGTAGAAAGAAATCCTTCTACATCGCCATTTTCTGTTTCTTCTTCGTATTGAGTAGCTGCATTAATTAGTTCTTGTAAATTATTTCTTCTATCTTCAGATTCTTCAGTCCCAACAGAGAGCAAGTCACTTAAATAACCACTTTTTTCTAATATAAGTTGTAGTAGTTGAGCGGGACCTGAATTTTCTAGGTAACACATAAGATCATTCATGATTTCAGTAAATTTATTAATTCCTTTTGATGATCGGCCTATTGTTTCTTCAAGACTTTGCTTATCATTAAGAACCTCCCATAATGGGATATTTAACCTATTAGATAGTTCATTAAGTTTTTGAATAGTAGTCTTACCAATTCCTCTTCTAGGAACATTTATGATTCGTAAAAGACTAACGTTATCTGAAGAATTAACCAGAACTTTCAAATATGCTATTGCATCTTTAATTTCTCTTCTATCATAAAAACGCAATCCTCCAAAAATTGTATAAGGAATGCGCCACCTTACAAGAGATTCTTCTAATACTCTCGACTGAGCTCTGGTTCGATATAAAATTGCAAAATTTTTCCAAATTGGCTTTTGATTATAGTTATTAAGTGATTTTATTTTATTGGTAATTGCTTCTGCCTCGGAAATTTCATCATCACAGCTGAGTAATGTTAAAAGTTCCCCTTTTTCTTTAGTAGCCTTTAAAACTTTGTCAATTCTTTCAGAGTTGTTTTCAATTAGTGAGTTTGCAGCATCAAGGATATTGGAAGATGACCTATAATTTTCTTCTAATTTAATTAAAGATGATTTTGTATCGTCTTTGATTGAAGTTTTAAAATCTTCTTGAAAACCAATTAAAATTCTGAAGTCAGCTGCTCTGAAACTATAAATACTTTGATCAGCATCCCCAACTACAAAAATTGATCGATCTTCCCAATTGAAGAATTTTTTTGGTTCAGTATTTCCAGCCGTAATTAATTTTATAAGTTCATATTGTGTTCTATTTGTATCTTGATATTCGTCAACTAAAATATGTTTAAATCTTTTGTGCCAGTAATCTCTGACTATATCATTTTGCCTCAATAAGAAAACAGGCAAAAGTAGAAGATCATCAAAGTCTAAAGAATTATTTTTTGAGAGCGAAATTCTATATCTCTTATAGGCTTCTGCAACTGTTTTATCAAAATTATTATCTGCTTTTTCTAAAAGATCATTAGAAGTTAAGCATTGATTTTTAGCATTACTTATTAATCTTTTAATCTTTTTGGGGTCATATCTTTTTGGGTCAAGATTCATATCTTGACTGATAATTTCTTTTACTAATGTTTGAGAATCTGTTTCATCATAAATTGAAAATTGCCTGGTCCATTTTAGGCCTTCTGGATCAGTATATTTTTCAATATCGTATCTCAAAAGTCTTGAAAATAAAGAATGGAAAGTACCGATCCAAAGGTTCTGAAGCCTCTCTTGGTGAACGTTGGTTCTTAATTGATTTTGATCAATTTCTTTGAGAGTTGTCCAAGGCTGACCAAATTGCTTAAAAGCTAATTCTTGGGCTAGAAGAACCTCTAATCTTGCTTTCATTTCTTTAGCAGCTTTGTTAGTGAAAGTGACTGCGAGAATGTTATAGGGATCTATAGAGTTACCCTCAATAAGGTTTGCAATTCTATGAGTAAGAGCCTTAGTTTTTCCGCTACCTGCACCTGCTACAACTAATAGTGGTCCATAAACATGTTTTACTGCTTGAAGTTGTTGATTGTTTAGGGATTTAAAAAGGAAATTGTTGTTTTGAGGCACTTTTGGAAGGTTTTTTCAAAAATCAGACTTTACTATGAGATTCAGATTCCGTTTCTAGATCTTCTAACGCTTTTTTTAAATTTATAAGTTCATTATTGTTATTAATTATTTCTTCAAATTTATTTTGAGGCATCTTTAATTTCATACTTCTATCTAGAATTTCTTTTTCTAATCTCTTTTTATATGAGGAAATAAGTTTCTTTGATAATTTTAAATCCTGTTGATCCAAAACTTTATTAAAAATTTAATTTCATATTAGCGGAAAAAAATTTTTTATTTGAATTATTTCAACTATCACTTTGGAATGAAGTTATTAATTAAGAAGCGTTGCGTTAAGTTTGAAATTGTATTGTTTTTACTAGCTTTGTATTATTCTTAAAATCGATCAATAAAATTTTTTACTACAGGAATGTCAGTTTCAAAGAATAATCAACTATTGTCAGCCAATAAGAAATTAAATGATTTAAGCAATATAAAAGAATTTATTAATACTGCAAACTCAAGATTAGATGCAATAACCTCAATAACCAATAATTCTCATGCAATCGCAGCAGATGCTGTAACGGCGATGATTTGCGAAAATCAAGATTCAGTTAATTCAAAAATATCTTTAAATACAACTAACAAGATGTCGGTTTGTTTAAGAGATGGAGAAATAATCTTAAGGATTGTTGCTTATCTTTTAATTTCTAATGACGAATCAGTTTTAGAAAAAAGTTGTTTGAAGGATCTTAAAAATACTTATCTTGCTCTTGGGGTACCTTTAAGTAATGCAAGAAGGGTTTTTGAATTAATGCGAGATGCAACTATCTCTGATTTGAATTCAACAGTTAATAAAATGCGTGGCAATAAAGGCTTTCTTCCTAAATTAATATCTGAAACAGAGTCTCAATTTGCAAGGATAATTAATCTTTTAAACTAGCTAAATTCCTTATCTCTGAAGTATGAGAAGTCTGTATAACTGAGTTATTTTCCAGATTTCTAATAGTAGAAAATCTGGATCTTACATGAGTGGATAAAAAGGAAATTCTTTCTTCGGAAACTGTTGATTTATAAATAGTTTTAATGTGTAAATTATTTTGTTCATCAACAAAATAATTGGATGATGAAATAAAGGATTCTGTATAACCTTTATTTCTTAAAACAATTCCTGAATTTTCATCTTTGGGTAAAAAAATCAGAATAGTTTCATCTCCCTCACTGATATCATCGTTTTCCCAATCACTAACAGCTTGCCAGTTTATAGAAATGGCTATGCTCTCTAGATTTAAACTAAACTTATAATTTTTAAAAATTTCAACGACTTTATTATTTTTTTTGTTGATATGTTTTATAAATATTTTACTAGTTGAGTTTTCAAATTCCTGAAAAGCTAAAGTATGTGTACTTCTAATAGATTTCCACTCTCCTATACTCTTATCAATGAATTGATTAATTATTGTTAGATTCTTCGTCAAGTTTATCTTCTACGGAATGATTTTCTGCTTTTTGTATCATTCTTACCATTGAATCCACCATTAATCTCTTTGCAGAAGTTACTTTTAATCCAGAAGGAGTAGTTGATATTTGTTCTCCAGGGCGATCATATGAAGTTGGTCTAAATGGAGTCATCTAATAACTTTAAAAAATTAATCGATTTCTATTCTTGCATGAATCATTATTTATATAGTCATTGTTTGCGAAAATGTCATATCTTTCTTGTTTAATTACAGAATTATTAACTGTTTTGTTATTTAGGCATTTTATTTTTTGCCAATCCTGAAATAGTCGCTAAGGCGAACATTCCCAATAGAGCAATCCCTAGCAATAATCCTGCTCCCTGACTAACTCCAGCTCCTACTGCTACTAGTATAGAGTCACTTATTAGAAGACTTATTAATAGTGCAGGAGTAAATATTTTCCAGCGAGTTCCTCCAATACCAATTGCGTAGCTTAGAAAATCAAAAAGGCCAGTCATTAGTAGACCTGTCATGAGAAAGAAATTTTCTTCTAGCTGGTTTTGATTAAAACTTTCAATTTTTTTCATCGCTTTGGGGCCTACCAAATTCTTTACAGGAACTCGCCCATAATTTCTCGCGATAAAAAAAGCAGCTTGGCAAAAAACGATATCAGAAAAGATTATTGTTACATAACCTTTTTGAAATCCTAATAATGAACCTGCTAGTAGAGAATAAGCTGAACTTGGAAGAGCTGGTAAAATAATACTTACTCCTCTAAGTATAAAAATTCCAAAAGGAGCCCAAATTCCCATACTTTCTATTTTGTTCCTAAGGGGTTCAATCCCATAATTTTGGATTAAATAAATCAAAACAACAAATATTGCTATAAAAAAAACTATTGAAAGAAATTTCTGTATTTTATTCATTATTTTTTAGTAAATTTATTGGAAGTAAATTCTTAATTTAATATTCGATTGTATCTATAATAGAAATACTAATCAACAAAAATTTTTACAAATTTTTAATCTTATATTTTCTCCCGATAAAAGATTTTTGTATTTCAGACGTATTAATGATTAATTCAAAGAATAAAGTTAATCCAATATTTATTCGAAATAGCTTTGGTTTAGTGCTTTCGATAATCGTTTCTTTGAGTATCTCAATAAAACAATCATATGCTTTGCCTCATGAATGGGTTGGAGTTCCTAAAAGTGAATATGGAGAACAGTTATGGGATAGACAAAGTATTAAAAGAAATGAGGATGGTTCTGTGAGAGTATTGAGTAAATTTATTCCCAAAACAAAAAGTGAAATTACTAAGGATATACTCTATACAATGGATATTAATTGTTTTGAAAAATCTTTTAGAGACGTTGATGTCTCCATAGATGAAATAAATAGTAATTTTAATAATTTAGCGGATTGGCAAGATCCAAATGGAGATGCATTGATTTTGGGTGTTATAGGTCAAGTCTGCAGAGTAGAAAACTAAAAATTCCTAATTATAAAAACAAAATAAAAAATAAAGTTTCTATATCTAGAAAATATAAAACCCCGTCATAGACAGGGTTTAAAGGTGCCAGGACCCAGATTTGAACTGGGGACACGGCGATTTTCAGTCGCCTGCTCTACCAACTGAGCTATCCCGGCTCTAACCTATATACTCTAAATTACGATGTGTAGTTTGTGAAACCCTTTTCGTTAAAAATTTTATATCTTCATCAAATATCCCCAAAAAATATTATTTTGCATTAATCGCTATTAAGGCAGTGCCATATGAAGTAGTTTTTTTACATGAAACTATTGGTATATTGATAATTTTTTCTCTTATTTTTCTCCATTGTGGATTTTTTGAACCTCCACCAATAGTAATAATTTTTTTTGGAAGTGAACCTGTTAGTTCGCCAAGTTTTTCCCATCCTTTCAATTCGATCTTGGCGAGTCCCTCGAATAATGCATGCAAATAAAGTGTGTCGCTCACTGGCCTTGGATCAAGTATTGGCTCTAAATTAGGATCATTAACAGGAAATCTCTCTCCTTTACTATTAAGAGGTAAAAGATTTAAAGAAGTATTTTTCGATGGATTAATTTGTCGACTAAGCTCCTTTATTTCTAAATCAGAAAAGAACTGAGACAAGATACCGCATCCTGAATTGGATGCTCCTCCACATATCCAATCGCCGTTTACTCTATGAATTGTAATTCCTTGTTTTTTTATAGGGTTATCAATAATTTTCTTAACTACAATAGTAGTCCCTAAAACAGTGAGACCATCTTTTTTACCTAAACCTGCAGCTATTAAACCTGCATTGGAGTCAGTGGTTCCTGAGGTTAATAATAATTTTTTATTCAAGTTAAATCTCTCTGCTAAGTCAAAATTCACTTGTCCAAGAATTTTTCCACTTTTTATTATTTGTGGTAGGCATTTCTGCCATGAAGTATTGAGATAGCTTTTTGGCCATGTGTTTTTTTTAAGATCCCAACCAAGTTTTAGATTATTGCCTTCTTCTCCATGAGTCCAATCTTGTAAAAACCAACCAGTGATCCAATCAGATTGATGACGTAAAAGTATATTTGTCCCATATTCGTTAATTAGTTTTAATACTTTAGCGAGACTACTATATGGAGTTCGCAGATGATCTTCTCCAGAAGTTAAGGATTCAAGAAGGATCTTATTTTCGCTACATGCTTGGTAATAAGGTATTGCTTCTCCTAGCGGCTCTCCTTGCAAATTTGATGCTGTTAAAGTTCCCGAGGTGCCGGAGATAGCCAATTTATTAAGGTTAATTTTCACCTCAATAGGTAAACTAGCTAAGAGATTCTCACAAGAATTGATCCAAGAATTTGGATTTTTGAAGCTGTATGAATAAGGTACTGAATTTGAATATATTAATTCCTTATGGAAATTAACTATTGATATTCTTGCACCACTGGTTCCAAAATCTAACCCTCCATAAAAATTTTCAGGCATAGAAAAAATATTGTATTAAAATTTCTTGGAAGCCTCTGCTAATTGGACTGCTTTTTCTTCTACATTTTCCCACGGGAGTTCAAGATCTCTTCTGCCAAAATGTCCATAGGATGCAATCTTTCTAAAAAATTTGCCTCCCATTTTTTTTGGTAGATTTCTTAAGTTAAATTCTTTTATTATTGCTGCGGGTCTTAAATCAAAGTGTTCTTTAATTAGCTCAGTCAAATTAGCTTGTGAAATAACACCTGTATCAAAAGTTTCCACGAGAATGGAAATTGGTTTTGCTACTCCTATTGCATAACTTAATTGTACTTCTGCTTTTTTTGCCAATTTCGCCTTAACTATGCTTTTAGCTACATAACGTGCTGCATAAGCGGCTGATCTATCTACTTTTGTGGGATCTTTACCAGAAAATGCCCCTCCTCCGTGTCTTGCATATCCACCATAAGTATCTACAATAATTTTTCTGCCAGTGAGCCCCGCATCTCCTTGGGGCCCTCCTACGACAAATTTTCCCGTGGGGTTTACTAGAAATCTTGTTTGACTAATGCTTGGTTGGATTCTTAAATCTTCAGTAGCAGGAATTACAACATGCCTCCATAAATCTTCTTTTATTCTTTGACGAATTTCTTCTTCATTAGTTATCCCATCTATCTCAGGTTTATGTTGAGTTGAAATTAAAATTGTATTAATAGAGACTGGTAAACCTTTTTCGTAATCAATGCTTACTTGAGTTTTACCATCAGGCAGTAGATAATTAAGGACTTCTTCATGCCTCACTTTGGCAAGTTGAATGGCTAATCTATGAGCTAAGCTAATCGGTAAGGGCATCATTTCAGGCGTCTCATCGCATGCATAGCCAAACATTATGCCTTGGTCGCCAGCTCCTGTATTGTCTTCCAAATCATCGTTAACATCATCTGCGTCATTTACTCCTTGTGAAATGTCTGGTGATTGCTCATCAAGTGCGATTAAAACAGCACAGCTATTTGCATCAAAACCGCCTGCTTTATAGCCTTCATATCCAATTTCTTTAATTACATTTCTAACAAGTTTTATGTAATCGACTTTTGCTTTAGAAGTTATTTCTCCAGTAAGTAAACAAAGACCAGTATTAACAACAGTTTCGCATGCAACTCTGCTTTCAGGATCTTCTGTCAATAAAGCATCTAAAACAGCGTCACTAATTTGATCACATATTTTGTCAGGATGACCTTCAGTTACGGATTCAGAAGTGAAAATGAAATCACTCATTTACAAATAATTTTAAAATTAGACTTTATCCTAAATTAGACTATCGTTACAAATCAATTATTGTAAATTAATTAATACTTGCACAAGGATAAAAAGGCTTAAGTTCTGATATTCGTAAACAAAATAAATTAAGTGAATTTATACCGTTTCAGCTGAAGCTGTGGGAATTTCTTCGTTATCGTCAGTTTGTTCAAATAGCATTTGTTTGTATTTTGCAGCCATTTCTTCAGCTTTACTAAAAACTTTTTGAGGGTCAGTTAGCATATCGCCTGGTTCAGGTTCAAGTGCTTTAGTAGATAATGAAATTCGTCCTCTTTCTGAATCAAGGTCAATTATCATAACTTTCATTTGGTCATTCACATTTAAAACATTGTGAGGAGTTTCAATATGTTCATGACTAATCTCAGAAATGTGCAATAATCCACTAACTCCACCAATATCAATAAAGGCTCCATAAGGTTTAATACCTTTTACAGAACCAACAACAACTTCGCCTACCTCAAGTCGGTTCATTTTTTTCTCAACCAAGGCTCTTCTATGGCTTAGTACTAACCTATTTCTCTCTTCATCAACTTCGAGAAATTTTAAAGGTAAATGTTCACCTTCTAAGTCATCTTTAATTTTTCGAGCACTTATATGAGAGCCTGGAATAAAACCTCTCAAGCCTTCTACCCTAACAAGGGCTCCTCCTCTGTTTGTTGCAAAAACTTCAGAATATATAGTTGCATCTTCTTTTTGGAGTTGTCTTACCCTTTCCCATGCTCTTTGATATTCAATTCTTCTAATGGAGAGGGCTAATTGGCCATCTTCATTTTCTTCGCTCATTATGAAAAATTCTCTACTTTCTGAAGGTTGTAAAACATCGTTTAGTCCTTCTACTCTATTTATTGAGACCTCCTGGACAGGCATAAAAGCAGCTGTTTTTGCCCCTATATCTATCATGGCCCCTTTGGGCTCTAGAGCAAAAACGGTACCTTTAACTAGATCGCCAGGCTTAAAGTTATAGTCATACTTACCCAAAAGTGATGCAAATTCTTCTTGTGTGAATCCTGCGTTGTCAAAATCCGTATTTGTTCTGCTAGAGGAAGAATCTGCTGAAGGGATATCGCTCTTCTCGAATGATAAATCTTCCTCATTTTGGGATGCTGAATCATTGTCTAACTCAGACGAATTTTCAATTTCTTGATCTTCAGAAAGTTCTTTAATGGTTTGGGAAGAATTTTCGTTCATTTGTTGTAACGCAGACTACCTAAGGTAGTTAGAAAGGAATGCTACTAGCCTGCAAACCAATAGCAAAAACATTTGTGATATGTATTCTACACTTTAAGATGCTGTATTTTATGAAATTGAAGCTAATTGGTTTTTAGAACTTCCTTTCAGAGATTCAAGAGTAGAAATAAAATCTTTTACCCCATTAAATTTTCTGTAAACTGAGGCGTATCTTATATAAGCGACTTCGTTTTCTTTTCTAAGATTTTTAAGTATTAATTCTCCGATATGTGAAGACTTAATATCTTTATTAGAGTCTTGAACGATTTGCGATTCAATTCCATCTACGAAATTAATAATTGCTTCACTACTGAAGTTAGTCTTTTCGCAAGCTCTTGATATACCAGTAAATAATTTTTGTTTATCAAATAATTCTCTGCCACCATCTTTTTTTATAACTGAAACTGGCATTGATTCCACTCTTTCGTAGGTTGTAAATCTAAAGCTACAGTTTAAGCACTCTCTTCTTCTTCGAACACTTTTACCACTATCAGCAGATCTTGATTCCAAAACTCTGCTATCTGTGTTTTGACAGGTTGGACACTGCATGTGGTGAAAAAAGCTGCACTTCAACTCTAATAGTAGAGTAATATCTTAATTATGAAAAGTAAAAAAAAACCTCTTGTTAAAGAGGTTTTTTTTCTTAGTTCATTTTCTATCAAATTTAGGTGGGTCTCTAAAGGCGACAGCAAAGAATAAGGTAACAACTGCGAGAGTTAGAATAAGAACGTAAGCAAAAGCTTCCATAAGATTAAGTAATAAAGTTTAGTTTAAACCCTTCCTGGGATTCTTCTTGTGGTTTCGTCACCAAGCTTCTTGAATAAACCAAATTCAACTTGGTCGCCAATCTCAGCATCAATACCAGCAAAGGAATTTCTGTAAAGGGTTCTTGAAGCGTGCCACCAGTGGCCAAACAAGAATAGCAATCCGAAACATAAATGTGCATATGTAAACCACGCTCTTGGTGAGCTTCGGAATACACCGTCAGATTTATAAGTCTCTCTGTCAAACTTGAAAGCTTCTCCAAGTTGAGCCTTTCTAGCTAACCTTTTAACTACTGCAGGATCAGTAAATGTTTGACCATTAAGATCTCCTCCATAGATAGTTGCAGTAATTCCAGTTTGTTCAAATGAATACTTTGCTTCAGCTCTTCTAAATGGAATATCTGCTCTTACATTACCTTCTTTGTCTTCGAGGATGACAGGAAAGTTTTCAAAGAAATTAGGTATTCTTCTAACTTCTAATTCGTTACCCTCTTTGTCTTGAAAAGCAATATGACCCTGCCAACCAGTTGGTAAACCATCACCATTAACAAGAGCCCCAACTCTGAATAGGCCACCTTTTGCAGGACTATTCCCAACATAATCGTAGAAGGCTAGTTTCTCTGGAATCGATGCATATGCCTCTTCTTTAGTGGCACCATCATCAATCGCAGCTTGAACCCTTCTATTGATTTCAGTTTTGAAATATCCAGAATCCCATTGATATCTGGTAGGACCAAATAATTCGACTGGTGTTGTCGCTGAACCGTACCACATTGTTCCTGCAACAACGAAAGAAACAAATAAAACAGCAGCTAGTGCACTAGCTAGAACTCCTTCAAGACTTCCAAGTTTTAATGCTCTATAAAGTCTTTCTCCAGGTCTATTGGTTATATGAAAAATCCCCCCAATAATCCCCATAAGACCAGCAGCAATATGATTAGCAACTATTCCTCCTGGGTTAAAGGGGTTAAATCCTTCTACTCCCCAGGAAGGGGCTACAGGCTCTACATGACCTGATAAACCATAAGGATCAGAAACCCAAATACCTACGTTTGCACAATGAAAAGCTCCAAAACCAAAGCATGTAAGTCCGGCTAGAAGAAGGTGAATTCCGAATATTCTTGGCAAATCAAGAGCAGGCTCACCAGTTCTTGAATCTTCCCATAGATCTAAATCCCAGTATGTCCAGTGCCAAATGGAAGCTAACATCAATAATCCACTAAACACTATGTGTGCTGCTGCAACACCTTCAAAACTCCAGAATCCAGGATCAACTCCTGTAGCACCCGTAATATCCCATCCATTCCAACTACTTGTGATACCAAGTCTTGCCATGAAAGGCATAACGTACATCCCCTGTCTCCACATTGGATTGAGAACAGCATCAGAAGGATCAAAAATGGCTAGTTCATAAAGAGCCATAGAACCGGCCCAGCCGGCTAATAATGCAGTATGCATAAGATGCACAGCGAGTAGTCGACCTGGGTCATTAATAACTACCGTGTGAACTCGATACCAAGGCAATCCCATCGGTTAATTTCTAGTAACTATGCTGAATAAACAGCTAAACATCACGATAGTAAGGGTTTTTTAGTCTTTGAGGGATTTTTGTAAATAAATTTATTTTATTGGAAAAATTGGGTAAATCGATTTGCATGACTAAGTTTACAAGGAATTTTTAGCTAAAAATTGTTAATATTTTGGTCACAATTCTCAAAGTAAAACGCCAAAATAAGAAAAATAACTAAAAAAAATGGCAACTATCAGATTTATCCGTGAGGATTTAGAAGTTCAATGTAATCCTGGTGAAAATTTAAGGGAATTAGTAATGAAAGAAAACTTACAACTTTATGGACTAAAAGGAATTTTAGGAAATTGCGGCGGGGCAGGACAATGTAGTACTTGTTTTATTTCAGTTGAAGGCGGAAACAAAAATTCTTTGAGCCCCCTTACACCTGTTGAAGAAGAAAAACTCAAAAATCGACCAGAAAATTGGCGGCTTGCATGCCAAACATTGATAAAAACCTCTTCAGTAATTTTAACAAAACCACAATCCCCTCCCTCAAATTTGGAAGAACTAAAAAAAATCAGTGAAAATAAAAAATTACCTCGCTAAATTGTTTAAGACTGTTAATCAGTTTATAAAATTTGTTTATTTTTCCACTTTATTCCAAGTTATATGTCTATAGTCTTATTACCTAACATAGAACTACTAATTAAATGGAAACAACTAATTTTGGATTTGTAGCTAGTCTTTTATTTGTAGGGGTCCCAACAATATTCCTTATAGGTTTATTTATTTCTACTCAAGATGGAGAAAAATCAAGCTTCTACTCTGACTCTAGTAAAGGTAGGCTTGGGCCAAAACGCTAATGTTTTAATATCTTTAATAAATGCTCAGCATTTCTGCAGAAGATTTTTTATTTTGGAAAAAAAAGCAACTTTCTAAAGGAGGTGATAAAGAATCTTTTGCTGTTTTACTCGAATGTTTAGGCGGTATATCGACTAGTGATCTAAACCTGATAAGTATAAATCCTGCGGGAAACTTATACTTGAAACAAAATTTAGAATCTCTAGAGTCTATTTGGAACGAACACTTATTAAATTCTTGCCCAATACAATATATTTGTGGAATAACTTTTTGGAGAGACTTAAAATTAAAAGTTTCAAACAAAGTACTAATTCCAAGATCAGAAACAGAACTAATAATTGATATAGTCTGCAATTTATTTAGAAAAAAGTCAGAAAAATTATTTTTTGTTGAATTAGGAACTGGATCAGGAGCTATAAGTATTGCTTTGGCATTGGCTTATCCATTAAGCGACGTAGTAGCAACTGATATTGATCAAGATGCATTAGAAATAGCTACTAAAAATTATTTAAATTCTTCTAAACAATCAAATTTGAGATTTTATTGTGGAAATTGGTGGTCACCTCTCGAAAGTTTTAAGGGAAAAATAGACCTCGCTATTTCAAACCCACCATATATTCCTAAAGATACTTATGAAAAATTACCTAAAGAAGTTAAAAATTTTGAACCTAAAGTTGCTTTGTTAGGCGGTGAAGATGGTTTAAAACATATTAGGGAAATAATACATAAAGCACCATTATTCTTAAAAGATAAGGGCTGGCTAATTTTAGAGAATCATTTTGATCAAGGTGAAAAAGTAAAACAACTACTTATTAAAAATAATTTTACATCAATAGAAATTGTGAAAGATCTTTCAGGTATTGGTAGGTTTACCATTGGAAGATATAAATAAATTATTATAGGTTCATAATCTAAATGAATTTAGTAGACTGCAAATCCGCCTTGAAGACTCTTGAAAGTGGTTTACCTATAATATTCCCAACTGACACATTACCTGCAATTGGATGCCTGCCAAAATTTTCAAATAGTATTTATAAGTTTAAAAAAAGAGATAGAGACAAACCCTTAATTCTTATGGGATCAGAACACAAACAATTAATCGATTATGTTCACGAATCAGCTAAAGAAGATTACGAAAATATAGCTTCAAAATATTGGCCTGGAGCTCTGACAATGGTTATTCCTGCTTCAGAAAAGCACACTACAATCCTCACAAGTAATGATCTTACTCTTGGGTTGAGGATTCCAAATTCTTATATGGCTCAATCGCTCATGAGAGAAACAGGCCCATTGTTAACTTCAAGTGCAAATATTTCAGGCTTTAAAGGATCTACTTCGGTTGATGGTATTGCTCTAGACTTCCCTTCTGTAAAAATTTTGGGCCCTATCCCCTGGGGGAAAAGAAGTGGAAAAGCTAGTACTATTATATTTTGGAAGAAAAATGGAGATTGGAGACTTATTAGAGAGGGAGAAGTATTTGTTAGGGAATTGTATTAGTGTTTTTATTATTATTTTTTGTTCTATTGATTCAATTTTTTACTTATTGGATATTTGAACCCCTTGCATCTTTTTTAGAGTATGTAATCGAAATAAGATTGTTTCCTATCATTGCTCTAATAGGTTTATTCATTTTATTTTCCAGCAAAGAATATTGAACAGGATTAAATCAATCAAAATGCCGGCTAACAGATTTGAACTGATGGCCTTCGCTTTACAAAAGCGCTGCTCTACCGCTGAGCTAAGCCGGCAATCTATTTATCTTACAATTAGGGAGGGTTAATTATCAGTATTTTTTATCATTTTTAAATTTATTACTATTTGATATCTTTATTAGTTTTATCAGTTTTATCAGTTTTTTTGAATTTTATTTCTCCTGAAATAGTTCTTTTGATTGGTAAATTGGCAACTAATGCAGTCATTCTATCCTCAGTCTCTAAACTTACCGCCACCTCATCAAAATCAATCTCAACATATTTAGCAACAACATCAAGAATCTCTTTTCTCATTTTATCTAAAAGATCAGTTGTTAAGGAACTCATATCAACTCTGTCATGAGCAAGTACAAGTTGTAATCTTTCTCTAGCTGTATTTGCACTAGACGTTTCTCTGCCTAGTAATTTATTTATAAGATCTCTAAGAGTCATCATTTTAAAAAACCTTTGTTTGCATTAATCTCATGAATTTATCTTTAAGACTTTTGCCTTCTTTTTTTGGATCGATAATTGGTACATCTTTATTTGTAAGTCTTTGAGAAACATTCAAATAACATTTTTTTGCAGGAGATCTTCCGTCTGAAAGTGTCAGTGGCTCGCCTCTATTTGTACTTATTATTACCTGTTCATCTTCTAAAACAATTCCCAACAAAGGCAAAGAAAGTATCCCTTGAACATCTTCGATAGACAACATTTCTTGACTAGCCATCATATTAGGACGAACTCTATTGATTACAAGTTGGATAGGTTCAATATCTGAAGTATTAAGTATCCCTATTACTCTATCCGCATCGCGTACTGCGGATAATTCTGGGTTAGTAACAACAATAGCTTCTTTACAGGCTGCAAGAGCATTTTTAAAGCCATCTTCTACACCAGCAGGACAATCTACTAAGACAAAATCAAAGTTCTCACTTAGTAGCTCACTAATTTTTTTCATATCATCGGGCTTCATCCAATCCAACATCCTTGGATCTCCAGCAGGTAGAAGAGCAAGATTGGGCTCCTTTTTATGTCTTACCAATGCTTGGTCAAGACGACAATTCTTGTCTAGAACATCTTGAGCCGTATAAATGATGCGATTTTCTAATCCTAAAAGAAGATCTAAATTTCTTAGGCCAAAATCAGCATCTAATACAGCAGTTGTTGCTCCGCTATTAGCAAGTGCTATCCCAAGGTTTGCAGTTAAAGTTGTTTTACCAACCCCTCCCTTGCCTGAACAAATTAAAATTGTGCGAGTATTTTTCCCCAAGATTTTTAAGATTTTACAAATAATAAAGCCACTTGCAGAAAGTTAAATATTGCAAATATTAAGTAATTCTTAAATTTAAATAGTTTGGGTTAATTTATTGCAAAATATTGATTAATTTTTATTTTCGATTATGTGCGGCTGGATAATTATCGTTTGTTTATCTATAACTGCAATTTCTGGATAACAATTTTTAGGCTTATCTTTTGGTCCAATAGCTATCACATCTGCAATTCTTAACTGTAAAGGGTTTAGATAAAGTGATGCAATAGAGGCATTTTTATTTCCACTTTTCCCTGCGATTGCGATTCCTAGTAATTTGCCCCAAACGTAAATATTTTTCTTAGCGGAAACTATTGCTCCTGGATTAACGTCTCCAATAATGCATAGGTTTCCATTTGAAGATATTCTTTCACCCGATCGTACTGTTCCTTTGTGAAGAATATCGTTTTTCTTTTTTGAATTAAACATTAATAACTTATTTTTAATCTCTTGCTCTTTTATAAAAGCTGAATCTATTTTTAAAGACTTTCCACTTAGTATCGTTTCTCTATTATTTGAGAAAATGCATAAGGAACAAATATTAATTTTGTCAAAATGATTTTTTAATTTTGACAATTGATGAGAACTTATTGAAGCATTGACTACGAAAATTTTTGCTTCTAAAGGTTCCTTTATGGAAGAAAATCTTTTAAAAGTTTCATGGATATTATCTGAATCTGACAAAGAAAGAATTTCTAAATATTTACTTTTAGTGTTTTTTAAAACGATTTCCATGAATTAAATTTAGGAATTGTTTTTTATTAATGAAATTTCATTTTTAATTTCATTTTTGATAATATCTGGATAAATAATAAAAGAGCTTTCCTCAGATCTCATTAAAGTTTTTATTAATGCAGAACTATTTTCTAATGCGCTTTGATAAGTGCCGTCCCATATTTTTAGTGCATTATTAGATTCAAAACCTTTAAAAGACCTTTCCTTAATACCGCAAAATATTTCTGAATCATAACCGTTCTTTTTACATAATTTTGAGGCAAATGCAAGGATTTTTAATCTGTCCATCTTACTTAAAAAACTTATGTTTGATGCCTTCAACAAATCTCTATCAATAAACATTTTGCATAGTGTAGAAAGTGGTTCAAAAGATTCATCTTTCCATCTAATCAAATGATAATAAAAGGTTATATCATCAATTCTTATAAAATCATCAAAATCAACCTTTGAAGGTGAAAAAATCCATTTATATAGAGAATTATCTAACCAAATATTCTTTTCATAATTATGTTTTATTGTGTGTAGTATTTTTTCAAGAATCCATGTTGATATTTCGTTTATCCTGTGATTGTAGATTGTTCTATACATCAAGTTTCTAAGTACAAGGAAATGCTCAATAGCGATCACTCCTTTTGGTTTGATTCCTATATTCCCATCAGGTGAAAAGGTAAGAGCTGAAATTATTCTCTCTAAATCTACTAAGCCATAATTAGTACCTGTGTTGTAACTATCGCGCAAAAGATAATCGAGACGATCGCAATCTATCTCACTACTTATTAATGTTTTTAAAGGTTTTGAAAATAGTTGTTTTGATTGAAATAATTCACTAATTTTTCTTGGTAATTCGTTGTCATACTTTTTGAGGATTGAATTTATTGGAGAATAATTTGTAACTAAGTTTTCTGACCATTGTTCGTGATCATGCTTGAATATCGTTTCACTGGTATGGCTTAAAGGTCCATGACCTAAATCATGTAGTAGAGCTGCTCCATAAAGAACAAATTTATTTTCACAAAATGAAGATTTACTTTCAATTAATCTCTTATAAATTTTTCTAGCTATGCAAAAAACACCAATTGAGTGAGTGAATCTACTCGATTCTGCACCATGAAAAAGTAATGATGCCGCTCCAAGTTGTTTTATTCTTCGTAGTCTTTGAAAAGCAACTGTATCAATTAATTCCATTATCATTAATTCTTCTGGCTTTTCTGCATCAAATACTATTTCCTTATGAATTGGGTCATGAAAAATTCTTTTAATACTCATATTTTTAAGATTTTTTATTTTCAATCTTTAGCCATTTAAAGATTTAATTTCTTCATTCTTTAATTCAATTGTTTGAACTGAAACTTCTTCTTTTTCAAGAAGTGAACCCAGAAATAATTCTGCATTCCGCACCCATTTATCGTCAGTACTTCCATAATCACTTGCATCTGGTAGATCAAGTGATTTGTCAGGTGTCATACCTTGGCCTTGAATATTATTCCCATTGGGGGTTAAGTAACTAGCCACTGTTATAGCAATACCACTATTTTCTCCCAAACTTTTTAGTGATTGAATTAAACCTTTCCCATAAGTTTGTTCTCCCATAAGAATTGACCTCTCATTATCTTGTAGGGAACCAGCAAGTATTTCACTAGCACTTGCAGTACCTTTATTTACTAAAGTCACCATTGGTCCATCAAAAGATGTCTCTTTTTGAGAAATAATTGCATCTTTTATTCCATTTCTATCTTTTGTCTCGACTACAGGTTTCTCACTCAATAATGAGTCTGCAACTGCTATGCCTGAGCTTACTAGTCCTCCTGAATTATTTCTAAGATCCAAGATCAAGCCCTCAACATCTTTCTCTTTTAACTCTTGAAGTGCCTCTTCAACTTTCTTTGGAACGCTTTCGCTGAATTGAGTTATCCTTAAGTATCCTATTGTGTGAGAATCGTCTCTTAATCTTTTTGTTCTGACTGGTCTGAGATCTACTGATCTCCTTTCTAGATCGACTTCCCTAATTTCTCCTGATTCCGAAGATACTTCAATTAAAACTTTTGTCCCTGTTTCACCTCTTAACTTAGATGCAGTACTTGCAAGCCCTAATTTCTCTGATGGGATTCCGTCAACTTTCTCTATCAAGTCCCCGCTTACTATTCCAGCTTCTTCGGCTGGCGAACCCCCAAGAGTAGAGATAACTTTAACTTTATTGTCATTATCTTCACCTAATTGAAGCCCAACTCCATTAATTTCACTCCCAAAATTACTTGATTTCAGTAGTTCATAATCTTTTGGGCGTAAAATTCGCGTGTAGGGATCATCTAGAGGTCTTAACATGTCTTCAATTGCGGAATAAGCCTCTTCACTTGTTTCAATTTGTTTCTGTAATGTTTTTTGTCTAATTCTTTTCCATTGGATTTCATCAAACTTTTCTGGATCATAAAAACCTTCGTTTACCAAGGTCCAAGCGTCAAGTACTAATTGCCTGCTATCACTGAGAGCATCCACTCTTTCAATCAACAAAAGATTGATAGAAAAAAAGATTATCATTGATGCAGTGATAACTGTTTTGAATGTTAAAAGTTTGTTAAAAGATGAATTCATTGGGTTAAGTGTTAACACCAAGTATAAGAATTTTAAGTAAGCTCTTTATATCAAAGCTAATTTTTTTTTGGATGGCGAATTCTTCATCTGTTTATGACTGGTTTCAAGAAAGGCTTGAAATCCAAGACATAACTGACGACGTAACTTCCAAGTACGTACCCCCACACGTAAATATTTTTTACTGTTTAGGAGGCATAACCTTAGTATGCTTCCTAATTCAATTTGCAACAGGTTTTGCAATGACTTTTTACTATAAGCCAACAGTTACGCAAGCTTATAGTTCAGTTAGTTATTTAATGACCGATGTAAGTTTTGGATGGTTAATAAGATCTGTGCATAGATGGAGTGCATCAATGATGGTTTTGATGTTAATACTTCATGTCTTTAGGGTTTATCTCACCGGAGGCTTTAAAAGGCCAAGAGAATTGACTTGGGTTACAGGTGTTGTAATGGCAGTCATAACTGTTGCTTTTGGAGTGACAGGATACTCTCTACCTTGGGATCAAGTAGGTTATTGGGCAGTTAAGATTGTTTCAGGTGTTCCTGCTGCAATACCAGTAATTGGTGACTTTATGGTTGAACTACTTAGAGGTGGAGAAAGTGTTGGACAATCCACTTTAACCAGATTTTATAGTCTTCATACCTTTGTATTGCCATGGTCATTAGCAGTTTTTATGTTGATGCACTTTTTAATGATTCGTAAACAGGGTATTTCAGGTCCCTTATAAACTCCTATACTTAAACCATTATTAGTTCTCCATAATGTCTACCTTAAAAAAACCAGATCTATCTGATCCAAAATTGAGAGCAAAGCTAGCTAAAGGTATGGGCCATAATTATTATGGTGAACCAGCTTGGCCAAATGATTTATTATATATCTTCCCTGTAGTTATCTTAGGAACTATTGCCTGCGTTGTTGGATTAGCAGTTCTTGACCCAGCAATGTTGGGAGACAAAGCTAATCCCTTCGCAACACCCTTAGAAATACTTCCTGAATGGTATCTCTATCCAGTTTTTCAAATACTTAGGGTGGTTCCTAATAAACTTTTGGGTATAGCACTTCAAACATTAATTCCACTTGGATTAATGATTTTACCCTTTATCGAAAACGTCAATAAATTCTCTAACCCATTTAGAAGACCAATAGCAATGTCTGTTTTCTTGTTCGGAACTTTTCTAACCATTTATCTTGGTATTGGAGCATGTTTGCCAATTGATAAATCACTTACTTTAGGATTATTCTAGGCTTAAATTTTAAACATATCTATATCGTTATACTCATTTCTTAGGAAATGGTTCATTAATAAAAATCCAACAATTGTCCAAGTTTGATACGTTCTTGATTGTTGTCCAACCCAGGTACCTGTAGGCCCATCAAAATATTCAGCCCATTCTTGCTTAGGTAATTGATTAAGTTGACACCAATAAGATTCCTCTATTAAAGATTTCATTTCTTCCATGAGAATCACATCATCTGAACCATATTTTTTTTGATGTAATAGAACAGCTGCTCCAAAAAACCAAAGTAAACTTGGCCAATGACCACCATTATGGTAGCTCCAAGGCCAATTTTTTGGATCCGATCCAGTTTTGTTTTGCCATTCTTCAACATCCATATGAGGATGACAAATCCTCATGGGCATTTGAGCCATCAAATGCTGTCTGTTATGTAAAACTAATCTAAATAAAGCTCTTTGCTCTTCAGGAGGCAGTACTCCGAACATACATGCTAAAGAATTCCCTAGACTGTAAAATCGAAAGTCTGGCCTTCCTGTCCTAATATTTCCTATCAGGTAACCTCCTCTATTCTCTAACCAATCTTGTAGCCATGAGGGAACTACTTGAGGTTGAACGTTAAATTCATTGAAGTGTTGATCATCTCCATATTGCTCAGTTGGCCTTCTTCTTAAAATTTGCATTGTTTGGCTGGTAACCCAATAATGTTTTAAAAGAAAACTTCCTAAATCCTTAACCCATTGATTTGTAAGAATAAGTCTTTGGTCTAAAAGTCTACTAACATGATCTGCTCTACTTAATTCCATTAAGTTGATGCAACTTTTTAAACATCCATGAAGTAAAACTTCAACTTCCAAGGGTGCTCCCCATACATCCATAGGTCTATCAATCATAAATGCGCAATCTGGAACAAAAAGTACTGGAGTTCCCTCAAATGTTGGATGTAGAACTAGATCTAGTAGAAGTTGAATACCTCTTTGAACTCTTTGACTTTTCCCGAAGGCATAATCACCGCTTTTATTGACATAATACCAACATAAAATTGGCCACCATAAACTTGCATCAGCTGAAGTAATCCTTCCTATTGATCTCTGACCATAGTCTCCAATGAGTTGTCCATTTTCTTCAACGAAACTAGTAGGAAATACGCCACGTGTTTGGTAATTAGAGCTTTGTAACTCAAGGCATACACTTAGGAACTTTTTGACAATTTCGTACCGTTTTTGGGTAATGAGGTAAATCATTACGGGAACATTGTCTCTTAAAAATATTTCTCCATAATTTAATTTTTTATTTTTTGTTGGGTGTTCTAGTGCAGCAACGCTTCCCACTAACTCGCCTGATATTTCAACCAAAGTCTTTTCGAAGTGTTTTTTTGCATTTGTTACAATTTTCTCTTCATCAGAACTTGGTCTTACTCTTAAATTTTTTTGACTAAATCTTTCTGCCATTTCATTTATATCCCTTTATTTAAGCCTAGTTGTTTAATGAGACTTTGAACAAATAAAAAATTAATAAAAAATTTTTGTATAAAAGGTTGCATAATTACAGTCGGATGGTTTAGTATTTTCTTCTGGGCAAAAATATACTTTTTGCATTATTCAATAAATTACCTTTAATCTGATTTTTGGTAAATTAATGAATTTTTTGAAGATTTGATTTCGATCATTGTTTTCAGCCAGAAGAAGGGTTTACCCTTCTTATTGAGTTACACACTTGTTGTTTAACTCCGCACCTAGAAAATTTAAAAACTTAGGAACTGATGCTTTTATTGCGTCAAGAATTGCTAAATTTTTTTAGTTATTTCAAGATGTATATGCAATAAAGGTGTGAGGTCCCGTCAAGAATATATAAAAATGTCATCAATTGCTAACTTTTGGCTTTGATGCAAACGGATCTGAGATCTTGGAAAGTCACTTTAGAAATATTTTTAATGTGCACTCAATGTAATCCTTAAAATTTAAGGAGGCTGAAACTAAATACATAAACAAAAGTTTTTATTTGGATAAAGCAATTCAATTTGAGTAGATTTATCTACAAAAGGATTTGAACACAACGGAGAGTTTGATCCTGGCTCAGGATGAACGCTGGCGGCGTGCTTAACACATGCAAGTCGAACGAACCTTCGGGTTAGTGGCGGACGGGTGAGTAACGCGTGAGAATCTGCCCTCAGGAGGGGGATAACGGTTGGAAACGACCGCTAATACCCCATATGCCTACTGGTGAAATGAATTTCGCCTGAGGATGAGCTCGCGTCTGATTAGCTAGTTGGTGAGGTAATGGCTCACCAAGGCTTCGATCAGTAGCTGGTCTGAGAGGATGATCAGCCACACTGGGACTGAGACACGGCCCAGACTCCTACGGGAGGCAGCAGTGGGGAATTTTCCGCAATGGGCGAAAGCCTGACGGAGCAACGCCGCGTGAGGGACGAAGGCCTCTGGGCTGTAAACCTCTTTTCTCAAGGAAGAAGATATGACGGTACTTGAGGAATAAGCCACGGCTAATTCCGTGCCAGCAGCCGCGGTAATACGGGAGTGGCAAGCGTTATCCGGAATTATTGGGCGTAAAGCGTCCGCAGGCGGCTTTTCAAGTCTGCTGTTAAAGCGTGGAGCTTAACTCCATCATGGCAGTGGAAACTGAAAGGCTTGAGTATGGTAGGGGCAGAGGGAATTCCCGGTGTAGCGGTGAAATGCGTAGATATCGGGAAGAACACCAGTGGCGAAGGCGCTCTGCTGGGCCATTACTGACGCTCATGGACGAAAGCCAGGGGAGCGAAAGGGATTAGATACCCCTGTAGTCCTGGCCGTAAACGATGAACACTAGGTGTCGGGGGAATCGACCCCTTCGGTGTCGTAGCTAACGCGTTAAGTGTTCCGCCTGGGGAGTACGCACGCAAGTGTGAAACTCAAAGGAATTGACGGGGGCCCGCACAAGCGGTGGAGTATGTGGTTTAATTCGATGCAACGCGAAGAACCTTACCAGGGTTTGACATCCTGCGAACCTCTTAGAAATTTGAGGGTGCCTTCGGGAATGCAGTGACAGGTGGTGCATGGCTGTCGTCAGCTCGTGTCGTGAGATGTTGGGTTAAGTCCCGCAACGAGCGCAACCCACGTTTTTAGTTGCCAGCATTTAGTTGGGCACTCTAGAAAGACCGCCGGTGATAAACCGGAGGAAGGTGTGGATGACGTCAAGTCATCATGCCCCTTACACCCTGGGCTACACACGTACTACAATGCTACGGACAAAGGGCAGCAAACTCGCGAGAGCTAGCAAATCCCATAAACCGTGGCTCAGTTCAGATCGTAGGCTGCAACTCGCCTACGTGAAGTAGGAATCGCTAGTAATCGCAGGTCAGCATACTGCGGTGAATACGTTCCCGGGCCTTGTACACACCGCCCGTCACACCATGGAAGTTGGCCATGCCCGAAGTCGTTACTCCAACCCTTGTGGAGGAGGACGCCGAAGGTGGGGCTAATGACTGGGGTGAAGTCGTAACAAGGTAGCCGTACCGGAAGGTGCGGCTGGATCACCTCCTAACAGGGAGACAACAAAATGTTTAATATTATTATTTTGTCACCTTAGGTCGATCGGTATCTCACGTTTTTAATTTATTAAGAATTTCATTTCCTAAGTTTTTCTAGGTCACACCCATTATTTTTCCTGGGCCATTAGCTCAGGTGGTTAGAGCGCACCCCTGATAAGGGTGAGGTCCCTGGTTCAAGTCCAGGATGGCCCATATCTCTATGTTGGGGGTATAGCTCAGTTGGTAGAGCGCCTGCTTTGCAAGCAGGATGTCAGCGGTTCGAGTCCGCTTACCTCCACTGATTACCACCTCTTCCATAACCGATAGAAAGGAAATGTTTTGAGTTGTGATCAAATTCTGAAAGAATCTAGCTTCCTAATGAAATCATTAAGATGCTGGACTCATTGAATTAATTTCATTGTTTTCAGAGAACCTTGACAACTGCATAGATTATTTTTTAAAGACAATAAGCATCTTTAATGATGCAGATTTATTATTTGTGCGAATGCATTAATAACAATTCTATTAAGCTGATGCTTCAAATTTTGAAGTTATTGGTCAAGCTACAAAGGGCTCACGGAGGATACCTAGGCACACAGAGGCGATGAAGGACGTGGTTACCTGCGATAAGTCTCGGGGAGTTGGAAGCACACTTTGATCCGGGAATTTCCGAATGGGGCAACCCCATGTACGGCCAACTGAATATATAGGTTGGTGCGAGCTAACCCAGCGAACTGAAACATCTTAGTAGCTGGAGGAAGAGAAAGTAAATAACGACTCCCTCAGTAGCGGCGAGCGAACGGGGAACAGCCCAAACCGATAGTCTTGACTATCGGGGTTGTGGGACAGCAATATGGATCAACAAGTCTAGAAGAAACGTTTGAATGGCGTGCCACAGAGGGTGAAAGCCCCGTAATCGAAAGATAAGTTGACCTAGCTGCATCCCGAGTAGCACGGAGCACGTGGAATTCCGTGTGAATCTGCGAGGACCACCTCGTAAGGCTAAGTACTACTGTGTGACCGATAGTGAAACAGTACCGCGAGGGAAAGGTGAAAAGAACCCCGGGAGGGGAGTGAAATAGAACATGAAACCGTGAGCTTACAAGCAATGGGAGCCCGACTAATCGGGTGACCGTGTGCCTGTTGAAGAATGAGCCGGCGACTTATAGGCACTGGCGGGTTAAACCGGAAATGGTGGAGCCACAGCGAAAGCGAGTCTTAATAGGGCGTTTGTCAGTGTTTATAGACCCGAACCCTGGTGATCTAACCATGGCCAGGATGAAGCTTGGGTGATACCAAGTGGAGGTCCGAACCGACTGAAGTTGAAAATTCAGCGGATGAGCTGTGGTTAGGGGTGAAATGCCAATCGAACCAGGAGCTAGCTGGTTCTCCCCGAAATACGTTGAGGCGTAGCGTCTAGTGCTCCAGCAGGGGGGTAAAGCAACCATTTCGGTGCGGGCTGCGAAAGCGGTACCAAATCGATATGAACTCTGAATACCCTGTGTGTAACTAGGCAGTCAGACTGTGGGGGATAAGCTCCATAGTCAAGAGGGAAACAGCCCAGACCGCCAGCTAAGGTCCCAAAATTAACGCTAAGTGATAAAGGAGGTGGGATTGCCCAGACAACCAGGAGGTTTGCCTAGAAGCAGCCATCCTCAAAGGAGTGCGTAATAGCTCACTGGTCGAGCGATCCTGCGCCGAAAATGAACGGGGCTAAGCGTTATACCGAAGCTGCGGATAAATTTATTTATGGTAGGGGAGCGTTCTATGTAGGGTGAAGCGTTAGCGTAAGCGGGCGTGGACAGCATAGAAGTGAGAATGTCGGCTTGAGTAGCGAAAACATGGGTGAGAATCCCATGCCCCGAAACCCTAAGGGTTCCTCCGGCAGGCTCGTCCGCGGAGGGTTAGTCTGGACCTAAGGCGAGGCCGAAAGGCGTAGTCGATGGATAACAGGTCAATATTCCTGTACCAGATGTGTTTTGAGAAGGGGGACGGAGAAGGCTAACCAGGCCAGATGTTGGTTACTGGTTCAAGCGTTCGAGGCTTTGAGAGATGGAGAAAACATCTTGAGCTAAGGCGTGAGTACGAGCTGCTACGGCAGCGAAGTTGGTGATGTCATGCTTCCAAGAAAAGCCCTATACTCGTTAAGACACAAATGCCAGTACCCGAAACCGACACAGGTGGGGTGGTAGAGAATACCGAGGGGCGCGAGATAACTCTCTCTAAGGAACTCGGCAAAATGGCCCCGTAACTTCGGGAGAAGGGGTGCCAGCGAGAGCTGGTCGCAGTGAAGAGGCGCAAGCGACTGTTTACCAAAAACACAGGTCTCCGCTAAGTCGCAAGACGATGTATGGGGGCTGACACCTGCCCAGTGCCGGAAGGTTAAGGAAGCTGGTTAGCTTTTAGTGAAGCTGGCGACTGAAGCCCCGGTGAACGGCGGCCGTAACTATAACGGTCCTAAGGTAGCGAAATTCCTTGTCGGGTAAGTTCCGACCCGCACGAAAGGTGTAACGATTTGCGCGCTGTCTCGGAGAGAGGCTCGGCGAAATAGAATTGTCTGTGAAGATGCGGACTACATACACCCGGACAGAAAGACCCTATGAAGCTTTACTGTAGTTTGATATTGTGCTCGGGCTCTGAATGCGCAGAATAGGTGGGAGACGTTGAAATAGTGCTTGTGGGTACTATTGAGTCATCGGTGAGATACCACTCTTTTAGAGCTAGGGTTCTAACGCTTACCCGTTATCCGGGAAGCGGACAGTATCTGATGGGCAGTTTGACTGGGGCGGTCGCCTCCTAAAAGGTAACGGAGGCGCACAAAGGTTCCCTCAGGCTGGTTGGAAATCAGTCGTTGAGTGCAAAAGCAGAAGGGAGCTTGACTGTGAGACCTACAAGTCGAACAGGGACGAAAGTCGGTTTTAGTGATCCGACGGTTCTGCGTGGAAGGGCCGTCGCTCAACGGATAAAAGTTACTCTAGGGATAACAGGCTGATCTCCCCCAAGAGTTCACATCGACGGGGAGGTTTGGCACCTCGATGTCGGCTCATCGCAACCTGGGGCTGAAGTCGGTCCCAAGGGTTGGGCTGTTCGCCCATTAAAGCGGTACGCGAGCTGGGTTCAGAACGTCGTGAGACAGTTCGGTCCATATCCGGTGTATGCGCAGGAATATTGAGAGGATTTCTCCCTAGTACGAGAGGACCGGGAGGAACGCACCTCTGGTGTGCCAGTTATCGTGCCAACGGTAAACGCTGGGTAGCCATGTGCGGAGTGGATAACCGCTGAAAGCATCTAAGTGGGAAGCCCACCTCAAGATGAGTATTGCCATGGCTTAAGCCAGTAAGGTCACGGGAAGAACACCCGTTGATAGGCTCTACGTGGAAGCTTGGTAACAAGTGCAGCGGAGGAGTACTAATAGACCGAGGGCTTGACCAAATAAACTTAATTTATTGTTTTTAATATATATAATTTTCTATGCAGTTCTCAAGGTTCACACTATCCTGGTGTTCATGGCGATGTGGAACCACTCCGATCCATCTCGAACTCGGTTGTGAAACGCATCAGCGGCGAAAATATTTAGGGGGTAGCCCCTTGAGAAAATAGCTCAATGCCAGGTAAAAATATTTAAAAGGGTTTACTCATCATGAGTAAGCCCTTTTTTATTTCTGGCATTTCGGACACCAATGGGTACTTCTTCCAGTAATTTTTTCTCTTTCAATTAAATTCCCACATTTACGACATTCTTTTCCAGTTCTCCTATAGACATTTGTCTGTAAACCAAAATTCCCATTTTCTCCTTCCAAGTCCCTAAAATCACTAAATGTAGTACCCCCAGAACCTATACTTTTTTTTAATACAGTTACAATTGATTCTTTGAGCTTGATTAACTCATTCTTTTTTATTGTTCGAGCTTCCCTAAAAGGGGAGATGCCAGCAGAGTATAAACTTTCATCAGCATAAATATTACCAATACCTGCCACTATTGTTTGATCTAATAAAATAGCTTTTATAGATTTTGTTCTTTTTGAAATAACTTTCTTAAGGTAATTTGCATCAAAGTCTTTAGAAAATGGTTCTGGTCCTAATGAACCTAATCCTTTTATTATTTTGTTAAGCGATAGGTCTTTATTAATCCACCACATTTGGCCAAAACATCTTACGTCAATGTACCTAAGCTCATTATTATTTTTATCGAAAAATCTTATTCTTGTATGTTTACAAGGATGACTTGAGTTTTCCATAAATTTAAAATATCCAGTCATTCTTAAATGAACTACAAGAAATCCGTTATTTTTTGAATTTTCTAAAGGAAATTGAGCATTCTCATTTTGAACTTCTTTTAATTGAGCTATTAAATATTTTCCTCTTCTATTCCATTTATAAATAAGTGAGTTCAGAAGTCCTTTAATGAATTCTTGTTTGTTTATTGGGAATGCAACAGTTGAATCCCTACAAACTTCTACTTTTTTAATAATAAAGTTATTAAGTTTTTGCTCTAAACCTCTGCGAACTGTCTCTACTTCTGGTAATTCAGGCAATTATTTAAGCTTTCTCTAATTCACTTTCAGCAAAATTATTTGTGTTTGCTCCACCATCAGTTCCGCTTATCCCAGCGTAGTTTACTTTATCGAATCTGACTACACAGTTGTATTTAATGCCTGAGGTATCAACTGAAGCAACTTTACCGATTTCATTATACCAATATGATTCTGGTCTTTTTACTCTTACGAGATCTCCTCTTGAAATAGCCATTACTATTAATTTAACTTTTTGTAGAATAACTCATCATTAATATTCTTAGACAAATTATTCACACATATTAATTAAAAATTTTAACAAAAATCATTTATCAAATTATTTTCGAATTCTTCTTTAGCAGGCTTACTTCCCATCCATTTCCTGCCAGGTATTCTTACATCTAATTCATTTTTATCACAATTGATTGAAATAATGAGTTTTTTATTTTCTTGATTTAGAACGTTTAAAACTTTTCTATCTTTAATGTCTTTATATGATCTACTTTGGATAATTATAGGACCATAAATTTTTTTATCTAACTCAATTAAGTCATTATGTTTTTTATTTTCAGTTATTTCATATTTTTCTGAATTAATTGTGTTCTTTTTCCTTATTGTGAGCTTTTGACCAATTTTTATTGAATCAGGATTATTTATATTATTAATCTCTATCAGTTCTTTTACTTTTAAATTATATTTGTTCGATATGTCAGTAAGATTTTCACCAGTTTGAACAATATGATAATTATTTATCAAATCAGATTGTTTTGTAAGATTTTCAGTAGATTCAGAAATAATAAGATTTTGGCCAACAAAGATATAATTTTCATCTTTTAATTTATTCAATTTAATAATTAAATCTTTATTTATCGAATAGAGTTTTGAAATGCTCGATAATGTATCTCCACTTTTTACAATATGAATTTTTTTTATTTCAGTTTTTTCTTCATTAATTGATTTGTTTTTAGCAAAATTCTCAATTTTATTTTTTGCTGAAAATATTTCTTCTGATTTTATCAATGAGTGATTTAAAAAATTAATAAATATGGCAATTACTAAAAATGCAAATTTCATAAAACTCACTATTTATTTAAAGATAATCTTTAAATTCTAAATCGCTAGCTTTTTGAAAACAATTTAAGTAATTTAAATCTGAAAAATAAACTTTAAAAATTTCTTTACTCTTTTGTAGGGAGGATACCGCAGATTTAAATCAAATAAAAAACCTTTAAAAGTAATAGATTTTTGATTTGAAAAATTGCGAAACCCCTCTTCACCATGAAATTTACCAATACCACTTTGCCCAACGCCTCCAAACGGTAAATTTGGAATAAGGACTGGTAACATCACATCATTTATACAAATTGTTCCTGAGCTGGTTACTTTTGAAATATGATTATGGATATTTTTATTGCCTCCAAATAAGTAGATTGCTAGGGGTTTTGATGTTTGACTAATCTGTTTTAAAGCTGATTCCTTATCATTGATCCCAATTACTGGAAGCAGTGAACTGAATAGTTCTTTCTGCAAAATATCTGTTTCATTTAATTTAGTTCTTAAGATTGTAGGAGATATTTTCAACTTTTTTTTACTAAAACTCCCCCCAAATAAAATTCTTTTTTCTTTTTTATATTGTTTGAGAATTTCTACAGTTGATGTAAATTGCTTTTTTTCTAATTTTGATAAGTTTTCTGAAATAATTGGATTATCTCCGTAAAAACTTACTATGTATTTCTTTAATTTTTCTATAAAAATATTTTCAATTTCTTTATCTACAAAGATATGATTCGGAGCCATGCAGGATTGACCAGAATTAAAAAATTTGCCCCAAATAATTCTTTTTGCAGCCACTTCTAAATTTGCATTCTTGAAAACAATTACAGGATTTGTTCCGCTTAACTCAAGAGTTAGTGGCGTTAAGTTTTTTGAAGCTAATTTCATTATAGATTTTCCAGTTTCAGTACTTCCTGTAAAAAAAATGTGGTCAAAATTTTGTTCAATTAATTTTATAGATTGCTTGTAGTCACCCTCTACTGTCACTAGGGTATCTTTATGGAAATATTTGGAAGTAAGCTTTTTAATAAGTTTTGAGGTCGCAGGACATTTCTCTGAAGGTTTTATGACTGCAGTATTTCCGGCTGAGAAAATATTTACCAATGGCTTTAAAACATAAAGTAATGGATAATTATAAGGACCAAGAATTAAGACACATCCAAGAGGTTCATAAATAACTTGGGAGGATGATGGAAATAGATAAAAAGGTGTATCAATCTTTTTTGGTCGCATCCAAGAATTGAGTTTCTTTTTTATGAGTGAAATTTCTTCTTTCACTAAAAGGATTTCTGAAAGCCCTTCAATTTCAGATTTGCCGAGATCAACAAAAAGTGATTTAATTATCTCTTTTTTATTTTCATCCAAAAGTTTAGAAACTATATTGATATGATGGATCCGCCAATTTATATCTTCAGTTTTACCAGTGAGAACTGTATTTTTTAATTTATAAATGTCTTCTAAATGAAATTTATCAGAAATTTTCATTTTTTACCTTTGAATAGTATTAAATATATCAGAGGATAAATTTTAAATAACTAAGGTTTTTAGGCAATTAAATCAAAGCGAATGATTTATGAGAAATAATCAAATTTATTAATATTACCTTTAAAAATTCAAATTTTTCTTGGTTAGTATATTTCTATGAGGGAAAATTTTTCAATTAGATTGATATCTATAAATGAAATCACAGAAGTCACAAACTGGGCAAGGTTAGAAGGATTTTCTCCAGGAATGGATGACGTATCAATTTATAGAAATACAGATAAACAAGGGGTATGGGTAGCTTGTCTAGACAATAATCCTATAGGCTCTATCGCGTGTATAAAATATAATTCCTCGTATGGTTTTATAGGTTTATTTATCGTTAAAAAAGAATTCCGAAATAATGGATATGGAGTGAGATTATGGAAACATGCCCTCGAATATTTGGAAAATGTTGATTGTATTGGTCTTGAGGCTGCCCCAGATAGATTAAATGATTACGCAAAGTGGGGGTTTAGAAAATCTTCCATTACAAATCGATGGAAATTAAATGGTTCTAAAGATTTGCCATTGAGAAATTTCTATAAAGATCAATTTCATTCTTTTAAAGTTGTCCCGGGTAATAAAATTTCTTCTGAAGCAGTCTTAATTTATGATGATCAAAGAGAACCTAGTCCCAGACCACATTTTCTAAATGACTGGTTGAAAAATTCTCATGGTAATGTCAGTGCAATTGTCGATAATAATGGGATGTGCCATGGATTTGGCAGGATAAGACCTTGTGTATTGGATGATAATGAGCAAGGCTGGAGAATTGGCCCACTTTTAGCGGATACTCCACCACTTGCTGAATTATTAATAAGGGAGTTAGTTGGTGATTTAGATGCTCAAATCTTATTGGATTGCTCTAATCTGAACCCTTATGCAAATTACCTTCTATCAAGTTTGGGATTTGAGGAAATATCAAAAACATACAGAATGTATAAAGGCATTCAACCTCCCTGCCCTATGAATCAAGTATATGGACTTGCCTGCTTGGAACTGGGTTGATTTCCTTTAAAGCGTTCATTTCCCCTTTTGTTTCTGTAATACTGAAAGAAGTTTGTTTGATTAAGATTAACTTCCAGAAGGTTTCAAAATTTTTTCTACAATATCGGCGTTGATTATAGTGATCTCTCCATTGTCAATATTGGCAACTTGAAACAAGGTCCATGAATTTGGATTTCTAGCTCCTCCAATACAGTCGATAACTTGACCGACCCAATAATTTTCATCCTTTTCCTTAGTATCTTCGCAATTTTCTTTTTTAATTGCGACATAATCACCAGGCCTAACGAAAAGAAACTCAGGAGTTGCTGAGCTCACAATAAATAACTAATAGTACATATATACTATAGTAAGTTATTAGTTTTGTTGCTGAACTTTGAATTATTTAGCAAACTAGGGGTAATTCAAAAATTAAATGGAATCAACTGAAATTGCTATATTTTCAACATTATTGGGGTTAATCCTTGCTTTAACTGACGCTTATATAGAAAGAAATATTCCTGGATAATATTTCCAATTCATTTTTTAAATTAAATAAGATTTAAGCTGGTCTAATATGTCGGCTCGGTTGGAAACTAATTTTGTAAAAACTAAATATATCAACCCTCCCATTGCAAGCCTTCCGTTAATTTTTTCTAACTGCTTTAGTTTTCTCAAAAATTACCCTTGCTGTTAAATAAAATTTAAAGGGTATAGAAAATAAAAAAGTATTGATTACTTCAAAATTAAAAAATTTTTTAAAAGTTTATAGAAAAATTATTTCAAACACGAATTAGATTTAAAGCCAAGCTTCTTTCATCTCAAGATAAAGTCTCTCACTCTCAGCAGAATTAATTTTGCTTTCTGAATAAGATTGCTGCTGTTGCTGTTGCTGCTGCTGAGTTGAGTTAGTATTAGAATTTTGGACTTCGCTCATTATTGGGAAATAAAGTTTGTGTTTATTCTCTCATATTTAGAGCTTTTTTTGTCAACTTAAATTCTTAAATTTTATTTAAATTTTCTACGTTTTTAGTTTTCCTGTTTTGAGTTAATTTATTTCGCTACAGTAGTTTTGGTATACAAGAATTTAACTTCCCAATATACAATTCCTAGGAAGATAGCACTTGCAATAATAATTTCAGAAATGGCTAGCATTTTATTTTTCAATATTAATTTAATTTTGGTATCAATTTACACAGAATGCAATAGGTACTAATTACATTTTAGATTTTAAAAAATCTTATTTAATAAAATATCGCGTCGAAATAATATAAAATTTTAAGTTAGATACATATTATTTTCGTGGGAAATTTCATAAATTCAACAACTCTTATACCTTTAATACCTTTAGTAACCTCTTTATTTATTCTTATTTTATTGGCAAGTTTTAACAGAACACTTAACAGGTTATCAAAACCAGTTACAGCACTGGTTGCATTATCTTTATTAAGTTCTGCTTTTATAAGCTCATTTGACTATTTTAAGAAAATAGAAGAAGAATTAGTTTTATCTGAATTTCTCAAATTTTTTGAAGAAAAAAATTTAGTTATACATCTCAATTTTGTAAATGAAAAAATTATAATTTTTTTCTCATTAATAATGATATTAATTATTGGAATATCTTTTTATAAATTGCCTAGAAAAAAAGGTTATGTCTCATTAATGATTAGCCTAGGATTAATTTCTTCTTCGGTGATTCTCTCAATATTGCTAATAGATTTCTCAGCACTAATTTAAACTGTTGTAAGCATTGACAAAGCTTGGTTAAGTTCTTGGACATGATTTAATTCATCTTGAGCAATTTCTTTTATTTTTTGATCATTTGGATTATCTATTAAATATTTGGAATAAGTTTCAAATGCATGTTCTTCGATTTTTATGTTGACGTCATAAGCATTAGCTGGAGAGAAAAAATAATAAAAAACCATAATCCAGTAATAGACAAGTACAAGGTGTCTTGCAAAAAATCTATCAATCCAGAACCTATCCCCTCCTCTTTTTTCCATTTCTTTAAGATGCTCAGTTTCGTTAATAGCTTGATAAAAATGTTCTTTCATTAAAATCATTGTTTTTTCATTTTTAATTCCTAAGGATTCTTTAAAATGAAGAACCGAAAGAAATGCAAAATAAGGAGATCTAGCTATTACTTCTAAAACCCAAAATCTTTGTAAAGATCTACCAGAGTATATGAAGTCTAAGAAGTTAACAGTACTATTCAAAATCAAAGAATTTAATTTCTTCATAAATACCCTTTTCTTTAAGTATAATTACTCAGCCACTGTAGGTCTATAATGTATTGAAGTAATTAACTAAAAATTAATATTTATCTTCTAAAAATTGTTACTTCCATTGAAATATTTTTTTTTCATGCATTAATTGGATAGATAAAAATTTTATATGACAACTACTGAAAAAATTGCAAATGCTAAAAAGAGGATTGATGAATTAGAAAGACTTATAAAATATTGGAATGATTCAGAAAGTGATGAGGCAAAAATAGTAAATTTCAATATCAACAGTGTAAATAAAGTTGCTTAGATTTTGATGATTAAGGCTGATTAACTCATCTACTTAAAGTGATTTAATATCTTTCAGGTTTCGAATATTGTTTAATTTATAAATAGAGCAATTAAACCTATTCTCAAAAACGGCAAGGAAGAAATAGTCTAATAGAAAAATCTATATGAAAACCTTTTCAAAAAAATATTTAGTTCCGATTAAATTTATACCATGGGTTTTTTGGGTATTTATATCTTTTATGAGTATATATTTGTGTAAGATAGCCTGGGTAAATTGAATAATTAATGAAACTAGCTTCTTCTTAGCCAACCAGGAGCACCTCCAAACCAATCCGATATATCATCTTCATTTGGGTTGAAATGATTTTCTTTATCTAGTCCATCTATCCCAAATGATTGCAAGAGGTTATCAATCCCCCCATCATTTTTTGTACCATTCCTTCTAAAGCTGTTAGCTTTTTTCAGCCAAAGAGAAATTGTAGAGTTATGGTGTGCAAATTTCTCAACATATATTCTTTCTTCTAATGTAATTGATTTATCTTGAGCAATTCTTTTAATTATTCCTTGGATCTTTAGTCTTTTTGAATTACTAAGAAGCATTTTTAATGAATACATTATTCTTTTTATAGGAAGGATTACTAAATATATCTTGTCAATGTTAATTTCAACAAATTAACCCTCTTTAAAGGTTTTTAAGCAAGAAAAGTTTTAAGACACTAAAAAAAGGGATCAATAAGTTACTTATGATACGGTTATTCATTTATCAAACTTATGCTTCCTACAAATTAGATAATAAAAATCAATCCATCTATGAGGATACTTTAAACTTAAAATAAGTGGATGCAATTGTTGCAATATAGTAAAAATGTACTAATATTAGTACAGATGTATTATAAAGATATGAAAGTTATTTCATCTTCTCCTTATGCCCCTTTTAATTCAAAAGAGTGGAATTCTCTAATAAGCAAAAATTCAAAGTTTGAAAATACTCCAATAAAGATTCAAAAAAAATTTTATAGAACTTTTACTCTAAAACAAAATGAAAAAGATGAAATTTTGGAAGAGAAGTATGAATTGCATAAGCAAATGCAACTTGTATTCGGATAGAAAATATCAACTAACAATCTTTTTATTGAATATTATTTTACGAGATCCAATTTTTTGTTAGATTAGTAGAAATACAAGAAGGATTTAATTTGGCTGTAGATCGAGAACTTTTAAAAGAAGTTACCCAAGAACTTTGGAATACCGTAAAAAAACTAAGACCTGAAATTGATCGGCAAACTCGACTTCAATTAGTTTTAAAGGCCTTATTAACTATTGGTGATTTGCCAGATCAAATGCAAGCTGCCATGGTAGTAGGTGTTTGCGCAGAAATGGATAAGAGTGATGTTGATAATGTTGGAACTAATTCGCAAACTCAAGATTCAAGCGGAGTTGATACTACTACAGGTAGAAAAGTAGTCAGAAGAAGTTCAGCTAAATAAACCTTAAACTATCATCCTTTAATTTTCTTTGATTCGTTTTTATTAAGTCTATTGAATAGGTAATATGAAATTACAAGTAAGAGAGGAACGAATATTGAATGTAAAGTCATCATTAATTCTGTTTGGCCCATTCCTATAAGATTTGACTCGCTTGGAAGTTGTTCTGACCAAGTGCCAGCTAAATGCCATGCTTGAGGAATTGATAAGAAAAACATATAAGAGCTATAAGTTAAGTTTATGTTCAGATAAAGATTATCATTATTGAACGTTTTTGCTTTCTTTATTCTTATTTCTTAACTAAGTATTTGTAGAGTTATAAAAAAGAACATGATTCATAAATTTATTTTCTTAAGAAGAGTTTTAAATTCTTTTTTACCAATAATTTTTTCAGCTGCGTAAGCGCCACTTGCTGAAACAGCAGGAATTCCAATACCTGGAAATGTACTTGCACCGCAAGTAAATAAATTTTTCACTGGAGTTTTGCAGCCTGGGAAAAGACCTTTTGTTGCAGATAATGCAGGGCCATAACTACCGCAATAGGTATTTGTGAATTTTTTATGAGTGATTGGGGTTCCTAGCATCTTTAAATCAATTCTTTCATCAATATCAGGGATGAATTTTCGCACTGCATTAAGGAATATTGAACATCTTTCTTCTTTCAAATTTCTATATTCTAATTCCTTTGGATTTAGGTTTTCCCAAATTTCCCAAGGTTCATTAGCGGGAGTATATCCATGAAGAACATGTTTTCCTTCAGGGGCCATATTTTTATCTAAAACCGATGGGATTGAAAATACAGCTATATTTCTTTCTGCGGTTATACCTTTTTCCCACTCATCAACATGTATCGCATGTATTGGCAAATTTTCAAGACCATCAGAATCAAAACCTAGATGTATATGAAGGAAAGAATCACATTTATTAGGGTTCAAAACTTTTGTATTCCATTTTTTTGAAATTTCATTTGGAATTAACTTTTTTAAATTCCAAACATCAGTATTCGCGACAACAGATTCACAACTATAACTAGAACCATTATTAAGAGTTATACCTGTCACTAAATTTTTATTGAAGTTAATTGTTTTTACTCTCGAAGAGAGAATTAATTCTCCTCCATTTTTTTTAAATCCATTAATTAAGGCTTTTACGATAGATTCACTACCTCCTTTAGGGTATTCAAGGTATGAATTAGGTTCAAACCATTCGTTAAATAAAGTAGCCATCGCAGCTGTATTTGTATCATGCATTGACATCCCACTTATCAAAAAGCTCAATAAATCAACCCAATTTTTGAGAAAAGGATCCTCTAGATGATTATTTACTAAATTCCCAAAGCCCTTATTAATTTTTGGTATAAGGTTGATATTAGGTAAAAATTTTGAGGTTAAATTTATTAGATCTATGAAATTTATTGATTCGGGAGAAAATGAGAGTAAAGGTATTTCATTTATTATTTTGCTAAGAGGTTTTATTCCGGAAATAAATGATTCCCATTCTTTAACAGATTTCTCCCCTCTTAAAGTTTTAATTGTTTGTTTAAAGGGTTCTTCCCCTACATTAAGATTAAAATTACCCTCTGGAACAATTACTCTCCAACCTTTGTATTGAAATAGTTCAACTTCTTCATCAAGTAATTTAAGAATTTGCCCTAAGGGATTGGTTGTCGGCCATTTACCTATTCCACTCCACAATGAAGGTCCTGATTCGAAAGTGTAACCTTTTTTTTTGAAACTGTGAGCAACACCTCCCGGTTGGGTGTGTGCTTCACATATAAGAACCTTTTTACCTGATAAGGCTAGAATCGAACCGCAACATAATCCCCCTATTCCACTACCGACAATTACAACATCAAACTTATCCATTAAATACTTACTTTACTCTTCTAGAAAAGTAATTCGTTTTAGACAAATGTATTAGTTGAAGTTGTAATACTTAGTACCACAGCTAAGAAAAATATGTAAGGAACTGCTTTAAGAGGTATGTATCCTTGGCTTTTTGAAATAAAATCCATTGATTTAGTTACTTTATGTAAACATAATAACGAGATATTGTTCCTTATGTGTGCCAAAAAAACATTTTCTTGGAAATATATTGAAACAAAGAAATCTTTTTGGAGAGATTTTTTAACTAAGAACATTTTTTGTGAGGTTATCTTAGTATTTGATTCTTAGATTAAACTCTATTATGCAAAACTTTCCTGATATTAGTGAGATAAAGGTATTAGAAAAAAATTCTCAAAAAAATGGTAGCGGAATTGTATATGAGGAATTGCTAGGAATATGGAAGTTCAAGTATGTATGGGGAAAAGAGTCAGATGAAATCAAAAATATACCCAGTTCGATTCTCCAAGTATTGTCGGCAAGACTCGAATTAAAAAGTAAAAATAAAGAGGATCAAATAAATTATGAAATAAAAAATTCAATTAATTTCGGATTATTAAATATTACTTTTATAGGCAGCGCAGAATTAATTGGGCTTAGACCTTTATTGGCTTTCTATTTTGAAGAATTGAGAATTAGTATTAGTAGTCTTACAATATTCAAAAAAGAACTAAAAAAACCAGAAGATAAAAAAATACCTTTTTTCTCACTTGTAGGAATTAGCACTAAAGATAATTGGTTATGTGCTCGAGGCAGGGGCGGAGGTCTTGCAATATGGGTTAAGTCTTAATTTAGTGGTATTCTCCTGGATGATCTACCTTTCTTACGGTAACTTTATCAACTTTTTGTCCATTAAATCTTAAGAGATCATCTCCTGAAAAATCATAACCTAAGCGTTGACCTATTAGGGCTACATCATCTGCTGTAGAGGATGAAGTAACCTGCTTTTTTAAGTCTTCATCAGATTGCATCTTAATTAAAAATTTTCTTATTTCAGAAAAACTCATTACTAGAATTTGATTGATTGATGTTAAAAAAATTTATAAAATCTTTTCTTAGTAAGAACAAGATAAATAGATAATTATTATACTATTTTTATGACTTACTTATTCCTCTATATAGTTGGCGTACTTTTTATATGGTGGACATATCGTGTTGGTTGGCTTGAGTCTCTCAAAACAGTAGTTAAAGTTATAGTTCCCTCAGCGCTTATTATTTTATTTAACATTAAAGCCGGAAGACTACTTTTTAAAAGTCCTTTAGTCGGTTTATTAAGCGCTTTGCCTACTTCTATTTTTATTTTTAGAGGTTCATTGCCTTTAGTTAGTTACATAAATAACTGGATTGAAAATAAAATAAATAATTATGATGATTCGGAAGTTATAGATACTGATTCCGTGCCTTTAGATGATTAATTTAATTTAATCAAATCCAAGAAATAATTCTTTGTGTACAACAAGAACATCAAATAAAGTTGTTTCATGAATAGGACTTAATGGGATCTTGTCTATATTCAATGCTTCTGCGCAAATTAAATGAGCATCCCATTTTGTATCGTGATCACTTATTTCAATTGACCACTCAATTACTTTTTTGAAATGATCAGGCATCTCCGAACCAATTTTTCTGGAAATTTGACATAGAACTGACAAAAGAGGAGGTTTTGATGGCCTTTTTAAATCTTTAATAAGACTAGGTTGTGTAAAAACACTTGTATAGCGGATGTAGTCTATTAATTCATATTCTTCTTTAGTAAGAGCTGCTTTATCTAATGCTCTTTCAAATTCGTCTATGGGGGTTATGGGCCTATCCAAGATATTAGTTGTTGCTGTTTTCTGAATCTATTTTTTCTTGATTAATTTCATTTGTTTGATTGCTTTCTATAGATTTAGGAGATTCCTCTTTATCTTCTTCATTCATAACTTGATCGATTTCATTTTGAAATTCATTCGACGCTTTTTTAAGACTTTTCAAAGTTTTACCAAGTTGTTTTCCTAATTCTGGAAGCTTTTTGGGACCAAAAATTAAAAGAGCTAAGATAAGTATTACAGTAACTTCAGGCAAACCTACACCAAAAATATTCATAATTAATAAATATTAAACTAATTAGGAAATCTATTATTAAATATAGTCAAATCATATGAAAATTTCATTTTTGGAATGGCTTTATTAATATTAAAAAATTTTGAAAAATATTATTGTTATTAATACTCCTTTGAAGAAAACTAACCAAAGTAATTGATAATCACTCAATTTGAATTTTTTTTGGTACCAATTTATAAGAGTTTTATGTTTAGCTATTAATTTTCTCATTTTCACCGATATTATTTATTACTATCACTTATTTTATCTTAATTTCTTTTATTATTATTTTATTGAAATCCTAGATTCAACTCAAATTAGATTATTCTATTAAAATTAAATCTTTTTCTAAATTAATTTTTTTCTGAATTATTGAAACTATTCGCTAAATATCTACTATCTTAAAAAAAATGAAGTACTTATTTGTTGTTTTTTACCTATTTTTTCTAATTTTTCCAGCTGAAGCCGTTACCACAAAAATGTTTAAAGTATTGGATACTTGTGCAAGATATCGACTCGGTGAGGTTAATGCTAATGAGGCTATAGAAAAACTAAAATTAAAATTAACGAATTCATCCACTAGTCAGCCAAAGGACCTAGTAAAAAAATATTGCTCAGTTTTTACTCCAAATGAAAAAATTGAATTTTAATCTTAGCAATACATATTTAATTATTCTTTTTTGAAAAATCTTTAGCTTTGTTTCTTATTTCTTTAACTTTTTTTAAATTAGTTATTTTTAAATTAAAAATAACTCCCAAAAAAAGAATAAGAAATAAAAAAATATAAATTATTAATTCCATAATATTGAATTAATAAATCCACCCTAGTTTATTTCAATAATTTTTTAGTATCTTTTAAAACAAAAAAACTGACTTTAATATTAGTTATTTACTTTGAAGGCCACAAAAAATATATTAACCTTTAATATGGAATTTTATAAGAACTTTCGTGCAGATTGGAGATAAAATTCCAGAATTTTCTCTACTGGATCAAAATGGAGTTAAAAGATCAAATAAGGGATTAAAAAATCCTCTTGTTTTGTTTTTTTATCCAAAAGATGATACACCGGGTTGCACTATAGAAGTTTGCGGATTTAGAGATAAATATGACTTATTTAAAGTATTAGGTGCGCAAGTTTGGGGAGTAAGTAATGGAAGTACCTCAAGTCATTTAGCATTTGCTAATAAAAATAAATTACAATATCCACTACTTTGTGATACGAATGACTCTCTTAGGAAATCTTTTAAAGTTCCTAAAGTATTAGGTTTTATGGATGGTCGGGTAACTTACGTTATTGATCGCAAAGGGACTGTTAGGCATATTTTTAGAGATTTGTTGAATGGTCCTGAACACATTAAAGAGGCTATTAGAGTACTTAAGGAAATTCAAAATCAATAAATTATTATTCATAGAATCTTAGATTAATAAGTTTTGTTTTATTATAGTTTTAGCCTTTTTTAATATATGAAGAAAACGGGAATGCAGGCTGTTGATCTTGCTATTCAAAATGGAGTGGATCTTGATGGTACTCCAATTCCTCAAAAAATGCTAGATCTATATAACAGAATTATGGATGAGGAGAATAAAAGACAAAGGAGTGGTGTTAAAAAATCGATGAGAAATAGATGTGTCAAAACGGGTTCTAAGCATTTTGATAAAGAAACATTGAATCAATTATTAATAGATTCGGGCTGGGAAGGTCTCAAAGAAAAGGAAATTTTATTTTTTTATAACTAAAAAATTTTTCTAATTATCTTAAAAATTATTTATGGTAATTATTTACTTAAATTAAGAAACTGATAAATAATTAAATATTTCTTTTGATCTAATTTTTTGAATTATTTAAACCATCCTTTTTTATTAGAGGAAATTATTTTCTCTTTTTCTGCTTTTGTTTTATTACTCACTTTTTTGAAAGCCAAGTTGGCTTCTATAACTGTAACTATTGATATAAAGAAAAGACCAGAAATTCCAATTATTTGTTCACTTTGAGAGGGTTCTGAATCTCCTTGTAAAAAAAAACCTAAGGCGAACCATGCAGTACTAGCAGAGATGGTAAAAAAGTAGGGTTTCCATCTTCTTTGATATAAGTAACCCGATCCTAAACCAGGAAGAAAATTTAAAAAAGATGCTACCCATCCTTTTGAAGATGCAAGTATTTCGTCTCTCGCGGGATAAGACATCTATAATTAGGTATTTATTAAATGTGAATTTATATAAGCAAAAGATATTGCTGCACAAATTACCCAGCTAAAGGGTAGGAACATTCTTATTTTTTCTTTATTTTTATTCATTCATTAATTATGGAAAATATTTTTAAAATCTGTGGATTTAATGGATACCTTAAGATTAAAAGAATTAAAAAAGACGGTTAAAAACCGTCTTTGGAAAAGTAGTTTCTCTAAAAATAAATTATTTATCTTTTGAGGCTGAGAGTACTTTAAGTTCTTTTTTGACTTCTTTTTCTCTCTCTTCAAGATGTTTTAGTTGAGCTTTAAAAGCATCCTCAAGACTTACTTTTTGTTTTGTAATTTCATCAAGCTCTTCTTGATGTTGGTTTTTCTTTAACTCCTTCATTTCACTATCGGAAATAACATATACTGGGCGATATGAAGGTGTTTCAAAAAGAAGATCAAACATTGAATACATAAGTGACCTTTGAATTAGTACAAGATCAATATCTGATAATTCTTTGAAATATGAAAGGATAAATACCGAAGATATTGATACGGCAAATACACCGAATTTCGGTTTACCTAACTTAACCGCCCAGTATTTACCGATCGAATTTTAAGTTATGTTTTAAAGTATTAAGGAATTGATTCTAAAGATCTAAATCAAAAAGAACTAAAAATGGATTTAAAAATTACTAAAACATTAGTAATCCCATCCAACGAAATTAAGTGGCGATTTTCCAGGTCCTCCTGTCCTGGAGGACAAAATGTAAATAAAATTGAAAGCAGAGTAGAGATTATTTTTAATTTAGAAGATTCCAAAGTATTAAATGATTATCAGAAAGAAATTCTTAAGAGAAACTTGAAAAACAAATTAGTGAATAATATCTTACGTTTAGCGGTTCAAGAACACAGAAGTCAATTATTAAATAGGCAGCTAGCTTTAATGAAATTTAGTTCAATCCTAAAAGATGCTTTAAATAAATCATTTAAATTAAGAAAATCTACGCAACCCACTAAAGCATCACAAAAGAAAAGAGTTGAGGTTAAGAAAAAACGTGGAGAATTGAAAAAAAGTAGACAAAAAGAAAAAACATATCAAATATGAATAAACTAATAAATATTTTCCTCGAAGATTGCAATCAAACATGTGATAAATTAAATTTTATTTTGGTTTATTGAATTCAACTAATGATTTCTGGTTAATTGACTCTAATTTTGTAGGGGTGATCCGTTTCTACAAAGGTAAAGATCATTCTGATAAATCTATTGATTATATGTTTATTGAAGAAGGAATTATTATGGGAATTCATGGAGAAAATCCTCCATTAATGAAAACTAGAAAAAAAATTGTTATAGAAGAAGCAAGATTATTGTGGCAAAAATTGTTAAGCGAAGGTTGGCAAAAAACTAATAAAAAATGGTAAGGAAATTCTACAAAAACTTTTTTAATTTAAGAAAATAAATGAACCTTTAGGGTATAGCCTGGAAATTTTTTCCTTTTGTAAATTTTTCTTTTTTTTGATGTCGTTTTCATATCTTCTTAACATCATTAGATAGTTTGTAACTCCAAAAATTACTAAAAAAACAATAAATCCAATTCCTGCTTCAAAGTTCATATGAGAATTAAGCTTTATTTTAATCTGACAATTACTAATCAAAAAGCAATCGGTATTTATATCTAATTAAAAAGTCTAAGGAAATTTTTTTTTTGATTTTACTGCATAAAAAATACATAACAAAAGTAATATTAAAATTGCACTAAAGCTTCCGATTGGGTTTGGAATATTTTGTGTAAAAGGACCTGCTAAAAAAGAAGGTGTATTTTCTTTGAATTCTATTAATCCGTTATTTATAAAAAACCAAATACCCACAAGTCCTCCATGAATTCCTATGCAATTCCATAGAGAACCTTTATCTCTGCTTTTTACTAATGATAGAAATATCCCAAGTAAAATAAATCCTAAACGTAATCCTATTGTGTTCCAAAATATCTCATTTGATAAATAATGAACAAAGCTAAAAACTATAGCTTGTAAAGCTATTGATATTTTTGTACCATATTCAAATTTTAGTTCTTCTAGTAACCAGCCTCTAAAAATTATTTCCTCTGCGAATCCAACACCTAATCCCAGTATAATAGAATTTAATAACACTATTGGAGAGAATTCACCTATCCAAGAAATATAATTTTTTTGAAATAGTGGTACCAGAATTAGAATTATTAAAACTAAGGAAAATAAGATACCTTTAGAAAAATTCACAAAGTTTTTTAAAAATTTGTCTTTAGTTATCCCAAGAAGTATCCAAGCACTTGATTTGTTCCGTTTGATATAAAACCAATATGGGAGTAAAAAGATAAAAAGAAAGAAAGTAATAATAGTTCCAATTAAGGATAAATTTTCTTCTTCAAAATTAAACAATAAAAGTGGCTGAGATAAAGCCCAGCCAATTCCATAAAGAATTGGAATAAAAAATATAGTGGATAAAAATCTTGGCCTTAAAAGAAAAAAACTTTTAATTAATATCATTAAATTTTTCATTTTAGTTTGAATATTAATTAACCCCATCCTTTGCCTTTTATTATTCTAACTACTTGTTCAAAAAGTTTTAGCTTTTTCTTTTTACTATAGTTTATTTTTTTTGAAAGATTAGATAAATCTTTATAAAATTGCCGAGTTACTTTATCTTCTTTATCACTAGGCCATAGTAAGTCTGAGCCCTCTTCATATTCTTCTTTATATCTTTCTTTATGCAAATGTTTTTTATATCGTAATAATTTAAATTTTACTTATTGCAAATGCTGAAAAGTGATGTTTATTAAATTTATGTATTTATTTAAAATTTATGCTTATTAATCTTTCAACTTTAATTTTTACATTATTATCTCCGTTCCTTATTTTTGCAGTAATAGTATCTGTTTACTTATTTCATTAGGAAGTATTTATCAAATAAACATAATTAATTTAAGGGTGTATTATGCCTACTTTTTCTAATGCAAATGATAAAACTGCAATTACTGCCATTAGTGTTAAGATCTTGTTCTTTTTGATGAAATCCATAATATATATTAATAATCTATTTATTAAATTCTTATGTAAAATAATAAGTAATTAAAATTATTATAACAATTACATTGGAACCCATATATGTAGGAGATTTAGTTCCCTCAATAGCTTCTTATAACAAGATTATTGAAAAATATGATAAAGGTATAAAAGAAGGGAAATTTTATGAAGAACCTATTGGCTGCGATTTTAATTACCCTGATTGGTAAATATGATTACTACAAAAATAACTTTTGCATTGGCAGATTGGATTAGAGAGTGGCGTAAGTGCCGGGACAAGAATCCTTCTATTGATGAGTGTGTAAAATTTGTTCAATGGAAAATGGAAAATTATAAACTTTCTGAGAGTGATAAAAGAATAATTGAATCTATTTTGCTCTATGAATCTGAATAACTAAGGATTATAGACTTTAATTTTTATATTTATCTAAAAAAACAAAGGATCATTAAAATCCTCTTACAAATTCAGAAAAAAGTAAATCAGCATATTTACGGATTTACTGAAAATATAAAAAGGAGTAATTTATAAATGTTGAGTTCGGAGGCAATCTAAATGATTGATAGTCCGCCTGAAATTTAGCAAATTCCAAAATATAGGAAGCGTATTCCTGAGAATGGGATTATTCGAAAATTAAAGTTCAATCAATAAGTCTGATAAGACTTCGCTTTATAATTACTAGCGACAATAAGAACTGAAATTATCGAGAGAAATCCCCGAATTCACGTATTCTAGGTTTATGAGTAAATAGACTTTAAAATATGTAATTTTATATCCTGTTAGAAGGAAATGAGATATCAAAAAGGACTGTTTGAACAGTCCTTTTTTTTTAACAAATTACTTCTAAACTATTCTTCTTTTTGGATAATATGGATTTATAAAGTGTTTAAAAATATTTCACAATGAAAGATCAAGATTTGTTTCCTAAAATTGAAGTGCGTGAAAAGGGTTTTTTACAAGTAAGCGATATTCATACTATTTATTGGGAAAGATCTGGTAATCCAAATGGCAAAAAAATTCTTGTTATTCATGGAGGTCCAGGAGGAGGAAGTCAACCAAGATATAGAAGATACTTTGACCCAGATAAATTCGATATTATTCAATTTGACCAAAGAGGTTGCGGTTTTTCAACTCCTTTCTCCGAATTAAAAGAAAATACGACCAATCATTTAGTTGATGATATTGAGAAATTAAGGATACTTTTAAAAATAGATAATTGGCATTTGTTTGGTGGATCTTGGGGCTCAACTCTTTCACTTATATATGCGATTAAAAATCCCTCAAGAGTTATCAGCTTAACTTTGCGGGGAATATTTTTATGTAGAAAGTTTGAATTGTTATGGTTCTATCAATATGGTGCAAGTGAGATATTCCCCGATGAATTTGAAGAATATATTTCTGTAATACCAAAAGAAGAAAGAAATGATTTAATAAGTTCTTTTTATAAATATCTAACATCTTCAGATGCGAATCTTAGATCAAAAGCAGCAGCAGCTTGGACAAAATGGGAACTCTCAACAAGTCATTTAATAAATAAAAAATTTGATTTTGATAAGTCTGAAGTTAATTCTTTTTCAGATGCCTTTGCAAGGATCGAGTGTCATTATTTTATTAATAATATTTTCTTAGAAGATGATTTTATTTTGAAAAATATAAAAACAATAGAATTGATTCCAACAAAAATAATTCAAGGGAGGTATGACGTTGTATGTCCTGTTAGGAGTGCTTGGGATCTAAATAAGAAATTAAAAAATTCTGAATTAATTATTGTTAATGATGCTGGTCATTCAATGAGTGAAAAGGGCATTACTAAAGAATTAATAAAAGCTGTAAAAGAACTTTAAAAGATATATAAATGCCTCTTTAAATAAATTGAATAATAAAAACAAAAAATCTTTCCAGTAAATATCCATTCAATAGAATTAATCTTTTAAGGGGCATAGACTCTTTAGTAGATTATTTTAAAAGTGAAAAATATATAAATTAAGACTTATGAATGTTCTATTTAAACTTGAAAATTTTAAATTATGAACAATAATTATCAACAAGTAGATGAGGATTAAAAATTAAATACCAAAAAATCAAATTTATATTATTCTTATAAATTATTGTATTCCTTTTAATAACAGTATCCATATTTTCCTTATCTAAAGGGTCAGTTTTTATTGATAAGAAAGATATTTGGCTTGCAATTTTTCAAAAAGGTAATGAGCTTAATCAAACAATAATTTGGGAGCTTAGATTGCCTCGTTTAATAGCATCTTTATTAGTTGGTTCATCTTTAGGAATGTCAGGAGCACTTTTGCAAGGGATGCTTAAGAATGGTTTGGTAAGTCCATATTTGTTAGGAATATCTGCTGGTTCTGGTTTGGTAATAGTGACATTTATTACATTTGGGTTTTCACAATTATTTATCCCATTAGCTTCTTGGTCTGGGGCTATTTTGACTACCTTAATAGTTTTTATAAATGAAAATATTTACTTTAACTCACGTGAAATTTCTTTAACAAATATGTCTTCAATAATCCGAACAAATATAGAAAACCTTGAAGAACCTATAGTTATTTTGAGAGCGGACAGTTCAGTAAAACATGGGTTTATTGTTAATTTGCTTGATGAATTAAGAAAGATAGAGAATTTAAAGATAGGTATTTCAACAGAAAAGCAATTATCTGGACTTTGAAATTTTGAATTAATTATCTAAAAAATATTTTAATCAATATATAAAAAACTAAAGCCCATTATCCTCAATATTTTGTGCGATGCTTCTCAGTAATTCCACAATATCAGAATCTTCACAGTCAGTATCCTCTTTTAGCAAAATACATTCATCTCTAATACTTACATTGGTACTCCACCAAATTCCAGAACTATTGGTATCGTCCCAATCAAATCTGTCGGACATAATTAATTAGTACTAATTTTAATCTCTTCTTTTTCTTCAGTTGACTCTTTTGATTCCTCTTTAGGTTCTTCTGGCCAAGCAATATCAAACCTTGCAATTTCTTCAGTTGCAAAACCCTCAGGATGACGTTTACATATTTTCTTCCTTCTGACAAATATATGATCAACTCTCTTTTCTTCATCAGGAGTAACTATCCTTTCTAATTCAATTACTTCTGTGAAAGGGGTTGATTTAAGCTCTTTAGTAGGTTTTGTCATAATTTTTATTTTATTTTCCTAGGTTAAAGCTTGTATATTATGACTGTGGATTTTATTTGTAATTGATTTACTTAAATCATTTTACAATTTTTTCAAGAATTTTAATTTGCATAGAAAATAAAATAATCAAATAGATTTATGGCTCTAGATTTAATTCATATTGGATTTGTTTTTTGTTATTACTTTTCTTAGGTCTTCTATTCATTTCAGATCTTTTCCTTGAGCCATGTTTTAAATATATTTTTTTCGATATATCCCAGTAGCCTGTTATTTGTGTGATTTCTTTAATTTTTTCCCTTGCTTCTCTAGATGTTTTGGAAATATCAACTATTGGTTTAATGTATTCTAATTTTGAGTATTCTTCATTATTAAATTTGCTTAGTAACCAAGGCTCATGAATAAAATTATCAGTTACTTTTTTTAATTCTGGTACCCATTTTTTTATAAATTCACCCTTAGGGTCATGATCTTTTCCCTGCTTAATAGGATTGTAAATTCTATTGGTATTTATAGAGGTTGTTCCAGATTGCATTTGACATTGATTCCAATGTATTCCAGGCTCATAATCTATAAACTTTTTTGCTAATTCTGATCCTGAATCTTGCCAAGGTAACCACAAATTATAACTTGCAAAAGACATGAGCATTGCGCGCATTCTAAAGTTAATCCATCCATTAAAGTTTAATGAACGCATACAAGCATCTAAAAAAGGAAAACCAGTATTCCCTTGACTCCATAAAAGAAGTAATTCAGTTTTATTAGTTCTAATATTTTGAAAATAAGGGTGGAAATCTTGGAATTCTAATTCTGGTTCGCTTTCAAGTTTCTGAATAAAATGACAATGCCAAGTTAATCTACTCTTCAACATTCTTGAATTATTATTTTTATATAAATTTGCTTGATAAAAAATCTCTTTTAATGAAAGACATCCCCAACTAATGTAAGGAGATAATCTTGAGCAGCTATCAAAAGATTTTTCTGGGCTTGAAATATCTTTTGAATATGAATTTAATTTTTCTTTAAAAAAATATTCCATCCTTTCAAGGCCTTTTTTTCTTCCTCCTTTTAATCTTCCTTTACATTCTTCTTTTTTAAAAGAAAATATTTTTTCCTCGGGTATTGCCCCAGCATCAAAATCAATTGGATTAATTTTTAATGGGCCTTTAATTAATACCCTGGATGTATTTTTTGCCCATTTCTTTGACCAGTCATCCCTATTTATATTTCCTCTAAATACAGAAAACTGTAGATATTCTTTCCAAATTATTTTTTTATTTGAAGCCCATAATTTAACTTCTTGATCTCTTTTATAAGTGAGCCAATCTCCAGTTTCTTGATGGCTATATATACCCATTATATTAAATTTGGAACTAATTTCTTCAAAGATTTCAATTACATTTCCTGTCCTTATTACTAGTGGTTGACCTTTCTCTTTAAGTGAATTTCTTAAATCTAATAAACTTTCCTTACAAAATTGCCATTGCCTTCTTGAATGAGTTTTTTGATTCCATAACTCAATTTCAAATATATATATGGGTAAGATGTCATTATTTTTTAAAGATTCGTAAAGTGCTTCATTATCATCTATTCTTAGATCCTTTTTGAACCATAAAATATTTATATCCTTCATTAATTTTTTTGTTTTATACTAAAAAACAAAAATTTAATTTGTATATGAATTCATTAAATAACTAATTATTTTCAAATAATTTCAGAAAATCTTTATTTTTCATTTCAGGAAAACTTTTATCTTTAATTGAAATTATAACTTTTGAATAATATCTATATTTAGTTTGGTAATTACACATTAATAAGATAATCCTCCAATTTTTTAAATAAAATCTTCTTATTAATTCATCAAATGTTTTTTTATCAGTTTTCTCTAGTTGCTTTTTATTAGATAAATATTTTTTTTCAATCCATTCAAATATATCTTTCATTTTTCCATTAATTTTTCCATTTTTTATCCATTTATTTATGTATAGTTCATCTCCCTCTTCTAATACAAAGCACTTTTCTGGCTTAGGAAGAGAATAATTGTGGAATTTTTCTACAAAATTGTCAATTAATTTCATTTAATTCTTTATTAGTTTTTAGTTCACGAATAAACATAAATGCCCCAAATGAAAAAGCAAGCGAAATAATAAATGTTAGCGGGAAATAAATACCCCACAAACGTAATTTTAGTCTCCTCCCCTCAGCAGCATAAAAAACAAAAATAGCGATGAGAAGAACTGCTGTATCAGCGGATATAAATCCTGATGTAGGTGTTATCCATGCATCATCAAAAAAGGCGTTTCCTATATCTATCGCTGACCCTTGAATATTTCCATTTTTTACCAAATTAATAAACTGATTAATAAAATAAAATGGCCAAATAATACCTGCTACAGCAGTAGTTCCGTAAATGGCAAGCCTGATCTTAGACCACATAGTTTTTTAATATACATATAGCTAAGATTGACGTCTTTTGATTTATAAAATAATATCAATTTTTAAGAAAAATTTACTCAATGCATATTTAGAAAAATAATGCATTGCTTTTGACATATTTGATATTTATAAGTATTCAAAATAATGCATTGTATATGTGCAAATTTAATCTGTTATTGAGCATTATTTTCTGCGTTTGCGTTTAATTAATCACATCTTGATTTTTCCTAATCAGCTATAAATAATTAAAGAGCAAATTACTATGACTAAATATCTTTATGTTGATTTTATTTTGAGTTTTTTTGGGGTTTGTTTATATATTTTAGGTTTAAAAAAAGTTTTATTTAATGACCCCAAAAAGTTATCAGGATTAAAATAAAATGGATAAAAAAATAATGCCACTTGATATTGGAATTTAATAAATTTCCATTTTCAGGTCTTGAGGATTAATACCAGCAAAAAATCCCAATGATTCTAAAGAGATCTTATTCTGAAGTAAAATAGGAATTTTTTCAAAAAAACTCATAATTTGACTTATTTTAAAATAAATAATTTCTTAGGTATTAAAATTTAAGAAAGAAAAATCTTTTAACTTTTCGAGAAATATCTATGTCAATTACAAAACAACTATGGGATGATAATTATGAGATTGCTTTACTAAGTTTAAATACAAAATTTGTTCAAGGTTTAAAGCATGGAAGTCTCCCTAAAAATATATTTCAAGAATATTTAGCTCAAGATTATTTTTTTTTAGAGACTTTTGCTAAGGCATATGGTCTTGCTGTTTCTAAATCAAAAGATAAATATTCAATAAGAAAGTTGAGTGAACTTTTAATGGGCGTTACAGAGGAGTTAATACTTCATGAAACTTATGCAAAAGAATGGGATATTGATTTGTCTAATAATTATATAAAAAGAGCTACAAAAAATTATACAGATTTCCTTGACGATACTTCCAAAAGACTTAGCAGCGTTGAAATAATGTTTGCAATGACTCCATGCATGCGACTTTATTCTTGGATAGGTAAAAGTTTGTATAAGGAGAATTTTGATATTAAATATAAAGAATGGATAATTACTTACTCTGATGAGAGCTTTGAAAATTTAGCAAATTCACTCGAAAATCTTATTGAGACCAATAACGAAACATATGATATTAATCAAGCAAAATATTTATACAAAAGAGCAATGGAATTAGAGTTGGATTTTTTTAATGCATATTCAGACTTCTAATTTTAATTAGAATTTATTTATAGTACTTTCAAAGACTAATTAATAAATCATGTATTCAAAAATTGCACTTTCAATAGGGGGTAGTGACTCCGGGGGTGGAGCAGGTATACAGGCTGATTTGAGAACTTTTATGGCCCTTAAAGTACATGGATGTTCTGTTATTACATGTATTACTGCACAAAATAGTTTAGAGGTTACATGCGTTGAACCAGTAGAGAAAAACACTTTATTAAGTCAGTTAGATACTTTATTTGCTGATTTTGGTATTGATGCTTTAAAAACTGGAATGTTATTAAATGAAAGGATAATTAAAGATACTGCTTCAAAATTAAATACATACAAAATAACCAAAATTATTGACCCAGTAATGGTTACAAGAACTGGCTCTAAATTAATGGAAGATGCTGCTATTAATGCTTATAAAAAACTCTTATTACCAATTGCTGATTTGGTGACTCCAAATATTTATGAAGCAAATCTACTTTCTGGTTTAGAAATAAGTAGTAAAGAAGATATCGAAAATTCAGCAAGAAAAATTATTGGTCTTGGAGCTAAAGCGGTACTTATAAAAGGTGGCGGTTTAAAAGATATGAAAGGGAAGGATTTTTTTCGTGACTTAAATGGTAGAAAAGAGTGGCTATTTAATAATTTTATAAATACAAAAAATACCCACGGCAGTGGCTGTACTTTGAGTGCTGCTATTTGTGGTTACAAGGCTTTAGGTTTTGATCTATTTGATTCCATACAAAAAGCGAAATTATTTGTAGAGAGATCTTTAGACAATTCTTATAAAATAGGTTCTGGCCCTGGTCCCTTAGGCCATTATTAATTATTTATAGAAATGGAGTTAGAACCACCATTTTCTGTAGGGCTTTTTTAAAAATAAGATTTCTTCAGTCTCCCATCCTCCCTCCAACCACTCAAGATGCTCAAGTAATAAAGACTCACTTTCCCTTTTGCTTAATTGTCCAATTCTATTAGCAATACCATCGAACCTTACTTTCATCAATTCCTCAATCTTGATGTTATTCATAGGTTAAATAATAAATTTTTTCTACTCTTACTTGTATACATTTTCTTGTCAACGATTTAATTTTATTTGTTTACTAGCAGTTCTTAAATATGTATTAAATACAACTTTTTAAAATAGATAGTAATTAAGACTTATTCACATAGATTTAATTAAAGACTAATTTATAAAAAATACTCTAACTATGAATAAAGAAGAAACAGCAAAGCAAAAAACTATTTTAAATGTAGGCTATTGCGAAACGACCTCTGAATGGCTCAATAGAATCATTACTGAACTGGCAGATGAAAATAAAAATTTCGTAGATTTGTCAGTTATTTGTGCTTAATTTTTTAGAAAATATAGTTTATTTTGATTTATTTTCAGTTAGCTTTTAACTACAAGAGAAATTTAAAAGATATTTTTGTGATGTGAATCCTAATAAAAAAAACATAGAAATAATTAAACAATTCAATTTATCTCCTCATCCTGAGGGTGGATGGTTTAGAGAGATAGTAAGGAGTGAGAATTCTCTAATAAGGGAAGATGGCCAAAGTAGAAACTTTATTACAGGAATTTATTATCTTTTGGAGAGAGATGAGAAAAGTGCTTGGCACAGAGTAAAAAATGCTGATGAAATTTGGATTTATCTAAGGGGCGATCCTCTGAATTTATGGTGCCTAGATAATGATAATAAGTTAATAAGAAATTTAATTTTAGATTCCAATAATCCAGTAGAAATGATACCATCTGGATATTGGCAAGCTGCAAAAAGTACAGGAGAATTCACTTTAGTGAGTTGTTGTGTTGGTCCGGGCTTTGATTTTAAGGATTTTGAATTACTCAGAAATACAAATCATACTTCTAGATTAGATAAAGCAATTAATGATCTTATTTGAGTCATTTTTTGTTTATATTTTTGAAATTATCCTCTAGATTTATAGGCCTACTCAATCAATCTATATTTAATGAATCAAAATTCTGTCAAAACAATTGGTATTAATGATGAACCAAGAAAAGATTCATACTTAGTATATGTAAATCAGGCTGATGGATTAAAAGGCATCCTTAATAGGGATTTTGATGAATGGTCGAATTTTGATAGTTGGGAAAGTATTTCAGTTCAGCAATGGATTTTTTCTAGAGCTTTGGAGGTTTTTAGAGGTAAGAAAATTGATATTAAATGCGACTGTTGCGAACATAATGATTTAATCCCAAATGATTTTGAGAGTATTAAAAAAGAAAAATGTTTTGGTAAAAAAAGTGCTTACATGATTGAAAAAGTTGTAGATGAAATTGTATTAGCTAAGGAAAGAAGAGAAAGTGATGGAACATATTCTGCGTAAGATTCATAAATATTTATGGAGTGAAAAATCTTTTACTTACCAGTGAAAATTATCAGAAGAACCAATTGTTAAATTTCTAGTGGACATCTTATGGAACTTAAAGTGTACCGAATCACTGAACTCCTTTTCATCTGAGTAATTCACAAGATCCACTGGGTCGATGTTTTCATCGAACCATGCATCATATTCAATATGGTTTGGTTCAGCAAAATAACTCATATCTAATTAATAGCTTTCAAAAAACATATAAACGGTACATGCGATACCAAATTAACATTCTTAATTTTTAGATAATCTATATTTTTAATTTATTCATAAAGATTAGTTGCTAAAAAGATAGGAGAAATATCTATAAATTAATGTCTCTAGATACAACCATGGTTTCTATTCATCCCCACTTCACAATCAAGGATGGGAAGATGGACCAGTGCATAGCTCTATTAGAAGAAATTTTGGTACTGACAAAAGCTAATGAACCTGACTGTCTTTTTTTTAATATCACTACATGCGGGTCAAATAAGGCTTATGTGAGAGAGGCATATAAAGATGGTGCCGCCGCTTTATTTCATTTCAAAAATATGGGACATATGATTCCCAAGCTTTTTGAAGTGTCAGATATTACTGTGCAGGTTCATGGCCCTGCCAACGAGATTGAACCCTTGAAGGAAATACTGCCAGACGCTGATTTCTATGAAGCAATATCTGGATTCTGATTTAGATTGTATATATTGACAGTCGATCGCTAGAGGCTTTTAGCCCCCTTTTTATTTAGGAATTCAAAATAAATTAATCTTCCCTTTACTTATATCAAGTAACTTTATTATCAGCTCAAATATTATTTTTATGGCATCAACTTTTTATATTGTTCATCATGAATTTAAGGCAGGAAAAGCTGAAAAATGGTGGGAAACAGCTTATGTGGCAATGTCACCAGGTGGTGGATGGGATGATGCGGTAGCAGCTAATAAAGAAAAAGGATTTTTTAACCATTCTGCAAATGCCGTAACTAAAACTGGTCCTGTATATTGTTTTTGGGAAGTAAAAGAGGGTATTTCAGCTGAGGATTTTCAGGAGTTTATAGATGGACCCTCTGGTCCAGGGTTCGGACAAGATGCATTGATGAATATCTGTAAACCAATTGACACATCATTAATGAATGGACAAACACCTTATCCACCAGTTTTTTCTTGATTATTGACAGTCGATCTAAAATAAATAGCAATGAGCTTTTTTTTATGACTATTGAAACTACTATTTTCACCTTTAAACTTTCAAATACATTTGAGGAATGGGTAAAAATTTTTGATAGTCCAGAGATAGATGCATTTCATAAAACGGTAGGACTTACTCCTATATATCGTGGCAAAAGTTTAATTGATCCAAAAGAAGTTATTGTTATTCATCAAGCTGAAGAAGGTGTGGCTAAGCATGTTTTTTCAGATCCTGAAACCATTAAGAATATAGAATCTGGAGGACATATTTATAGCACAACGAAAATCACAAGTTGGGTTAGTGATTAGTAGAAAAACTAACTATGCAAACTTATACAAGATTAATGCGAATAGGAGTTCCATATAAGATCTTTAAAACAAAATTCGATATAGCAGAGTTTAAGGATTAGAGTATTAACTAATTAATTAGACTAAATTATTAATAAGAATCTTAGTGCTAGAGGTAACCATAGACATAGAAGAAGCATTAGTAAAAGAGTAATGGCATGGATATTTGGAATGTATTGCTCTTTAAAAATTTGTGTTTTCATGATTTATCTCGCCTTCTTAAGTTTGATTTCTCTTCTGATTAGCAAAGCAATAACTACAACACACATGTTCATTAGAAATACGTCTAATGGCATTTAATAAAAAAGTCTCTAATCAATTAATAGCAAGATTATTGATCTACGAATCAAGAAATGATTATTAATGTTTATTGGCTTAATAAAACGAATTTAAAAATTAAATTTATGCTTAAATATCTCAGAATTTTTAACTATTAAATGGCTTATTCAGAAACAAGAATAGTAATAGGTGGTCTAGCCCATGTACCTGTTCTTATCTTTATAGCCAATTTTATAAAAGGTAAGCTTGGAATTAAAACTGAATAGACAAAAGATATTGTTGTTAAAGAAGAGCCTGTTAAAATTATTGAGCTAAAAAATACCGCAGTTAAAGAAGGAAAAGCAGAAATTTTAAAGGAACTTTCAAATAAGCTGGACAGTATTGAAGAAAAGGCTGATGTGGTTTATGAAAAGGTAAAGAAGAAAAAGAAAGATAAGAAAAAGAAGAAAAAAAATAACTAAATTGAGATCCTATTAAGCATCAATACATCTTGAGCTTGGATTGTATCTCTCTTATCTTCGTCTTCGGGATCTTTATAAGATTCAATTTCAGCTTGAATTTTTCTCTTGTAAATTCCTTTGATATAATCCATTTCTCTTTTGTCTTTGTCCAGAATTGAGAATGGTGATCTTTTTAAGTTCATAACTTTCTCCTAAATAAATAAAATTTAATCAGCTCCAGTTTTTATCAGATTCAACAAAGCTATCCAATGTTTGCTGATTCCTGATTTCTTCCTCAAGAAGTTCTTCTTCTGATCTTTCTTCAATCTCAGATTTATAATCTTCTTTTAGTGTGGATTTGGTAGACATTTGCTCATAACGACTACATTTATGTTCTAACTAGTTAGAGAGACCATTCGACTAATAAATATGTACGGTTTGAGGTACTCCCATATACGGATAAAGGATCAACAATTGAATTTAAATATGGGTAAAATGTATAAAAATTTTTTATCAATTTTTGCCTTTAAGAATCATCAATAAAGGGCAGACCAATAAGCATCAAACTCCCATCAATTAATAAAAAAGTATTTAGATTCATTTATATATTTCTTCGAGATTATCCAAATTTATAGTTATGCCACTTTTAAATGGTTCTTTTTTCATATCATCCATCTCTTTTCTGATTTTGTTGTAGTAAGCTAACTCTTCAGGATCATTAGAACCAAGACCATAATTCATGGTCGCTGCAAGATAAATTCTGTGCATGCGGTATGACGATAGTGACATTACTGAATAAAAGTTTTATCAAATTTATCTGAATTTTGGATTAAATGCTGATTTCCAAGATCCCATTTATGTTGATCAATTCTGCTAGGATCCCCGAGGAATCAAAGAAATAATATTTTTACTTTTTTTAGATATAGTACCTATATTTTGTTATTTATTTAAAGGTTATTATTTTGCAAAAAACACTATTTTTAAAATGATTAAACTTGCTATCGTTTTCTTACCAATAGTCTTTGCAGTTATATGGATGCTGTTCATTGGGCTAAGAATAAATAAAAGAGATGAAAATAGAAAATTAATTAATTATTAATTGATTGACAGTCGATATAAGATAAGAAGCAATAAGCTCCTTTTGTTATGAAGTTAAAAAATATTTTAAAAACTAATGGAGCACTGCATATCCTGTTGGGATTGTTAATTATTTCCCTACTCATCTTTTCAGTGGAAACTATTGCAGGCGATGCCTCAAGTGAAACATTGCTTCTTGTTAGAGGTACTGCAGATGTTGTAGCAGCTAGTAATTTGGGAATTGGTTGTTTATTGATTATTTGTAGTTCCATAAAAGATAAGGCCTCTTTAAGAAAAGTTTTATCAGGTGAATTAGCTTTGATGTTTTGTTTTTTAGCAGTAGCTTTATTCAATACTTTTAACGCTGGGACAATTGTTGATGGAGGTCCTCCTCCTCCTTTTTGGATTGTTTTAATAGTGAATCCTCTTTTATGTATTTATGGATTAGTTAACAATAAAAATTGAAACGCTTACTACTTCAACCACCCACCTATTTTACGTAAATAAATGAAAAATAAAATTATACATTTTTTTAAAAAGTATCCAATGACAATCTTATTGGCGATTATTGCTATTAATTTGTTTTCCATAGCGGGAAGTTTAAAAGAAAATGCAAAACTGGCCTACTACAGGGAGGTTTGTGCAAGATATTTTGCTTTTTACTCCAGTGGAAGTGATAAGCAAGCTGAAAGTAACGAGATAATTACTGCTAAGAAAGTCAAAGTCCCAGTAAAACTTGTTGATACTTACTGCCAAAGAATTGTTGATTTCTAAAAAATTTCTTAAAAACTAAGGAATATAATTTTGTTATTTTAGGAGATTTTAGGCACTCAACAGACCACTGCTTTGCATCAGAAGTTGAAGAGCGCTTAAATATAATGACAGATAAAATGGTGATTTTTGCATAAATAATTATTTTAAAAATTTATCAAGCTATAAAAATTTTAAATAATAAAGAACATAAAAATAATTAAAAACATAAAATGCTTATTTTTTATAGATGCTTCAGAATTAAATTATTTAGATAAGAAATTTAATCATTATGATTTAAATTTATTTCGTGAAGTAAAGAATAATAAGACCTGGAATAATAATAAAAAACTGTGGAAGAAAATTTAGAATTATTGCTTTTTCTCCAGACTTAATTCCCCAATAAACCCAACCTGCAGCGCCAAGCATTTGAAGCAAACTATTCCATGGAGTCCAACCCATTACATGAAAAACCATCGCTATTATTATTGTGCAAGCACTAAACCATTTAATTCTTTGTACCATAAGCGAGAATTTATTTGATTTCACTCATAGTCCCATAAAGTATTGATTTATACCAAATTCATTGGTTACACAAAAAAGTAATATATATTGATATTATTCTGAGTTTTAATCTTTAGATTTATATTCTTGTAATTTAAAATGTTTATTTAGTATAAAAATCAAACTTATAGGTAAGAACTTCACAAAAAAAAATTGGGTATATTCAAATTTTGATAATTATTGTTGCTTTATCCTTGAATTTTTGTTCCTCAATTGAATAAAGTTTTTTTACTATTAATTATTAAAAACATAAAGTAGTTGCTTGATAAATTGTTCTGTTGCCCCTGAGAACGCTCTTCCTTGAAGTTTAAGTAGATGTATTTGTCCTTGATGAGATTTTGAAAGATTAATAGGGACAGTTGAAATTGATCTATCAAGCGATTGTTTTGGTACGTCTATTTCTACTTCAAAGGAAATAGCATTTTTTTTTCTTGATACAAAATTATGAAGGAAAATATAGCTTTCAGCCTCTACAGTCGGATTTAAATCTAAAGATTCCTCTGCTGCGGCTGTTTCAAGAATTTCTCTAACAGCATATGGGGAGGGGGGAAGAGCTAAAGGATATTTCAGGCAATCTGCTAAATTTATACTCTTGAATTTTGAAAGAGGATGTTCTGGAGACATGACAGCTTGTATTGGCTGACTAATGGTCGATATAGTTTCAATGTAATTTGAACGGACAGGTTCAAAAATAAGTGCTAAATCACTTTTAAAATCTCTCAAATATGAAATTGCCTTTTCACCGTCACCAACATTTATATTAAATTTGATATCTGGTAACTTGTCCTGAAATTGGTCTATTTGGGTTGGTAAAAAATAAGGTAACAAAGCTTGACTGCAAATAATTGAAATTTGACCTCTCTTTAAACCTGAAAAATCAGCTAATTGCGATTTTAAATTATTGATCTCACTTAATTGAGATCTAAATAAAGTGACTATTATTTCACCAGCCTGATTTAATCTCATGCCGTTCCCGATTCTCTCAAATATTTTTACTTTTAACTCATCCTCAAGTGCTAATAATCTTCTGTTTAGTGCTGATGGGGTTATCGAAAACTCAGTTGCAGCTTTACGGATGGAACCAGTTCTTGCTATGGCATCTACGTATTTATAAATTTGAAGATTTTTCATTTTTTAATGAGAAATTTTTAGGTTTTTCCAACTCAACTTTTGAATTAATTTTCAAAGAAAAATTTAATTTTTCGAAAAAAGGATTCCAAAATATAAATAGGGTGATGATTTTTTTGCATTATAGTCAAGTTTTCAATTCGTTTTTCGTATAACTGAATACAGTCAAAGTTTTTGATTCTTTTTAATTTGTGATCAATGTATATTACTTAATGGATCAAAATTTTTCAGAATTTGAGCAGAAAATTCTAAATGGCATAACTGAAGAAAGGTGGCTCAAATTGGCTGCAGAATTAATAAAAGCAGGACAACCAAGAGCTTGCGACCCACTTGATCCTGACTTGCCTGGAGGAGAAGAAGAAGCAATTGCGATGCTTATTTCAGGTAAATTAGAAGCATTAGGAATGGATGTTAAAAGATACGAAAGTGTTCCCCATCGACCAAATGTTGTTGGGATTTTAAAAGGTAAAGGGAAGGGTCCTGTTTTAATGATGAATGACCATATGGATACATACCCAGTTGTAGAACCTCATAAGTGGAATAAAACTAATTACAAACCATTTGAGGCTACAAGAGATGGCGACCTTTTATATGCTAGGGGATCATCTGATACAAGGGGAAACCTAGCTTGTACTATTCTTGCTGCTCAAGCATTAGTTGAAAATGGGATCAAGTTAAAAGGCGATCTAATGTATTGCTTTTGCGTAGATGAAGAGAGAGATGGAACTCATGGTTCAATATATCTAACTAAAGAGATAGGAATTAAAGCTGATTATTCAATTACTGCAGAACCAACTGCATATGGTGGTGATGCTACTAAGGGTGATTGGGGTATGAATTTGTCTATAGCCAATGGAGGACATTGTCTTATCGAGGTAACAATCGAGGGAGACAAAGCTCATATTTGGCGTCCTGATACAAGTAATAATGCAATTGTTGAAGCGGCTCGGTTAATTTCATATTTAGAAAAAATGCCTTTTTCTCATGAAATAACTGATTTCATGGGTCATACCCCCCCTTGCACAACAATTGTTCGTATAAGAGGGGGCTTGCCTGGGGAGATGCAGTTCTCTCCTGATTCTTGCACAATAACTCTTGCTGTTGTGGGAATTGTTCCTGGGATGAATCTTGAAAGCATAATCCTCGATATCGAAAATGAAGTTAAGTCTTTTGTGGGAGATAGAAAAGATATCACTTACAAAATAAATCAAGTAAAAGATTCATTATTTGTTCCTGCCACTGATCCAGTTCCTTTAAATGAAGAACCTTGTTTATCAATCAATAAGGTTTATTCGAAATTTATGGGTGAAGAAGCTATCCCAAATAGAAAAAATGCGTTTAACGACACAATTAGATTTAGAGAAGTTGGAATAAATGCAGTTACTTTTGGTCCTGGAGAGGATGGTTGGGCTCCAGATAATGAGAGTATCTCTATAACTAAAGCTGTTATTGCTGCAAAAATGTATGCTTTGACGATTGTTGAAATTTTAGGGATTGAAGAAGGTTTATAAAAATAATGAAAAATAATCAATTAAAAAATAAAAGAAATATCAAAAGATTCATTCCTCCTTTTATGCGTAAAAAAACTTTTGCGTATTCAATGTTAACTGTAAATATTTTATTTATTACATGGGTAGTAGTTACTGAAACCGGCTTGGCTGATGAACTTTTTCTCCCAGGCCCTTTAAAAATTTGGCAATCTTTTATAGAAGTCTCAACTGAAGGTTACCAAGGAAATACATTATTTGTTCATGTATTCACAAGTGTAAATAGGATATTAGCTGCATTCATCATGGCTTGCATTGTAGGTATTCCAATGGGCGTTTTAATGGGGGCATCAAAAATAGCTAGAGCCCTATTAAATCCTTTAATAGAGTTTTATAGACCATTGCCCCCTCTAGGTTTATATACACTTTTAGTAATGTGGCTAGGTATTGGAGAAGAATCAAAACTTGCGCTTCTATTTTTAGCAGCATTGCCAGGACTGATAATAGCCACCATACAAGCAGTTCAAAATATTGATCCTGTTTACCTAAGAGTCGCCAAAGGTTTAGGCGCATCAAAAAAAACAATACTTTTCAATGTTTATCTGCCAGCAGCTGGTCCAACAATACTTGCAGGAATGAGAATATCACTAGGCTTTACTTATACAGTATTAGTAGCTGCTGAAATTGTTGCGGCATCTGCAGGGATTGGTTGGATGATTTGGGATGCGGCAAAGTTTTTGTTATCAGATGTTGTGATTATGGGATTAATAGTTTTAGGCCTAACAGGAATTGGTCTTGATATATTTATGCGATTTATAGGAAGAATTTTGATGCCTTGGACCCGATATCTCGGGCCCTAGGCTTCAATTATCAAGCCAAAGTCCATTATTGGACAAAAAACAACCTTTATCCTTAAAGATTTTTATCTAAAAAAAATGAAAAACATTTTGAATAAAGTGTCCAAAACTCTTTTTGGATCACTTTCTGCAATGACACTTCTAATGATGACTTTTCCCATTGAAGCATTTGCAAAACCAAAAAAAATTACAGTGGGTTATTTAAACTTAGTAAATGCTCAGTTGGTTACAAAGAATTTAGGTCTTATTCAAAAAGAAATGCCTGGTGTAGAAGTTGAGCATATCAAAGTTGGTGGTGGAGGAGACATGTTAAGAGCTATCGCCGCAAAACAAGTGGATTTTGGAGGTTTAGGTAATCCTCCTACTGCAATTGGAGTTACAAGAAAACTACCAATTGATGGAATTATGGTTCTAAATATGCTTGATTTTGTAGAAGCAATGGTTGTCAGAACTGATGCAAATATAAAATCTTTCAAGGATTTAAAAGGAAAAACTGTTGCAGCTCCTTTTGGTTCCACAACTCATTACCTTTTACTGCAAGCTCTTGCTGATGAAGGAATTGATCCATCATCTATGACAATTCTAGATTTAAGACCAAATGATATTGCAGCGGCTTGGGCGAGAGGAGATCTTGATGCAGCTTGGTTTTGGGAGCCTAACTTAGACAAAGCTGTAAAAAGAGGGGGTAACATTTTTATGACTTCTGGAATTATGGAAAAAAGAGGTTATCCGACTTGGGACGTTGGAGTTGTAATGAAGTCGTTTGCCAAAAAATATCCAGAATATGTTGAAAAGTTTGTTAAAGCTGAATGCGCAGGTATTGATTTCTGGATCAATAATCCTGCAAAAACGGCAAAAATAATTGCTGAAGAATTATCTTTGGATTTGGAGGATGCCACTCGAATGATGAAAGGCACAGAAATGGTTCCTTGCAAAAAACAGCTAACTTCTCAATATATGGGGACATCTGATGATATCGGAGGTTTTGCAGACACACTTGTTAAAACATCTAAGTTTCTTGTCTCACAGAAACGTTTACCAAAACAACTTAAAAGGAAGGATTACGAAAAATTCCTCGATCCATCTTATTTAGAAAAAGTTGTGGATTAACATTTAATTCATAAAAAAAAGGGGGTAAAACCCTCTTTTTTTTTAATAATCCTTATTCACATTAGTAAATTATTTTGAAAAATAAATTTAATCTAAACTCAATCAGAGATTTATATGATGATTCAAGTTTGAGCCCACTTGATCTTATAAATGACTGTTATGAAAGAATTGAAAAAGACTCAAAGGATAAAATATGGATTTCTCTTAGGAAAAGATCAGAGGCTATCAAAATTGCAGAATTAGTCTCTACATCATCACGAAAGAATAAACCATTATGGGGCATACCTTTTTCTGTAAAAGATAATATTGACGTTGAGGGTCTAGCAACTACAGCAGCATGTCCAAAATATTCATACTTTCCAGAACAATCTTCTCCAGTAGTACAAGCTTTGGAAAATGCTGGAGCAATTTGCATTGGTAAAACAAATCTCGATCAGTTTGCAACTGGATTAAATGGTACTCGATCGCCTTATGGAGTTTGTACCTCCGTTTTTAATGATGAATATATATCTGGTGGCTCTAGTTCAGGTTCTGCTCTTTCAGTTGCTAAAAAACAAGTTTGTTTTTCTATTGGAACTGATACAGGTGGATCAGGACGAATACCCGCTGCTATGAATAATATTATTGGACTAAAGCCTACTAAAGGAACTTTAAGTACTAAAGGTTTCGTCCCTTGTTGTCCCAGTCTTGATTGCCCATCTGTATTTGCTTTGTCGGTAGAAGATGCTCTAGAAATAGCTCATATTGCTTTTTCTGATTCAAAAAAAGATGAAACTTTACGATATGACTTCCAAAGAGGAAATTTTCAAATTCAGAAAATTGAGGAAAGAATTAAGATAAGAGTTCCTGAAGATAAACAAAGAAATTTCTTTGGCAATAAAGAGGCAAGAAGATTATATGAAAATTTATTAGAAAAACTTCAAGAAGATGATATTGAGATTATTACGATAGATTTCTCGATGTTTTTGGAGGCAGGAAGAATGTTATTCGATGGCCCTTGGGTAGCTGAAAGATACTCCTCTCTATATAAATTCCTTACAAAAAATAAAAATGCTGTTTTAGATACAACCTTAAAGATTCTTGAAAATGGTCAAAAGTGGAGTGGTAAAGATGTTTTTGAAGCTCAAGAGAGAGTTAAAGAAATACAACATTTTTTAGAATCGGAACTAGGTTTTAATGAATTTCTAATGACACCTACAGTGGGTTTATTATGTAAAATTTCTGATCTTAAAAAAAATCCTATCGGTTTAAATAGCAACTTAGGATACTATTCATATTTTGCAAATATTTTAGATTTAAGTGGAATTTCAATACCAGCTGCTTTTTATGAAAATGGTATGCCATTTGGTGTAACTATTTTTGGTAAGGCTTTTGAAGATTCAAAAGTTGGCTTTGTTGCTGAAACTCTTCTAAAAAATTTTCCTATTCATCAGGAATAGATTCTTAAACTAAATTTTCTACAATGAATCAAAACATATTTACAAAAACAAAAGGGAAAGTAGTAATTGATAATATCTCAATAAGCTATTCTTCTCGTAATGAGCAAATTTATGCCCTAAAAGATATCTCTGCAACAATTAATCCTGGAGAATTTGTATGCATATTGGGACCTTCTGGATGTGGGAAGTCTTCACTGTTGAATGGCATCGCAGGATTTGTAAATCCATCTAATGGAAAAATTGCTTTAGATAATAAGGTAATAAATAAACCAAGTCCTGAAATGGGGATGGTGTTTCAACAATATTCTTTATATCCTTGGAAAACAGTAAAAGAGAATATTTCATTTGGCCCTAGTATCAATAAAAAGGGGAATGAGTCTCCAGAAGAAATAGCTGTAAAATTTTTAGATATGATTGGCCTTTCAAAATATGCAAATCATTATCCAAATGAATTATCTGGAGGAATGCAACAAAGAGTTGGAATTGCAAGAGCATTAGCAAATTATCCCGATGTTTTATTAATGGATGAACCTTTTGGAGCACTTGACTCTCAAACAAGAATTATTATGCAGGAAAATCTTCTGAAAATCTGGAGAGAATTTAAGATAACTGTTGTTTTCGTAACTCATGATATTGATGAGGCTGTTTTTTTGGCTGATAGAATTTTGTTAATGAGTACGCTCCCTGGAAAAATTAAAAGAGATTTAAAAATTGATCTTCCTCGACCAAGGGATAAAGAAACAACAGATTCAAAAAGATTTATAGAATTGAGACAAATTTGCCATAGCTTAATTAGAGAGGAGAGTATAAAAGCATTTGAGAAACAAAACCAATAAAAAATTTAAAAATTAAATTTAGAATTAGATCTTTAAGAGATTTAATAGGTAAATAATTCCTAAATAACTATTAATTTTTTTTATAGTGATTTTGCTTATAAACAAGAACTATAAGCCTATGAATTCTGTGTATCATAAGTAACTTTTTTGTATAAGAAATTTGATTATTCAATATGTATGTATTTACAAAGTTTTTATTATGAAGACTTATCATCCAAATAAAAATTTATCCAAAAGATTTAATTACAAAAGGGGTAAATTTTGGAAACTAATTATTGCACTTTCTTTTGCAACATCGTTTCTAAGTCCTCAGGCTAATGCATTCCCATTTGGAAAAAAATCAGGAAAAGCGGTTTGCTCTAAAATTCATGTTGGAACGCAAGATCAAGTAATTAATACCGCTGTGGGGGGAGCTGTTGTTAGAGAATTAGAAATCTTTAAGGATAATCTTCCGACTGATGGAGAATACAAAGGCTTAAAGTACGATTTGGAATGGTCAAGTTATACCTCTGGACCTCCAATTACAAATAAAATGATTGCGAATCAAATACAAATTGGTTTGATGGGAGATTTCCCTGCAGTTATCAATCTAATAAAAGGAAGAGAGGGTAGTGGCAAGGCTAAGACTGTTTACATAGGAACATTGGCTTACAGCCCTAATGGGGCTGGGAATGCAGTTGTTGTTCCAATTAATAGTTCTGCTACTAAATTGACAGATTTAAAGGGTGGGATTGTATCTGTTCCATTCGGCTCTGCTGCGCATGGCATGGTACTAAAAGCGTTAAGCGATGCCGGTCTAGATACCAAAAGGGATGTTACTTTAATAAGTCAGGCGCCTGCTGTTGGAGGATCTGCTTTACAGAAAAATCAGATTGCGGCTCATGCTGATTTTGTCCCATTTGGAGAATTATTCCCCTTTAAAGGTTATGCTAAGAAAATTTTTGATGGAGCCCAAACAGGCGTCCCTACTTTACATGGAATAACTGTAAGGGAAGATTTTGCAAAGCAATGTCCTGAAGTTGTTACAGCTTTTATGAAGTCGGTAATTCAAGCAAATAATAAATTTCAAAAGACTCCAGAAAAGTTATCTGCGAGTATTGAAGAGTGGTCAGGCATAGATAAAGAAGTTGTTTATATGTTCTTAGGACCATCTGGACTACAACCTCTTACACCTGAGATAAAAGAAGTTCAGTTACTTGCTTTGGAAAATAGCATTGCAGTATTAAAAGATCTTGGAAAGATTCAAGATAAATCAATACAGCCAAGTGATGTGAGAAATTGGATCGATGACTCTTTCCTAGAGGCGGCAGTCTCTGAATTAGGAACATCTGTTGATGAGCAAAGCGAAAAAGGTGCTTCTTATGTCATCACAGGAAAAGATTCATATGACTCTTCCACAATAGAAAATCCAAAAATGGCAGCCCAAATTTGGTTTGAAGGACAAAAGAAAGTTAAGAACTTTGCCTCGACTAAAAATATGCTTTTAGCATTGAACGGCAAATATAAATCAAAGACTCCAAGCGTTCTTTTTGTTCACGACAGATTCCAAGGATGGAAATTATTTGCTACAAATGCATTTTATGTTGATGAGGATGGAATGATTAGTTCTTTCTTATTGAAATCAGATGCAGATAAATTTGCAGAGTCAGTTAATTCTGAAGTCTTAGATTTCAAAACTCTCTCTAAAAAATATATTTAAGTAAATCTACTTTTACTAAAACTCGAAAAAAATCAATAAACATCTCCAATTTTGGAGATGTTTTCGTAAATTAAAGATGACTCCAACTAACGTTTCTTCAAAATCAAATTTTTATTTTAAATCATATAGAAAAGAGCGATTAATGTTATGGGAATTAATTCGAATTAATTCAAAAACCTACACTAGAAAATTAATATCAATAATACTGTTTTTCTTATTATGGGAATTTTTATGCTGGATAGATTTTAACTTCATTATAAATTTTGTTTTCGTTCCTACACCTGTTGAAGTTATAAATGCTTTCATTCAATTCATTAATGATTCTCCATGGGTTCATTTCAAAGCAAGTATTCTTAGAGTTATTGGAGGTTTTATTTCTGGCTCAATATTAGGAATCTTTGTTGGATTACTAATTGGATCATCCAAGATATTAGAAGATTTTTTAGCAACTCCTCTAGAATTGTTGAGACCAATCCCTGCTGTAGCTTGGATACCATTAGCAATCTTAATGTTTCCTGATGCCGAATCAGGAATGTATTATATAACGTTTGTTGGAGCTTTTTATCCGATACTTATAAGTACTCAAAAGGCAGTAGAAAATTCTTTATCTGATCGTTTGATGATTAGAGTTGGGCAATCATTAGGAGCTAATTCTTTTCAATTATTTAAAGACATAATAGTACCAAGTTCATTACCAGGTATTAGTGCTGGTTTGGTTATTGGTATGGGTAATGCGTGGTTTTGTTTAGTTACAGCTGAAATTATTGCTGGAAGATTTGGTATTGGATACAAAACTTGGGAATCTTATGTTATTTCAGAATATCCGCCCATAGTTATGGGAATGGTACTTATTGGATTAATGGGTGCCTTTTCTTCATTTGTTGTTCTAAAAATAACTGATTCTTTCATGCCTTGGAGAACTATTTCAAAGGATGGCATTTAAATGATTAAAAAATCAAAAATCGAAGAAAATTATGTTTTGGTCGATAATGTTATCAAAACATTTAATACAAACAATAAAAAAAAGATCATACTCTCAAATGTAAACTTTCAAATCAGCAAAGGAGAGTTTACATGTATTCTTGGACCATCTGGTTGTGGTAAATCGACGTTATTAGATTTGTTGGCTGGTTTTACAAAGCCAGATGAAGGATTGATTTCTGTAAGTGATGAAGTTGTTCGGAAACCAGGTCCAGAAAGAGGGTTTGTTTTTCAGAAAAATTCCTTAATTCCTTGGCAAACTTTAGAACAAAATGTAGGTTATGGACTTAAACTTCAAAAGTTTAACAGTAAAGATATTGAAGCAAAAGTTACTAAATATTTAAAACTTGTGGGTTTGGAAAAATATCGAAAAGCTTATCCAAATCAATTGTCTGGTGGTATGCAGCAAAGGGGAAGCATCATAAGAGCATTAATAACTAATCCAAAAATAATTTTAATGGATGAACCTTTTGGAGCTGTTGATGCTCAAACAAGGAGTTTGTTGCAAGAAATGTTACTAAAGATTTGGAGGGAGTTTGAGACAACAGTTGTATTCGTAACTCATGATGTTGATGAAGCAATTTTGTTAGCAGATAGAGTAATAATCATGGGCGTAAACCCTGGTCACATTAGAGAAATTATCCCAATTAATATTCCTAGGCCTAGAAGTTTAGATTCATCTTTTCTTGAAGAATTTCAGAAAGTAAAAATAAAAATTCTCAATTTAATTAAAGAAGAAACATTGAAATTAATGCAATGATATGTGTTCTCATAATTCTAGCTATAAACATAATTTCATTCTCAACGCCATTTGATAAACTTTCTTCTTTAATTTTCTTAGATCCAATTGTTCTTGCTTTTTTTGTTGGTCAGCTAGCAAGGATTATTAAAATTCAAAGTAATCTTTTTTATCAAGAAATTCCTTATGAGAAATTATTGTCAATTGCAATAATTATTATGGGGAGCCAAATTCTATTAAGTAAAATACAACTTCTAAATCCTATGATGATTTTTTGGATTGTTGTTTGTATTCTTGGAACTTATTACATAAGTATTATCTTTTCAAAAATATTGGGCATTAAAAAACCTATTGCACTTTTGCTAATAGCTGGCAATTGTATATGTGGTCCAGTTGCAATAGCATTTGCCTCAAAGGTTATTAAATCAAATAAAAATGATATTTCAACAGCTTTATGGATCAATACTTTTTCAGGTTTTATTCTTGTAATTATTCTTCCCATATTAGGCAAACTACTTGAAATAAGTCCATATAACTTTGGACTATGGGCTGGATCATCAATCCAATCCACTGCGCAAGTTATTAGCAGTGCTGCAATATATTCCGAAAATTCTCTTGAAACGGCAATTATTATTAAATCTTTGAGGATATTATTTCTGACGCCATTTTTGGTCCTCTTATCATTTAATTATAATTATCGTGAAGATATATCTAAGAATAAATTTACTTTAGGCAAAAGCGCAATTCCCTCTTTTTTATTAAAATTTTTAATTGTAATTGCGATAGCAAATTTTTTTGATTTACTTATTTTAAATTTTTTCCAAAATAATTTTTTTATCACAAATGCATTTAATCTAATATTGAGTAGTGGAAAAGTTATTTCTAAATTCTTATTATGTTTAGTTGTTTTTGAAATTAGTATAAATTTTAATATATTTAATATTAAAAATTTTGCTCCTAAACTTCAGATATATAGTTTAATTAGTTCTTTTGTTCTGTTAATACTTAGTTATAAATTCTTAGTCATTTAAGATTTAATTCTTTATAAGCATCACTTAGCAAATCCTCAAAAATAATTGGATTTTTCTTTGTAGTTTGATTAAAATCTACACTGCTAGGTTCAAAATATATTTCATTCGTATAAGTATCAATCCAATCTTTCCTGATTTTCATATCAGGTATGTAATGACAATCTTTGCCAACTCTATTTCCTAAAATTGAGTTGACAATTTTTTCGCTTACTCCAGTCCATTTACTAATTTTTTGTATTGTTGAGGAAGCTGAATAAAACCAATATTTCGCACTTATAAGTGACTTTATAAATGCTTTAACAATATCCTCATTCTTCTGTAAAAACGCTTTTCTTACCAAAACACCATAATACGAAATTGGTGCGCTAATACTTTCATTTAAAATTTCAAAATCTTTTGTTGATTCTAATAAGTAATCAAATGGAGTAAAGAACGCAAATGCATCAACATTCGTTTCTTTAATGGAATTTATATTATTAATGCTGTAGTCTTTCAAGGTTACTTCTTTTCTCAAATTTTGAGACTTAAGGTTATAAAGTAAAGATCCATAAGCTGTAGATAAAAATGGAACTGCAATCGTTGATCCTTTAGAAAATTCATCTAAAGATTTGACTTTGGAATCTCTAGGTAATATTAAATTCGAACCGCCTCCCTCAGGATTTATGCTCACAAAACTAACCAAAACAATATCTTCGGCAGAATTAGTTTCCTGATTTGCTAGATGAGAAATTGCATAATCTCCTACAATACCGAAATCAAGTTCTTCAGTTTTTAGTTTTGAGATTATTGGGTAGGCAGAATTATGATTTATCCATTTAGGGGAAATGTTCTCTTTTCTATTACATTCATTAAGGAATAAATCAAATAAGCAAAGTTTTTCTGGAATTATTGAAGCTAATGATGTTTGAATAGTATCGTGTTGAACTCCTATTTTTACATCGAGATTGATTTTATTATTTCTATCTATATTATTTGAATAAATTTTCTGAAATGGTAAAAAATTATCCTTATAGGTCAGATTATTGTGGTGATGAATATCTTTTCTCAATAAAGATTCCTGAACTTCATCTACAGATTTTGAAGATAATTCAACTAATAGTTCAAGTAACTTATTAAAGTTTTTTAGATTATTATTTTCATTACCTTTATTGAAAATAAGATACTTCGTATAAGGGATAAAAAGTTCATCTAACTTTATAATTTCAATACCCTCTAGATTTTCCCTCTCGAATATATTTAAAGTAGTAATAGCTAACCAATCGCTATTTTTAGTTAATGAATTAATTAAGGCAGGGCTTACAAATTTCTTGTTATCGAAATCTTCAAATTTATAACCTGCTATCCCTAGCCTATTTTCAATAATTGAGTATTCATCTGAATTGTTTTCGGGAAATAATATTTTTTCATTCTTAATACTTTCTAAATTTGAGAAATCTAATGATCTATTGGTTGAATTTTTCTTTAGGAGAACTATTTCATTTGGGAAGCAAGGAATAGAATTTGTATTTAAGCCGGAAGATTCTGAAGAAACTATTCCGAAGGAATTATAAGTGTTATTGACTTTTTTAAATATCTCTTTTTCAGAAAAGCATGAAAAATAATTAATCTTAATTAATTCTTTCAATGAATCTTCGAAAATTAAAATTAATTTGCTTACGAGATTTTCTTGTGTATTGACGTTGAAGAATAAATTTAAATTTTCTTGCTGGTGTTTTTCTTCATTTAATTTTTCTTGCAATAATGATATTTCTTCAAATATTTTCATGCATGCTTTTTTCGTTTCTAATCCTGCTTTGGTTAATTCCAACTTGTTTTGAGATCTTTTGAATAATTCAACTTTGAGTGATTTTTCAAGAGATTTAATTCTTATAGAAACTGCAGGTTGACTAAGATGTAATTTTTTCGCGGCCTTTGAAAAGTTTAGATGTTCTGAAACTTCAAAAAATACTTTTAGTTGAGATAACTCCATCTACCAATCTTATTACATATATGATGATATTAAATTAGAGGTTTTTATGTATCTAATTACACATTTTTTTTAAACTCAAATTAGAGATTTTTAATTATTCTGGATTTTTTTGATTAGGTTTGAATTTAAATTAACCTATAAAATTATTTAATAGCGCAATAGTATCTATAAATACCTAAAACCAAGATATATCATAGTATTTCGGATATAATAAAAGGTATAAAATAACGAACTTTCCCATGGAAATAATTAATCTTGAAGTTGATTTCTTGGTAGTTGGAGGAGGTACAGCAGGATGTATGGCTGCTGTCAAGGCTAAGCAGAAATCACCAGATTCATCCGTCCTTGTTTTAGAGAAAGCGAATATCAGAAGAAGTGGGGCAATTGCTATGGGAATGGATGGTGTTAATACTGCTGTTATCCCTGGAAATTCCACACCCGAACAATACGTCAAAGAAATAACAATAGCTAATGATGGAATTTTAGATCAGTCAGCTGTACACAAAACTGGTCTTTTAGGTTTTGATGTTATCCAAGAACTTGAAGAATGGGGAGTAAAATTTCAAAAAGATAATGAGGGTAAATATGATTTAAAACAAGTTCATAGAGTTGGGAAGTATGTTTTACCCATGCCAGAGGGAAAGGATTTGAAGAAAATATTATCTCGACAAGTTAAACGGAATAAAATAAAAGTTATTAATAGAGTTATGGCGACACGTGTTTTAACTCAGAATGGTAGAGCAATAGGTATTACCGGATTAGATGTGAGAAGTGGTGACATGTATGTCATAAAATCAAAAGCAATTTTATTATGTACTGGGGCGTGCGGAAGATTAGGTTTACCTTCTTCTGGATATTTGTATGGTACTTATGAAAATCCTACAAATGCGGGCGATGGATATTCTATGGCTTATCAAGCTGGTGCAAAATTATCTAATATAGAATGCTTCCAGATAAATCCTCTTATTAAGGACTATAACGGTCCTGCATGTGCATATGTAGCAAGTCCCTTCGGAGCATATACAGCTAATGCTTCTGGCAACAGATTTATTAGTTGTGATTATTGGAGTGGACAAATGATGTTAGAGGTCTGGAGAGAGTTGAATTCAGGACAAGGACCAGTGCATTTGAAAATGTATCATCTCGATGAATCGACAATATCTGAAATTGAATCAATATTATTTGATAATGAGAGACCTAGTAGAGAGAGATTTCACGCTGGAAGAGGAGAAAACTATAGGAGAGATGGAGTTGAGATGAATATCTCAGAAATAGGTTTATGTAGTGGGCATTCTGCTTCAGGTGTTCAAGTTGATGAATTTATGAGAACGAGCATTCCTGGACTCTATGCAGCTGGTGATATGGCAAATGTTCCACACAACTACATGATAGGAGCTTTTGTTTCTGGAAGAGTTGCTGCAGAACATGCTATGGATTACATAAAAGATATTGATCATGGTGATGTTGATTCAGACTTTATTAATACTGAGAAAGAGAGATTATTAGCTCCTTTAAATAATCCAAATGGAATTCCTCATACACAGGTTGAATATAAACTTAGAAGGTTTGTAAATGATTATTTACAGCCTCCAAAGTCTCCAAAAAATATGAAAATTGGTTTGGAAAAATTCATTGACTATAAAAATGTTATAGATGAATTAGGAGCAAGAGATCCTCATGAATTGATGAGATGTATGGAGATTCATTTCATAAGAGATTGCGCTGAAATGGCTGCCAAAGCATCGCTCTACAGGACTGAAAGTCGATGGGGGCTTTATCATTATCGATTAGATTTTCCAAACAGGAATGATGAAGAGTGGATGTGCAACACCATTATCAAAAAAAGTCTTGACAATAATGAAATGACAATCTTCAAAGAAGATTTAAAACCCTATTTATTTGATGTCAATTTAAATGAAGAAAAATATGACGTTTCTGTCGCTTAAATCATTTCTTCAAAATAACAAATTTCTTTTAATAACTAATTATGGCCTTAACTAGCAACCGAGTGGACGTCCCAGTAATAGTCGATGAAAGTAAATGTCTTGATAAATGTAAAGCCTGCATAGAAGTATGTCCCTTAGACGTACTTGCAAAAAATCCAGATACAGGAAAAGCATATATGAAGTATGATGAATGTTGGTTTTGTTTACCCTGTGAAAAGGAATGTCCGGTGGGAGCAATAACTGTTCAAATTCCATTTCTTCTTAGATAATTGTGAAATTTAACCAATCTCTCCAATCTGAAATTGATCTTTTAGATGAAGAAGTTCAAGAAATGGTTGAAATGCTTTCCTCCGATGATGAAGGAGATAGACTTGTAGCTGCAGTAAATTTACAACAGGAATGCGATGAAGATACGATCCCTTTTTTGATTCACGCTCTCGAAGATACTTCCTCTTCAGTTCAACTTATTGCTGTCACTACACTTTGGGAAATGGCAAATGCTAAAGCTGTTTTACCATTGCTGAAGTGTATAAATAGTAAAAGAGATAAAAAAGTAAGCGATGAAGCATGTAGTGCTCTGAAAGAATTAATAAATCAAGATCATTTACTTAAGTTATTAGACTATTTGGAGAGTGACGATGAATTACAGATAATTTATGTTTTAATTTTATTGAGAAAAATCCATGATGTTCAAGCATTACCCTCAATTAGCCCTTATTTGTCTTCAGAGAATAAAAATATACGAAAAGAGGCTGTTATTACGCTTAGATATCTTAATCAATTAACCCATTTTACCCCAGCAAACACCCTTGCTAATGACCCTGATCAAGAAGTAAGAAAGGAAACAATGTTAACTCTTGGAAATTTTAGAGAAGATTGTATTGTTCCAATATTGTGTAATTCTCTAGAAAATGATGATTCTTGGGAAGTAAGACGAAATGCAGCCATCGCATTAGAAATGCATGGGGATAATTCTTCTTCTAAATCTCTTTCTTCTGCTATTTCAGACTTGCATTGGCAGGTAAGGAAGTTTTCAATGAGAGCTCTTACAAAAGTATTATCCGAGGAATATTTAGGGGAAATAGTGAAATTACTTTGTGACGATTATTCAGATGTGAGAAAAGAAGCTGCTATCGCTTTGGGTTTATTAGGATCTAAAAAGGCAATACCATCTCTAAAACAATCATTAGATGATGCTGATATTGAAGTAAGAATTCAATCTCAAAAAGCTTTAGAAAAATTGAATGTATGAGTAATTCAAATGAGGATAATAAAGAAAATGAGGCTAGACAGAATCAAGTAAAAGAATATTTAAAATCTCTAGAATTTAGAGAAATTTATGGTGATCTAATCTCATCTTGCGTTGTGAGGAATATAAGAGTTGTTGGAGATTATTTATATTTGAAGCTATTTCTTGGATCAGATCAAATTAAATTAAAAGAAATAATTGAGAATAAACTAAAAATTTTTTCATGGGCGAAAAAAGTATATTTAGATCTCAAATTTATTGAAGGAGTTAAAAGGACAATTGCTATTGGTAGTGGAAAAGGTGGAGTAGGTAAATCTTCTATAACTGTAGGCCTTGCATTAAATTTAAAAAAAAGAGGTTTTAAAGTAGGTATTTTAGATGCCGATGTTTATGGACCTAATATTCCTAATATTGTTGGATTGAGTAAACAAGACGTATTGACTAAGGAGGAAAATGGAAAAGTCAAATTTATTGCATTAGATCATGAAGACTTAAAAATAATGTCTGTTGCAATGCTTGCAAAATCAAATCAATCACTTGCATGGAGAGGTCCGATATTAACAAGATTATTAAATCAGTTTTTGTATCAAGTTGATTGGGGTGAATTAGATTTCTTGCTTATTGATCTTCCTCCAGGTACAGGCGATACTCAGATAACTCTTCTTCAAGATAGTCCAATAGTTGGGGTGATTTTAGTTACTTTGCCAGGTTCATCATCTTATTCTGATTTAATAAGAACAACGTCTATGTATGAAAATTTTGGAATGCCAATTTATGGACTGATTGAAAATATGTCTTTCTATAAATGCCCTTGCTGTTCTCATGAGGAAAAGTTATTTATGGACGAAACGATGCCAAATGAAACCATTAAAAGTAAATACAGTCTTTTAACAAGTTTGCCCATTATCAATACTAAATTACGTATTGAGGGCATAAATCTATTTTTAAAAAAAGAAAATAGCAAGTATTTCGATAACGTATGTTCATTAATTGAGGAAAAGGCAAATTTTTAAAATGATTAATTCTCTTCAATCAAAATTTAAATTAGTTTCAATAATATGTATTTAAAAATAATGTATAGAAAAGAAATTCAGTTTTATCTTGCCCAACTTAATAAAGAAACATTTAAATTAATTTCAAGTGAACTTGTCATCTAAAAAACTATGAAAAAGATTTTAGTTTTTATTCTCCTTTTTATTACTTCTTGTAGTACTAAAGATGAACTATCCATTACTAATGAAAATAAATTATTTTCCGTAACTAAAGAAACTGCAGTCCGTGTTTGTGGAGGTAAATCAAGATTGATTGAAAGTAAAAATGAAGAAATAATCAAAGTAGAAATTAAGGATTCTTCGAGTACTAAAAAAGAAAAATTTGTTCAATTTACTTTTGTTGAGACTGATAGAAAAGGAGGCAAATATAGAATTGTTAATTGTTATCCAAATAAAGATCCAAAAAAATCGATAGTTAAAACATTAACTACTAGTTACAAGCTTAATTAGATTGTTAGGAGAAGATGTATTCTTTTAATTTTTAAATGAATAACTAATAAGAGGCAAAAAACGCAAAAAGAAATTTCTTAACTAAAAATTAACGGTCGATTAAAAATGTTTAGGGTGTAAGTTCCTTATATCTAGACATATCCGGTTATAAACTAATCTTGCCTTGTTTCTTGTAATTTCAGTTGAAGCAATGCTTTTGGCCATGCCCTCGTCGGGACTTGAACCCGAGACCTCTCCCTTACCAAGGGAAGTAAATACTTTAATAAAGTAAGTATTTGCAGTTATTTGAAGAGCAAAATATCTTATATATTACTTAATTAGTGCAAAAATTAGTGCATAATAAGATGAATTAGTTTGGTTTATGCATAAAAGAGCAACTAAACAAGAAACAGAATTGAGAGTTGCATACGCTGCTGAATTAGTTGCTGAAGGACAAGCCTATTCATCTATTACTTCCCTTGTTGCCGCAAAATATGGAATCTCAAGAAGAAGAGCTAGGCAGATCACCTCTAATGCTTATCTTTTGCTAAAAGATGATATTGAGGAAGGGGACTTAAATCGCCCTGAAATGACAGCAAAATTAGTATGCACTCTAGAAACTGCAATGTTTAGAGCTATGCAAGAAAAATAATATTCAGCAGTTGCAAGTAATGCAAAAGTTCTTATGAAATTAATCGGTCTAGAAGCCAAAATAAAAAGTTAGAGCGAGTGCTTTGGGAGCACTAGGTCGCAGGTTCGAATCCTGTCGCCCCGATTCAGTTATAGCAGTAAGTCTCAGCTAATAATATACTTCCTTCAAAAATACCTTCCCTCAAAATTCCCTCAAAAAACGAATTCCACTAACTATTCTTTAAGAAAACAAAATTACTAAATGAATAATTTTATGAAGAAAAATAAGCTTCTATATTATCGCTGAGTCTTCTCAAACCTCTTAATCCATCACGTTCTAGATTTCTTACTCGATCTCTACTTATCCCAAGAACCCTTCCAATACCTGTTAGCGGCATTGGTTCTTCACCATCAAGTCCGTATCTCATTCTTAAAACTCTACATTGCAGATCGGGCAATTGATGTACAAGAGAATGTAGATCACCTCTCATACAATCCATCTCTATTTGTTCATCGGTCAAATCCTCGCCCCCTGCAAGTAAATCTAATAAAACATTATCTTCACCATCACCAACTTTGGTTTCAAGACTAACTGCCTGCCCAGCTTTGGACATCAAAGCCTTAACGTCATCTTCAGGAAGCTCTACGTATTTAGCAAGTTCAGTTACAGTTGGAGTTCTGGACATTTCTTGACTCAGTTCTCTTTGACCTTTTTTTAACTTATTCAACATTTCAGTTATGTGAATTGGTAGCCTTATCGAACGACTTTTTTCAGCTATTGCTCTTGTAATACCTTGTCTAATCCACCAGTAAGCATATGTTGAGAACTTATAGCCTCTGGCTGGATCAAATTTTTCAACTCCTCTGACAAGCCCTATGGTTCCCTCCTGAATCAAATCTAAAAGTTCCATATTTCTCTTTGTATATTTTTTTGCAACGCTCACTACCAATCTTAAATTTGCTGCAACCATTCTTTCTTTGGCTCTCTGTCCAGCTCTCAATCTTTTTTTTATTACGGAAGTAGATAAGTTTAATTTGGTCGATAATTCGTCAATACTAGGCTTATCTCCTGTTAGTTCAGTAATTTCTAGTTCTGCTCTTTCAACTTGCATATATTCTTGGACTTGCGTACCAAGAGTAATTTCTTGTTCGTGAGATAAGAGTGGAACTCTTCCTATATCCCTCAAGTATGATCGAACAAGTTCTACATCATTACTTGCTTTTATATTTGAGATTGAGGCTAGTTTATTTTCAATTGTCGATAATTTATTATCTGATTCTTCCTTAATTTCTAAATCCTTTTTTGCTTCTGCTGCTTTTTTAGCTTCTAATTCTTTTTTGGCCGCTATATATCCCTCTTGAAATTTTCTATCTAACTCTTCTTCATGATTATTTTTAAATCTTTTGAGTAAATTTTTAAAGAAGCCCAACTTAAATTAAAAAATTTTTTTTAAGATAATCGTTTAAAGAAGATTTGTCATCAACTTCTTAAAAATTTACTTAGTTAATAAAAATTTTTGAAAAGTTCCCTCATATTTCCCTCATATTATTCTTTCTTAGGCCTACTTAGTCCACACTTTTTCCTTTAAAAGTCTTGATATAGCTATAAGTCTCAATTATAGCCTTGTTTTAGAGGGTTCTTTGGGAGCACTAGGTCGCAGGTTCGAATCCTGTCGCCCCGACTCAATCAAATCCAAGTTATACAAGAGAGTTTCCCAGACTCTCTTTTTTATTGCTTACTGTCTCAAATTGAGAAAGGGGAGCTGTAGGGGGAGCTCACAGGATGTACTTTGATGTATTTAGTGCCTAGAAATCCCCCATCATCAGGGCTCGCAAGGGTCTTTTTTGCCCTTTAAAAAAAATATGTGAAGGAGTCAAAAAGCACCATATACATATAACTATCTCTCTATATACACAAAATATCCATCACAAAGTATTAGGATACTTACGCTAAAGGTAAGGTATTCAATATGTCTCTAAAGAATCAAACTAATGATATTTATCCATGGGATTATCAAATAGGAGATGAAAATTTCCAATTAGAACCTTGGATTCTAGAGAAAGGGAAAGAATTTGTGTCTATTGAGAAAAATATGGATAACAAAGGGTTTTTTTATTTACAAAAGAATAAGGAGAAACGTCTTTCTCTTAACTCTTTACAAATAAAATCGACTTATAACCAATTAATGAATTTTGGATATAAGTTACGAATAAGCAAGCTCTAATTTTCTTTTGATTTATAGTAATAATCTTCAGAATCGCAAAGTAATAATAACTAATTATTTCTATTAAATTTATTGTATTTTTTATTATTGGGTCTGTCTCTTTTCTCAGCCTCGTTGACCCTTATCTCTCTTCCCATCCATTCAACATCTTGAAGATCATCTATAGCTTTTTTTTCGGAATTATGATCATTTAAATCCACGAAAGCGAAACCTCTTTTTCTTCCTGTTTCTCTATCAAGAGGTAAATAACATTTTTTAACTACGCCATAATTACTAAAAAGTTGTTCAAGATCTTCGACCTCAGTTTCCCAAGATAAATTTCCAATAAAAATAGTCATTTCTTTAATTTTTTTTTATGAAGGTATAAATAGTTGCTTTGGACTAGTGAAGTTATCTCCAATCAAATGCTTCCATTGTTCTTACTCTAACTCTTTATTCGCTTCATAACGAGTAGGAAAACTTAGATATCTTACTTGCCCATTGCTCTTCTCAGCTTTGCAGCCTCATCTAAACCTTCCATAATTGTAAATGTAGAATTTTCAGTAGCTTCTTTTCTTAGCTTTGAAAGTTCTCTATATTCTTCAGATTCATAAGCTTCGACCGCATCTTTCATGGAAGGGAATTCACAAATGACGGCTAAATTAGCATCTTCTGTCCTCTCTTTTCCTTGGGGCTCTGTATCTTTTGCAAAGATTTGGCCTCCAACCTCTTTCAGCCATGGTCCAACTTTATTTACATATTCATCAAATAGATCTTGATTAATTATTTTTGCAGTCGATATCCAGTAACCTTTAGCTCCTCTCTTATTCATTTATTTACATATGTATTTCAAATAGACTACATCATTTCGTATTGATCAAATTTATTTTTTAACTTTGCTGCTTTATGGATTAATCCAACTGCTTCTTTTCTTCCTGTCGCTTGTTGCGCTTGGCGCATTAATTCATCATATTTTTTGTTTAGTTTTTTCATTTGTTTGTTTGTTTAGTTTCATAGAGACAGGCTTAATAAGTGATTGTCATTTTTTGCATTTACTCTATTGGTTAGATCAACACAACTTGTTTATCAGAAAGTATTTGACTCTTGCAGGTGGGATTCTTTTTCAAAAATTCTTTAGCTGGTCAATATTGCTTAGTCTTATCTCTACCTGAGATTAATTAACAATAGCACAAGAACAAAAATAGATCTTTGAAAGATGCTTAACTCTCTAGATACCTGCAAATAAATTCAAAGTTTTCGTAGTCCATAGTTATTGTCTTAAACCTATCTGTTTCTATTTTTCTATTCCCAAAATTCTGCAATTCAACTTTAATAGATGGATGTTTTATTGAGTACGAAGGAGTAAAGCCAATACGCTTTGCACGTTTATGCAAATCCTTTTTAAGTAGAGGATCGCAGCCACAGAACAAGATAGTTGGCCTAGAAGAATTACCTATGGAAGCATCAGTAATTCTTTGTTCTAAATCCGCCGCAATATTTTCAAGAACTTTCATTTAATTTTTTTTTACTTCAAGAGGCATAATTAATAACCAATATTATTTCTTGGGTTAGTTATGTAAATTATTAGATTTAGAACGTAATTAGCAGGCAAGTTTAATGGCTTCAAAAGTAGCAAAGCCATTCCCTGAGTTACGTTAAATCCTTTTTCCTCCATAAATAAAACAAGGGGCTTATTCTTACATTCTAAATTGATTGTCAATTAATAAATTGGGCGAACGGTCTTGGATCAACAACTTAGTAAGTTAATTAAATTATTAAAAACTAGTATTTATTTAGTAACTTATAGGGTATGAAAATAATTTTAAAACGTGAAACTTCATTAGGTTTAGAATCCTATGAGGATCTAGGTTTTAATTCCGAAGAGGAACTTGAATTAGAAATTTCTAAACTTACTAAATTTAGACCTGAATTTGATACTAATTTTGAATAAGTTGATAGCGGTTCAAAAAGTAAAGGTTTAATTTAATATTTTATTTTTTAATTATTGGTTTTAATTTGATTCTCCTAAGTCAATTGCTCAACAACCATTAAAAAAGTCAGCCTGTATCCCTACTAGCTGACTTTCATGACGATGTAAGTTTTTAAAAACTATACAACTGTAGTTGTTGTTGTGATGCTTAAAACAACTGCAACAAAGAATATGTAAGGAACCACCTTAAGGGGTACATATCCTTGTCTTTTAGATATAAAATCCACTTATACAAACCCTGGAATAATTTGTCCTGTTGTTAGATACGCGCCAATAAGGGCAATAAAGCCAATCATCGCAAATCTACCGTTAAGCTTCTCAGCTACGATTTTTTCTTTCTCAACTGTTTTTGTTTCGTTCATTTGTTTGGTTGGTTGTTTAGCTAAGACGCTTCCTAATGCAATCTCGAAACGAATCTAATAATAGAAAAATATAATTGTGAGTATAATTACTTACTCTCATACCCTCTATAAGCTGGGCTTATTAAACGTATTTGGAATTTATCTAATTTATTGAGCAATTATTCAAAAAAAATAAGATTTAGATAATGCTTTTAATTTATAAGCATAATTTATCAATGGAATAAGATTTCCTCCACTCATTTATTGAGTTTTTGAACTATGCTTACTGGGACGGAATATTTATTTCGTTCTTACTTAAACGTCTCATATAGAGGCAATAACATAACGAACTCATGACAACTATTCAGCAGCAGCGTTCTTCGCTGTTAAAAGGTTGGCCACAGTTTTGTGAGTGGGTAACATCAACTAACAACAGAATTTATGTTGGTTGGTTCGGCGTCTTAATGATTCCATGCCTTCTTACAGCAGCGGCTTGCTTCATCGTTGCATTCATCGCAGCACCACCAGTAGACATCGACGGAATTAGAGAGCCAGTTGCTGGTTCATTCCTATATGGAAACAACATCATCTCAGGTGCAGTTGTTCCTTCATCTAACGCTATTGGTCTACACTTCTACCCAATTTGGGAAGCAGCTACTGTAGATGAGTGGTTATACAACGGTGGTCCTTACCAGCTTGTAATTTTCCACTTCCTAATCGGTATCTCAGCATACATGGGAAGACAGTGGGAGCTTTCATACCGTCTAGGTATGCGTCCTTGGATCTGTGTTGCATATTCTGCACCAGTTTCAGCAGCTTTCGCAGTATTTCTTGTATACCCATTCGGTCAAGGTTCATTCTCTGACGGAATGCCTCTAGGTATCTCTGGAACATTCAACTTCATGTTTGTTTTCCAGGCAGAGCACAACATTCTTATGCACCCATTCCATATGGCTGGTGTTGCTGGTATGTTCGGAGGATCTTTATTCTCAGCTATGCACGGTTCACTTGTTACTTCATCTCTAATCAGAGAAACAACTGAGACAGAGTCTCAGAACTACGGTTACAAGTTCGGACAAGAAGAAGAAACATATAACATCGTTGCAGCTCATGGCTACTTCGGTCGTTTGATCTTCCAATATGCAAGTTTCAACAACAGCAGAAGTCTTCACTTCTTCCTAGCTGTATTCCCAGTTGTTTGTGTATGGTTAACTTCAATGGGTATCTGCACAATGGCATTCAACCTTAACGGTTTCAACTTCAACCAGTCAGTTGTTGATGCAAACGGTAAGATTGTTCCTACATGGGGTGACGTTCTTAACAGAGCAAACCTTGGTATGGAAGTAATGCACGAGCGTAACGCTCACAACTTCCCACTTGATCTAGCAGCAGCTGAGTCTACAACAGTAGCTCTTTCAGCTCCAGCTATCGGTTAAGCTTAAAGTTCTTAAATTTACAAGCCCCCTTTTTGGGGGCTTTTTTTTGTTTAATTTTCAATTGGTTTAAATTAAATATTTACTTATTTTTTATTAACTTCTTATCAGTATTATTTTTATTCTTGATAAATCTTCTAACCTCCTTCCAGTTAGGACATATTAACCATTCTTCCTCAGTTACTTGCTTAGAGTATTTATCCATAAAGTTCTCTTTTACCTAGTTAGTATTTGATCAAGATATTTTGCATATAAAACATTATTCATTTGTTGGCTCATGGGAAGATAGGTCAAATACATTAGAATTTCTTTCTCATCATTTTTAGTGATTATATATTGAGAATTTTGTTTCCTAATCCATAATTTACATTCAGCAAATGAGGGATAATTTGGTTCTTTATCAATAATCCAATCCGCTAGACCGTTAAATAATTTTTCTTTAACTTCCTTGTTCAAATCAAACACAAAATCAATACAGTTCTAATACTAAAATTTAAGTCCCAAACCTGTGAGTTAATCTCCAACTAAAAAGTTTTATGCTCCTTTTATAACTACGTGCGAGGAAATAAAAGAAGCAATCTAAATCTATATTCTTTTATGAGAAATATTTATCACTTTTTTTACTTAAAACTATATCAAAAAGTTCACTATGAACATTTTGAGATGAATAAATTATATTTTCCAACTCTATTCATTTTTATAACTTCATAGAAAAAAATTTAGTAAGGAAATTTTTATTAAGCACATTAGGTTGTTGTATTAACAGCAAGAACAGTCTCCCTCTGATTGCGGATGAACTGAAGTTAAAGCATCTGCGATATCTCTCAACATATCAGCGACATATTCTGGAGGGCATCCAAATTTATTTACATAAGCAACACTTTGTTTTGCCATCTCCGTATATGCTGGCAAGATCATGCTATCAAGTTGTTCCTTTGTGGGTTGCCACTTTAATTCACAATGATCTGACATTATTTTTGGATATAATTACTTTCAACTTAGTGGTTGATAGGATTAATAACAATGAAACTATTTACTTTTAAATGTATAAATTAGTAATTAGAAATAAAGCTTATTTAAAAATGATTTTCATTTTCAAAAATAGTTATAGTTTTTGCTAAAATATATTGTGTCAATTGACTTTTAGCAAAAATATCTTTATATTTATCGAAGATAATTTATCTTGTTATGTTTACTTCTTTTTTAAAAAATATTTATCTAAATAATTTATCTGTTTCTGATAATAAAGTATGTAGTGGGTGTGGCTGCACCTGTCCTTGCGAATGTACAGATTGCGAAGAATGCTCAACTTGTGGCGGTGATTAAATATATTAACTTTGAAATGGAGGGGGCTCTAGAGGGGGCTCTAAGTTCTATAAACATATTGCATAATCTTCGAAGATTTAGCAATAAGCTGTCTCAAACTCGTTCCACCATCTATAGTTAGTCTAGGCTATAACAAAAGTCTCAAGGTTTTCTGAAAAATAACGCCCAGTGCTTTGGGAGCACTAAGTCGCAGGTTCGAATCCTGTCGCCCCGACTCTAATAATCCAAGTTACAGATAGGGTTCCCAGCCTGTCTTTTTTATTGGTTGAAATATGATATGTTCGTATTTATTTAATAATTATGTCATATGCGCGTATTTGCAAAGATATTCGTGGATATTCTTAGTTCTTCGATACGTTTTTCAAAGATAGATATTTTAAACGTGAGGTAACAGGATTCAAAGTGTGTTCTTCAAGGGGTTTAGGTGCAGCTTTACCCCTCTTTTTTTTGCCTATAATTATTTTATGGAATTTTTAACTAATCTCTGGAATAGCCAACCAACTACAGTTATGGGTGTTGGTGCAGCAATAGTTGCATTAATAGGAATTTACATATCATTACTCCAAAAATATCAGTAGGTGGAAAAATTTACTCTTATAAGTAAGGACAGATCAAGAATTAAAGTCTTTGAACCATTTGAAGATGTTTCCAAGCCTTCTCCAAGCATTGACGCAATGATGATTAGTTACGGCTGCGTCTATAAAAGAAGTAGTAAACCAGTTATGAAAGGTAGCAGGGTAGAAACTATTGAAGCTGCAAGAAAAGAATATGCAGAGTTATTAAAAGAAGGTTGGAAGAAAACCAGTATTTTTAGAAGTTATTTTTAAGCGTTGCAATTAGTAAGCGTTTCATTTAAGGATTAAAGTCTCTACATTTTGATCTTTCGTCTTCATAATCTTTTATAGCAGTATCCAATTCTGAAAAATCTGCTTCTTTTCCAGAAATATATAATTCCATTTGCTTCGCATAGTTTGCTGATTCAATCCTACTATTGAATGAAGTATTGCAAAAAATAATACTTCCAAATTTTTCATAGTCCGCATAATCCCTATTCGCAGCAAATTCAGCATTTGCCCTTAACTTGTCTAATGCTTTATATTCCAAATCCTCAATACTAGGTTTTGGTCTGAGTAAGAATGCTTTATATTCCAAATCCTCAATACTAGGTTTTGAACGGAGTAAGAGTTGGTTCGCTTGTGCATTTAGATATGCAAAAAGGCACACACAAATAAGAACAACAGCAAATACTCTAATTAACCAAGTGTTAGTTTTATCCATTAATACTTAATAGCCATCTGCCAATAAGAAAGCGTTGCAAATAGTATGCGTTTCAATTTATTCAACTGGAGTTAGTGAATAACAAATGTCTTTATATCCATTTTCTTTATCCCACTCTTTCATCTCTGGAGTACTAGTAGCCGCTGCAAATCCTGCTAAATCCTTGACTTTAAGTATTAAGTGACTTTTATGTTCATTTACCTTGATGAGTTCATATTCTTCGACATATTTATATCCCTCCTTTTCATGGAAATCGGCTACAAATTTATCAAAATCTTCAAAAGTACAATCAAAAGTTGAAACTATTAATGTGTTCATAAAAAAGAGCTAATTGCCCCTTATTTTAGATCGACTGTCAATTTTTAAAACTATCAAATTTCCGTTGCCATATCAATAACACCTATTTTCGCACAATAATTAAAAACAGCTGTACCTTCTAAACCAGAATATTCTTCTAATTTTTTTACCTTCTCTAAATTTAATTGGTCATTTTTAAGAGCAAGACAAAGCTGTTTCCCTTTAAAATTTTTATAAACAGGTGTCAAACCAATTAAGACAACTAAGCATAACGAAGCAAATAAGCGTTTCATTTAACCAAACAAAGAAATAATTAGAGTCATTATCTTTTCAGCAATAAATCTTTTATCCATTTAAAAAAGAGGATTTTTATCTCTCTATGTTAGATCAACTGTCAATCGAATTATTTTGTTTTAAATTCAGGTTCGTACACAGCACCATTGCAAACTGCTACTGCAATACTTTCTTTTGATGCTTTATCCCAATTTTTTAGCTCCATCTCGTTTTTATCAATCCATTGGAAAGTTTTTTTAAAGCATTGGTTCCAATAAAATGCCTTTTTTGAAATAGGTATCAAGGAAATAAAAATGAGAACTATCGCAGTTGTAGATGTAATTACACAATATTTGATGACTTTTGGGCCTTTGTTAGGTGACATAAAAAAAGAGGGTTTTATACCTCTATGTTAGATCGACTGTCAATCAATAAGATTATCCCATAGCGTTAATATCATCTGCAAAAAAATAGACTAAAAAAGATTGCCCTGAATCTCTTCATTATCAACTTTTACAGGATTACAGACCAACTTTGCATATTGCTCGGAATAAGCACAGTTTTTACAGGATAGATTTGGTTCCGGGATCTGGGCATTATTCATCAAAGAAACCATTGAATCTATTTCTTCTTCAATCCAATCAATATTCCAATTATAAGGAACTAAATATTCGTCAAAATTCATTCTTTTATTAAATTCCTCTTCATCTCTTTTTGCATTACAAACTAAAAAATAAGATGTTTTATGAACATCAAACCCCATCCCATTCAGAAGATAGGCATAGAAATCCATTTGAATTTTATAACCCTCATGATATGGATCATTAAGATAATCCTGTTTATCTACTCTTCCAAGTTTTGCCTGAGATTTATAATCAACAACTATTAATTCCTTCGTAATCTTGTGCTGCCAGATATCATCAACTCCTCCAGTCAAAATGATATTTGTATCCTTATGTCGAAGCATCAATCCTTTATGTAGAGAGTTACGCCAATCATCTATTTCGGGATGATCAAAAGGAACTAAATGACTCAAATCATTATCGATAAATAATCTATGAGGAATTTGTCTTTCTCGGCAATAATCAAATTCTTTTTTTAAGAGCAAATCAGTAGTTTCATTTAATGTCCATCCAGGTGTTCCTGGTGGGTCTAAACCTTTTACTCTGTCCAGGTAAAAACACCTTTTACAGGTTAAAAAATTGGAAAACCTTCCTCTACTTATTTTGAAATCCTCTTTCTGATTAGGAGAATAAGACGAAGATGCTCTAGTCCTAAGTCCAGTAGCTTTTACAGGTTCTTTTTTACTATTTCTTTTAAGATCTATCATGACTTTTAAATTCAGAAAGAATCTTTATTATCTATAGATTATCCTTACAAGAAAGCAAAAACAAAATTTCTAGTTTATAAAATTATATTTAACTAAATTAAATAAATTCATCTGAATTTCAAGTATTAAAATAAGGTATCAGACTATTTTTAAATATATTTACTGAAAGGACAAATAAAGAAAAAATGGTTAGCTGGACAATAAGCCAAGCTAACATTTTATAGTTTGGATTTTTTGTGAAAAGTGAGATATTTTTTGTAATAAGAGAATTCAAGTGAAAAGCCTCCTTATTTTTGACCACATTGATCAATTCTTTTTTCTCATTTTTATTTTTATCTTTTAAATCTTGATCCATGTATGTCTCAATAGGTTTTTTTGATTTTTTTATTTCAGGCGTTTTATTTTGTAGTTTCTTTACTAATAGGATATTTCCATATATCCAAAATGAAAATCCTATAACTAGCGGAAATAATGATTTGAAATTTATCAAAATTTATTCCCTTAAGCTTATCCCAAGTCTTAATGCTAAGGTTCCTGCAAATATTGCAATAAGCATTCCTAAAGCAATAAAAATTATCTCTTTGGATGATTCCATTTTTAATTTTCTCGTTGAAAATATTGTTTTTTCCCAATCAATAGGTAAACAAGAGCTTTAAACATTTTTTATCTAAAAATTTAAAATAACTAATAAGATTTATTTTCAAGATAGGAATAAAATATGAACTTCTAAAAGATAAATTTTATATCCTTCAAAGTAATCAATGAATTTGTTTCAATAAAAAATTCCAAAAGTTTAGAAAAGCTAGGCCTTATTTATCCTTCCTCCATAACACCCACTCCCAATTCTGAAAAAACCAGAGGCAGCCTTCAGTAAATCTGCGTTATTAGTAATTCTTGATAATTTTGAGGATAAACCTGAAAATAAAACCATGTTCACTTCATGTGATTTAATTTTTGTTTGATATGGGTGCCATATTTTTCCATCTTTAAGAAGTATTGCTTCACCATTTAATTTGGTTACTCCGTTTTCAAAGCTCCAGCTTGTAGGTTTATCTTTAATTGGTCTATGAGTATAAAAATTACCCTTAAGATTGCTTTTCGACGAGATAGATCCTTTTAATGCATTTGATCTGCGTTCTTTTAAAATTATCGAAATACTTGGCACTTCTTCTGAAATTAAAAAGCATTCTATAGGGTGGCTTATCTCAGCTAAAAAGGGATACAAAATTATGATGAAATTATAGAATTTTTATTTTAAAACAATTTTCAAAAACAAAAGTTGATAGTAAAAAATTTTACATTTAACAATTTTATTTTTTAATCTAGAATAAAAATTTAATTTAGAGCATTAAGTCTCGCAGCGAAAAATTATGAATTTACCATTAGAGAAACAGACCGTTTTAATAACAGGTGCAGGCAGAGGATTAGGTTCCGAAATCGCAAGATCATTTCATAGAGAGGGTGCAAAAGTAATTATCAACTATAGAAATTCATATGAAAGTGCAAAAAATTTATCTGATTCATTAGGAGAGAATGCAATTTTATTAAAAGGGGATATAAGAGAAAAAGATCAAGTCTCTAAAATGCACGAAGAATTGGCAAGTCAAAATATCAGAGTGGATACGATAATCCACAACGCAATAAATGACTTTATTTTTAATGGTGATCAAAGAAAAAAAATAGACACTATAGAGTGGCAAGATTTCCAAAATCAGATTGAAACTAGTCAAAAAGGATTTCTAAATCTGCTGAATATTTTTACACCAAATATGAAAAATAATTCTTTCGGAAGAGTTATATCTATTGGAACTAATTTATTTCAAAATCCAGTAATTCCCTACCATGATTACACTGCAGCTAAAGGCGGATTATTATCACTTACAAGAACTGCAGCGATAGATCTAGGGCAATTTAATATCACAGTAAATATGGTTTCAGGAGGCTTATTAAAGGTCACTGATGCTAGCAAAGGAACTCCAGATAGTGTTTTTGAATATATTTCCAGCATTACACCCTTAAGAAAAGTTACCACTACAGAGGACTTTTCAGATGCTGTATTATTTTTTGCTTCCCCTTGGTCGAGGGCAGTCACTGGGCAAAACTTAGTAGTTGATGGTGGTTTAGTTCTAAACTAATTAGCTTATAAAAGTTATTTTTTTTTCATAATTATTTGCTCTTTTTAGAGAATAATTAATTGATAATTATTAAGTTTTAATTAATTTAGATTTAGGCTTATTCATGATTTGATTTGTAAATATCAATTATCTTTTATCAATTATATAAAGGGAATTACTTTCAAAAATGCCCTCAGTTATCCATTCTCTATACTCCTCTATTAATGCTAATTTGTTTTTTAAATTTTCTTCTTCACCAAGTGACTTCTGTCTATAAATCATAGAATCTAATACATATTTACAGATTGATAATGCTTTATTATTGTGCTTATTCATACTCACTCATAAATGAAGAATTTTTAAAATCCTAAATTAATTAAAACTTTATTGATGTAACAAAATATCCTTATTACGATAAAAATTTACTCCTTTAAAAAGAATCTTCCTTATCAAAAGATTATTTGGATTAAGAACTATTATCAAAATTTCAAAAGCAGGTATATATAAAAGTGAGTTGATGTTGGAATAGTTGTAAATTAATTACCTTGAAAAGCTGGCGTTAAAATACCTCCACCAAAATCATCATCATCGTTACTATCTTCTGAAAAAATTAATTGCCCAACTTGTAATGCAAAATATAAACATAAAATCCATATAAAAACATCCCCTCCCGAAATTCCCATAATCCAACTGAGGACAAATCCAATTAATAAACCAATTCCTACTAGAGTAATTTCCAATGTCTTATAAGTTTTAAATAACCTAATAAATAAAATTTATAATAGAGGTCTCAAAGATATCAAAATCCTGTGATATTTAGATATTGACTTATGAGAGGTTTTTCTGATTTTATTTCTCTCATTAAAAGAAATTTATTTAAAAAAAATAATTAACCTTTAGATAAATTTCTTCCCTTCCAGGTCCAACCATTTCCGGTATATGTTTTATAAATCGAAAGCAGGCTAATATAAAATACAATTATCCCTCCTATGCCATTCAAATACCAATATTTTGATGGGATTTCATATTTCACTTTTAACCAAATTCTTTTAAAAAGATAAGTAGATAAGGCCAGAAGAGAGAATAAAGTTGTGCATAAAATATTTAAAGAATTATTATTAAGCAAAATAATTAAAGAGATAAAAAATAATAACCAAGGAAGACTAAAATTTAAAAATACAAATATTGATCCTGAAATTGATCTGAAGAGATCTTTATCTAAACCTAAAAACCAGTTTTTACTCCATCCCTCAATTAGGGAATTGAAATCTTGATACATATTTAGTGAAATATCTTTAATAGCTATTAAAAAATTTAATTTTAAATTTCTATTTTTGATCTTTTTGGCCAAAGCTATATCTTCAACTACCTCATCAAAAGTGCCTTCATGTCCGCCAATCAATTCATAGGATTCTTTCTTAAAAAGCATAAAAGGGCCAGCTGCAAATGATGTATTATTTCTACTATCGTTAGTATTAGAAATGGGGAAACCTATCATTAATAAGCTAGTCATAATAGGTTGTACCATCCACTCTGCCAAACAATTGCAATTTACTTTCGGAGCGAGAGATAATAAATCAATATTATCTTCGCGTGCTTTAAAAAGAGCATTATAAATACAATTTTTTCCTAAAATTACATCTGCATCAATAAAGAGTATCCATTTAGAATTTATCTTTTTAGAACCTACATAACAAGGCCAATTTTTACCAACCCAATTTTTATCTTGAGGTCTTTTCCCTGATGAAATAATCTCCAATTCTTTTGAATTTTTAAATATATTTTCTTTTAAGTTTTTTGCCTCTAAAAAGGTTTTGTCAGTACTTAAATCATCTACTACTAATATTTTAAAATTGACGCTGGGTCTTTTAATTTCACTTAATGATTTTAAGCACTTTGCTATATTTAATTCCTCATTATAAGCAGGGATAATTATTGTAAGACTTGTTTCTATAGGTTTTTCAGAATTAATATTTTGAAGAAAAGGAGCATTAATAAAGCTGTATCTCTCAATAATGAAGGTGCCTAGAGCTGATATAAAAGTAAAAATTGAAAGCAATAGTAAAAAGAACATATTTCTATATCAAATTTCTGAGAAAATATAAATCAAATTCTTAATTATTTACTTTTTATTTTTTAAAGGATCAAATCTAATATCAAAAGAAACTACAATTCCAATACTTATAAGCAATAAACCAATAGCGATTTGAGGTGAAGGGAAAATCATAACAAAAATATTTACATCACCCTATCTAAAAAATTTGGGGATTGAAGAAAGATTGACTAATATTAACTTTATAAAAAACTTGAAAAAAAATCAAAAATGGCAAACTCTCAAAATGATATTGATATTTATTACGCAGTAGGAAATGCAAATACTAAAAGACAAGAGAATGAAATAGCTGCAATAATGAAAATAAGAAATGAAGCAGGCTGGAAGTTAATTTCAACCAGCACAGCAGTTGTAGATACTAAGAATCAATTTTCAAATCTTTATCTTTTTTGGGGAAAGGATATATAATTTTTTTCATATTCAAAAAATGTTTTTATCTAAATATTTTTCTGCTAATCATTTAAGCGAGAGTATATTTTTTATAGACACTAATAAAAAAGATTAATAATCCAATAATTATTCTTGGTGGTTTTCTCATTACCAAAGAAGCTTATGATGAAGCTAAAAACATAATTGAAAATGTTTTCAAAAGAAAAGTATATGTGGTAGATGTTACTAGAAAAGATTGGTTTAAAAGTAATTCTGAAAAAGGCTGGGTAGATATTTTAAATAAAGTTAGAGATACAGTGAATCTTGCAATGAAAGAAAATAAATCTAGAAAAATAGATTTTATTGGTCATAGTTCTGGTGGCGTAATGTTGAGACTTTATCTATCCGATGAACCTTTTAATGATGAGATATTTAATGGTAAATCTCATGCCAAGAATTTAATTACATTAGGCAGCCCGCATCAGGCAATAAAAGCTACTGCGTTAAGAAAATTGGTGGATGAAAAATACCCAGGCAATTTTTTTAAAAATATAAATTACGTTTCTATTGGAGGTGAAGTTGAAATTCGATCTAAACAAACATCACTCATAACTAAAATTATTGCGAGAGGATCATATAAATCAATTTCTGGAGATAAAAATGCTAATGGAGACGGTTTAGTACCTTTATCATCATCTCTTTTAAAAGGATCGCAGAAAATAATTCTTCCTGAAACAGTGCATGGTGGTATTTTTGGAGATAACTGGTATTGCACATCTTCAAAAGTAAGAGAATGGTGGAAACAAATACGTTGGAAATAGAGCTATTTTACTTTTTGTATTAACTTTTGATTTCTTCTTCAACTAAAAGCATTTTTAATAAATATATTATTCAAATATAGATTGATTTTTGTGGTTGAAGCTTTATCAGGAAACTGGGGAATTTTATTAATTTTACTTTTAAGATTTACGAGCATCATTATTCCTATCTTACCGGGAACTTATTGCTTATTAATTTCTGGATATCTTTTTGGATTAGTAAATGGATTACTTCTAAGTTTCATTGCAGATTTAGTGGCATGTTCAATTAGTTTTTCATTATCAAGAAAATTTGGGAGGAAAATACTTCAACGAATTATGTCGAAAAAATATTTAGAAAAATTTGAAAATCTATCCAAAAAATATCTTGAGAAAAACTTATTTCTTTTAACTGGTTTTTTAATGACTGGTTGGTTTGATTTTGTAAGTTATGGAGTTGGGCTGACTAAATTAAGGTTTAGAAAATTTCTTTTAACTTTAATTGTTAGTGCTCTTCTTTCCGATTTACCATTTGTTGCCACTGGAAATGGATTTAGAGAATTACAAAATCAGAATTTCAATATTAAAAAAATTATTGATGGAGAAGTTCCATCACTTCAAAAAGAATATTTAATTGTATTTATCGTAAGCGTAATATTGATATTTGGTTTGGGAATTATCAGAAATCTAATTGAAAGGAAGTATCTTAAATCAACAAATGAAGCTGAAAATTTTGATTAATCTTAGCACTCAGATTATATTCATTAACCTAAAAGAATTTATTTACCCTTTGATAAAAAGTAATTTAAAAAAATACCGCCTGTAACTAATAAGCCTCCAACCGCGATAAAGATAATTAAATCTAAAATTGATTTATCGGTATTTACTTTTAAGAAAGTTAAAGCAAATGCTATTGAAGGAAGTAACAATATTATTTTTGGAATTATTGATTCATACCATTTTTTTAAAACAGTATCTTCTTCATTTAATTTTTGATAAATCTTTTCAAGCTTATCTTTTTGTTCTTCCATTAATTTAATTTATCTGATTTTTTGATGATTGTATGAATTCTAGCTTTCTTGCAAGTCTGTGAAGACCTGACCAAGTTGCTGTTTTTTTTTGAGCAGAAATTATTATTTTTTGTTTATTTTTTGGAGTTAAGTCATATGTTTTAAGAAGTTTTCCCAATAATTTTGAATTAGCAGAGTTGCATGTATTCATTATTTTAATTTTTAATTTTTGAAATTAAACATTTTCCAAGCCCTTTAATCTCTATCAATTCACTATAAGGTGAATTGAGAACTTGTTCTTTAGTAAGGTATCAATATTATCCTCTAATTGTTTATGATCTCAGTATGACTTTAAGTTCTTACAGAATGCATAGAATTTATCTGGCAGCGACCATGGGCTATGGCCTTGGTTCTAATGATCCTGAGGAAGTTGCATACTACAAGAAATTAAGGAAAGAAATGGAAGATATGAAGAAAGATCCAGTAAAAAAAGGTATTCCTCTATCTTTTGAAATTAATGAAGGAAAGGATAAATGAATTTAAATACTTTTTTGTTAATCGATGGGAGCCTAATGTTTATTGGATTACCTTTATTAATGATCCTAAAAGGCAAAAAGAAGACTCCCTAAGTCAATAATTTCTATATTTATTTCATATGTATGCGATTTTGATTAATTCATTTAAAATTTAAAAAAATTCAAAAATGGATTTCGATTTTTTAAAAAAAATTAAATATTTCAGTTAAAAATAATATTTTAAAGATATAACCGAACACTTTGACCTTTGTTTTAAATTGTTTTTCAATATATTTTTTCTACATGTGAGGATATAGGGTAAGTATAAAATGTACTTAACCTATACCTACAGAAGTAGGAATATTATTTCCAATATTTAAAGTAAGTTCTCCCAACCTTTTCAACGATTTTTGTACTTTCAATTTTTCCTTCAGTAAATAGTTCGATACATATCCTTCTTGCATGTTCCAAATTACATTTAAAAACTTCTGCTAATTCTTTACAAGTAAACTGCTTCTCTTCTTTATTTAATAGGTCTAGAAATTTACTACTTAGTTCATTCCTCTTTGTAGGTAGTAGATCATCGCAATCTGCATCAATTAGATCAAAAGAATAATCCTCTTTATTCCCTTGTAATTTCCATTTCATACCCTTCTCACAATTTCTTTTGCCCAAACATTTTAAATAAAAAATCTCATCATCTTTTTCGTCAGTCCACATACTCCAAACATCACTAACTGCTCCTGGTTGAGTTCCAGCCCCTAAGATATCATTCATGTTTACTTCTGTTCTTTCTTCTTTTCTTAAGTGGGCTGTTATGACAATAAGGATTTTTAGCTCACAGGCTAAATTATTTAACTTATAGAGAGGAATACAAAATTCAGAATCTTTAATTGATATTCCATTACCCATAATTAGGCCAGTTACGCTATCTATTAAAACAACATCAAAGTTTTCATCTTTAATTAAATTTCTAAGTTTATCTATATTTAATTCTTCACCTCCAGCATCATCATTAAAAAGAAAATTAATATTCTGCCTTTGTAAGTCCATTAATTTGAATTTATCCAAACTATTATTTCTTGATTCATCAGCTTGCCATACAAAAACCTTTGATTTTTTAGTTTTAAGTTCACCTATAAACATTTTTTGATATTCAAGGGCTTCAGCCATTCTGTAGATAAAACTAGTTTTACCAGATCCTTTATCAGCAGCTAATAAAACACAAGAACCTTTTGCCCCAAATAGATCAACAGTCCACTCTCTTGGTTTCCATTGATCCATTAATTGGGAAAGAGGAATAGGTTTTAATTTAACTATTCCTTTTTTCTCTTTTATTTTTCGTTTAATTTTAAATTTATTTTCATACACTTCATTATCTATTTTTTGTTGCTCGTCAATATCAAAGCAACCATATTCTTCGTATTTCATTTTCTTGCCTCCTTTTTTAATTCACTAATTAATTCTTGGCCCTTTCTTATAAGCCGACCTCTATAGTGAAACTCTTTTAAAATTTCTTCTACGTTCCAGAGAATAGAAGAGTTCATTTTCGCACCGAAAATATAGTGATCTTCCTCCCTAAGAAATCCGCCATAAATATCACGATTTTTCTTTAAGAATTGGGAACTACATCCAAGAACTATTTTTGCTTCACTTGTGGGTAGCCAAGTTTGATTATTCATAGTGTTAAAAAATATTTTTCCCGACCTTCAAACTCGTTCTCAATATTGAATAAGTCTCTCAGTTTGTCGTACCTTGGCTGAGCAACCGATAGTATTTTTCAACTATGCTTCATGACCCCAAAAGTTGTCGTAGTTGGTACTGGGGCTGGCAATTATGTGGCTGCCTGTTGGGGTGATGATATTTCACATCAACTACTCTTTACCAACATAGGCTCTTAAGCTGTCATAACCATTTGGTCAATTCTCAGCCACTTTTTTGAAGAACGCTAAGCGTTAAATATATATTAATACTGCTTATTGATATGTCTACATATATTCCTTCCATGGTTAGCTAAAAACTAAACCTCAATTCTGTTTTCTAAATGTCTTTCAAATGCTTTTTCTAAGCTAAGTTCTGTTGTATAAGAACCATAAAATGAATTATGAGTTTCTACAGAATGACCCATTGCAGCAGCAGCATCTTTTACTGATATTGGAATAGTGGAGCCCTTATGGCATTGATGAGCATACCTATGTCTCAGACTGTAAGGAGTAATTTCAGGGTTCGTTTTAATTATCTCTTTCCAAACTTTGTTCCTTTCAATTAATTGCCTTAGTGCTTGACCAACATCACCATATTTATTTTTATCTTTTACCATTTCTATTTGATTTAGGACTGGTATAGGTAATGTAATCTTTTTTGATTCGAAAAGTTCTATAAGTTTTTTGCCAAGGTTTTTCCTCGCCAAAAGGTCCATAGGAAAAACTCTTCTATCTTCCTTTTTTGCTTTTGTATTTATATTATTTTTGATATTACCAACATATAGTTTGCCATCTAAAGCTCTAAGAACTGCGAGTTCAGAAAGCCTTAAGCCAAAAATAGAAATCAAACCAACTGCTAAAAATAATGAAGGATCTCTTGATTCAAGATAATCTAATAATCTAAGTAAATCATACTCCTCTAGATATGGAGTTAATTTATCTTGTTTAGTTCTATTAGATTTTCCAATTAATTCTTTTCTATAGTCTTCGCTTGGCGGTTGCCACCTTTTTTCGTTCTGTGAATGTCTTTCGATCCCATATTTTAAAATCTCACACCAAGCATTGATATATCTTTTTCTCTCATCAGGTTCTATATCAATAAGATATTTATCCGATAATTTTTTTATAAGCTCAACTCCTGTATTTGGAGAGGGATTATTATTCATTTCCTCTAAAAATCTGCTAATTCTCCTAGCCCAATCTTTTTCGGTTTTACTTGTTAAACCTTGTTTAGTTTGCATGAACTGATCAACCTTTGATGCAGCATTTAAATATGCTTTTAAATCCTTTTCATAGTTGGCATCATTTTTATTTAGAGGCCTTATTAATAAAAAATCATTCCAACTTTTATTAGGTTGTTTCGTTGCTTCTCCAATGAATTGAGCTTTCCATCTCCTTGTGGCTTCTTTGAGAGTTAGGTTTTTTTCAACAACTAATGGTTTTATAAATTCGATAGCTTTTAGGATCTCTATCCCTGAGGTTTTCTTCCATTCGATGGGTAAGGTTTGAGAGGTTCTTTTGTTGGCAGAACCTAGCCCTTCGTTGTAAACATATAAAAGTTTTGTTCTACCGCTATTTTCGCCATTAACCCTAATTCCGCGACCAAAATTAGTGCAGATATTTTTTCTTAATTCTTTTTCCCAAGAAGTGCTGTTGGCACTTGTCATTTTAAAAATATAATTAGTGCAAATATTAGTGCAGAATTGCTATATTGTCGACATATCTAGACATATCTGGCTAATAATCAATTTTAACTAATTTCTTATAACTTCTTTTGTAGCAATGCTTTTGGCCATGCCCTCGTCGGGACTTGAACCCGAGACCTCTCCCTTACCAAGGGAGTGCTCTACCGCTGAGCTACAAGGGCAATTTTAAAGTGGGCCGGGTTGGATTTGAACCAACGTAGGCAGAGCCAGCGGATTTACAGTCCGCCCCCTTTAACCACTCGGGCACCGACCCCCACTATTTGAACTTATCAGTTAATGGACACTTTGTGTGAAATTGTTTTGGTTTTTTTGTTTCTTTCTAGATAGCATTTGTAAAGAAAAGACTTTATTGATGATGAATATTTTATTGATAAATGGACCAAATCTAAATCTTTTGGGCACTAGAGAACCTGAAATATATGGTAATAAAACATTGAGTGATATAGAAAAAGATTTAACTAAAGTTGCTAAAGAAAAAAGTATTAATCTTGAATGTTTTCAAAGTAATCACGAAGGAGAAATAGTAGATAAAATTCAGGATTCTGTAAAAAGTATCCAAGGTATTCTTATAAATGCTGGCGCTTTTACTCATACTTCGATTTCTATTCGTGATGCTTTAATTGGATCAAAAATCCCGTTTGTAGAGTTACATATTTCAAATATTTTCAGTAGAGAAGATTTTCGCAAAGAATCTTTTCTTACAGATAAAGCTATAGGAATTATTAGTGGATTCGGCATATCAAGTTATTCCTTAGCTCTTGAAGGAATCATTGGATATTTGAGTATTAAAGATTAAATGTTAGTCGATTTTAAAAGGCCCACTTCTCATATTAAATATTTATCGTCATTAACCTCAGATGAGTGGATCAAACTCGCAATATCTAATCCAATAGATATTCTTGTTGACCATGCTCATTGTGAAAGAAAAGCAGCAGGAGTAGCTATACAATTGATGTTTAGATATCCATCAGAACCAAATCTGGCAGAAGTTCTAAGTCCAATAGCGAGAGAGGAATTAGAGCATTTTGAAAAAATACTTTATTTTTTAAAGGATCTTGGACATTCTCTTGAGTCCTTAAAACCGCCTCCATATGGAGCTGAATTGTCTAAGAATATAAGAAAGGAAGAGCCAAATAGAATGCTTGATAGTTTCTTAATAGCAGGACTTATTGAAGCAAGAAGTCATGAAAGATTAAGCTTGCTTGCGCTGAATTCTGAAGATAAATCGTTAAAATCCCTTTATGAGTCTTTGCTAGAAAGTGAGGCAAGACATTTTGGTGTTTACTGGAAACTAGCGCAAACTAAATTCTCTAAAAATCAAACTTTCAAAAGGTTAGAGGAATTGTCTGAAATTGAGTCAGCAATACTTGCTGAAACTTTTATATTGCCAAGGGTACATAGCTAAAGTTAATAAAATAAAAATGATAATAAAAAAGTTCTTAAGTTTACTTAATCCATATAAAACTGATTTACCAACATTCACCATCGTTGGTGTAGGCCCTGGAGATCCATCGCTTTTAACAATTGCTGCTGTGGATGCAATAAAAAGGGCGAAAGTTATAGTTTTCCCAATATCAGATGATAATAAAAAGAGTTTTGCTGCAGAAATAGTCAAGAAATACACCAAATTTAAAAAAAATATCCCTATCATCTTTCCAATGGCGAGGCAGGATTTTGATCCAGATGAAATATGGTCTAATGCTGTAGAAAAAATTGTGAAATTTATACAAAATGGCGAATCAGTTGTTTTACTTTGTCTTGGAGATACTTCACTATTTGCAAGTTCTTCGAATATCTTGAGGTTAATAAAAAATAATCATGCTGAAATTATTACCAAAACCATACCTGGTATTTCCTCTATTTCAGCAGCAGCAGCTTTGAATGATTTTGATTTGGTAAAAAAAGGCGAGACATTGATCATCAAAGAATGCTCTTCTTCAGAATCTGAATTAACAACCCTAATTAGGGAAAGTAAGGCAAATAGAACGGTATTGGCCATTATGAAAGTTGGCAAAAGATGGAATTTAGTCAGGAAAATTTTGAAAAAAGAGGATATCATCAATACAACATTAATAGCTTTAAGTGTTGGGATGCCTGATCAAATTATTCAATACGCATCACAATATAAAAAGGAATTTATGCCTTATTTTTCTTTAATTTTGATAAGGTTCGATTAATGTATAAAAAAGAAAAATTAGTTGAAAATCAATTTACATGGCCAATATGTAAAAAACTATTATTTCTTATTCTTGAAGATAAGGTTAGTGATTTATTTGTTTGTGAATTAGTTTGGGAAAGACTTTTTTATACTAAAGGTCTCTCTATAAATGATTGGGCCTTTAGCGCATTAACTCCTTCTTATTGGTCAGAAAAATTTGAAAAAGCTCCTCCAATCATTTCAGAGCGACCAGCCTCAGTACATTTGACTAGATCAATTCCAAAAGAATATAAACAGGGATTGAAAAATTTTCTTAATTTTAAAGGTTATAAGATTAATGAACTCTATCCAAGAAGAACTAGAAGAGCGACGGCAGCAAATTGGTTAATTTATTGGTCGATTGAAAATGATTGTTTTTCAGAAGATAATGGATTAATACCAAGTCCAAATTCACCACCGGCTAATCCAGTTAAAGGACATTTTGGCGATCCAGAAATTAAATAAGTTTTTTTGAATAAGGTAAATGATTCTATTAAAGGTATAGTTGTAATGGATACTACTTTCTTTGGAGAGAAGAATTGATTCTTCCTACAATAGCAATTATCGGAAGACCGAACGTTGGGAAATCTACCTTAGTTAATCGTCTTTGCCAAAGTAATGATGCAATAGTATTTGATAAGCCTGGCGTTACAAGAGATAGAACTTATCAAAATGCTTCATGGGGAGGTAAGGAATTTCAAATAGTTGATACTGGAGGTTTAGTTTTTGATGATGATAGTGAATTTCTCCCAGAGATAAGGACACAAGTTTTCTTGGCTCTAGAAGAGGCTTCCCTAGCGTTACTGGTGGTAGATGGTAATCAAGGCGTTACTGATGGCGATTTATCAATAGCAAAATGGTTAAGAAACTCAAGCTGTAAAACAATTGTTGCTGTTAATAAATGCGAATCGACTACTCTTGGAATATCCTTGGCTTCAGAGTTCTGGAAGTTAGGATTGGGCGAACCTAATCCTGTTTCGGCTATTCATGGTTCAGGTACTGGTGATCTTTTGGATCTCGTTATTGGCGAACTTCCTGAAAATAATATTCAGGATGACGAACAAAAGATAATGATGTCAATTATTGGTAGGCCTAATGTTGGTAAATCTAGTTTGTTAAATTCAATCTGTGGAGAAAAAAGAGCAATAGTTAGTGATATTAGTGGTACGACAACTGATTCAATAGATACGCTTATTAAAAAAGGTGATAATCACTGGAAAATTATTGATACTGCTGGGATTAGAAGAAAGAAAAATGTTAAATATGGCACTGAATTCTTTGGTATAAATAGGGCTTTTAAATCAATAGATAGAAGTGATGTTTGTGTGTTAGTTATAGATGCGGTTGACGGAGTAACTGATCAAGATCAGAAGCTGGCTGGGCGCATAGAAGAACAAGGCAGAGCTTGTATAATTGTTATTAATAAATGGGATCTTGTAGAGAAAAATAGTTCAACAATTTATCAAGTAGAAAAAGAACTTAGATCTAAACTTTATTTTTTACATTGGTCAAAAATGATTTTTATATCTGCCCTGACTGGTCAAAGAGTTGATAATATTTTTGAGCATGCTCTTAATGCTGTAAATCAACATAGAAGAAGAGTTACAACATCAGTAGTTAATGAAGTACTTAAAGAATCAATCAGTTGGAAAAGTCCTCCAACTAAGAGAAGCGGCAAGCAAGGTAGGCTTTATTACGGTACTCAAGTAAAGAACAAACCTCCCACTTTTACTCTTTTTGTAAATGACCCTAAATTATTCGGAATAACTTATAGAAGATATATTGAAAAACAAATTAGAGTAAATTTAGGCTTTGAAGGTACACCACTCATTTTACTTTGGAGAGGAAAACAGCAAAGAGCTTTAAATAAAGAAGTCGAAAGAGAAAATATTGAGTTAATTCAAAAAGATTAATGAATTTGCTAACCAAATTTTCTGTTGGTCAATATGTTTATGGTAATAGAAGTTGGCTAAGAATTATAGATAGTAGATTAAAAATAATTATCGTAATGATATTTTTAATCACTCCAATTTGGGCAGGTCCAATATGGAGAATGAGTTTAGTTGGTTTTTTACTTTTAATTACTTTTTTCAGTTTATTGCCATTTAGAGTATGGTGGCGATCATTATTTTTTCTCTCATGTTTGTCACTATTAATTGGATGTATATCAATACTCGCCTCTTCTGATATTCAATCTCTTGATGGATACTTAAGAAATCCCAATGAGTTGGAAGTAGTTTTGGAAAGCCAAAAAGAATGGAATATTTTGCAAATTCCTTCGCAGAAGATATGGTTTATTAATTTTGGTCCCTACAACTTATCAAGAAAAGCTTTTGAACTAGGCATAAAAACCTCCACTTTGATATTTACCGTTATTCATAGTGTAAATTTGATGCTTTTAACTACATTGCAGGAAGACATTGTATGGGGATTAAGTTGGTTTATGTATCCATTAAGAAAGATTGGATTGCCAATTAGTAAGTGGCTTTTTCAGTTGTTAATTGCATTACGTTTTATTCCTCTAGTGCAGGAAGAACTTCAAAATATCATAAAATCAGTGTCAGTTAGATCAATTAATTTTCGCAATTTAGGATTAAAGAAATCATTTAATGTTTTGTTAATCTTAGTAGAAAGGTTATTTCAAAATATATTTTTGAGAATTGATCATGGAGCAGAATCTTTACTCGCAAAGAAGAAAATTATTATAAAAACCAACAGATTTAGAACTCTTTATCCTTCAAAATCTTTCAATGTAATTGTTAATACATTATCGATTTGTTTTATTTGCATAGCAATTTTTCTTAGAAAACTGTATGGTGCATTATAAATAACACAATATTTTAGGTTTGAGTTCTGAGCGTTATTTAAACCATCCAACATTCGGTATGTTGTACCAAGTTTCTCCTGGAAATGATGGGAGAGATATTTATGCGACTTTATACGCTCAAAAAATGTTTTTCTTGGTAGAAGTTCGACAGAGAGAAGTTTTTTTTGAAGTTATACCTTATTTAGATGCCCGTAATCAGGCCGAATTAAACCTTCAAAAAGCTAGAAGAAAAGGATCTGAAGAACTATCTAAATGGGATAATTTATTTACGCAAACTTTCTTATAAAAGGTGAACCCTGCAAATTATTTAAAAATAAAAAATAAAATACCATCAAATGTAAATATTCTTGCGGTAAGTAAAGGATTTAAAAGTCAAGAAATCAAGACTATTCAAAATATAGGTCAGAACGATTTTGGTGAAAGTAAGGTTCAAGAGGCGTTTGAAAAACAATTAAACTTAAAAGATCTTAAACAAATAAATTGGCACTTTATTGGAAGAATACAAAGTAATAAAATAAGAAAAATAGTTCAAAATTTTAAATATATTCATTCAGTAGATTCATTTGAAAAGTTGCAAAAGATTTCTAATATTTCAAGTGAAGAGAAGAAAAATCCATTAATAATGTTGCAGGTTAAGTTGAGTGATGACCCTACTAAAGGAGGCTTTAATCCTGAAATTTTAATTTTGAAATGGAGAGAAATTCAAGAGTTGAAAAATATTTCATTAACCGGTTTGATGACTATCAATCCTAAAGGACTTAGCTCTAAAGAAAATTCAGGGTTGTTCAAAAAATGTCGTGCTCTCGCTGATTCTCTACAACTCCCAGATTGTTCCATGGGGATGTCAGGTGATTGGGAGGAAGCTATTGACGCTGGATCAACTTGGTTAAGATTAGGATCATTGATTTTTGGAGGCAGATCTTAATTAGTTGTTTTTTTATTAAAAACTCATCTATAAACTTGCAGTAAAGTTCAACTAACGTTATTTAAGTATAGGTAGTTTATTCATTTAAAAAATGGATCTATTACTCAAGGTTCTTAAACCTTAGTAATCAATTTCAAGAGGATTTAAAAGGTGTCACTTATTTCTAGATTAAAGGCAGTTGTTGCAGGGGATGAGTATCTCGATGATGATTTTGATGAGTTGGATTATGCTTCAGAAGATGAATTAAATGATATTAAGAATTTCAAACAAAATCCAAAGAATGCAAATGCCCTTGCAAATTCAAATCCATTCGATTTTATGAATAACAACAGATCATCAAAAGTAGTTGGTATGCCAGGAATCTCAAATTCATCCTCAGAAGTAAGCTTAATGGAACCAAGAAGTTTTGATGAGATGCCTCAAGCGATACAAGCATTAAGAGAGAGAAAAACTGTAATTCTCAATTTAACTATGATGGACCCTGATCAAGCTCAAAGAGCGGTTGATTTTATTGCAGGGGGTACATATGCAATTGATGGACATCAAGAGAGAGTCGGTGAAAGTATTTTTCTTTTTGCTCCAAGTTGTGTAAATGTAACTAGTTCTTCCCCAGAAGAAGCTTCTCCTTCTTCTGTGTCTACAGAAAACACACCACAATATAGTTTGGGCAAAAATACTACTCCTGAACCAGCATGGGGTAATTCTAAATTAAGTGCTTATTCATGATTAATCTGTGACAGATAAAATTGCGATTATTGGTTTTGGAAATATTGCAAGTGCTATAGTTACCCCTCTATTAGATAACAAATTAATTCAGCCAGAGAATGTTTTTTGTGTTGTAAAAACAGAAAAAAGTTTAGAAAACATAAAAAAAAATTATAAACATAATATAAACGTTTATAAATCAGGTTCTAAAGAGTCAAAAATAATTTGGGATTGTCAATATAAACTTCTTTCGATAAAACCCCAACAATTAAATGATATAAGTGAGGCCCATCATTTAAAAAATAAGGACAATTTAATAGTTTCAATTCTTGCCGGGGTTTCAATAAATAGACTTACTCAAAAGTTTCCTAATCATAAATGTGTGAGGGTGGTTACAAATATTCCAATAACTATTGGAAAAGGTTTAACAGGGATTTCTTGGGGAGAAGAAATTAAAGAAGATCAGAAACAATTTGCAAAAAAATTATTTGAAAATACTAGTAAAATTTATGAATTTACTGAAGATTACCTTGATATATTTTTAGCTTTAACTTCATCAGGTCCTGCAATTATTGCTTTAATTATAGAAGCATTAAGTGATGGAGGATTAAGCGGGGGATTACCAAAAATAATTTCAGAGGAACTTGTTATGGAAATGATACTAGGGACTATTTGTCTTATAAAGGAAAATAAACTTACTACTTCTGAGCTTAAAAATTTAGTAACCTCTCCAGGTGGAACAACTATTTCTGCTTTAAGGGTTTTAGAAAAAAAGAGTGTAAGGTCGGCATTAATGGAATCAATAGTTTCAGCTTGTAATAGAAGTAAAGAGTTTCGTTAGGTTTTTCAATTATCTTTTAAGTTAATATAAACTTTTTCAAGTGAATTTATATTTTTAGAAATTGTGTATCTCTCAAGTATACGTTCTCTAGCTTTTTCTCCAAGATCTTTTGTAAATGAAGGGTGTTCTACAAGAATTGGGATTATAGTTTTTAATTGTACAGCCACATTATCAGTTGAAATTACTATTCCTGCTCCATTATCTAAAACTTCACCATCAGCTCCTGCATCTGTAGCTACACAAGCAGTACCAGTAGACATGGCCTCTAAAAGTGATAATGATAAACCTTCTACTAAGCTTGGTAAGAAAAATACTTCTGCTATTTGCATTATTGCTATCCTAATTTCTAAATCTAGTTCGGCTCCCCACCAAATTAATTTCTCATTACCGAGGTTAGAAAAACTATTTTCAAGTGTTGGCTTCATTGGTCCATCTCCAACAATAACTAATTTGCAATTTTGAGTTTTTGTTTGGCGCCAAGAACGTAAAAGTGCCTCGATATTTTTCTCATTTGCAATCCTTCCCATATATAAAAAGATTCTTTCATTTCCAAGTTTGTTTTTTACCTGATCATATTTTTTACTTTTTTTGTAAAAAGGTCTCCAAATATTTTCATCAACGCCGTTTGGAATAATTATTTGTTTTTCTTTAGGTACTCCTAATTTCTCAAGAACATTTTTTTGAGGTTCAGAAAAAATAATTATTTTATCGAACTTTGCTAAAGAGGGAGCATAAAGTTGATATGTTAATTGTTGAGTGCTCGCAGTTAGATTTCTATTTTTAGCATCAAATGGTGGATGAAATGTTCCTATAAGAGGAACATTAATTTCATTACAAAGCTCTGGAAGTCTAAAGTCTAAAGGAGATAAAGTTAAGCTTGCATGTACTATGTCAGGTTTTAATCTTTCCAACGATAGCCTTAGCTCTTTTTCTGCCCTTGGCGAGGGTATTGTGTAAACTTGAGATTTAATTAAATATGGGAGACTTACATCAGGATCATTTGCAAGAAATAATGGGTTTGATGAATTTGAACTAGAGGGATTGTCGAAATGAATAAAACTAATTTTATGCCCTCTGGCCTTTAATTCCTTAGTAGTTGAATTACCGTAAGTTACATTTCCACAAAAAGGGGATTTTTTCCCTAACCATGCAATATGAACCACATTAATTGAATTAACTATTTATTAAGTTAACAGGCAAAGGCGCCATGATCATATTTTTTAAATTTTTATATGCTTTATGAACATGCTAACTATATATTTCTCTCAACATTTTTAATGAAGATAGATCCTTCTCTAATTGAGTAGAGATCCATGTCTCAATAATGAATAATATTTTAAGCCAGACGTTTTTGGGTCCCAACAACTCTCCATTAGATTTTATTGGTAATTCTGGGAAAAGAAGTCTCTGTAATAGAGCAACTTCAGATGCATTTATTTTTAGATTACTTTGGGGATCTTCTATGGATGAAAACCCTTCACTTGGCAAATAATAACAACTCCATTCCCAATTTCCTAAAGGTGGAATAATAGGCTCTCCAGTTTTACAACAATGATGAATTGGTAAATTAATACCACCGATGGCTAATAGATGGATTAAAGATTGAATACTCATTGAGAGCATTTTAATATCTTCTTTTTTAGATTCTTCGTACAAATAAATCCTATCAAGATGTGCAAGAACGCAAGATAAATAGTCTTGTTGCTTGTCATTATTACCTACTAATAAAAATGTTAATTCAGTTATTGCTTGTGCGGCTGCAAGACATTCAATATTTTTTCCTAGCCCAGAATAGCTTTTTAATATTTTAATTTGACGTACAGATTTAAGATTTCTTTTTCCAAAAATCTGCAGACTTAAATATGTTAAAGGAGTAGCTGCGGCAAGACTACTTTTAGGACGCCTAGCACCAGGTACTGCTAATCTAACAATCCCTTGCTCATCGGTAAGGATAGTTATTAATCTATCATTCTCGCCTAATGGAGAAGCCTTAATACAGAGACCTTTTAGTCTGCACTCACCAGAACCAGACATTTAAGTAATATTTAATTCTTCAAAAATTTCACAAAAATTGGAAGTTCCCACGCAACTAATTCCATTATTAAACAAATCAATTACTTGCGTCAGTTTTTTTATCCCACCTACAACTTTGATTTGATTTTGTGAGCCTATTATTTTTAGTATTTCGGGAACATCATTAGATTTAAGAGGAGACCCAAACCCGTCACCGAATTGAAAATTTTTTATTCCTAATTCCAAACATATTTCTATCGCATTAATAAAAACTTCTTCTTGTAGTTTTGATTTATTTATGATTATTGAAACTGGTAAACCAGATAATTTAACTTGCTCAATTTCAGCTGCGAAAGTTTCTAAATTTCTTTTGGACAAATTTATAAAGTTTGGGATATATTCAATTCCTTTCGCACCCTTATCTTTTGCAAAACAAACTAATTCTTCAATAAATGAAACTGGTAAATCTGCTAAAGGGTAAGAAATAAGTGCGTTTATATCCGCACGGTAATTACCCAAACAGGTTTTAAGATCAGTTAAATAATTTAGTGAAGTAGAAATATTTTTGATATTGTATTTTCTTATCAAATCGCAATTCACACAGAAATCTTCCCAGGATAGATAAGGGTTAATAATTATCGCATGAATTTTCTCGTTTAATTCATATTCAATATTGGGCATTTAAAACTTATTTAGATTGAATCAGTCCATAACCTCCATGATTCCTTTTATATATAACTTGAAGTTTATTATTTTTCTTGTTTCGAAAAACATAAAAATCATGATCAATTAGATCTAATTGTTTTCTTGCTTCGTCTGAAGAAATTGGATTCATTTCAAAGTATTTATTTTTTATAGATGGTTCAGGCAGACTTGCTTCAGTTCCTTCTTTAAATAAAGCTTTATCTAAAAAATTTGATTCCATACTTTCAACTGGTAAAGAATCTTTATTTTTAAATTGTTTATTATGAATTGTTTTATTGTTTCTTTCTTTGTATTTGCGTAATTTTCTACAAAGTTTATTTGAAACTAAATCAATGCTTGAGTATAGATTTTCAGTTTTTTCTTCAGCTCTAATTACGGTACCATTTGCAAAAATAGTGACTTCTGCAGTTTGGGACGAGACTCTTGGATTCTTTTCAATTGAAAGGTGTATGTCAGCTTCTTTAACGATATCCTTATAGTGATGTGTTGCTTTTTCTATCTTTGCCTCAGTATATTCTTTTAATGCTCCAGTGAGCTCAAGATTCTTTCCATGGATTAAAATTTTCATAACAAATCTAAAAATATTTACTTACTTTCTAAATCTACTTAAATATGGATAATAGAACAGCAATAATTAAACAACCTGATAATATTTCTTCTTTTAATGATGTTTATAAATTACAAAAAGAATATCAGAAGGGATTGATTTTAGATAATTCTAACCCTGATTTTATTTGGATAGGGGAGCATCAACTCTGTTATACATTGGGGAGAGGATCTAATTACAATAATTTACTATTTTCTCTGAATGATGCTAAATATGATGTTTTTAAGATTGATAGAGGTGGTGAGGTAACTTGTCATATGCCAGGACAATTAGTAACGTATTTGGTTTTAGATTTGAAAAATTTTAATAAAGATTTAAATTGGTACTTAAGAAAAATTGAAGAAATTATTATAAAAATCCTTGGAGCTTTTAATATAAATTGTCACTCTAGAAAAGGTTTTACTGGAGTTTGGATAGGAAATAAGAAAATCGCATCAATTGGAATTGGGTGTAAAAGATGGATTACGATAAATGGATTTTCAATCAATATTGACTGCGAATTAGAAAATTTTAATAAGATTGTTCCTTGCGGAATAGAAAATTGTCTTATGGCAAATATGATTGATTACAATAAAAGTTTAAATATTCAAGAAGTCAAGAGAATTGTTAAAAAAACCATTGAGGAAGAATTTAATTTTGATTTTATATCAAAATAGAAATTAAAATCAAAATCAATTTAATATGGGTGATTTAGCGTATTGGTCTCCAGCCAAACCTCTTTCTAAAAAAAATAAATTTGCCAAAAATAGAGATTTTATTAAGAACCTTGATCATATAGATCAAATTTGGGAAGAATTAAAAATTAAATGTGGTGATGCTTTGGCTGTTTGCGATTTAAGAGGGAAATGCAAAGAAAAATTTTCTTATTCTGAGCTGGCTGATTTAATAACAAAAGTCTCTTTTTCTTTTGAAAATTATGGTTTAAAAAAGGGGGATGTAGTTACTGTAATATCTGAAAATTCTCCAAGATGGCTAGCAGTAGATCAAGGCTTAATGCGTTTAGGAGCTATAAATGCAGTGAGAGGTATTAATTCTCCTTCAGTAGAATTAGACTATATTATTGAGCACTCTAATTCAGTAGGACTAATAGTTCAATCTAAGGAAATTTGGCTAAAGTTAAACAACAAAGAAGAATTAAAAAAAAGACTGAAATTTATAATCAATTTAGAGGATGAACAATTTGAAAGTTTAATAAGTTGGAGTACATTCATAAATTCAGTAGAAAAAGAAAATTCACAAAATAATAATCTTGAAAAATTCAATCCAAAAATTGATGACGTCGCTACTATTCTTTACACTTCGGGGACGACCGGAAAACCTAAAGGTGTCCCCTTGACTCATGCAAATTTTTTACATCAAATAATCAATTTAGCCTATATCGCTGATCCAGAACCAGGGACCTCTGTTTTAAGCGTGTTGCCTATCTGGCATTCTTATGAGAGAAGTGCTGAATACTTCTTTTTTTCATGCGGTTGTTCTCAATATTATACAATTCCAAAATTTCTTAAAGATGATATTACACAAATAAAACCTGTTGTAATGGCAACTGTGCCAAGACTATGGGAAGCAATACATGATGGTTTTTTTCAGGCTTTGAAAAAAATGCCTTCCAAAAAGCAAAAAATTATCAAGTTTTTGATAAGAAATAGTTCGGTTTTCAAAAGAAGTCTTAGAAAGATAAGAAATATAGATATAAATCAAATAACTTCTAAATCAAAAATCCCCTTACTGGTTTCTGTTATTAGCCGATATCCTTTACATAAATTGTCTACTATTTTTTTATGGCCGAATATTCTTAAACAACTATGCGGAGAAAAACTGAAATTTCCCATTAACGGTGGAGGAGCATTGCCAGAACATGTAGATCTTTTTTTTGAATCTTTAGGTGTAGATGTTTTGGTGGGATATGGACTCACAGAAACTAGTCCAGTATTAACTTGTAGGAGAAGAGAATTAAATGTTAGAGGATCATCTGGTCAGCCTCTAGCATTTACTGAAATCAAAATAGTGAATGATGATAAAAAAAGGATTTTGAAGTTCAGAGAAGTCGGAAAAATTCTTGTTAGGGGGCCGCAAGTAATGAAAGGTTATCTTAATAATGAAATAGCTACAAATGAAGTTTTATCCAAGGATGGTTGGTTTGATACTGGTGATTTAGGTTTTCTAATACCAAATGGTTCTCTCTTCATAACAGGAAGAGCCAAGGATACAATAGTGCTATCAAGCGGTGAAAATATAGAACCGAATCCGCTAGAGACTGAAATTCTTAGTTCTGAATTTATTAATCAGATTCAACTAGTAGGACAAGATAAGAAATGTTTAACAGCCCTAGTAGTTCCTAATCTCGAATTGGTTAAAAGCAAGTTTTTGGAGGAAGACCTTTCAAAATTAAACCTGAATAAGAATATTGCTACATTTTTCAAATCACAAATTAATAATTTGCTTAAAAGTCGATTAGGAGCAAGATCAGAAGAACAAATATTAGATTGTTATTTTGTTGATGCCTTTACTCTAGAAAATGGGTTGTTAACACAAACTCTTAAACAAAAAAGAAAAGAAATAGAAAAAAAGTATTCATTACAAATAGAAAATATGTATGAAAACAAATTTAGTAAGAAAATTTGATTTGTTCTATCTATATTGGGAAGGTAATTTAATTTTTTATGGAAACAAAAAACTCAATATCTATAAAGCGCTCAATAGCTATTAAAGCTGTAGTTACACCAACTTGGAAGGAAGATGCTGAAAAAGAATTAAGTAAAGCAATTTCAAACATTGATCAGCAATTATCGCAACTGGAGCAGGAGGGGCAGCAAATAGTAAATAATATTAGATCCCAATCGGTTAATCCTCTAGATCCAAGGGTTCAAGATCAGGTTAGTCAGGTTCAACAACAAGTTGCAGCAAAACGAAATGAAATTGAAGAACAAAAAAGAAATCTACTTCAACAACAGAGTCAAGTTCGCGAATTAAAAATGGACGAAATTGTTGATCAAGGGCAAGTGGATAGTTTCTGTGATGTCACTGTGGGAGACAATCTTATTGAAAAAATGCAAGTCTCGATTACGGTTAAAGATGGAGTTATTCAATCTATAGATAATAATTAAAGAGAAGATTTAGTATTTTTTGATAAATATAAGTAAATCTTAATTTCGAAAAATTTAAATTCTGATCGATCTAAATTATTACTTTCTTAAGTTTTAAGAGTTCCCACTGTGAACATGATTTCGTATAATTAAAACAAGAGTTTAAAGGGTTCTTAATCATAAAAACTTTAGGAAGTTTGGTAGAAATCCCCTTGAAACTTATGCAATAACAATTTTCTTATGTCTCACGAAATATTCATGCCTGCCTTGAGTTCTACTATGACGGAGGGCAAGATTGTGGAATGGTTGAAAAATCCAGGAGATAAAGTTGATAGAGGTGAATCTGTCTTGGTTGTTGAATCTGATAAGGCAGATATGGATGTTGAATCTTTTCAAGATGGATATCTTGCAGCTGTTTTAATGCCTGCTGGCAGCACTGCACCAGTAGGAGAGACTATCGGTCTTATTGTAGAAAATGAGGATGAGATAGCTTCTGTTCAAGAACAAAATAAAGGAAATCAACCCGAAGTCTCTACTACAGACCAACTTGAATTGGTGAGCAACAAAACTGAAGAAAAACCAGTAGTCCAGACTGAAAATACCAATAAAGAATCGCAAGAAGTCGTCTTAAAGAGTGAAAAAGCATCCCCATCTTTTAATAGTGATCAAATAAATGCTGCTACGAGTAATGTTTCTTCGAGGGTAATTGCATCTCCAAGAGCTAAAAAACTTGCCTCTCAAATGGGTGTTGATTTAGCAAAGGTTCATGGATCAGGACCTCATGGAAGAATTCAAGCCGATGATATTTTAAAAGCAAATGGCCAACCCGTATCTATACCATGGATAGGCGAAGGCGGTTCTCCTGCAAGTATCTTTGGTGCAAATTTGGGAGTTGAAAGTAAACCAGAAGCTTCAGGAAATAGTTTTGGTAATCCCGGAGAAACTGTTCAATTTAATACTCTTCAAAAAGCGGTAAATAAAAATATGGAATCTAGTTTAGATGTGCCATGTTTTAGGGTGGGTTACTCCATCAACACAGATAAATTAGATAATTTCTATAAAAAAGTAAAACAGAACGGAGTGACTATGACTGCTTTACTAGTAAAGGCAGTTGCAAAGACACTAAAGAAACATCCTCAAGTTAACTCAAGTTTTTCAGAAAATGGAATTTCTTATCCAGAAAATATAAATATTGCTGTCGCTGTTGCGATGGAAGATGGTGGACTAATAACTCCAGTTTTAAAAGAACCATGCAATACTGATTTATTTGAATTGTCTAGGGAATGGAAAGATCTCGTAAAAAGATCAAGATCAAAACAATTAGAGCCTGATGAATACTCAACGGGAACCTTTACTTTATCTAACCTTGGGATGTTTGGAGTTGATAGATTTGACGCAATTCTTCCTCCAGGTACCGGTGCTATTTTAGCCATAGCATCATCGAAACCAACTGTTGTCGCTAATAGTGATGGTTCAATATCTGTAAAAAAAATAATGCAAGTAAATCTAACAGCTGATCATAGAGTGATCTATGGAGCTGATGGAGCTTCATTCTTAAAAGACTTGGCATCCCTACTTGAAAATGAGCCAGAGACTCTTGTCTCCTAAGTTTAATTGATTTCTCAAATTAATAATGAAGAAAGAGATTATAAGCTTGAAGCTTATGATTATTTACTTGATCCTTCATTAATTGCTAGTAAACCTTCTGCAATTAGGCATGAATCAAGATTGATGATAGTTAGAAATAGTCTTTTAGAAGAAGACTGTTTAACTAATAAATTTACCAAGAATCTTTTAGATGAATTTAGAGAAGGCGATCTTGTAGTTGTAAACAATACTAAAGTAATGAAAGCTAGGTTAAAGATTGAATTAGAAAATAAGACATTGGTCGAATTATTAGTTTTAGAAAGATCTCATGAATGTGTTTGGTTATGTTTGGCAAAGCCAGCGAAAAAGTTAAAAATAAATAGAAAATTAAAATTAAAATCTCCCTTAGTAAAAGATATTAATTTAATTGTTGATGGGGTTGATGAAGAAACTGGAGGGAGATTTATTAAATTTCCGGAAAATATAACTTGTCTCAATTCAATGAATGAACTTCTTGATAAATACGGGGAAATCCCACTACCTCCTTATATAAAAAAATCCGAAGAAGACACTTTTCATGAGAAAAGTTATCAAACTGAGTATGCAACTAATCCAGGGGCAGTTGCTGCACCAACAGCTGGTTTACACTTAAGCAAAAATATTATTTCCAATCTAAAAAAAAAAGGAGTAATAATTTTACCGATAACTTTGCACGTGGGCTATGGAACATTCAAACCAATTGATCAAGAAGATCTAAGTGACTTAAAACTTCATAAAGAATGGGTAAGTGTTAAAAAGGAAGTAGTGGAGGAAATAAAAAAAATAAAGAAAACAGATAGAAGAATAATTGCTATTGGGACAACTAGCGTGAGAGCTCTTGAAAGTTGTTATTCTCACGAAATTAATGACTTTATTCCCATATCGAAATACGTGGATTTAGTAATTAAGCCAGGTTATAAATTTAAGGTAGTAGATGGATTATTGACTAATTTTCATCTTCCTAAAAGTTCATTATTACTATTAGTAAGTGCAATGATTGGTAGAGAAAGATTATTAGATTTGTATAAAAAAGCCATAAAAGAAAAATTTAGATTTTTCTCTTATGGCGATGCTATGTATATTTCACCAGATTCATTACTGGAGAAAAAATAGATTTAGGCTTTGATTGGTTCCTGAATGATTCCGCTTGGAACTTCAGTAAACATAATTGATGATAGATATCTCTCTGCTAAATCAGGTAGAACAACTACAATAGTTTTCCCCGCATATTCATCTTGTTCAGCTAATCTAACAGCAGCAGCAGCAGCAGCTCCACAAGATATTCCGACTAATAGACCTTCTTCTTTTGCTAATCTAAGGGCCATCTCGATTGATTCGTCATTTGTCACCTGTTCAACTTTATCGACAATTGATAAGTCAAGGTTCTTAGGAATAAATCCTGCTCCAATTCCTTGAATTTTATGTGGTCCAGATTTAACCTCTTCTCCATTCATCGTTTGTGTAATAACAGGACTATGTGAGGGCTCTACAGCTACAGAAGTAATATTTTTACCCTTTTCTTGCTTAATATATCTTGAAACTCCTGTAATTGTGCCGCCAGTTCCAACCCCTGCGACTAAGACATCAATTTCACCATCGCAATCATCCCAGATTTCTGGTCCAGTAGTTTTGAAATGAATTTCAGGGTTTGCTGGATTATCAAATTGACCTGGCATGAAATATTGAGAAGGATTACTTTCTGCAATTTCTTTAGCCTTAGCTATTGCTCCAGGCATACCTTTAGATGCCTCTGTTAAAACAATTTCAGCACCTAAAACTGCCATAACCCTTCTTCTTTCAATTGACATGGATTCTGGCATTGTAAGGATGAGTTTATAACCTCTTGCTGAAGCAGTAAAAGCTAGAGCAATCCCTGTATTTCCAGAAGTTGGCTCTACAATAGTTTTGTCTTTTGTAAGCTTCCCACTTTTCTCTGCATCCCAGATCATGTTCGCGCCAATCCTACATTTGACACTATAAGCTGGGTTTCTACCTTCAATTTTTGCAAGTACTGTTGCTTTCGCGTTTTTAGTAACTGATTTTAATTTTACTAATGGAGTGTTTCCAATAGCAAAACTGTTGTCCTCATAAATTTTTGCCATTTATATATTGAGAAAATATATTCTAATACTAACTATTATTCAGAAAAAGAGTATATAAGTTTCTATACGGTAAATACTAGGAATTTAGAAATTATTTAGTGCTTCAGAAAAGCTTTTCCACAATTGATCTTGGTTTTCTAATCCAACTGATACTCTAATAAGGTGCGATGGTATACCAAAACTTTCAGCCCAATCCAACTCGTCATAATGAGCTAGTAAAACATAAGGACAAACTAGAGTAAATTTTGTACCTAAACTAGGTCCTTTAGATACTTTAAGAGAATCATAAAATTTTTTAGCTTTGTTCAATCCTCCATTTAATTCAAATGATAATAAGCAGCCGTATCCTCCATCAGAAGTAAGTAAAGAATTAAAATTTGGACAATTTTCAGGATGGAAAATATTTTTAATCTCGCTATGGGTCTCTAATCTTTTTTTTAATTCTAAACATGCTTTATTTTGTTCAAAAACTCTTTGATTTAAATCTCTACTAACTTTCTCTAGATAAACTGTATCTCCATCGGAAAGTGTTGGAAGATTAATCTCGTTTAATGCATTTCTAAATTGATCAATCCATTTACTTTTTGGATTTAGTATTAATGATCCCGCAAGAATATCACCACTACCTGAAAAAATTTTTGTAAGTGAAGTAAAAACTATATCTGCATGTTCTAGGGAATTTATATTTAAATTTGATCCAATCGTATCGTCAACAATTAATGGAATATTTAACTTTTTAGCTATTTTTGAAATTTTTTTAATGTTTACACATTTGAGCATTGGATTACTCGGTAGTTCAATAATTAATGCTGATGGATTTATGCTTTTGATTTCTAATTCAATATCCTCGCAATTTTCTTCTGTAATTAACTTTGCTCCATAAAAGATATTCATTGGTAATTTAAGTACATCTACATATGGGAAACCAATTTGTAGTGTTGGTTTAGCTGGAAATAATTTATATATGACTTCTAATGATGTATGCAATGCAGACATGCCAGATGAAGTTAAGTGAATATCATTAGAGTTAATTTTTGTAGATTTAGAAATCCTATTTTTTATTCTTTGAGAACATTCATTTACATAAGATTTTGGAGGGCAATCTTCAAGACCTAGTTCTATAGCAGCAGCCCTTGAAGATATGCCAAGACCAGTATGTTGCCAAAAAGATTTTGCATAAATACTGCCTTCTTTTTCAGTTATTAAGAAAGCTAGATTATCTCTTTTTTCAATTAATGAGAATTGTTCAGAAGTATTTCTATCAATGTATTTTTTAGCTTTAAAAGCTATGCTTTCATTCGGATATGGCCAGATACTTTTATTGTTGTAATAATTTTCCTTTTTTACTTTTTCACATAATCTTTTCACTATGGGGTTTAGCCCGAATCTTGGGTAAATGGACTTCAATAAATTCATGCATGCTTGATTTTTTTCCTCGTAATTTATTACATCATTCCAAGTTGGTAATGCTACAGAAACAGCATGAATACTATCAGGAATAGAATATCCCAACTCTAAATTTTTCCATATAGGATTTTTAAGTAAATCTCTCAATTTTCAGAATTTATTTAAAGCAAATAATATGTCTGAGATTAAATCGTTTGTTTCTTCACATCCAATCGATAATCTGACAAGAGCATCATTTATCCCTAAAAGATTTTTTGTTTCATCATCAACAGAAGCATGAGTCATTGTTGCGGGGTGACAAATTAAACTTTCAACTCCTCCAAGGCTTTCTGCTAGTGAGAAATATTTGAGAGATTTGCAAAATTTAAAAGTATCCTCTTTATTTAAATTTAATTTTATGGTGATCATCGAACCTCCAGAGCTCATTTGCGATTTTGCTAAATTAAATTGCGGATGTTTTTGATTAAAAGGATAAATTACTTTACTAATTATTTTATGATTGTCTAATTCTTCAGAAATTAATTTTGCACTTTGCGTTTGTTGTTCGATTCTTAAAGGAAGAGTTTTTACTCCTCTCGTAATGAGCCAACTATCAAAAGGAGATGGTTGAAGCCCTAGAGCTTTTTGAGAGAAAAGCATCTTACTATTCCATACCTCATTATTTGTAAGTACTGCTCCACCAAGTGCATCACTATGTCCATTAATGAATTTTGTTGTGCTTACGAGTGATAGTGTTGCACCAAGATCCAATGGTTTTTGAACAAGTGCCGTTGAAAAGGTGTTGTCTACTACTACTGGGATTTGTAGTTTATTCGCTTCATCACAAATCGCCTTAATATCAAGTACCTTCAAAAGTGGATTAGTTGGACTTTCTAGCCATATCAAGGTTGGCTCGAAGTATGAAATCTTTTTGATATTATTTTCGTTTGTAAAATCTGTGTATAAAACTTCTAGCCCAAATTTCTTGAAAACTTTTTCGAACATCCTCACTGTACAACCATAGAGATTTGACTCGCAGAGTATCTTGTCACCTGATTTTAGTGTTGATGAAATTGCAGTTACCGCGCTAATTCCAGATCCAAAAACTGTACAGTATTTAGAATCTTCTATTGATTTAAGGACGCTTTCTAGAATTCTAAAGTTTGGATTGCCTGATCTGGTGTAGTCGAAATTATCTTTATTCCCATGTTTAAAAGTGGATGTAGAAAAAATAGGAGGCATAACGCATCCAGTTTCTTCTGCAAATGTTTCCCCATGGTGAATAGATAGGGTCTTGAAACCTGGCTTTTTGATATTATTTTCCTTATTTCCCATTATTTTTAAAAATAAGAATTGAATTAAATCTCTCATTGTTTTTAATGAGAGATTTAATAATCCAAAGAAAAGTAGTATTAAACTTTTCTTGAATAATATTCAACAACTAGTAGTTCGTTGATTTCAAGAGCCACCCACTCTCTATCGCATTTTCCATTTATTTTTCCCGTTAATTTAGGTTTGTCTAAATCAAGATGAGGTGGAACATTTGCTAAGCCAGGGAATTCTATATTACCTTCAACAAGTTTTTTGCTTGCTTTGTTTTCCTTAATTCCGATTACATCGCCTGATTTGCATTGATAACCAGCAATATCAAGAACCTTTCCATTAACGGTTACATGGCCATGATTTACTAATTGTCTTGAGCCTGGAATGGTACCTCCAAAACCTAATCTAAAACAAACATTATCAAGTCTGTTTTCCAAAAGTCTTAGTAGGTTAGTTCCTGTAGATCCTTCTTGAGCTCTAGCTTTTTTTACATAACGAACTAGTTGTTTTTCAGAAACTCCATAATTAAATCTAAGTTTCTGCTTTTCTTCTAGACGAATTGCATATTCTGATCGCTTGCGACGGGCTTGGCCGTGCTGACCTGGAGGATTAGACTTCTTTGAAGCTTTCCTGGTGAGACCTGGTAGTTCTCCCAAGCGACGCGTAACCCTTAATCTGGGGCCGCGGTATCTTGACATAATTTTAAATTAAATAGAAATTTGCAATAAATTGGATAATTGATTAAATTCAATTAAACTAATTACTACTGGAGATATTATTTTACATCATTAAAGTGTTCAAAACTATTAATAAATCAATTACTTCTGTACTTCTTTTTATGATTTCGTTTTATCAAAAGTGGTTTTCTCCTTTTTTTGGACCAAAATGCAGATTTATTCCAAGTTGCAGCTCTTATGGATATGAGGCAATTACTAGACATGGTCCTTGGAAGGGAGGGTGGTTAACTTTAAAAAGATTAAGCAGATGTCATCCTTTTACTCCCTGTGGATGTGACCCTGTGCCTGACTAAATGAATGAAAATATTTATTTTTGTTAGGCAGGGATGTTGCCTTTGTGATTCATTAAAAAACAGACTGGCAAAAATAAATCTTAATGAGTTATTTCCTAATCTAGAAGAGCTTAAAGAAATTGATATTGATAGGGTCGATTTATATAAAGATAAATATAAAAAATATGATTATGAAGTACCTGTTATTGCTATTGAAAGAATTAGGTCTGAGGAGATCATAGAATTGCCTCGCATTTCTCCAAGATTAAAAGATGATCAATTAAAGAATTGGTTTCAAAAAAATATTAGTACCATTCTGGAGAAATAATTTTTTTATATGAGATCTATAAAATTACATAAACTTTTAGATTTAGTAGGAATTATTCCTTCATTAGATTTAATCAATCATGAAATCAATAATATTTCTTTTAACTCTAAAGAAGTACAAAAAGGAACTTTATTTTTAGGAATGCCTGGTTTAAATGTTGATGGAGGAAAATTTTGTATTGAGGCAATTGAAAATGGCGCGGAGGCTGCCATTATTGGGTCTGCTGCAAAAGAGAGAATTGGATCTATTGATCGAGAAAGGATTTTGGTTATTGAGGATAATTTAGATTATATTTTTGGTCAAATTGTCGCTGAGTTTTGGAATAGGCCTTCAAGAAAACTTAAACTTATTGGTGTTACTGGTACTAATGGAAAAACGACAATTACTTTCTTATTGGAATATCTTTTAAAAAAGTTAGGTAAAAAGACTGCATTATTTGGGACCTTGTTTAATAGATGGCCTGGCTTCTCAGAAGTGGCTTCTCATACAACTGATTTCGCCGATAAACTTCAAAAGAAATTAAATGCTGCTGTTGAGGCAGAATCTGAATTTGCGATATTAGAGGTAAGTTCTCATTCTATTGCTCAAAAGAGGATATCAGGATGCGAATTTGAGGCGGCTATTTTTACTAATTTAACTCAAGATCATCTTGATTATCACTCAGATATGGAATCTTATTTTCAAACAAAAAGAAAATTGTTTTTCCCACCTTATTTAATAGAAAAGGATGGAATTTCTGTATTAAATCACGATGACCATTGGATATCTAAATTATCGTCTGATCTTGAAAAAAGATCTTCATTAGTGTCAACAAAGATTACTGAAAGTGAATTTGAAAATGATGATTTTTTTTTCGTAACAGATAAAAAATTTACTGAAAGTGGTTCCACTTGTATTTTTCATACACCTAGGGAAAAAATTCAACTTTTTGTTCCACTTGTTGGTGAATTTAATTTAATGAATGCGATTCAAGCAATAACAATTTTGTATAAACTGAATTTTTCTTTAAAAGATTTATCAAAGTTAATACAATCTTTCCCTGGAGCTCCTGGGAGAATGGAGAAAATACAAATTGATGATAATGACGTTTCAAGATCTCTTCCAACAGTAATTGTTGATTATGCCCACACTCCTGATGGATTAAAAAAAGTTTTGCAATCAATTAAAAAACTTTGTGAAGGGAAACTAATAACTGTTTTTGGCTGTGGCGGAGATCGTGATCGTAGTAAAAGGCCTTTGATGGGATCAATAGCTGAAGAGTTGTCTGATCAACTTTTTATAACTTCAGATAATCCAAGATCAGAAGAACCCCAAAAGATAGTAAATGATATTTTGATGGGTATAAAAAAAAGAGAAAAAATAACAATTGAAATTGATAGATTTAAAGCAATAAATGAATCTATTAAATTTGCCAATAAAAAAGATATTGTTTTAATTGCAGGAAAAGGACATGAAGACTACCAAATTCTCAATGATAAAGTTATTAATTTTGATGATAGAAAAATAGCTTATAAATTATTAAAAGAAAAAAATAAATCTCAATAAAATTTCCTAATCAAATAAGAAAGATTTTTACGCAAATCACAAGAAAAGTTTCTTAAAATCAATGTAGTTATTTTTAATAAAATGAAAGGCTTAGCCTTAGTTGTAGGCGCAGGTGGAATTGGAACACAACTAGCTAAAGATCTGCATGAAAGTGAAAAAGATTTAGATGTTGTTTTGTGTGGAAGAAAAAGTGAATTTAATCCTTTTTGGGAATTAGATATAGAGGATTCTCAATCCCTTTTGCAGTTGAAAAATAAAATATCAAATCATCCTTCAAAATTAAGACTAGTTGTTAATGCTACAGGTAGACTTCATGGTGATTCTCTTCAACCAGAAAAAAGATTACAACATCTTGATAAAAAAAATATGATGGAAAGTTTTTCAATAAATGCATTTTCTCCTATTTTATTAGCTAAAGCGATTGAAGAATTTATACCAAAAGATTTTAATTTTAATTTTGCAAGTATAAGTGCAAGAGTTGGTAGCATTGGAGATAATCAAACTGGAGGTTGGTATTCATATAGAGCTGCAAAATCTGCGCAAAATCAGTTTTTTAAATCTTTAAGTATTGAATGGGCTAGACGTTTCCCAAAGGCTGCTATCACATTGCTTCATCCAGGAACAGTAGATACTGATTTATCTAGACCTTTTCATAAATTTGTTCCAGAACATAAATTATTTAGTAAAGAAAAATCCTCCCAATTCCTGATCAATATTATTAAAAATCAATCACCAGAATCTACAGGAAAATTTATTGCATGGGACAATTCGGAGATACCTTGGTAAACTAAATTTTTTTTATATCAATAGATCTTTAAGTCAATGTTTTTTTTATTTCTCGAGCAAGTAAATCAATCTCAGCTTCTGTAGTCATTTGATGTACGCATGCTCTAAACCATTTTGGATCTTCTAAAACTCTAATCCAAATTTTCTTTTCTCCAAGTTTCTTTACATATTTATCCTTATCTTTAATATTTTCGATATTAAAACTAACAATCCCATTTAAATATTTTTTCTCTAAAACTAATTCAACACCCTTTGATTGATTTAATTCATCCCAAAGTTTTCCACTTAATTTTTTGATATTTTTGTTTTTTTCTTTTTCATGGCAGTCTTTATCCAAAAGATCTAAAGAATTCCGGAGCCCAGCAAGTAAAGGAATACAAGAGGTAGCTATTTCAAATTTCCTTGCATCATCATGAAAAAGATTATCTGAAGGCTCATAAATGCCTTGTTCTTTTTTTAATGATTTCCAACCAATTATTGTTGGATCTGTTTCACGAATAAATCTATCTGAGACATAAATGGCTCCAAGTCCTTCTGGTCCACATGCCCATTTGTGAGAAGTTATTGAATATAAATCAGAATAAAAAACTTCTTTTTCAATATTTATATGCCCAAAGGTTTGAGCACCATCAACAAGTAAATAAGAGTTTTCTCGATTATTTTTTAATTCGATAGAAATTTGTTTTAAAGGAACTTTATATCCAAAGTTCCATAAGATATGAGAAATAATTAGGATCTTACTCTTATTATTTATATTTTTCAAAATCTCTAAAATTATATTTTCGTCGTTTAGATTTTTAATTTTTTGGATTTGCAAAATTTTGAATATTAATTTATTTCTTCTGCAAAATTCTCGACTTGCAGCCACTACTCCAGGATGTTCACAGTCACTTATTAACAACTCTTCTCCCTCTTTTACTTTTATTCCCCAAAAGGGCAAAATCATACCGGAAGAGATATTTTCGGTAAAAGCTACATTCTTTGAATTGACACCTAATTTTTGCGCAATGATTCTTTTTGTGGTCAATATTTCTTTGTAAATAAAAGGCCACATATCATTGGTAAATGGTCCTAAATCTTGGATAATTTCCCAAGTTTTAACTATTGCTTCTAGAGAAGATTTTGGTAATGGTCCTTGCCCGCCATAGTTGAAATAATACTTATTTTTTAATGCGGGTATTTGATCTCTTAGATTATTTCTCATGGAAATTTATTTTATATTTTCAACTCTTGAATTTTTTTAAATATTGCCTAGTAAAGTTACTGTTCTAAATTCAATATCCTCAATTACTTTCCAAGGTTCAGCACTCCTTTCTGCAAATTTTAAATTTTTAAATCCTAGTTCTTTAAAATCACTTATAAAATCTGGCTCATACCATGCTCCACTAATACATCCTGTCCATAAATCATGATCATTTTGCAATCTTAAAGGAACTTTTTTGTTAGAGACGATATCGCTAATTGCAATTCTTCCATTATCGTTTAATACTCTTTTTATGTTATTTAGAAGGTTATTTCTAGATTCTGGACTTACCAAGTTTAAAACGCAATTACTTAAAATAATATCAACTGATTTATCTGCGATTAATGGATTTAAATCTTTATCTAATTCATCAAGTTTTTCAATTGAACCTTCTAGAAATTCTGTATTGTTGAAACCTATATTTTTTGTAACTTCTTTAGAGGCTGATCTTGATAAAGAAAGCATGTCAGGATTCTGATCAACTCCAATAACTTTCCCTTCTTTTCCAACAATTTGGGCACAAATGAAAGCATTTTTGCCGCTACCACTTCCAAGATCTAAAACTATATCATTTTTTTGAACATATTTTGTCGGATCACCACACCCATAGTCTCTTTCTATAACCTCTTGAGGAATTGCTTCTAGTAAAACGGGATCAAACCCAACTGGTGTACAAAGACAACTCTCTTTTTCTTGTGCCGCTGAGCCATATCTTTCTTGAATCGCATCTTTATGATCGAATTGATTAGGTGCTTTATTCGATGTGTTTGTATTACAGCAACTTTCAGACATATTTTTAAAAGGACTCTTGATAAATATAGCCAAAAAAAAAGCCCCTGAAAAAGGGGCTTTTAATTTGTTTAATTAAATTATTTAGTGTAATTAACACCTCTGTAATTTAATTCTGCTTTTTCATTACTTGAAGAAGCGTCAGCCATTCTGTTGGTGTATACGTTTCTTCTGTAGGTAAGTTCAACAAGTTGCTTTTTAGCAGCTTCTTTGTTTTGAACGTAGTTTTTACCTCTGTAAGTTAAAGTAGTCATGTTTCGATGTGACAACACGGCCATCCCCCGTTCCATGGTATGACTCGAACTGCGCCCTCAATGAGGGTGAACGAAAAAGTAGCTATTGCTACCAAATAATTATAAGCGTATTTTTAACTGCATGTCTAGCTTTTACAAATAGAAACGAAGATTTAATGTTTTTTTAATTATTATCTTAGGTAAATTTTTTTATAAATAGTCTCTAAAAAGGTTTATGTTTATATTTGGTTTAATCTTCATGTAACTATTTATTTATGACAGGTTTTTTATATTTCTTGGGAAATACTTTAAGGTGGCCAGTGTTAAAGCCAAAAGAATTTTTTTCACTACATGCTTATTTTTCAATTATTTATTTGATAACTTTTACTTTGAGTAAATATGATGTAAGCCAATCAAATTTAGTTTTTACATTAGGAATTCTTGCACCCCTTTTAATCGCTATTGGTCAAGGACTTCCTATTGATTGCCTTGATATGGAATCATCTTTGTTGAAGGAATTAAAAACTAAATAATATATTTCAGTTAAAAATTTTTATAAAACTTGGACAACTTCGCTTATTTCAGGAATCATTTCTTTTAACTTTCTTTCAATACCCATTTTGAGGGTCATAGTGCTACTTGGGCAACTACCACATGCTCCTTGAAGTCTGACTTTGACAATTGGACCATCTATTTCTGCAATCTCTACATTACCTCCATCAGAAATTAAAAAAGGTCTTAGCTCGTCAAGGACTTTTTCTACATTTTCGTTTGTCAGCGAGAGTGTTTCAGTACTCATAATTTTAGTTTAACTTTATAATAAGCCTAGAAAGAAATCTGATTAATTGCAAAAAAGATAATTTTCTGTTGTGACTTCATCCAAAAATCCCACTAATGTCAATAGCTACTTTGATGCAGTCTTGGTAGGAGGAGGGATAATGAGTAGTACTTTAGCCCTCCTAATTTCAGAAGTTTTACCAGATATAAGATTTCTTATTATAGAAAAATTAAATGCTCCGGGAAGTGAAAGTACTGGCGCTTTAAATAATGCAGGTACAGGACATGCGGCTAATTGCGAATTAAACTATACCCCTTTAGATGAAAAAGGAAATCTAAAAATAGATAAAGCGCTCTCAATAAATCGTTCTTTTGAAACATCCATGTCTTTATGGGCCTCATTGTATGAAGCAGGGAAAATTGATATTAAAAAGTTTCTAAAATTTATTCCTCATATTAGCTTTGTGTCTGGTCAGGATAATATTTCTTTTTTAAAAAAGAGATTTCAGAAAATGACCGAAAATCCTGAATTTATCGATATGGAATTTTCGACATCTTTTGATGAAATTTCATCATGGGCTCCTCTAGTAACAAAAGATAGAAATCCATCTACTCAAATTGCTGCTACCAGAATAGGTAGAGGAACTGATATTAATTTTGAGGCTTTAACTAAAGAGTATTTGTCATTAGTTTCTTTAAACAAAAATGTTGAAATAAGATACAAAACAGAATTAGTAGATTTAAAGAAAATTGATAAAAAACAATGGGAACTAGAAATCAGTTCTGAAGGTAGAAAAACTTCAATTAGAACTGGTTACGTTTTTCTTGGTGCTGGTGGAAAAACAATTAATTATTTACAAAAATCAAAAATTCCAGAAGCAAAAAGTTATGGTGGATTTCCTGTTAGTGGTAAATGGCTTATTTGCGAGAAAAAAGATCTAACAGAAAAACATAACTCAAAAGTTTATGGTAAAGCTGATATTGGATCGCCACCAATGTCTGTGCCTCATTTAGACACCAGATGGATTGATAATAAAAAACTTCTTTTATATGGACCTTTTGCTGGATTTACAACGAAATTTCTAAAACAAAGTTCATACTTTGACTTATTTAGTTCTATTAAAAAGAATAATATTTTTTCTATGTTAGACGTTGGTTTCAAGAACAACGATTTAATTAATTACCTAATATCACAATCATTAAAGAACCATAACTCAAGAGTTGAGAATTTAAAGAATATGATGCCATCAGCTAATCCTTCTGATTGGTATTTAAAGAATGCTGGTCAAAGAGTCCAAATAATTAAAAAAACTGAAGGTGGTGGTTCTTTGAAATTTGGAACTGAGATTGTAAATTCATCTGATGGATCATTGTCTGCTTTGTTAGGAGCCTCTCCGGGGGCAAGTACTGCGGTTTCAATTATGGTTGAGGTTCTAGAAAAATCTGTTTTATTTTTAAACGATAAGCATAATCTTAAGAAAAAAATAAATGACTTAATTTATCCAGAACTATCAGTCTCTGAAAATTACAGTATCTTCATAAAAGAAATTAAAAAAAGAAATAATTCCATTTTTTGGTTTCCATCCATAATTCTAATTAGCTAGTATTGATCAAGATGTAATAAGAGGAGAATTTTTCTTTCTATATGACTGATATATCGGTTTCAAAAATTAGAAATTTCTGCATAATCGCTCATATTGACCATGGTAAATCTACCCTTGCAGATAGGTTGCTTCAAGATACTGGTACTGTGCAGCAAAGGGATATGCAAGAACAATTTTTGGACAGTATGGATCTTGAAAGAGAGCGAGGAATTACTATCAAGTTACAAGCCGCTAGGATGAAATATAAAGCTGACGATTCCCAAGAATATGTTCTGAACTTAATAGATACTCCAGGGCATGTTGATTTCTCTTATGAGGTTAGTAGATCTCTTCAAGCTTGTGAAGGCGCCTTACTTGTTGTTGATGCAAGTCAAGGAGTAGAAGCTCAAACCTTAGCTAATGTTTATCTTGCCTTAGAAAATAATCTTGAAATAATTCCTGTTTTAAATAAAGTTGATTTACCAGGGGCTGATGCTGAAAAAATAAAACAAGAAATAGAGGAAATTATTGGACTTGATACCTCTAATGCAATAAATTGTTCAGCAAAAACTGGAGTTGGTATTAAAGATATTTTGGAAGCAATCGTAAGAAGAGTACCTCCTCCTCAAGATGAAATTAAACTACCCACAAAGGCACTGATTTTTGATTCTTATTATGATCCGTACAGGGGAGTTATTGTTTATTTCAGGGTGATATCTGGTTCTCTAAATAAGAGAGAAAAAATATTATTAATGGCAAGTAAGAAAAATTATGAACTAGATGAGATAGGAATAATGGCACCTGATCAGCAGCAAGTTGATGAATTACATGCAGGAGAAGTTGGATATTTAGCTGCTTCTATAAAATCAGTTGCTGATGCAAGAGTGGGAGATACGATTACTCTTTTAAATTCACCTGCCAATGATCCTTTGCCTGGATATAAGACAGCAAATCCTATGGTTTTTTGTGGCTTATTCCCCACTGATGCTGATCAATTCCCAGATTTAAGAGTATCACTCGAAAAATTACAATTATCTGATGCAGCTTTAAAATATGAGCCCGAAACCAGTAGCGCAATGGGCTTCGGATTTAGGTGCGGATTCCTAGGACTTCTTCATATGGAGATTGTTCAAGAAAGATTAGAAAGAGAATATGACTTGGATCTAATCGTAACGGCACCATCAGTTATTTATAAAGTTAATTTAAATCAGCAGGAACATATCTTTATTGATAATCCTTCTACAATTCCTGATCCACAACTTAGAGAATCAATAGAAGAGCCTTATGTGAAAATGGAAATTTATGCTCCCAATGAATTTAATGGAACATTAATGGGTTTATGTCAGGAAAGAAGGGGAGTATTTATAGATATGAAATACATAACAACAGATCGAGTTACCTTGATTTATGAAATTCCATTAGCAGAAGTTGTTACAGATTTCTTTGATCAAATGAAAAGTAGAACCCAAGGTTATGCATCAATGGAATATCATTTGATTGGCTATAGAAAAAATGATCTTGTTAGATTAGATGTTCTAATAAATTCAGAAAGAGCAGATCCATTAACTTCTATTGTTCATAAAGATAAGGCTTATGGAATTGGCAGAAGTTTAGTTGAGAAATTAAAAGAACTTATTCCAAAACAACAATTTAAAATACCTATTCAAGCATCAATCGGTAGCAGGATTATTGCAAGTGAAAGCATAAGTGCTTTGCGAAAAGATGTTTTATCTAAATGTTATGGAGGAGATATTTCTAGGAAAAAGAAACTTTTAAAGAAACAAGCCAAAGGTAAAAAGAGGATGAAGGCAATGGGTAAAGTTGAAGTCCCTCAAGAAGCTTTTATGGCAGTCTTGAAATTAAACCAGTAATTTCTTTTAATTTAAAATTTATAGCTATTTATTTTTAAAAGAATTGGGTATATTTCATTTATATCTTTAAAAAAAGGTTTTGGATATTAACTCATTTCATCGTGTCGGCGCAAATATCAGAAAAGCTGGATTTTTAATTGTACTTTTTTATCTTCTTGTTGTTTTAATAATGAAATTTTTAGAGGCCAATAATTTTTTTGGCTATTCATTTTCAATGTTAAGCAATGATATCTTTGCCCCTCCTTCTCTTAATCATTTTTGCGGCACAGATAGATTAGGAAGAGATGTTTGCTTAAGAACTTTGCAAGGATCATCATTAGCTATAGAAGTTGTATTCTTAGCTATTCTTTTTTCATTAAGTTTGGGTTTGCCATTGGGATTATTAAGTGGGTATTTTGGTGGTTTTTTTGATAAATGCTTATCACTAATAATGGATACTATTTTTTCAATACCTGTAATTTTGCTTTCAGTTGTTGTGGCTTTTGTATTGGGTAAGGGTATCCTTAACGCGGCTTTGGCATTGTGTATTGTTTACTCTCCACAATATTTTAGACTAATCAGAAATCAGACAATATTGGTTAAATCCGAAACTTACGTGGAGGCAGCTCAAGTTGCAGGAGCTGATGTTAAAAAAATTATTTTTAAATATATTCTCCCAAATGTAATAACACCATTGCCTATTCTGCTTACCCTAAATGCTGCAGATGCTGTTTTGGTATTAGGAAGTTTAGGATTTTTAGGCCTTGGCGTTCCTGCAGATGTCCCAGAGTGGGGAAGTGATTTAAATCTGGCTCTTGCCGCTTTACCGACAGGTATCTGGTGGACGGCTTTGTTCCCAGGTTTGGCAATGTTTTTTTTAGTTTTAGGTCTTTCTTTTATAGGAGAGGACCTTGAAGAAATTTTTGATAGTTAAAATTCTGAATAAATTTAGTTATCTGTAATAGGATCAAGTTCTCCTTGAGCATTCAACTTTGGATATTCTTTAGCTGATTTTTTATACACCGCAGCCAATTCTGGGTAACACCATTCAAAAAGTGTTTTTTGATATTCATCCATATTTAACCCTTCTCCATTATCGGGCAATATACCTTTATTTTTTCTTTGGCGAACAGCTTCAAATAATAATATAGAAGCAGCAACTGAAACATTCAGAGATTGAACCATACCTCTCATAGGTATAAAAATTGATTGATCAACCATTGATATAAGTTCATTACTTAGTCCCCATTTTTCTGCTCCTAAAACAAAGCATGTATTTTGAGAATAATCAAAATTTCTATAATCTACTGATTCACTATTAAGAGTCGTTCCATATAATTTAAAACCCTTATTCTTTAAATTAGATATTGCCGTGATAGTGTTTTCATGATTATTCAGCTTTACCCATTTTTGACTTCCTTGAGCAGTACTATTAAAAGTCTTAACGGCATTTGTTTTGCTAATAAAATTTGCTTCGAAAACTCCTGCTGCATCACATGTCCTTAATATCGCAGATAAATTATGTGGTTTATTTACATCCTCAACTAAAACAGTCAAGTTTTTCATTCTGCAATCTAAAACACTTTTGATTCGTTCAAATCTTCTTGGCAAAATTGACATTTATAATTTTTTCACACCTTTAAATTATATTCAAAAAATATTGATTAATTATTAAATCTCTTGGTTTATAATATTTTGGTAGTTTAAGTTAACTCAATGGCATACATAGAATGGGACTATACAGTAATAACAAGCATGGTAGAAAAACAAGGGTGGGATTTACCTGATCGTGAATCTGAAGAATGGAATAAATTTAACGATGAATTAGGAGAAAAAATGAGAGGTGTTGGACTTATTTTCGAAAAATATTGTAACTTTACTCCTGACGTAGGGGAAGGAGTTCATCTTCTAGATGACTGATCTTGAATAGTTTTAAACCATTGATGTATCCCTTAATCAATGGCTTATTAATTAATAAGATAATATAATTTCACTAAATTAGAACTGGCAATTATTAAGGCTTTATAAAGCTTGTACTCAAAAAAATTTTTTTTATTCCACAAAAAAGTTATTTAATTTCTATATTTGAATAAAAATATGAAAAATAAATTAACTTTTTTATTCGATGGTGGTTGTCCACTTTGTTTGAGAGAAACAAATTTTCTTAAAAAGAGAGATACCTTAAATCAAATTTCATTTATAGATATTAATAGTAAGGATTATGATCAAAGTCTTTTTAATGACATCTCATATTCAGAAGCTATGTCAAACCTCCATGGGATTATTGAAAATGGTGAAATTATTAGGGGACTAGATGTACTTGCATATTCTTATGAATTAGTTGGTTTAGGTTGGGTTTATTATCCCTTGAAGATTAAGCTCTTATCTCCATTATTGAAATTGGTTTACAGATATTGGGCAAAATATAGACTTCAAATTACAGGTAGATCCGATATTGAAAAATTTTGTACCTCACAATGTGAACAATAAATATGGAAATTATCGATATAGACAGAATAATAGAAATGTGTTGGGAAGATAGAACACCCTTTGAAGCTATCGAGTATCAATTTGGTTTAAAAGAGGAAGATGCGATAAAAATTATGCGTCAAAATCTTAAACCCAAATCTTTCAAAGTCTGGAGAAAGAGAGTTTCGGGAAGAAATACAAAACATATGGCCCTTAAAGATTCAACTAGATTTAAATCTACTCATAAAAGAAAATTATAAATTTTGAAAAATCTTTCTACTAAAACTTGTCCTGTTTGCAATAGGCCGTTTGAGTGGCGTAAAAAATGGAAAAACTGTTGGGATGATGTTATCTACTGTTCAAAAAGATGTAGTAACAGGAAGTCGCAAAGATGAAACAAGTATCAATTATTTTCCCGAATCAACTTTTTAGAGAAAGCCCAATCTTAAAAATAAATTGTGAAGTTTTGATTTTGGAAGACTCATTATTTTTTGGAAATGATAAATTTCATAAATTAATTAACCATAAAAATAAGTTAGTTTTTCATAAAGCATCTATGCTCGCTTATAAAAATTATTTAGAAATATCTGGCTTTAAAGTTTTATATATCGAAAACAAGAATAATGTTTCTACAGTTGATTACTTAACGGAATTTATTAAAAATAAATATCAGAAAATAAATCTCATTGACCCTCATGATTTTTTAATAATGAAGAGGATTAATAATTTTGTTGAAAGTAATAATTTAGCTTTAAATATTTTACCTTCTCCTATGTTTATGAGCGGTGAAGATTTAAAAGATTTATTTGCATCAAATGCAAAAAAACCTCTTATGGGCAGATTTTATGAGAATCAAAGAAAGAGCCAAAAGATATTAGTTAATCCTGATGATACACCTGAAGGTGGCAAATGGAGTTTCGATGAAATGAACAGAAAAAAATTACCAAAAAAAATAAATATACCCGATACACCTAAATTACAAAAAAATAAATTTGTAGTTAATGCAGAAAGGTCATTAGCCAATTTTGATATTGAGTTTATTGGAGAAAGTAATAACTTTTTTTATCCAACTAATTTTGAAGAGGCAGATGAATGGTTAAATGATTTTTTTAAACATAGATTTTTCTTATTTGGAGATTATGAGGATGCTATTTCTAAAGAAAATTCTTTTTTATGGCACAGTTTACTTTCTCCTCTTTTAAATAGCGGCTTATTAACCCCAGATGTAGTAGTAAATAAAGCATTACTTTTTGCAAAAAATAATAATGTTCCTATTAACTCTTTAGAGGGTTTTATTCGTCAAATTATTGGATGGAGAGAATTTATTTGCCTCGTCTATAAAAAGTTCGGAACAAAGATGCGAAATAGTAATTTTTGGAATTTTGAAGATAAGCCAATTCCAAAATCTTTTTATCAAGGAAATACAGGAATTGAACCAGTAGACGTTGTTATAAAAAATATTATTAAATTTGGTTATTGTCATCATATTGAGCGGCTAATGATTATTGGCAACTTTATGCTTCTATGTAGAATTCACCCCAACCAAGTTTATAAATGGTTTATGGAAATGTTTATTGATTCCTATGATTGGGTTATGGTCCCAAATGTTTACGGAATGAGTCAGTTTAGTGATGGAGGTATCTTTTCAACAAAGCCATATATATCAAGCTCTAATTATGTAAAAAAAATGTCTAATTTTAAAAGTGGCCAATGGTGTGAAATATGGGATGGCTTATTTTGGAAATTTATTAAAGATAATGAAAGCTTTTTTAGAAAGCAATATCGTCTGGCAATGTTAACGAGAAATCTCGATAAAATGTCAGAGGAAAAATTAAATAATCACCTAAAAACGGCTGATAAATTTTTAAAAGATATTCAATAAATTCAAGAGTAATAACCTACAGTTGTCTTTGAAAAATTAAAAGAATATTATGTTATGACGAAATATTGAGTACGGATGTTAACTTGAGAAAAATTAGATTTATCTAATGGAAATTGGAAGAATTTTTTTAAAAAGTAATTCGACTGGAATCATCACATTTTCTGAATTAGATTGGATAACTAGCCATCAATTTAATTTTACAAGGTTGGAGGAATCCATAGCAATTAAATTAGGCAGAATGCTTGATGCAGGATCTATCAATATTGGTTGCCGCTTGAAATCCTGATTAAGTTTTTATTTTACTAATGAAGTATCAAGAAGAAAAAAAAATATTTTTTAGGGAAAGAATTCATTCTTTAAATATCTTTCTTTTTTTAGGATTTAATTTTTCACTTATTTCTATCTTAGGTTTTATTTGGTTCAATTCTGCAATTGAAAAAGTAGTTTAAATTTTTAAAATTTTAAATTTTTTGTATATTAAAGTTATCTTTAAAAATAAATTATATTTTGACCATAGGATATTTACAAAGAAAGGCAGCTTGGGAAATTTTATTAAAAGTTAGTTCTGGTGATTTTTCTGATCATGCTCTAGAAAAGGTTTTAAAAAATTATCAATTTAATCCTCTTGATATAGCTTTTATTACGGAATTATCTTTTGGATGCATAAGGTATAGAAAATTTCTTGATCTTTGGACGGATCATACATCAAAAATTACTCATAAAAAGCAACCTCCAAAGTTAAGATGGCTTCTCCATATAGGTTTATATCAACTATTGAAAATGGATAAAATTCCACATCCTGCTGCTATTTCTACCACTGTAGAAGTAGCTAAAAAAACAGATTTAAATGGTTTAGCAGGAACTGTAAATGCGATATTGAGAAATGCATCAAGAAAATTAGAACAAAAAATTTTTCCTGAATTATCTTCTGATAGAGAAGAAAGAATTTCATATCTTGAATCATTTCCATTATGGCTTGTGAAGGATCTTTATAAATGGTTCGGCAATAGCGAGGGTGAAAATATCATTAAGGCATTTAATAAAAAACCATCAATTGATTTGAGAATTAACCAATTAAAAACTAATTTAGATAACTTTTTGAAGGTACTTCATGAAAATAAAATTGATGCTGAAATTATTAAAGATTTACATAATGGAATTACTTTAAAATCTAATCCAAGATCTATAAAAAATTTACCAGGATATAGTGATGGATTTTGGACAATTCAAGATAGATCTTCTCAGTGGATAGCACCTCTATTAAATCCAAAAGAAGGTGAAAAGATTTTAGATGCTTGTGCAGCTCCAGGAAGTAAGTCTACCCACCTAGCAGAATTAACAAATGATAGTGCTGAAATCATTGCCGTAGATAGATCAGCAAAAAGATTGAAAATACTGCAATCAAATTTAGAAAGGTTAAATTTGAAATCTGTTAATACCCTTAAGGCTGATGCTACGAGTTTGATTGAATTAAATCCTAAGTTTATATCTTATTTTGATAAGATTTTATTAGATGCTCCATGCTCAGGCATTGGAACTCTTTCCAGGAATCCAGATTCTAGATGGTCTTTAAGTAAAGAAAAAATAAAATCTTTAACTTTATTACAGGAAAAACTTTTGGAGAGTATTTTCCCTCTTTTGAAAAAAGATGGCACTTTAGTTTATTCAACTTGTACTATTTGTCCCGATGAAAATAATCTATTAATTGAACGATTTATTGAAAAAAATAAAACTTTAAAATTGGTTTGCCAAAAGCAAATTTTACCTAGCTTGGATTATCCTGGTGATGGATTTTATTCTGCAATAATTTCTTATAAATCTTAAAAATATAATTTATTTTTTAATTTGAATTTTATAAATTTCAGATATGAACTTCTTCCATAAATAAGCTGCATTTCCACTAGATAATTCAGATTCCTTGTTATCGTCGTAACCTATCCAGATCCCTGTTGTAAGGTTTTCAATGGAACCAATAAACCAGAGATCTTTATTTCCATCAGATGTTCCTGTTTTCCCATAAATTTTCTTTCCTTTTATGGAGGCTGCTTTTGAAGTACCTTCTTTTACAGATTTTTCAAGAAGTTTATTTATTTTCTTGTTTATTTTTAAATCTAGAATTTTCTTGGAAATAGATTTGTTTTCCCAAATGGGTTGTTTTTTAAGTGATTCTATTTTTTCTATGATTTCAGGGCTTTGAATTTTCCCATTATTGTTTATTGCGGAATATGCATTTGTGATGTTTAAAAGATTATCTCCGTAAGAGCCAATAGCTAATGATGGGAATTCCTCAAACTTCTGCTGGTAACCTAGTCCAAATGAATTCGCTAAATTAATAATATTTTTTAAGCCGATTTTATTTGTTATTGATATAGGAACGATATTAGATGAACTTTTAAATGATTCAATCAAAGATATTGAACCTCTATATTCCTCTGAAAAATTTTTTGGGCAATAACTTTCCCAGCATCTTGGTGAGTCTTCAAATTTATCGCTTAATTTTATTCCTTCTATTAATGCAGCAGCATAAGGAATTATTTTAAAAGTAGAACCTAAAGGTCTTACAGATGTAATAACTCTATTATATGAATTAATTGAAGGATTTTTGCTGGTTATCATTGTCCTGATTAGTCCTGTGTTTGATTCAATTGATAACAGACCAAATTCAAGTTCTTTAGGTCCTGCATATCTTGATATTTTTTGAGCTTTTTCTTGCCAATCTTTATTGATAGAAGATTTAATTCTTAAAAACTTATAATCATTTTTATTTTCAATTTTTTTATCTGTTTCCTGAAGAATAAAGTTTATTAGTAATTTATCATCTAAAAAATTATCAGCTGTTTGATAATTTAATTTTATTTTTTCTTTAATAGCCTTATTCTTATTTGCAAAAGAAATATATCCATCAACATACATTGATTCAAGAATTTTATTTCTATTTTTAATAGCTAGTTCTAAATTTTGATAAGGCGAATAAATTGATGGAGCTGGAGCTAATCCTGCAATTAATGCGATCTCTGATAATGTCAATTCTTCTATAAATTTTCCAAAATAAACTTGGGCAGCCTCGTCTACCCCGTATGCTCCTGATCCTAGATAAATATTATTTAAATATAATTTTAAAATTTGATTTTTGTCATATCTAAATTCAAGTATGAGTGATATAAATATTTCTTTTATTTTTCTTTGAAAACTCAAATCATTATTTAGAAAAAGTAATCTAGCAACTTGTTGCGTAATCGTACTCCCTCCCTCTTTAACATAACCACTTCTAATATTTTGAATAAGAGCACGTGAAATACTTTTTAAATCTATTCCATTATGTTTATAAAATCTTTTGTCCTCTGAAGATATAAAGGAATGTTTAAGAAAAAATGGAATTTTATGTTTACTATTATCTATTTCAAATTTGCGGCTTAATTTGCTTAGTATCTTATTATCAGAAGATGATATTACATAAGAATAATTGGCTATCCCAGACCCTTTCTTTTTAGTTACATCAAACTTTAATGTAGTAAATATTAAACCAAAAATATAAAAAGATATTCCAGAAAAAATTAATATTGGAATTATTAAAACAAAAGATTTCGATTTAATCTTTTGCACCTTAAGCAACTAAAAAACTATGTCCTATTGCTAAAGCTGTAACTAACATTCCAGTTATAAGGAATGGTTGGGCACTTGCTTGATATTTGACATCAAACTTTAGAGGATCTCTTAGTAACCACATATCTTGAAATGTAATTTGTGGTATTACCAATAAAACCAAAATTACAGAGGCTAAATGTTGACCAATAATGACTAATACTACAACCATTGCTAATTGAAAAATGTCAATTAGTCCCGCACTTATTCTACTTGCATTTTTAATTCCAAATACTACTGGTAAAGAATTTAAGCCTAGCTTTGAGTCTCCTTCAACACTTTTGAAATCATTAATAACAGCTATTCCAAGTCCAGAAAGGCTATAAGCAAGTGTTAGTAATGCTGTCACAACAGTTAATTTCCCAAACAAGGCTTGTCCTGCCCACCAAGGTAAAGCTATATATGATGCGCCTAATGCATAATTACCAAGCCAACCATTCTGTTTTAATTTAAGGGGTGGAGCAGAATATATATAACTAACAAAAGATCCCCCTAATGCTAAAAGTAAGACTGAGGGAAAGTTATGTTTAGCATATAAATCTAATAGAAAAGCAACAATTAAACCTGCAATAAGTAATACCCAAATTTGAATTTTTACGTCTTTAATTGAAATTTTTCCAGAGGGAATTGGTCTATTTGGTTCGTTAATTGCATCAATTTCCTTATCAAAAAAATCATTTATTGTTTGTGTATAACCTGCCAGAAGTGGCCCACTCATTAACATACATGCTAGTGAAGCTAAAACATTACTAAATGTCCATTCAAAATTGCCACTTGCGGCGGCTCCACAAATAACTCCCCATATCAAAGGGATCCAAGTAATTGGCTTCATTAACTGTATACGAAGTTTCCATATACTTGAAGTTTCAGATGCACCCTTAATTCCTAAAAGTTGTTTTGGATCATTCACTTTACTCTTTAACCTTTCTCAATTTCTTCTGGGAAAAACCAGTTTTGCTCACCATTCTGAAATTTTGCAGTGATTCCAATACTCCTGCCGTCTGTCATCTTATAGCCTGTTATTACGGCTTTAGGATTAGAGGATATTTGATCCATTAATTTCGCTGGTAGTCTATCTTTTACTTTGTTAATGTTAATTTTGATTTTACTACCGATTTTGGGTAATAATTTTGTTTCAGCCATAAGAGGTAAAATGGAAGCTATTATGCAAGATTAACAGCATTTGGACAATTTTTACTAAAATGGTAGCTCTTCGTTTAATTCCTTGTTTAGATGTCGCCAATGGCAGAGTCGTTAAAGGTGTAAATTTTGTTAACTTGAGAGATTCAGGTGATCCTGTTGAATTAGCTTGCAGATATTCTGATGAAGGCGCAGATGAATTAGTATTTTTAGATATTAGAGCAAGTGTGGAAAATAGGAATACATTAGTTGAACTAGTTTCTAGGACGGCAAAATCAGTAAAAATCCCTTTTACAGTAGGTGGAGGCGTAGATTCTGTTTCTTCTATTAATGATCTTTTAAGAGCAGGAGCGGATAAAGTGAGTTTGAATTCCTCAGCCGTAAGAAATCCTGATTTAATTTCTGAAAGTTCTAGAGAATTTGGTACTCAATGCATAGTTATAGCAATTGATGCTCGAAGAAAAGTTAATAAGGTTGGTGAGTGGGAGGTATATGTAAAAGGAGGGCGAGAAAATACTGGCATAGATGTATTAAGTTGGGCAAAGAAAGTTGAGGAATTAGGCGCGGGGGAAATATTGCTTACTTCAATGGATGGTGATGGAACACAGAACGGATATGATTTGAATTTGACAGAATCTGTTGCAAATATTGTTGATATCCCAGTAATTGCATCCGGCGGGGCAGGCTCTCTAGAAGATATCTATGATGTTTTCAAAAAAGGTAGGGCATCAGCAGCACTTTTAGCATCATTACTTCATGATAAGAAACTCACTTTAAAAGAAATAAAAACTTTCCTCCTCGGGAAACAACTTCCAATTAGACCATATGAATAAAAATTTAATTTAATCCCAAAAAGAAATAAGTTTAAAATTTAAAAATGAAATTCACAAAAACTATCGAAGTCAAAAATATATTTAATAAAATTTCTTATGAATATGACTTTCTAAATAATTTATTAAGTTTTGGGCTACACAGATTATGGAAAAGGAAATTAGTTAATTTATTGGAACCTTTAAATGGTGAAGATTGGGCTGATTTGTGCTGTGGAACTGGAGATTTAGCATTCTTAATTTCTGAGAGAGTTAGTCCAATGGGCTCAATTACTGGAATTGATAGTGCAGAGGATATTTTAAATATTGCAAAGAAAAAATCAGAGCTAAAAAAAAATAAATTTATTAAGTGGGAAATTCAAGATGTATTAGAAATTAATGATTATTCAAGAAATTTTGATGGGATTTGCATGTCATATGGACTAAGAAACTTGAATAATGTTGAAGAAGGAATAAAAAAAGTTTTTTATCTTTTGAAGGATAAAGGAAGGGCAGGATTTTTGGATTTTAATCACTCAACAAAAAGTTCTTTATCCAATATTTTTCAGAAAATTTATTTGAGATTTATTGTAGTAACCATTTCACGGCTTTTTAATTTAGGTCCAGAGTACGCATATATTGAAAAAAGTATTAGAAATTTTCCAAAAAAAAATGAACTTATAAATATGGCTAAGGAAGTTGGATTTAAAAAAGCTGAATATAGGACTATTTTGGGGGGGCAAATGGGAATACTAATTTTAACTAAATGAAGAATTTAGTTATTTATTTTTCTCCAACAAAAAGAACACTTTCCCCATCTTTTGATTTCGCCCTCAGGAGTAGGTGAATTACAGAGAGTACAAATGCACATATTATTTTGATGGATTCTGCTTGGATGCTTTGCCCAAACTATCTTTGCATTAGTAGCTTTGATATTTTTATTTTTAATTTCATAATTTTGTATTATTTTTATTTCACTCAAAGTTATTCCAATTTTCTCGATTCTCTCTTTTAATTTATGCTTGTTATAGATTAAAGCTTGGCGCCACTGAGGATGATTTACTGCAATAGTAAGTATTTTTTTTTCAATATTTAATGGTTTGCATTCTTGAAATAGTTCCAAACCGATTAAGTTCTTCCAGTTTTCGTTGATTTTAGAAAGTTTATCTAAGTCTCCCCATGATTTTTTGAAATTATCGAGACAATTTTTTAATGGATGTGGATTCCTTCTATTCACTATTGGCAAATACTTTTTGTCCAATTTGTAAAATTTACATATTAAGACTAAAGTTAATCTAATCTTCAAAAAGATGCTCGTTGTTTTAATAAAGAATTTGTGAAAGTTATTGGACCTGCATCTAAGACAGTTTTTTACTTAAAAAAAATCCAGGGTCAATATCCAACCTGGAGACTTCTTTACAAAATAAAATGTAAAAGTACCGAAAATGAGCTAACAAACTTCCTTGGATATTCTGAAATAAAGAAAAATCAGCCAGTAGCGATAATCGCCAGAGAACAGTTCTCAGGGGTTGGCCAAAACTCAAAAACTTGGGTTTCTCCAAAAGGCGGGATTTGGTTAAGTGCAGCTTACCCAATATTTTCAAAAGAATTTGCATTTCAAATATTTAATTTGTCTTTAGGTATTAAGTTATGTGAAATGCTTAAACAAGAGAATATAAATGTTTGTTTGAAATGGCCAAATGATATTTTCTTTGGTTCAAAAAAGTTGATTGGATTTTTACCAAGGGTAATTACAAGAGGCAAAGAAATTATCTATGTAAGAGTAGGACTTGGCATGAATGTTTTAAATTACACTCCATCAGAAGGTATTTCATTATCAGAAGTACTTCGAACTAAGAATATTAATCAACATTATTGGACAGCCAATGTTCTTAAAGCTTTTTATGATTCAATTGAATGTAATAAGAAGAGAGAATATGTTATTAAATCTGCAAATAAGTTTCTTACTAAAAGTTTTTTACCTAGTGGTTATAGTCCTCATACATGGAAAATTAAAGATATTGATTCCAATGGGAATTTAAGAATTGAAAATGAAACTCAACTGAAGGTAATTAGCAGGTTTTGAATTTAATTAACTTTTAATTCAACTATCCTTCCATCCTTAAATTTGGCTATTTTTTTTGCGCGATTTGCAACTTCATCTTCATGGGTAACTAAAACTATAGTTATTCCAGATTCATGCAGTTTGTCAAAAAGATCTAATACATCTTCAGTGGTTTTTGAATCTAGTGCTCCAGTAGGTTCGTCTGCTAACAAAATTGCAGGGTTATTGATAATAGCCCTTGCAATAGCAACTCGTTGTTGTTGACCTCCGGATAATTGGTTTGGACGATTATTCATTCTTTCTGAAAGGCCAACTTTTTTTAAGGCATTCTTACCTCGCTCTAATCTCTGTTCAGGATCAATACCAGCATAAATCATCGGCAAAGTTACGTTTTCAAGTGCAGTTGCGTCTGAAAGAAGATGAAATTGTTGAAAAACGAAGCCTAATTTTTGGTTACGTATTTCAGCGAGCTCATCATCAGATAAATTCTCAACCGGAATACCATTTAATTTATAAATACCTTCAGATGGTCTATCTAGACATCCAATAATATTCATAGCTGTACTTTTGCCTGATCCACTAGCTCCCATTACAGCTAAATAATCACCTTTATAAATTTCTAAGTTTATGCTGTCTAGGGCTTTAACAGTTAGATCTTCTTTCCCATATGTTTTAGATATATTTTCTAAACTCGCGACTTTCTTAGACATTTATTTAAGAATTCTTCTAGGAAATATTGTTTGCTGTAGCAATAATATCTTGTAGGAAAGGAGTTTTTGAAACTGCTGTATTAGCTAATTTGAAAAGAGGATTAGACAGGATTCCTCCAAGAGCAGTTACTGCGACACAAGCATAAAGTGCAATTCTCAAGGGAGGTAATCCTACAATTCCCCAATTAATTTCAGGATATGATTTGACTATTTCAGAAGCTTCCTGTGGTTCTTTCACTACCATCATTTTTATCACTGAAATATAGTAATAAATAGATATAACTGAAGTTACTAATCCAACTATTACTAATAGATATTGATGATTTGCCCAGCCAGCAAAGAACAAGTATATCTTTCCAAAAAATCCTAACATTGGAGGTAAACCTCCAAGAGATAGCAGACAAAGGCTTAAGCCTAATGTAATTAGAGGATCTTTTTGGTAAAGTCCTGAGTAATCAAGAATTCTGTCAGAACCAGTTCTTAGTGAGAAAAGTATTACACAAGAAAATGCACCCAAATTCATAAACAAATATGCAGCCAAATATAAAACAGCTGCTGATAAACCATCCTGTGTTCCAGACACTATTCCAATCATTACAAATCCCGCTTGCCCAATAGAACTGTAAGCTAGCATCCTTTTCATTGAGGTTTGAGCTAGAGCTACAACATTTCCTAGAGCCATGCTCAATATGGCCAAAATGGTAAATAAAAGTTTCCATTCTTCGTCAAAAGAAGAGAAAGTTGTGCTTAATATTCTTATTGCAAATGCAAAGCCAGCTGTTTTTGAACCAACAGATAAAAAAGCTACTACAGGTGTAGGTGAACCCTCATATACATCAGGAGTCCATTGATGAAATGGAACAGCAGCAATTTTAAAGGCAACTGTTGATAAGACAAATACAAGAGCTAGTGAAGTAATAAAGGATGGCTTATTTATAATTTCTAAACCTATGGTCGCCAAGTTTGTTGAACCACTTAATCCATAAAGAAAAGAGGATCCATACAAATAGACAGCAGCAGCAGCTGATCCAACAAGTAGGTATTTTAAGGCGGCTTCTGAACTTCTTGGATCTCTCTTGAGGTAACCAGAAAGTAAGTAACTTGCTACGGATAAAGTTTCCAGAGATATAAATACACTAATAAGGTCAGTAGATCCACACAAAAGCATTGCTCCAAGGGTGGCCGAAAGAACTATCGCTGCAAACTCGCCAATTGGGCTACCACTTTGTTCTGTATACCGCCAACTTATAAGTAAAGATACTAAGGTTGATAGAGAAATTATTGCTCTAAATGCAATTGCCAAATTATCTGAATTAAAGGACCCAAGGAATGAGCTTTCTACCGGATTACTCCATTGCAATGCCAAACTAACGAGAGAGCTGCCAATTGATAAATAGCAAATTATTGGTGCCCATTTTGAGGCAGTTTTTTCTCCAGCTAAATCTACAAGAAGTGTTCCAACAATACCTAATAAAATAAAAGCCTCTGGAATAATGGCTTGAGCATTTAAATTAATTGTAAAGATTTCGTTGGGCACTTTATTAAATTGGATTAAATTAGATGTTTGATTGTAAGGGTCTAAGAGTTAATCTTAACTTGATTATAATTTGTGGGTATGATTTTTGAAATTTTAAGAAGAAGTTACTTGAAAAAGCTTCAAATAATCATAATATGCCCTAACTGAACAAAAACACCAATTTTTGAAATAAACCTTGGATCACACACTTGTTATTGTTGAAAGTCCCACCAAAGCAAAAACTATAAGAAAGTTTTTGCCTGCTAATTATGAAGTTCTCGCTTCAATGGGACACGTAAGAGATCTTCCAAAAGGAGCTGCTGAAATACCAGCTGCGGTTAAAAAGGAAAAATGGTCAAGGATAGGAGTTAATACAACAGAGGATTTTGAACCACTTTATATAGTTCCAAAAGATAAGAAAAAAGTTGTTAAAGAGTTGAAAGATGCATTGAAAGGTGCAACCCAGCTATTACTGGCAACTGATGAAGATAGAGAGGGAGAGAGTATTAGTTGGCATCTCCTGCAAATACTTAAGCCTAAAATACCAACTAAGAGAATGGTTTTTCATGAAATTACAAAAAAGGCAATTAATAAAGCTTTAGACCAAACTAGAGAAATTGATATGGAACTTGTTCAGGCTCAAGAAACAAGAAGAATCTTGGACAGGCTTTTTGGATATGAATTATCTCCTTTACTTTGGAAGAAGGTAGCCCCCCCGATTATCTGCTGGTCGTGTTCAATCAGTTTCAGTAAGGCTTCTTGTTAGAAGAGAGAGAGAAAGAAGATCCTTTAAAAAAGCTAGTTACTGGGGGATTAAAGCTTCCCTCTTAAAAGATAATGTTACTTTCGAAACTAAATTATTCAGTTTAAAAGGTCAAAGAATTTCTAATGGTTCCGATTTCGATGAACAGACCGGCAAATTAAAACAAGGAAATAAATCTTTAATAATTGGAGAAGAAAAAGTAAATGATTTATTGAAGACTTTTTCCTCAGAAGATTGGTTAGTCTCAAAAATCGAAAAAAAGCCTTCCACTCGAAAGCCAGTCCCTCCATTTACAACTAGCACATTACAACAAGAAGCAAACAGGAAGCTTCGTTTGTCTGCAAGAGAAACTATGAGATGTGCACAAGGGCTATATGAGAGAGGTTTCATAACATATATGAGGACTGATTCAGTTCATCTTTCCGAACAAGCCACAAGAGCCGCTAGAGAATGTGTCAGTTCTATGTATGGAAAAGAATATTTATCTAACTCACCAAGACAATTTAATTCAACTGCAAGAAATGCTCAAGAAGCACACGAAGCTATTAGGCCTGCAGGTGAGGTATTTAAAACTCCAAAGGAAACTAATCTAACTGGTAGAGACTTATCTCTTTACGATTTAATTTGGAAAAGAACTGTAGCTAGTCAAATGGCGGAAGCTAGGTTAACAATGATTAATGCTGAAATTAGCGTGGGGGATGGAATATTTAAATCGAGTGGGAAAAGTATTGATTTCGCGGGATTCTTCAGAGCTTATGTGGAGGGGAGTGATGACCCAAGTTCATCCCTTGAACAACAAGAAATTATTCTCCCAAACTTAACAACTGGAACATGTCTTCAAGTGACTAATAAGGAGTCTACTTTTCATGAAACTAAACCTCCCGCAAGATATACAGAGGCTGCATTAGTTAAGGTTCTTGAAAAAGAAGGGATAGGAAGACCTTCTACCTATGCAAGCATCATAGGGACAATAGTTGATAGAGGTTATGCGAATATATCTTCCAATACTTTGGCTCCAACGTTTACAGCTTTTGCTGTTACTGCTCTATTAGAGGAACATTTTCCTGATCTGGTTGATACTACTTTTACTGCAAAAATGGAGTCTTCATTGGATGAAATATCTTCAGGTAATCTTGAGTGGCTACCATACCTAGAAACTTTCTATAAAGGTAAAAATGGTTTGGAGATAAAAGTTCAGAAAACAGAGGGTGATATTGATGGTAAAGCTTATAGACAAGTTGATTTCGAAGATCTTCCTTGCGTCGTCAGAATAGGCTCTAACGGACCTTGGCTAGAGGGTACAAAAATTGATGAATCTGGGAATGAAATTCAGGCTAAAGGTAATCTTCCAATGGATATTACTCCTGGAGATTTAAACATAAAGCAAGTTGATCAAATCTTAAGTGGCCCATCAGATCTTGGAACTGATCCAGAAACTGGGGAAAAAGTCTTTTTAAGATTTGGCCCTTATGGTCCTTACGTACAATTGGGAAATAATGATCAAGATAAAGCTAAACCAAGAAGAGCTTCATTACCCAAAGAGTTGAAAACTGATGATCTAACTCTAGATGAGGCTCTTGTACTTTTAAGTTTGCCTAGATTGTTAGGAGTTCATCCTGAAGGAGGAGTTGTTGAAGCTGATAGAGGAAGATTTGGCCCTTACATCAAATGGATTAAAAATGAATCTGAATCTGAAAATAGATCCTTAAAGAAAGAGGATGATGTTTTTACTGTTGATATAAAACGAGCATTAGAAATTCTTGCGATGCCAAAAATGGGAAGAGGTGGTCAAGAGGTACTTAAAGACTTTGGAAAACCTAAAGAATTTAAAGAAAAAATCCAAATATTGAATGGAAGATATGGGGTCTATTTAAAATGTGGGAAAACTAATGTTTCGCTTGCAAAAGATACTGATTTAGAAAAATTCTCCATAGATGATGCTTTATCTCTTTTAGAAGAAAAACTAAAAGAAAAAAAAGGCTCTATTTTAAAAAAAACAAAGATAAGTAATAAAAAAAATAACAGAAAAAAGAAAAATTAGAAAAAAATATGATTTTTAAAAAAAAAGAATTTTTTTTATTAATTTTTTTAATTTTCTTGCAATCATGCTCTGGAGGGAGGATTGGAAATTTTCTTGAAAGTAGTTTTAATGATTTAGAAAAAACTAGCAAAAATCAAGATTTACAAAATAACTTATTAAATAAAAACGATATAAATTTAGAAAAAGAAAACAAAAATTTTGATGATAAAAAAAATAAAAAAATTAAAAAAGTAGAAAAGCTAAAAAATGTTCCAGAAAATAAAAATGATATAAATTTAGAAAAAGAAACCAAAAAATTTGATGATAAAAAAAATAAAAAAATTAAGAATCTCTCAAAAAAAAGAAAGATTAAGCTTCAATCTTACAAAATAATATTCATTTTAAAAGATGTAGATCCAAAAGATCCCACGGAAGAGTTAAGTTCCATATTGAGTAATTCTGAGGTAAATTTTGAAATAGAAAAGATTGAACGTATTTTAGATTCACAAAATAAAAGTATGAATAAAAATTAATTAAAAATATTCAACAAAAAATGAAAATAACAACAAAAACTGAAGCATTAAATATTGTCGAGACCTCTTATTTAGCATCTCTTTCGTCTTTATTATGGGTTGCATTATATTATCTGCCAATTGGAGGAGCTTTATTAAGGTTGATTTTACCCCTCCCAATGATCTTGTTGCACTTGAGAAGAGGAACTAAAATTGCATTGGAAGGACTTTTAATACAATTTTTACTTTTATTCATAATTATGGGTCCTGTTAGAGGAACTTTATTTTTATTTCCTTATGGGAGCTTGGCTTTTTGGTTAGGTTGGTGTTGGTTTAAAGAAAAGAGTTGGAAACTTAGTTTAACTGGGGGAGTTTTTATAGGAACCCTTGGCTTCTTACTAAGAGTAATAGCATTATCTACGTTGGTTGGAGATAATCTTTGGGTGTTAATTACTAGAGCTAGTTATGGTCTAATAGAAAAGTTTATTGGATTTTTTAATTTACCTTTATATCCCTCAATTTTGAGTATACAATTAGGTGCAGTTTTATTAATAATTTTTCAAGAAATAGTTTATGTTTTAACGGTACATGTAGTTGCCTATTCTCTTTTTCCTAGATTTAAATTAACCATCCCAGATCCTCCAAGATTATTAAATAGCTTAGTTGATTTTAATAATTAAAAAAAGTAAGAATGTACAGTACAGAATTAGGGATAAATTTTTTTGGTAATGGATCCAATAAAAAAAGACAACTTAATAAGATAGAAATACTGAAAAAGAATATTAAAAATTTAAAAATATTTCTCATAATTGCTGGCACTAATACATCTCAAATTGCAGGAATTTCCGCAGCAGGTATTAATGCAAAATCAAGGCGAACAACTGCTCTCGCAGATGCCGAATTTTTGCTTGATGGTGCTTCAAAAGATCATAAATATAAATTGCCTCTTCTCAATGCAGGAGTAACTCCGGCCCTAATCAGTCATGTTTGTTCAAAGCTTATAAATATTTATCCAGTTATTGTTCCTCTTGGAATAGGAGCAAAGCCTTATTTTAATCATTTGGTTGTAGAAGATAGAAATTTGGGCCCATCAAATTGTCTTACTACTGGTAAATCGATGACTAAAGAGAGAGTTTTAAATCTCTATGGAAAAGGTCTTGCTATAGGAAAATCCTTAAAACAACCAGTTTTAATTTGTGAATCTGTACCGGGGGGCACCACAACTGCTCAGGCAGTAATGGAAGCTTTTGGTTTGCAGGTATCTAATTTAGTAGGGAGCAGTTTATTTAAAGCTCCAAGAGAACTAAGGAGACAAGTAGTTAAAAGAGGACTTTTCAATGCAAATTTCAATGCTGATTTCGACTCTTTTGATGTTGTCGCGGCGGTAGGTGATCCTTTCCAAGCTTTCTCAATGGGTCTATTAATTGGTGCCAGGTTAGCAAAACAACCTGTAATATTGTCTGGAGGAAGTCAGATGTTAGCAGTAATTTTGCTTGTATTAGAATTTTTAGATAAAAAAAATAAAGATGAATTTATTGAAGATGTTTTTGTTGCGACAACTGGGTGGCTTGTGAAAGATAATTCTCTAAATGATTTAGTAAATCTAATTAATGAAAAATATGATGTCAAATTATTAGGTTTAGCCAGTCCTTTAAATTTCAAATCTTCAAAATACAAAGAATTGAGGGATTATGAATTAGGTCATGTAAAAGAAGGTGTAGGTGCCGGTGGAATATCATTGCTTGCTTTCTTAGATGGATTTAAAAATGAAGAAATAGTTTCATTGTGTCAACAAAATCTGGAAATGATGAAGGGCCTAGGTCAAATTTCTTTAGAGAAGGATTGCTGAATGTTTTCAAAATTTGCAACCAGAAGAGAATTTTTAAATTGTGGTAAGCTTTCGCTTTTATTTTTCTTAAACTCTTGCAGTAAAATACCTAATAAGGTAAAAATTGCATTACAAAATTCTTTTTATCCAGAATCTTTTAAAGATACGATTCCAAAAGATTGGAAGCATGAAAAAATTAATTTTGAAAATATTCGGCTACAAAAAAATAGAAATATAATTTTCAATTCTGACTTTACTTTAATAAATGATGGATGGATTTCTAGTATAGATTTTTCAGAATTTGAAAAAATAAATGAATACGCACTGTTCGAAAATTTGGATAAGAGATCGTTAGATTTTTTGAGAAGTTTTAATCAAAATCAGAGGAGTAAATTATTTCCTATTGGCGTAGTACCCTATACAATTATCATTAAAAATAATAAAGAATTAATAAATTCAGCCAGTACATCTTGGGATTTTCTTCTTTCTAAAAAATTAACTGGAAAAATAATTTTTCCACAAAGTCCCAGAGTAATATTGTCAATTGCTAAAAAAATTAATAAATCTAATTCTTTAAAAAAACTCAAAAGCCAAGCAATTATATTTGATGATAAAAATATGCTCAATTGGTTGATTAATTCTGATGCTTGTGTCGCAATAGTTCCTTATAGTCTTTGTTCAAAATATTTAAAAATAGATCCTAGGCTTTCTTTAGTTTTTCCAAGCCAAGGCGTACCTTTGATGTGGCATTTTCTACTTAGTCGATCAAATCTAAATAATGCAATATTAATTAAATGGATTAAATCTTTAGAAAATAAATCAACAGTAGATAAATTAGTAAGCCAGGGTTGGTATCTTCCATTCAATAGTGATTATTTGCAAAGTAAATATAAATCTGAAATGTTCCCCACTTCAGGACCTTCTGAGAAATGTTGGCAAAATAGTTGGTCTTTCCCTTTCTTAACAAATGAACAAAAAATTAATCTTAAAAATATCTGGAATGAATCCTTATCCCCATAATCTTCTTGTAGGATTTTCAATTAATAAGTTATGAGTTTCCTTTAATAAATTTGGTATATCTAATTTACTAGGACATCTTGGAACACATTCATTACATTCTTGACAAAATGAGGAATTTTTTTCTTCCCACCAGTGTCCAGCTTTTCCTATTAAATTGTATCTTTCTTTTGAAAATTCTAATTGGCCATAACCAATAGATATATTTCTTAAACGAAGTATTTCTGGAATAGGCACTTCATTTGGACATGGAAGACAAGATCTACATTGTTCACATTTGGTTGAGTTTAATCTTTCATTAGAAACTTCCTCAATTTTATTCAGGGCGCTTTTTTCAAGTTTTGTAAGCTTCTCGAATGAGTTTCTAAGTTTATGTGCAAATTCAAAATCTTTTTTGTTTGTAGCCCCCAAGGATAAAGTTGTAATGCCTTTTGCCAGCAGAAAACGATACGCTAATTCTAATGGATGAAAAGGCTTAGATGCATCTATCAGAATATCACTTGGAGAATACAATCTACCGCCTTTATCAGCAGGTGATATTGCTAAAACTCCCATACCTTTTTTTATAGCTTCCTCTGCTAAAGCAATCTTAGATTGATCTAAATAATGCAAATGAAGACTACAAAAAGTAAAAACTTCACAGTTAATTGCATCTTTAATTAGTGAATAACTTCCGTGAGAACTAAAACCAACTTGATCAACTAGTTCCTTCTCAAGTATCCAAGATATGAATTTCTTACCCTCTCCAGAAAGAACCCAATCTAAATGTTGTTTTAAGTTGAGTCCGTGAATTGCAAGATTATTAATTTTCTCTCGATTTAAATTTTTAAGAGACTTTTTAAAATTATTTTTTAAAAAGTCAAAATCACCCTTTGGTAAAACTTTGGAAGTAATCACCCAATTCTTTTCTTTTATATTCTCTTCTATTGCTAATTTTTTTATTGAATTTCCAATTAGTGATTCAGCATCACCATAAGAGGGTGCTGTTTCTATATGGTTAATTCCTACATAATATGCATTTTTTATTATGCTATACATTTTTTCGAGACTTTCAGTTGCTCTCATTGTCCCTAAAGTGAATAAGCTCACTTTCGCCCCTCTACCAAATGATCTTTTTTGTGAATTTATAATCATCTAAATATGATCAATTTCTTTTTATTTATTCTTTAATTTATTTATAGTTGAAAATCATTTAAAGTAAATTAAAGTAAATACAAAATTTTGCAAAAATATTTTTCTTAAATATATGTTTACAGGAATAATTCAATCAGTTGGAAAACTAAGACAAGAAAAAAATTTTTTAGAAATTGAAATTCTAGATAATTTATTTGATATGGCAATTGGTGACAGCATAGCTGTTGATGGAATTTGTTTGACAGTTAAAGAGATTTTTCAAAATAAATTTACTGTTGATGTTAGTGAGGAGACATTAAAAAAAACAACTTTAGGAGTAAAGTCGAACCTGAATCAGATTGTTAATTTGGAGCCCGCTCTTAGAGTTTCTGACCGTCTGGGAGGACATATAGTCAGTGGACATGTTGATGGCCTTGGAACAGTTGAAAATATAGAAAAATTAGAGAAATCGTGGCTTTTATCTATAAAGTGGAAAAATAATAATTTTTCGAAATATGTAGTTAATAAAGGCAGTATTTGTGTCAATGGTATAAGTCTTACAATTGCAAAATATGAGCAGGAAGGAGAAATATTTACTATCGCGATAATTCCTCATACTTGGCATAACACAAATCTGAATAAATTAAATGTCGGAGACAGCGTAAACCTTGAGGCAGATGCACTAATTAAATATGTTGAGAAATTACTTTTATTTAATAAAAATAATAATCAAGATTTATCTTCAAATAATATTTCTTCGGAATGGCTTAAAGAAAACGGTTGGTAAAAAATATTTTTTAATTTAATGGAATTAGATAAATTGTTTTTGACTCTTTTTTTAAATCGATTCTAAATTCCTGGCCAGGTTCTAGACCTAATTTTTTGGTGTAAGCATGACCAATTAATAGGTTTCCATTGCCATGAACTTTGGTTTTGAATTCTGTCTGTCTGCCTCTTGAAGCTCTATTACCATTTTTCCCCTGACGACCATTTCCTATTTTGTAACCCTTAGCTTCGATTAGCGCCCTATAAAAACTTTTTCTTAAGATTCTTCCGCTAGGACTAACGTACCCACATCCTTTTGCTATCTCTTCTTCAGATTTTTTACTTAATAATTTTGCTTTTTCAAGAAGTTCTTTTCCTTCAAGCATTATCTGACAAATTTCTAATTATATATTCTTACTAAAAAGGAGGACTGTGGCAATATAAATTAATAAAAAATATATTTAATTTTTTAAATTTAGTTTTTTATAAAAGATATAAGATAATAAATAAAATGACCCATATTCCATCTACAAAATGCCAGTACAATTCAACAGCTTCCAATGGGAACATATTTTGACTAGTTAATCTTCCACCATTGATTCTTGATTGCCAAGCAATAATTAAAATCATAAGAGTGCCTAAAGTGACATGTAATCCATGAAAACCAGTAAGAGCATAAAAAGTACTTGCGAATAAGTTATCGGTTAATCCAAAAGGTAAATGAAAATATTCAAATAATTGACATATTAAAAATATAATTCCAAGAAAAGCAGTAATAAATAACCATTTTTGGGAATCAGAGTTTTTATCTTTAAAAAGTGCTTTGCCTGCTTTATGGAAAGTTGCACTACTAATAAGTAACAAAATTGTATTGAGTGTAGGTATTGGTAGTTCTAATTCATAAATAGCACCATCAGGTAATGGATTAACTGCTTTATAAGTTAAATAAGCAGCAAAGAATCCAGCAAAAGTCATTCCGTCCGCAATTAGGAAAGTTATAAGACCAAACATTCTGAAGTCTTCATGAGTTTCATTAACTTCAGAATTATTTTTTTGAATTTCTTTTGAGCTATCTAGAGTTGTCATATGTTTTTACTTTTGTTCAGAAATTTCTTTACCATAACCATAAGGTTCTTCAACTAATGGAGCTTCTCCTTCCCAATTTTCAACTGGAGGTGGAGAAGATGTTAACCATTCAGGTGTAAGAGCATTCCAAGGGTTATCGCCAGCACCTTTCCCATTTCTCACGCTAAGGAATACATTAATTAAAAAAGGAATTGTACTTACAGCCATCAAAAGAGCCCCAAGACTACTAATTTGATTAACGAACTGGAATTGAGGATCATATTCTGCAACTCTTCTGGGCATTCCATTTAAACCAAGCCAATGTTGAGGAGCAAAGCACAAGTTAAATCCAATAAAGGTAATGATAAAATGTAAAATTCCTAATTTTTCATTGAGCATTTTTCCAGTTACTTTGGGGAACCAATGATAAATTGAAGAGAAAATAATAAAAACAGTCCCTCCATAAACTATGTAATGAAAATGGGCTACGACGAAATAGGTATCATGTACGTGAATATCGAAAGGTACCTGCGCCAAAGCAACTCCTGTAATACCTCCAAAAACAAAATTTATAATAAACCCGCAAGAGAAAAGCATTGCACTATTGATGGAAATTTTACCTCCCCATAATGTTGCGACCCAATTGAAAAATTTTATACCTGTTGGAACAGCAATAAATGCTGTGGCAATAGTAAAGAATAATCTCATCCAAGGGGGCGTTCCACTCGTAAACATGTGATGCGCCCAAACAACTAAACCTAAAACTACTATCCCCATTATTGAAAAAACCATTGTTGTATATCCAAAAAGTGGTTTTCTAGCATGTACAGGAAGTATTTCACTAACTAAACCAAAGGCAGGAAGGACCATAATGTATACAGCTGGATGAGAATAAAACCAAAATAAATGCTGATATACTACGACATTGCCACCTAAAACAGGATTGAAAAAACCTGTATTAGCAATGATATCGAAGCTAAGTAGAATTAAAGTGCCTGCTAAAACAGGAGTTGACAAAACAACTAATAGACTTGTCCCAAGCATTGCCCAACAATACATTGGCAATTGCATAAGTTTTAATCCTGGCCTTCTTAATTTTATAATGGTCGCGATAAAGTTTATTCCACCAAATATAGAACTGCCTCCAAGTAATAGAACGCTAAGAATCCAAATAATTTGTCCCGATTGAGGAGTAGTTATGCTCAAAGGTGGATAAGCCGTCCATCCAGCCTGAGCAGCACCCTCAACAAAATAGCTTGCTACTAGCATCAAACCTGAAGGAGGAATTAACCAAAAAGCAACAGCATTTAATCTTGGGAATGCCATATCTCTCGCACCTACATAAAATGGAATTAAATAATTTCCAAAAGCACCGTTTACTACAGGCACTATCCAAAGAAATATCATTATTGTTCCGTGTAAAGTTAAAACTTGGTTATAAACATCTCTTGGCATAAAATCAGACATTGGACTAGCTAGTTCAATTCTTATAGCGCTCGCTAAGGTTCCTCCAATTAAATAAAAAAGAAAACCGCAAACTAAGTACTGTATCCCAATTACTTTATGATCAAGGCTAAAACTAAAGTATCTAAGCCAACCTTTAGGTTGAAGGCTTTCATTATTAGTTTTTTGTGGATCAATTGATATTGTCATAAATTTACCTCTGGTTTTTTATTTTTGTTAAACCATTCGTTGTAATCAGATTCTTCTTCAACAATTATGGAGGCTCTCATTCCTCCATGATATGGGCCGCATAATTCTGCACAAATTATTGGATATTTTCCTACTTTTGTAGGAGTGAAATTTAGAATAGTAGGTTGTCCAGGAATAATATCCTGTTTAATTCTGAACTCTGGTACCCAAAAAGCATGAATTACATCTTTGGATTCCATTTTCATTGATACTTTTTGATCAACAGGAACGTGTAGTTCTCCTGATATGAAATTGCCCTTGGGATAATTGAATAGAAATGCAAATTGCATAGCTGAGACTTCAATTGATAAATTATTTATTGCTATTTCATTATCAGAAGTTTGACTTATTCCAGCCCATATTTTTTGAGTGTTAGAAGTCATCATTTCGTGATTATGATTTAGTTCTTTCATCCCTCCCATTCGATCGTAGATGTTGTAGCTATATAAACCTATTAATAAAACAATTATTGAAGGGATAATTGTCCATACAATTTCTAAGCTTAAATTTCCCTCTAAAGCTATACCATCGCCTATCTGATCATTTCTTTTCCTAAACTTAAATAAGCTATAAATAACTGCTATTGTCATTCCTATAAAAATAATTAATCCAATGATGAAAAGAATTTTAAAAAGTTCATCGTAAATTGGTGCATTAATACTTGCTTCTGCTGGGAGCAAATTTACATTAAAACCAATCCAAAAAGATATAGCAAAAACGAGTGAAATAATTAGTATTAAATAAATGTTTTTATTTAACAATTGATCTCTAAAAATTTGTATTTATATCCTCAAGATATTCAATTTTTCCAATCCTGCATCCTTTGTTAAAAGAAAAACATTTAAATTCACAACTTCTTAAGATTTATGAAATAAAAGGGGTATTATTAATAACTTTTTAGAGTTAATTGTCAGGGAAAAAAGATTAAATTAGTAAATTATTTTTTAAATTAAACATATTAATTTTTAATTAATGTTTGGTTTTTGAATCTAATTTATTATGCAAAATAATAGGTTTTATCCATTTGTTTAATAACCAATTATATAAATCAAAATATCTGACAATTTTTAAAAGGTTGGGAAGCCATAGTGTATTTGCACTTATAGCACTAATCGTAATTGGAGGTGCTACGAGAGTCATGGAGGCAGGACTTGCCTGTCCAGATTGGCCATTATGTTATGGATCTTTTTTGCCTTTTAAACATATGAACCTAAGAGTATTTCTAGAGTGGGTTCATCGTCTAGATGCTTTTCTGGTTGGAATATTAATTCTTTTTAAATTTGCGCTTTCAATTATTTGGAAAAATGAAATTCCAAATTGGTTACCTAAAACTTATTCATTATTACTTTTTCTCGTTATTGTCCAAGGATCCTTGGGAGCTTTAACAGTAATAAATCTGCTTGATTCATATACTGTTACTGGCCATCTTTTAATAGCTTTTCTACTTCTCATTACAACAATTTCAATAAATCAAAATTTAGAAAATGACGATATAGAAGAGCCATTAATTTGGTGGAGATTATTATTGTTTGTTCCTCTTTTACTTACTCTGATTCAATCTTTTGTTGGCGTAAGGCTTTCATCAACCTGGTCAGCACATATTTGCTTATCTTTTAATAAACAATGTCTAATTCTAAATACTCATAAATTATTTGCTTTTCCAATTGCTTTTTCAATTTTATTGATTATTGCTACTGCAATTTATAAGAGAAGTTTGCTTAATGAAAATTGGAAATATCTCACAATACTTATTTTTCTCTTGTTTTCCCAAATTACTTTGGGTGTTTTAAGTCTTAAAACAAATTTGAATGAACCTGTTTTTATTATCGGTCATCAACTTAACGCCTCTTTATTTATTGCGATATTAACAACATTAATTTTTAGAAATCCTTTTACCAAAAAAAATCTAAATCACTCCCTTAGTCCCCAAACGGTCGGTATCAATCAATGAACAGTAGTAACTTAGAAAAATTGAACTATCAATCTTCAATTAGGGATGAAGTTGTACCTTCAAGAAAAAGATTAACTTTACCTCCTTGGCTTGAAGTAGCAAAACCTAGATTAATCCCACTTTTACTGGCCACAACTTTGGGAGGAATGGCTTTAACAGAAGAATGGCCTTTGTCTTCTCCAAAACTTATCTGTACTTTAGGGGGAGGCGCTTTGGCAGCAGCAGCAGCAGGAGCTCTTAATTGTTTGTGGGAGATGGAATTAGATAAGAGGATGACAAGAACTAGCAAAAGAGCCTTGCCAGCAGGAAAGTTGTCATCTGAGACTGTATTTTTAGCCGCCGTATCATGTACTTTAGCAGCTTCGATGCTTTTAGTAAGTGGTGTAAATTATTTGGCTGCGGGTTTAACTCTTCTTGGTTTATTTAGCTACGTAATTTTATATACAGTTATTTTGAAACCTCGTACAACAAAAAACATTGTTTTCGGAGGAGTTGCTGGTGCCATACCACCCTTAGTTGGAGCGTCTGCCGCTACAGGGCATGTAGGTCTTAGTGGTTGGTGGTTGTTTGGTTTAGTAATGTTATGGACCCCAGCTCATTTTTGGGCACTTGCAATTTTGTTGAAGGATGATTACGCATCTGTTGGTATTCCTATGCTCCCTTCTGTTAAAGGAGCTGTTTTTACTGCTAAAGCGATTTCTCGTTACGGATGGGCAACAGTTTTAATGAGTATTATGGGAGTCTTTGCTTTACCTGAAGGGGGTTTCTTATACGGAATTATGTTATTGCCATTTAATGGAAGACTTTTGCAATTAATAAATGAATTAAAGAAATCTCCTGATGATCTTTCAAGAGCAAAGTCTCTTTTTAGGTGGTCTATTCTCTACATGTTTGGCATTTGTCTTTTGTTATTAATTTCCAGAACCCAACTATCCGTAGAATTTGGGCAGCAATCTATGCAAATATTTTTATCTATAGTATCCCTGCTTAGTAATTAAATTAGATGTAAAATGTTTTTTAAGTAAATAGTAAGTTTGATGCATTATATAAAAGTTAAAGGGCTCTCAAAATCTTATTCAGATATCAATGCATTAAAAAATTTATCGATGGAAATTGAAGCTGGCTCATTATTCGGAATACTAGGTCCAAATGGCGCTGGCAAATCAACACTAATAAAAATACTCGCTACTTTAATAGAGCCTGATAGTGGAGAAGTTTTTATAAATAATATTAATCTGATAAAAAATTCAAGGAAAATTAGAGAATTAATTGGTTATGTTGCCCAAGACATTGCACTTGATAAAATATTGACTGGACGAGAGCTTTTGGATTTTCAATCAGATTTATATCACATCAACAAAAACAAAAAATTTGAAAGGATAAAGAAATTAATAGATCAATTAGAAATGAATGATTGGATTGATCGTAAGTGCGGAACTTATTCAGGGGGAATGAAAAGAAGAATAGATCTGGCAGCTGGACTTTTACATTTGCCTCAAGTATTAATTTTGGATGAACCTACAGTTGGTTTAGATATTGAAAGTAGAAATATTATATGGCAACTTTTGAAAGATTTGAGAAATAATGGAATGACCATTATTTTAAGTAGTCACTATCTTGATGAAATAGATAAATTGGCAGACAGATTAGTGATAATTGATGATGGAAGAGTTATAGCAAAAGGGACTCCTGCAGAGCTCAAAAATAAATTAGGAGGAGATAGAGTAACTTTGAAAGTAAGAGAATTTAGTAATCAGGAAGAAGCAAAAAATATATGTCAAATTTTATCTTCAATAGATGGAATTAGTCAGATTATCATAAATGAAGCTCAAGGTTTCTCGATAAATTTCGTAGCAGATAAGGAAAAAGATTTACTTACGAAGCTAAAAGTGGAATTGGCCTTCTCAAAGTTTGAAATTTTTTCTCTTACCCAAAGTCAGCCAAGCTTGGATGATGTATATCTTCAGGCAACTGGGAAAACATTATTGGATGCTGAAATTTCTATGGCAGGGAAAAGAGACCTAAAAAAAGAATCAAAGCAATCCATGCGATAAAAAAACTTTTGGTTAACTAACTATAATAAATACTAATTACTGCTAATTATGGAATTACAACAGTATAATTTATTTTTTTTATATCAAGAAACATTTGCCTTAACAAAGAGATTATTTATTCAACTAAAAAGAAGACCATCAACTCTTTTAGCAGGAATATTACAACCCATAATTTGGCTTTTTTTATTTGGGGCATTATTCTCTAAAGCTCCTGAAGGTTTTTTACCAGGAGTTGATTCTTATGGGAATTTTTTAGGAGCAGGACTTATTGTTTTTACTGCTTTTAGCGGAGCCCTAAACTCGGGTCTTCCTTTAATGTTTGATAGAGAGTTTGGATTTCTTAATAGATTACTTGTGGCTCCTTTAACCAGTAGATTATCGATAGTTTTATCTTCTTTTTTTTACATAACAATCTTAAGCTTTGTGCAGAGTATTGTAATAATGATTGTTTCTTACATTTTGGGTTATGGATGGCCCAACTTATATGGTTTAGGAATTGTATTTACAACACTAATTTTGTTAGTTCTTTTTGTGACATCAATAAGTTTATGTTTAGCGTTTGTTTTGCCGGGACATATTGAATTAATCGCCCTTATATTCGTAATAAATTTACCTCTTCTATTTGCAAGTACTGCTTTAGCTCCAATCTCTTTTATGCCAAATTGGCTGGGATGGTTAGCTTCATTAAATCCATTAACTTTTGCTATTGAACCTATTAGGACTGCCTATACACAAACTATGGATTTAGAATTAGTGGCTTTACATGCCCCATATGGTGATTTAACTTGTAAGAGTTGTATCTCAATTTTATTTTCTTTAACAGTTTTTTCCTTGATTATTATAAGGCCTCTGTTAAATAGAAAGTTAAATTAGAAATTTTATGCTTTTAAAAAATCGTTTAATAGAAGTATTTAAACAAGCCTCGTTAGAAAATAATTTTTTACTTAAAGAAAATGTTCTTATTAAGTGGGTCCATAGATTTGGGATTGATTCATTAAATGATTTATTAATCCATAGTTCACTACAAAAAGAAAATAAGCGTGAAGAAGAAAATCAAGAACAGATATCTTTAATTGATCAAATGCATGAAGAAAATCAAGAACAAATTAAGCTTGAATTATCAAAAACTTTTGAAAATATTGAAAAAACAAAGTCGAAATCAAATGGCCTGGAAACTGCTAGCGGTAATTTAATATCCAGCAAAAATCAAAATTCTCATAAAATGAATCTATTTACTGAAACCCCAAAATTACCCCTACCTGATATTAAAAATTTAAGAAAGTGGATTAACAACAATAAAAAAGCTAGTTAGCTTTTACATCATACCCGGCATTCCCATGCCACCCATACCTGGCATTCCCATACCACCCATACCTGGCATTCCCATGCCACCCATACCTGGCATTCCCATGCCACCCATTCCTCCCATTGGATCTCCTCCTGGTACTCCAGGGGCGGCGGCTTCAGGCTCTGGAATGTCAGCCATCGCAACTTCTGTTGTGAGGAGCATAGCTGCAATAGATACTGAATCTTGAAGAGCTAATCTTATTACTTTGGTTGGATCTAATATTCCTGAATCTTTTAAATCCTCATATTTTCCTGAATTAGCATTAAAGCCTTTATTAAGTCTTTTAATTTCAGCGACAACTATATCACCATTAAAACCAGCATTTTTTGCTATTTGTTTAGTAGGTTCCAAAAGGGCTTCTTTTACTATATTTATCCCTGTTCTTAAATCATCGGAAGATGTTTGACTTAAATTTAAAAGGTCATCTGATATTTCAATTAACGTTTGTCCACCTCCAGAAACTACACCCTCTTCATTAGCAGCTTTCGTTGCATTAAGGGAATCTTCGATTCTTAACTTTTTGTACTTCATCTCTGTTTCTGTTGCAGCTCCAACTTTGATAAGTGCTACTCCTCCAGCTAGTTTTGCTATTCTTTCATTGATTTTGTCCTGATCATACTCTGAGTCTGTTAGATCAACTTCTCTCTTTAATTTTTCTACTCGAGCTTTAACCAAATCTTTAGTGTCTTCGAAGGCAACAATTGTAGTTTTGTCCTTAGTGATAGTTATTTTTTTTGCTTTGCCTAAATCATTAATCGATACTTTATCAAGTGTCATCGATTTATCTTCACTAATTAACTTAGCTCCAGTAAGAATAGCAATATCTTCAAGGGCAGCTTTTCTTCTCTCGCCAAATAACGGAGCTCTTACGGAAGCTACATTTAATACTCCACTATTCTTATTCAAAACCAAAGTGGTTAAAGCCTCTCCTTCGATATCTTCAGCAAGAATTAGAAAAGGTGAGCCTGATTTCTGAATTTCTTCAAGTATTGGAACCAGATCAACTAAAGTTGAAATTTTTTGATCAGTTATTAATATTTTAGGGTTTTCAAGTTCACAAACTTGTCTTTCTTGGTCAGTTACGAAATATGGAGAACTATACCCTCTATCAAAAGACATTCCTTCAGTTATATCTAATTCTGTATCTAGTGATTGAGATTCTTCGACAGTTATTACACCATCTGAAGTAACAATATCCATTGCCTTTGAAATTATAGATCCAATTTCTTCATCACCTCCAGCACTAACTGTTGCAACTTTTTGGATATCAGAACCACTTAATGAAATACTTTTAGAACTTAATTTTTCTAAGACAAAAGCAAGGCCAGCCTCCATACCTTTTTTTAACTCCATAGGGTTGGCGCCAGAAGCAATATTTTTTAATCCCTCCTGAACCATCTTCTGGGTCAAAATGGTGGCTGTTGTTGTCCCATCACCAGCACTTTCTTTTGTCTTGGATGCAACTTGTTCTATTAATTTCGCACCTAAATTGGAAATAGGGTTTTCAATCTCAATCTCTTTAGCAACTGTAGATCCATCTCTTACTATATCTGGCGTACCAAATTTCTTTTCTATTACAACGTTTTTTGCTTTTGGCCCAATAGTAACCTTTACTGCATTAGCTACGAAATTTACACCTTTTTCTAGCGCTTCTCTTGATTCATTAGAAAAACTTAAATGTTTAGCCATGTTTACACGATCTTTAGTCTTATTCTAATCTCCCATAGAATCATTTTTAAGGGATATTTAATTAAGTGGGGAAAGCCGAATTTCTTTTAATTAGACATACAAATTAACTCAAATAAGAGTATCTTTAAGTTATGGAAGAAACAAATAATCTTATTTTTACTCTTACCGCAATCCTCGCGATTGCTATGACATTGATATACTTTCCTTTAAGATTTTTCTTGACATTAACTGCTAGAAGTCGAAGACTAAAACTTTTACAAAAAATTAGAAGGTTGAGAGATGAATTAGGCCAGCCTTATGAAAGTACATAACTAAATACTCATACCCCCGTCTATACTGATTGTCTGCCCTGTAATATAACTTCCTGCATCACTTGAAACTAAGAATGAAACTAAGTTTGCAATTTGAGTACAACTTCCTAATTTCCCTATAGGAATAACTTTTAGAATCTCTTCAGTATTAAGTTTTTCAGTCATCTCTGTTTCTATAAAACCTGGAGCTATTGCATTAACATTTATACCTCTTGAGGCAAATTCTTTAGCGCATGTTTTGGTAAATCCAATAACTCCAGCTTTGGCTGCAGAATAATTTGCTTGACCAGGATTACCAATTATGCCAACAACAGATGAAATATTTACGATGCTACCACTTCTTTTTTTCATCATAAATTTTGAAGCATATTTTGTACAAAGAAAAACTCCTTTTAAGTTTGTATTTATTACATCATCCCATTGTTCCGATTTCATTCTCATCAATAGTCCATCTCTAGTAATTCCAGCATTGTTAATGAGGATATCAATAGTGCCATTAATTTTGATTATTTCTTCAAAAGCTGAACTGACAGAATCCTCTTTTGAAACATCAAATTTTAATTTATGAGCTTTACCTCCTGAATTTTTTATTAAATTTACAACTTCTTCAGCTTTTTCATCAGAAGAAGAGTAATTAATAAAAACTTCTGCTCCCAATCGGCTTAGTTCTAAAGCAATTTCTTTACCAATTCCTCTGCTAGCTCCAGTGATTAAAGCAATTTTGCCTGATAATGAATCTTTATTGGACATTATGAAATTTTATAATTTTCAATCGTAGTACTATTTGTGTAAAGATATTGCTTTTATTTATAATTGTCTAGAAAATATTAAGACCTTCTATTGTGCACTTTTTAATACCAGCTGCAGGGAGCGGTAGCAGAATGAAAGCTGGAAAAAATAAATTACTTATTGATTTAGAGGGAGAGTCTTTGATTTATTGGACACTTAAATCTGTATTTTCTGCAAGCTCAACAATTTGGGTTGGAATAATTGGGCAACCGAAAGATAAAAATTTATTATTAAATTCAGCAAAGGATTTTGCCCATAAAGTTCATTGGATTAATGGTGGTGACACCAGACAACAGTCAGTTTTTAATGGTTTAAAAGCGTTACCAAAAGATGCTGAAAAAGTTTTAATACATGATGGTGCTAGATGTCTAATTAATCCTGAATTGATAGACCTTTGTGCCAAGCAATTAGATGAAAATGAAGCTGTAATTTTGGCTACTAAGGTAATCGACACTATAAAGATTGTTGATAATGAAGGTTTTATTAAAGAAACACCAGACAGAAATTATTTATGGGCAGCGCAAACTCCTCAGGGCTTTTTAGTAGATAGATTAAAAAAAGCTCATAAGATGGCAATTGATAAAAAATGGAAAGTCACAGATGATGCTTCTCTATTTGAAATGCTTAATTGGAAAGTGAAGATTATTGAAGGAACTTATTCAAATATAAAGATTACATCCCCTATAGATTTGAAAATAGCAAAACTTCTTGTGAAGAACCCCTAGTTAAAAAGGTGTATCGATACTAAGAATGCCATCATCACCATTTAAGGTAGCTTCGTATCCTAAAGGTATGCAAGCATTTCCCGATATGTGGCCTATTGGGAGTTCAAAAAGAATAGGAAAATCAAACTCTTGGAGTCTTTCAATAATGCAGTTTTTTAGTAAATCTTTCCATTCAAGGTCGCAGGAATCATTAGAAAAACTTCCGAATCCAATACCAGCAATTTCATAAAGTGTTTTAGTCATTCTGAGGTAAGTCAACATGCGATCAATTTTATAAATATCTTCATTAATATCTTCAAAAATTATTATTTTTCCTTTGCAATCTGGAAAGTGATTAGTACCAATTAAAAAAGTAGCAATAGTTAAGTTAGAAACTATAATTTCTCCTTTAGCTTTTCCAGCTCTTAAAGGAATTCCTCTTATGTCCTCAACATATCCCTCAAAAAGTAAATTTCTTAATCTCTCAAGACTCCACTCTGGCTCTTTAAAAAGGCTAGTAACCATTGGTCCATGAATAGAACCTATAAATCCTCGAGAATATTTAGATAGTAATAAAGAACATGTATCTGAGAATCCAAGCATTAAACCATGCTGCCAAGAAGGTTCTTTTTCTAAAAGTCTTGCTGAACCCCAGCCTCCTTTTGCAAAAATGATTAGCTTACTATTTTGTGCTTTTTCCAGTTCTTCAAATCTAGTTAGATCATCACCTGCAAAATAACCAAATTTTTTTGTTAGAGAATTATTTTCATTAATTTCCAAGCCCCAGTTTTTTAAAATTTCTATGCCTTTTTGAAAATTTTCTTCTTCATCAATAAAGGAGCCTGGAGCTAAAATATCTATTACATCACCTTTTTTTAATCTGGAAAACATATTTAGAATTTATGAGGCAGTAATAATTCCTAATAAAAGGACTCCTCCATAAATTGATTGATTTTTGAAGTGATTCCCAATATTTTTTATTGATTGCTTTTCCTCAGGAAATACTTTTAATATATCTCGCTGCATTAAGATTGCCGTTGTAAGCCAAATTGGCCAAAAAATAAAATCCATTTGATTAATAAATCCGCATAATGCGAGAAAACTAGAAGTTAAAAAATAACAAATTTGAATAGTTGCTCTTGTATAGTTCTGGAGGTTAACAGCGGAACTATTTATTCCAATTTTGATATCATATTTTTTATCTGCTAAAGCATAAATCGTGTCAAAGCCAAAAGTCCAAAAAATAGTAGCTAGCCAGCAAAACAATAAAACAATACTATTCAAATTGCCTTCATTTGCGGCCCAGGGAATTAATACAGCAAAACCCCAGCATATGGATAAAATTAATTGAGGATATTTAAACCATCTTTTAGCAGAAGGATAAATTAAAATAATAGGCAAAGCTAAAAAAGCAAGTGAAATTGAAAGGTTTCTGCCAGGTTGAGGTAGTGACAAAGTTAAAAAGAAACTACATAAAATTAAAAAGAAAAGAATTGAATAAGCCGTTTTAAGACTGATTTTATTTGCGGCTAGAGGTCTATTTTTTGTCCTAATAACTTTTTGATCAATTTTTTTATCCCAAATATCATTAACTACGCAGCCTAATCCACTTACTAATAGCCCTCCAAGGATTATTCTTAACAACATTAGAAATGTTGGATTAGCGCCAGGAGTTAAATATAAACTCCACCCAGCAGGTATAAGTAAGATCATTCTTCCAGTCGGCTTATTCCACCTTAATAATTCAAAAAAAGTACTTAATCTAATTTGTCGATTTTTATTCTGCATATACCCTATTGTATATTTCATAACTTTAAATAATCTTACTAGGATTAAATGATTTCTATTATTTAATAATCAATCTTGGGTATATTTATTAATGGATTAAAAATATCTGCATTTTATAAAAAGAAATGATAAAGAAACAAGATTTAAGATATTTTCAAGAAAAGCAAATTTTAGTAGCTTCTATAGATATTGGAACTAACTCTACACATCTCTTGGTAGCAGAAATTAATCTAGAATTAAAATCATTTTCAATAAAATTCACTGATAAATCAACCACTCGTCTTGGAGAAAGAGATGAGGAGGGCAATCTTACTGAAGAATCAATCCAAAGAGCATTAGTTACTCTTAAGCGATTTAAGGAATATTGTAAAAGTAATGGAGTAAAACAAATAGTAACAGCAGCAACAAGTGCAGTTAGGGAAGCTCCAAACGGTCAAGATTTTATTAGAAGAGTTCTTGATGAAACTGATATTCAAATAGAAATGATAAGTGGTTCCGAGGAAGCTAGATTAATTTACCTTGGTGTTCTTTCGGGCATGGCTTTTAAAGATCAGTCTTTTGTAATCATAGATATTGGAGGAGGTTCTACAGAATTAATACTTGCAGATAAAAAAGATGCTATAGCTCTAACCAGTTCGAGAATTGGTGCGGTAAGACTTAAAAATGATTTTTTAAATAAAGAGTCTATAAATTCAGAAAGATCGAGTTTTCTAAAAACTTTTATTAAAGGATCTTTAGAGCCCTCTGTTCGAAAAATAAAGAGTAGATCTAAGGTAGATAAGCCTTTAACTTTGATTGCAACCAGTGGCACTGCAACCTCATTAGGAAATTTGATTTCAGATGATTTGGGAGAATCTAAGCAAAAGTTGCATGGTTATAAATTTAAAAGGGAAAATTTACAAAATGTATTGGAAAAACTAATTAAATTGCCAGTTTCGGAAATCAAGAAAATACCTTCATTAAGTGAGAGAAGAGCAGAAATAATTATTCCAGGAGCATTGATATTAATCACCGCAATGGAGATGTTGAACTTTAATGAATTAACAATAAGTGAGAGGGCGCTTCGAGAGGGTTTGGTTGTTGATTGGATGCTTCGTAAAGGGATAATTAAAAACGAGTTAAATATTCAAAGCAATATTAGAAAAACAACCATAGTTCATCAGGCCAGAAAGTTTGGAGTAGATAATACAAGAGCTGAGAAAGTTATTGATATTGCCTTTCAAATCTATGATCAGACTAAAAATATCTTTTATAGCGATAATGACCCTAAAGCTAAAGAACTTCTTTGGGCAGCTTCTAATCTTTATAATTGCGGGAAATACGTGAATGTTGGTTCATATCACAAACACTCTTGGTACTTAATAAAAAATTGTGAGTTGTTGGGATATTCTGAAGCAGAAACAAATATTATTGCTTCAATTGCTAGGTACCATAGAAAGACTCTACCCAAGAAAAGACACGAGTCTTGGCAAAATTTAATATCCAAAGAAGATAAAACATTAGTTCTTGAAATGTCATTAATCCTGAGACTAGCAGCATCTCTTGATCAAAGACCTGATAAGGTGATCTCCTCAGTTCAAATAAAATTGCAGGAAAATATTCTTACATTTGAACTTTTACCTTTAAATAGAAACCATGATCTTCTTCTTGAAAAATGGAACTTAGGATTATGCCGTAACGTAATAAAAGAACTAAAGAATTTGAATTTAAAAGTTATTTAGTTTTTTTTAATAAGTTCTTGTTTTGGAGTTTGATTCTGAGAAGAGTCTGAAAATAAATTGAAAATTAATGACGAAGCGATTAGTCCGAGAAAGCCTGAAATTAAAATAAATATTAGGAATCTAACTGGATTAAAATTCTTAGATTGCCTAGATTTGTAATTTTTTTTGGATACTTCTTCAACTATTTCTTCAATTTTCACTTCTTTCCTCTCTGCCTTGAATTCATCCATTAAAAATTCTGTATCAAGTTTGAGCTTCTGTGAAATCCGTCTAATCATTGCTTTGACAAATACTTTTTCAGGTAGTTTTTCTTCATTACCTTCTTCTATGGCTTCAAGTTGATGAGTTCCGATTTTTAGATCAGAAGCCAATTCTTCAATAGATTGATTTTTACTTAACCTAGCCTCTTTAATGAAATTTCCGATTCTCTTTAAAGAGGAATCTTCTCCTTTATTATTGATTTCTGAAACAGTTTTTATTTCTTTCAAGGTAAGTAAATTTTTACTAATTATAGTAATTAATATTTTTCTAACAACTTAAAAGATTATTTATTCCTAAAGAGATGTCTATAAGATGGATTATAAAGATTGGATCTTTTTTGGGAATTACTAATTGCTGGACTAATTATGTAAATTGTTGTTCTAATTAATCTTTTCTCAATAGAAAATTTTTCCATATCTTTTAATTCTATTAATGATGTCCAACCATCATCCCAAGATACTCTGAATCCAACTATCACTTTAGTCTCTGGAGGGTAGAACTCTAGTAGAGTTTCTTGAGACCTTTTCACATGCCTAGCACTCAGATAAAGACATATAGAGGAATTGTGTTTGGAAAGATCTTTCAGAGATTCTTTTTCGGGCATCCCTGTTCGCCCTCCTGCTCTAGTTAAAATTATTGTTTGCGTTACATCAGGGATGGTTAACTCAGCTTCATGATATGCTGCAGCAACTTGAAAAGCACTTACTCCAGGAACAACCTCGGTTTTAATTTTTTCGTTTTTTAAAATTTCGATTTGCTCTCTAATTGCTCCAAAAAGGCAAGGGTCTCCATCATGCAGCCTTACAACAGTTTTCCCTGCTTGAAATTTTTCTATCATAATTGAGGTGATTTGCTCTAAGTTGAGCGAACTCGTTTTTATTTTTTCAGTACCTTCTTTAGCAAAATCTAAAATCTTTTCAGGAATTAGAGAATCAGTCCAAATAATAACATCTGCAATTTTTATCCTTTTTAATGCTTTTAAAGTTAATAATTCTGGATCGCCTGGACCAACACCAATAAAGGATATTTTTTTATCCATTCTTTCTATTCTTCTCACTATATGTTCTCAATTTTAAAAAAAATATTCCAATTAATCCAGAAGAAAATAGAAAAATACTTACAAATTGAGCCATTCTTATACCGCCATCACAGAAAGGTGGAAGTCCACCAATGCATAGTGGGTCAGTTCTTAAACCTTCAATCCAGAATCTTCCAAAGCTATAACTTATTAAATAAAGACAGCTAATAAAGCCAGGCCTGAAAAAATCTGTTTTATTTTGTTTATGAAAGGTAATAATAAGGACGATGAAAATTAAAAGATTCCACATTGACTCATAGAGAAATGTAGGATGAAAAAATTCATAATTAAGAAATTCTAAAGGCCTATTTTGGATTGGTATAAATAATTTCCAAGGCAAATTTGTAGGAACTCCAAAGGCTTCATTATTGAAAAAATTTCCCCACCTTCCTATTGATTGTCCAAGAATAATCGAGGGTATTAATATATCTATAAAGGTTTTTAGATTAATTTTTTTCGACTTACAGAAATAGACAATAGATATTAATCCTCCAATTAGACCACCATGGATTGCGATGCCTCCTTCCCAAACTGCTAGAAAAGAAGGTATTTGAATGATGTTATTGAATAGTTCAAAAGAAGTAAAAAAGTTCTCTCCGCTATATTGCTTCCACTCAAAAATTACGTAATAAGCTCTAGCTCCAATTATTGAAGAAATTATTAATGATGGAAGTATTTCACTAATATAATCTGGGTTAATATTTCTCGCCTTTGCTAGTTTTTTAGAGACAAATAGGCCTATTAAAACTGAAACTGAAATAAGTAGTCCGTACCATCTGATAGTTATAAATCCTAAATTTAAAAAAGTTTCTCCTGGAGATTGTATAAAAGCTTGAAGTAAAAGCATTTAAAGAAAGTTAGATACCCTCTGCTGCCTGAACTTTTTCTACTTGTTTTTTCTTTAATACTAAAAGTATTTGTGTTAAGCCTACACCTATGAAGAATGCAATCAATCCAATTACTCTATAAGGACTCTGAAGTACAACCTCGGCATCTAATTGCCCAAAGCCACCAACGTTGGGGTCATTAGTAAGAGGGTCACCTGCATTAATTTTGTCTTGTGCTTTTACAATAAGTTGAGGACCAACAGGCACTGCTTCAGTAGTTATCTCACCATTATCGTTTTCTATATTGACCTTATAGCTACCATCTTCAATTATTTCTATTGAATTTATTGTTCCTGAGGTGGTAGAAGTGAAAACTACATTATTGCTTTTGTCTCCAGTTGGGTATACCTGACCTCTACCTCTATTGCCTCCGATATGTAACGAGTATTTTCCATAATGATATTCTTTATTAGTGGACGGATCAGGGGAAAGTACAGGGAAAACGATTTCTTTATTCGTATCTCCAGGTAGAGGTCCAACAATGATGATATTTTCTTTCTCTTCACTGTAATTAGTGAAATAGACCCCCTCGGTCTCCTCTTTGATTTCATCGGTCCATCTTTCTTGTGGAGCAAGTTTAAAGCCATCAGGCAGCATTACAACAGCACCAACTTGTAATGGGACTTCAGAACCATCAGCCCCGATCTCTTTTAAGTCATTTTTGTAGGGTATTTTAACTACTGCTTTGAAAACACTGTCTGCTCCAACAGATTGTGGAACCTCTGCAATTGTAGGCATCTGAGCTAGATGACAATTTGCACAGACTATCTTACCTGTGGCTTCTCTTGGGGATTCGTAGTTTTGCTGAGCCCAAAATGGATAAGCAAAAGTGATCGTTGGATAAAATACAATGCTCGAAATGAAAAGCAGAGTACAGATAAATAAACTTGTTTTTTTCATGATTTGATTTTTAAGACTTTTCATTTTTTATGCCCACCATGGATTTTCATTAGTTCTAAAGTCAGTTTCTGACCATTGTTTGACGAGTACAGCATCATCTTCAATATCGACATGCGCTAGAGCTAAAGATAAAGGAGCAGGCCCTCTTACTACCTTCCCATTAGTATCGTACTGACTGCCATGACAAGGACATATGAATTTATTAGCACCACTATCCCATGGGACAACGCAACCTAAATGAGTACAAATAGCATTTAAACCAAATTCTCCTATTTCCCCACCCTCATTAACTATTAAATAAGTTGGATCTCCCTTTAGACCCTGCACTAGACTTCTGTCTCCTGATTGATGGGTAGCCAACCAACCTGTCTTAGTTATTGGATTTCCTAATTCATCTTTAGCAGAAGTGCCACCTCCACCACCGCCTGCTCTTAAAGGCATGAAATAATTCGCTACTGGGTAAAGGGCTCCTAAAGCTACACCAGTTGCAGTACCAAATGTAAGAAGATTCATAAATTGCCTTCGACCCATAGAAGGGACATCATTGGAACTTAATTGAGTCATTCGCTACTTGGTTCTGTTATTTATTAGTTATTATGGAGCAAATTGTTCAATTTCTGTTGCAAATAGATAGGACTTTTAATAATTTAAAGTAAAAGTTTAGGAAGTCTTAATTAATTGATTTATATGAAACCATTAATAGTAGATGAAGTTATACATTATTTGATTCATCGCTGGGGGAAAAAATATGATTTTAGACTCTTTAGAAGAGGAAAATTTGTGTATTTTCAGATGATGTGGGGATTTCTTGGACAGGAATCATTCCCTTTAAGTGAAGATGAATATAAAAAATCTATAGCTGATAAAATTGAGATTTTAAATAGATGTGGATATTCAGAAGAAGTAAGAGAATGGCTAAAGAAAGTCAATGCTAAGCCAAGATTAGGTAGAGCTGTCAGCTTGCAATTGAATCTTAATGAGAAGATGAAAGAGTTTTTGATTTAAGATTTTGTGATAAGTAAGTTAATCCAGTACCCACAAAAAATAAAAACACAATCGATATAGATAGCAATGACATAGTCAATGGGTCTGTTGAAGGGGTAATCACTGCAGATAATATTGCTGAGGAAATTACAACTATCTTCCAATTAGAAATCATTTTTTCTGTAGTGATTATTCCAAGAGAACCAAGAATAAATTGTAATACTGGCAATTGAAAAGCTATTGCAGTGCTGGACATTAATAAGAGAACAAAATCAAAATATCTTTCTATAGACCAAGTTGGTTCAACAATATCAGCACCAAAACTAATGAAGAAATTTATTGCTGCAGGGACTAATATCCACCATGAAAAAATTAATCCTAAAAAAAACAGAATGCCTGAACCAAAAACTGCGGGCAAGATAAGGCTCTTTTCTTGTTTTGTTAAACCAGGAGAAATGAATAATATTATTTGATAAAAAATATAGGGCATAGAAACTATCAATCCGCTGTAACCTGCAACTTTAATAGCGACAAATAAAAACTCTCCTGGAGCAAGTTGTAGTAAATGAATATCACCAGCTGGGATTTCTAAAAAAGTTATTAATGGCTTTATGATGAGAAAACTAAAGAATATTGAAATAAGTATTGAGTAAATTGAGTTTAGTATCCTTTGACGAAGCTCCTCTAAATGATCACTAAAAGACATCGAATCTGATGATTTATCTTCACTTTGACTTGTACCTCTCATTATTATTTGTTAAAGATTTTGTAAGAAAAAGGTTTAAGATTACTATTGTCAAAGTCCAATTTAATTTTCGATGAACTTAATTATTTGCTTAATTTAGGATTAGTGGGATCTGGTAATAAGAAAGGAGGGGCATCATTCAAAGATGATTCACCATAAGTTTCATATTCTCTATATCCACCCATTTTCCCATTTGTTTTCATTAGAGCGCTTACGAAGGCAAGTAGCAAGAAAACAGTAGGAGCTCCAATTATTAATGCAGCACCAAATAGATATCCAACAATAAATTCTGGAAAACTATGATTTCCTAAAAATTCATGAGTGCCCAAAAGAAAATCAAACATTTAGATTTAAAAATTTTTTTTATTATAAACTAAATTACTGTTTTAAGATTTTTTTTAATGTAATCTTCTCCTCTTGTAGGATTTCCCCAAATAATTTCTCCATTTTTAAAGGAAACGCAACCAGGTCCTCCTTTTTTGATTTTTTGTAAATCTTTAATTTTTACTAAATTAATTGGTACTTTAATGTTTCTTTTTGCCTTACTAAATAAAGCAGCTAAATCTGCAGCTATTTGAAGATCCTGTTCAGATGCTGCTTGAGATGAAGACTTCAAAACTACATGGCTGCCTGGTGATTCCTGTGCATGAAACCATAAATCGCCTTTTTTTGAAAACTTAAAGCTTATTAAGTCATTTTGCCTCATATTTCTCCCTACCTGAAGCTTCAATCCTGTGGGAGTGTCAACTTGAATTGGTGAAGATATTATCTCATATGTACTTTTCTGATCTTCTCTTTGCCTCTTGATATTGATATTAAACTCGTTACAAATTTCTTCCATAATTTCTTCTAGTAGTTTGATTCTCATAAAAAGTTTTTCATGATTTAAAGAATTTAAATTTTCTAGGAGAGTGGTGAATTCTTCTAATCTTTCAATATTTGTTTTGTAAATACTTAATCTTTCTTTTATCAATTCTCTAGATCTCTTAAGTTTTTTTGACTTTTTATATAGTTTTTGTCCTTTAATAATATCTCGTTTTGTAATTTCATTTGAAGTGAATATATTGTCAGCTTTTTCTTTATATACCTCGTAGTTCTCTGACTTCGCCAGAAGATCATATTGCATATTTAAATTCTTTTTCTCAGTATTGGTCTGTTTAAAAATTATCCCTTCAATTTTCTTTTCCAATAATTCAAGTTTTTTTTGTTTCAGATAATGATCATAATAATTCTCCAAACTGGTGCATAAATCTATTTTATTTTCACAATTAATTTCTTTATCAAAAAACCAAACGCAATAAAAATCATTGTTAAATTTAGAAAACTTAAAGTTATTGTTTTTAAACCTATTTATCCAAATCTTCCAATTTTTAAATATCTCTTTTAAGTCCGAATCGTTAATGAATTCGATATTTTTTTCCATTATTTGCAGATTGCCAGTTTTGCTAATAACCTCTAATTGTTTTGTGAGGATAGGGCTTACTCCTTGATAGGTATTTATTAAACAGTATTTCAAAGACTCAGGCACTATTGAAATTGAGTTTTTCCATGATTGAAAAGACTCATCTTCTCTAGGTTGTTTTTTGAGATTAACTGGAGGGTCAGAATAAATTGATCCTGTGGAAATTGTTCTAAAACTAGTTTGACTTGATTTAATTTGTTTGCCAACGGCAATTATTTTTTGTTTATTATCCAAATAAAAAATATTGCTATGTTTTCCCATTAGTTCAAAAATTAAATACTTATTAATTTCATCTCCAGGTTTTTTCGCAAAACTAAATTTTATAACTCTCTCGAAATCATCTTGATCAATCGAAATTAAAGCCATATACTTTAATCCATATCTTATTTGTTTAGAAAGTGTGCTTTCTCTCCCAATCTTTTCTGGCTTATTTATCTTTAGTATTCTAGGAGAGTCTCCATTCCATGAAACTTCTAACCATGTTTGAGAATCAACTCCTCTAAAACATAATTGAATTGTATTAGGTTCTGGTTGTTGGGCAGTTTCAAACTTTGTAGGTAAGATATTCCTTGTCAAATAATGTAAGACAGATCTAATAGATGTAATGTCCATTATCTGTGGAACACCCTTTTGCATTATTCCTTCTTAATTCACAAGATGTTTATTTTACTGTAAAAAATTTAATATGAAAAATCAAAAAAAACTTATTATCCTTACTGGACCCAGCGGTGTAGGTAAAGGAACAGTTGTTAAAGAAATATTAGGTAAAGAAAAAAATTTTTGGCTTTCAATTTCTGCAACTACTAGAGAACCTAGAGAGGGAGAGAAAGAAGGAGAAAATTACTACTTTTTAAATCAAGAAAAGTTTAAAGAAATGATTGAACAAAACCTGTTTCTTGAATGGGCTCAATTCGCTGGAAACTACTATGGAACCCCTTTGTCATCCGTTAATGAGAAAATAAAAAAGGGATTTACCGTACTACTTGAAATTGAAGTAGAGGGTGCAAGGCAAATAAAAAATAAGTTTCCTAATTCACTATCAATATTTTTACTTCCTCCGGATAAAAAAGAGTTAGAGAGAAGGATAAGAAATAGAGGTACAGAGAAAGAAGAGGCAATTAAAAAAAGACTCTCAAGGGCTAATTATGAGATTTCTGTATCAAATCAATTTGATTTTGCATTAACAAATCACAATGTTGATGAAACAGCAAAAAAAATAATCAAGCTAATAAAAACTTGATTATTTTCTCTTTATCAGCTCATTGGATGGAATAATAAATCTGGGAAAAATCTATTAAACTCAATAATTATTCCGGCTGTAAGGCTTAGCCAAATTGCTGCTACTACTGGGGCAGATCTGACAAATTTTGTGTTTAGAATTTTGAACATTTGTTTTATGAAAGTTTTTTAAAGATTTTTAGCGAGGACCATTAAGAGTAATATTGTTATCTTTCTCTCTTAAATCTCCATTTCTACCTTGCTTATTAGCAAGAAGAGGCCATTGCGCTCCTTTTACAAGACATTTTCTTGCTAAGTCTAGGTCAATAATGATCTCAAGATCTGCTGGGTTCTTAGTCTTTTTTGATTCAATAAGATACTCTCTTCCTGACCAACCTATAATTCCAGCAATATAAATGAACAGTACTCCCGGAATAAGTAAATCTCCTTCATGACCTCTATTTAAAAGGGCTCCCCATGGCTCGAGAGGAGGTCCAATTATTAAATGTGGAAGACCATCATCTCCGCATGATGCTTTTCCATATCTTTCAAATCTTGCGATGTCTTTTTGAGTAGTTGCAGAATTTGCTCTCTCAATGAATTTAGGATTTTCAGAGCATTTTGTGAGGGCTGAAGCAGTATATTCTGTGCTAGCTCTATCTGCGTTTAAGGCAGGCCCATTTGCAGCTAAAGCAATTGGAGTAATTCCGAGGAACAGAAAAACTGAGGTTATGATTGAAAAAAAGAATTTCATAAGTTGCAATCTTTAATTCCTTATAGTGTGTTAAGTAAGAAATTAATATTAAAATAGAACAAGTTGAATCAAAAATGCATAAAGTTTTAGCTATTGAAACAAGTTGTGATGAGACATCTGTCTCAATAGTTTCTAATATTGGCGATACTTTCAGAATACATTCAAATATAATTGCCTCTCAAATTGAAGATCATTCAAAATGGGGAGGAGTTGTGCCTGAACTTGCAGCTAGAAAGCACTTAGAGTCATTACCTTTTGTTTTAGAAAAGGCTCTAGAAGAATCAAAAATCAAAATTGAGGAAGTTGATTATATTGCATCAACTGTAGCCCCTGGATTAGTTGGTTGTTTAAGAGTTGGCTCCATAACTGCAAGATCACTTTGCATGTTACATGCAAAACCATTTTTGGGAATTCATCATTTGGAGGGGCATTTATCTTCAATTTTATTTTCAGAAAGCTATCCAAAGACATCCTTTCTTACATTACTTGTTAGCGGTGGGCATACTGAATTGATAAAGGTTGATGAAAGAAGGAGAATGCAAAGACTTGGGAAAAGTTTTGATGATGCTGCTGGAGAAGCCTTTGATAAAGTTGGCAGACTATTAGGTCTTAGTTATCCAGGAGGACCGGCAATTGAAAAGATTGCTAAAAATGGGGACCCAATGAAATTTAATTTACCAAAATGTAGGATTTCTGATAAAAAAGGTGGATTTCTTAAATATGATTTCTCTTTTAGTGGTCTAAAAACTGCCGTATTAAGATTAGTTGAGAGAATAAATTTGGAGGGTAAGACCGTTCCAATTCCAGATATCGCTGCAAGTTTTGAGAGAGTAGTGGCAGAGGTCTTGGTAGAGAGAACAATAAAATGCGCAGATGATCATAGTTTGGATAATGTTGTTGTGGTTGGGGGAGTGGCTGCTAACAATACATTAAGAAAAATGATGATTAGTGAAGCTCGTAAAAAATCCATTAAAGTTCATCTAGCTCCCATTAATCTTTGTACAGATAATGCTGCAATGATTGGAGCGGCGGCGTTGTTCAGGGTCAAATTTAAGGATCATTTAAGTTCGCTTAAATTAGGTGTCGCAGGAAGACTATCAATTGAACAAGCAAATACTCTTTATGAAGAAAACCCTCCCTTCTAACTTCAATGAACAAACAACCTAAAATCGAGATTAAAAAAACAAAAAACTTCGTTGATAAAAAGGAACTAAATTTGTGGAAAAGAGGTTTTACCCCTCAAGCTGAAATATGGAATGGAAGGATGGCAACTGTTGGTATAGGAATTATTTTTATAATTATTGCTTTAATAAGCCAGTTTTCTTAATAGAAAAAAATTAATTTTCTTAAAAGTAGTTTTGAAATATTTAATAAAAAATTACGCTTGTTCAGCCGATGAATTAAATTAAAAAGTATTGTATTTATTGGACTTGAGATAAGATTATTGATTTAATCAAAATAATTAATATTTTTATTATTAATATTTTTATATGACGCCTGAAAGGCTTGGGTTACTTTGGGGGATAACTGTATTTGCAGGTGCTTGCGCTCGATTATTTTCTTCTTTTACAGGATTCCCAAGTGTTGTTATTTTATTGCTTTCTGGATTATTCATCGGAAGATCAGGATTAGGACTTGTTGAGCCTTTAGATCTCGGGCAAGGGCTTGAAACTATTGTGGGGCTTTTGGTCTGTTTGGTTCTTTTTGAAGGAGGATTAAATTTAAAACTGCCTGAGGGGAATATAAGAAATACTGTTTTGAAAATTTCATTGGTAAGACTTTTTATTTCATTATCAGCTGGAATTTTTATTGCTCATTGGCTGGCTGGCCTCTCATGGCAAGTCGCAGGAATATATAGTGCCATAGTTCTAGCTACTGGACCAACAGTTGTCTCTCCATTAGTGGAACAAATAAAATTAGCTTCCCCACTCTCGGAAGTTCTAAAAGCTGAGGGATTGTTGCTTGAACCAATTGGTGCGGTACTAGCATTACTGCTTTTAGAACTGACTTTAGGTGACCTTCGTGGGATTAACGATGTATTTATAGCATTAATGCAAAGATTAGGGGGAGGAGTCTTAATCGGATTAAGCTCAGGATGGTTACTATCAGAAATTTTAAAAAAAATAAAAAATCAAGCCTCATTTGGTATAGAGCTTCAAGTTACCCTTGGATTTATTTTCCTTGTGTATGGAATTTGCGAATATTTTTTACCAGAATCAGGTTTGCCGGCTTCAGTCGCGGCAGGTTTTATTGTAGGCAAAAGAGAAGTTATAGATAAGGAGAGATTGGATAATCTAATATGTGAATTAGCTCAATTAGCAATTACAGTTCTTTTCCCTCTTTTGGCCGCTGATGTTTCTTGGGGGGAATTAAGTCCACTTGGCTGGGGAGGGGTTGTTTGCGTTTTTATGTTGATGGTAATTGTTCGTCCTATCTCTATTTGGATAGCAACAATGGGGAGAGAATTGAACTTAAAAGAAAAAATATTTTTAGCCTGGTTAGCCCCAAGAGGTATTGTTACTGCAGCTGTAGCTTCTCTTTTTTCTATAAGATTAGAGCAGGCTGGCATCCTTGGGGCTGGTCGTCTCCAAGGTTTAGTTTTTCTTACTATATTAATGACAGTGGGAATACAAGGTCTTTCAGCTAAACCTTTGGCAAATAGGCTGGAATTAGGCCAAAAAAATAATTTAGATTGATTAAAGACACCTTTCAATTCGAGCTCTATCAGTTTTACTCTCTGCTAAAAGTTCCCAACTTTGAATTAAATCTGGCCCACTGAGAGATCCAAAAAAGGCTACTCTTAATGATTTCATTAATATCCCTTTTTTAATATTATGCATTTTTGAGATTTCGTTTATTATTTGTTTAGCTTTCTCTTTATTTAATTTTATAGTATTTTGCTCAATTAAATAATTTGAGATTAGTTTAAGAGATAATTTGCTATCGTTGTTTTCAAGAAAATCTTGACCTTCTTTTTGAATTGTAGGTATCAAGAAAAATGGTTTTGATTGATCAATTGAGTCTTTTAAAAGAGTCATAGAGTCTCTAAGCAAAATTGCTAATTTATAAGCCCATTCTTGAGATGGCGGCGCCCATCCATTATCATCCCAGTATTTCCTCATGATCCCACTTAACTTTATTGGTTCCATATTTTTTATATATTGAGAATTAATCCAGTTGAGTTTTTCCCAACTGAATTTAGCTCCAGCTTTATTTATTTCTGATAAGTCAAAAATTTCAGATATCTCTTCAAGTGAAAGTATTTCTCTGTCGGCAGATTTTGGAGACCAACCTAAAAAGGCCATATAGTTCGATAAGGCCTCAGGTAAATATCCCATATCTCTAAATTCGTCGATTGAAGTTACGCAATCTCTCTTAGATAATTTTTTCCCTTCACTATTTAGTATTAAGGGTGTATGCGAAAAAGTGGGCAAATTAAAATTTAATGCTTTATAAATCAATATTTGTTTTGCAGTGTTTGAGATATGATCTTCACCCCTTACAACGTGAGTAATATTCATAAAATTATCATCAACTACAACTGCAAGATTATACAATGGATCTCCAACCTCATATCCCTTTGCCCTCCTTGACAAAACTAAATCACCGCCCAAATCCTTCCCTTGCCATTTGATTTCGCCTCTTATCTGATCTACCCATTTAATTTGAATTTTTTCATCAATCTTAAATCTTATTACTGAAGTCCTCCCTTGGGATATGAATGTGTCTATTTCTTCTTTTGAAAGACCTCTGTGCCTATTATCATGCTTTGGAGGTAATCCTTTCTTTTTTTGTTTTTCTCTTAATTCAGAAATTTCATCTTCAGTTGTAAAGCACCTGTATGCAGCTCCAGATTCTAATAGCTTTTTGATATGGTTTTTATGAATCGAAATTCGGGCACTTTGCTTTATAGGTTCTTCATCCCATTTAAGTCCAAGCCATTTCAATCCTTCTAATATATTTTTTGTATATTCAGATTTAGATCGAAGAAAATCTGTATCTTCTATTCTGATAAGAAATTTTCCGTCAATTTTTTGTGCATACAACCAGTTAAATAATGCTGTTCGTGCTGTCCCAATATGAAATAAACCCGTTGGACTCGGGGCTAGTCTTAAACGTTTTTCCAAATTATTTTTTAGAAAAAACGGGACCGACGGGATTCGAACCCGCAACTTCCGCCGTGACAGGGCGGTGCTCTAACCAGTTGAACTACGGTCCCAGAGTTTTTGTTCTAATTTTATTTAGAACTTCATTCTTAAAATTATCAGATCATAATACTTAATTTATGGTGTTGTAATAAAAAAAATTTATTAATTTGAGGATTTACAGAAAAAGTTAGTTTTAAAGTTGTCTTCAATATAAACAACTGTTTATTTTTGAGGTCTAAAACCAGCAGGTTCAATCAACCTAACTTGGTTTCCTCTAGCTGTAAATTCTCTGCCTTGGTCACTTTGTACGACAACTCTCCCACCAGACTTAACTCTGATGACTCTTGCACGAACCCATCCTAAAGCTGCTGATTCGAGGACTTTAACTACGTCCCCAGGTTGAAGATCTAACTCCATCTTATGAAAAAATGATTTACATAATGTTGATCAAACGCGTCGTGGAGGACTTGAACCCCCGACATCAGGTTTTGGAGACCTGCGTTCTACCAACTGAACTAACGACGCATTTAAATGATTATAAGCGCCTTTGTGACCAATAAGTTGATTAATTTACAACTTTATCGATCAAAGCGTTGTTTTACGCGAGTAGCTTTCCCTACTCTATCTCTCAGATAGAATAATTTAGCTCTTCTTACTTTACCTCTACGTTCAACTTTTAGAGAGGCAACCTGTGGACTATGTAGCATAAATACTCTTTCAACACCTATACCCTGAAAAATTCTTCTAACTGTAATAGTCTGGTTAATACCTCCATGCCTTTTAGCTATGACAACACCTTCATAAGGTTGGACTCTTTCTTTATTGCCTTCTGTAATTTTTACACCAACTTTAACAGTGTCCCCAACATAAATCTCAGGTAATTCTTTTTTTAATTGTTCATACTCAAATTCCTTAATAAGATTAGATGCGTTTAAAGTTTTCGTAACTTCAGAAACCATTTTTTTTTCTTTTTGTTCAACTGCTACATCAACTGATGCGTCAGTTATAGTACCGGTTTCTAAATCCTTCTCTTGCTTCTCTTTGGCCATTTTAGTCTTTTTTTATCCTACAAGTTCTATATCTTAACCTTTTGACTCGCCTTTAGTAACCTTTTTGGTAAATGAAATTGTTTTTGAAAACATTTGGAATCCTGTTATGAGCATCCATATAACTCCAAGGGAATTTAATATTACATATATGAGTTCTCCATTATCACCAAGCCATTCCCCCTCATGGAGTGACATTAACCAATGAACTTGTTCTCTAGAGTAACCTAATAAATCTTTTGAAACCCTATAAAGGAGACCTGTAATTGAAGATAAAAATAATGGAAGAAAAACCCAAGGTGCCAAAGCCTTATGAAATTGCCTAGAATTAAATAAAATTTTCATTTTTGTTTCTTCCCAATTGTTATTGATAGATTTAAAATAGCCTAGACATTAATGGCTATTTTGAAGATATTTACCTATTACTATTATTTATTCCAATGAGACATTTTGCAGATCTTTTGTTAAATAAAAATAATTCCAAGGCTAATGAACAAGTTCCCTTTATTCAGAGGAGAAGAGGAATTGAAATAAAGTCTTCACGTGAAATAAATTTAATGAAAAAATCTAGCAGGATTGTAGCAACTGTTTTGAGGGAAATTAATGATTTAATTAAACCTGGAATGAGCACAAAAGATCTAGATGATTTCGCAGAAAAGAGGATAAAAAGTTTTGGAGCTGTTCCAAGTTTTAAAGGCTACCATGGATTTCCCTCTAGTATTTGTTCTAGTATCAATAATGAGGTTGTTCATGGAATACCAAATAAAAATAAAATAATTAAAAATGGTGACTTAGTTAAAATTGATACAGGAGCATATTTAGACGGTTTCCATGGTGATAGTTGTATATCAATTTGTGTGGGAGACGTTAGTCCAAAGGCTCAAAATCTTAGCGATGTGGCTCATAAGGCATTGTATGCGGGACTTTCAAAAATCAAAGCAGGTAATACACTTCTAGATGTGGCAGGGGAAATCGAAGATATTGTTTTAAAGAATGGCTTCAGTGTTGTGGAAGATTATACAGGACATGGAGTTGGAAGAAATCTTCATGAAGAACCATCGGTATTTAATTTTCGGACTAAAGAGTTGCCCAACGTAGTCCTACGTGAGGGAATGACATTAGCTGTGGAACCTATCGTTAATGAAGGGACTAAATTTTGCAGAACATTAAATGATAGATGGACCGTAATTACAAAAGATGGAAAATTATCGGCCCAATGGGAGCATACAATAGTTGTGTTAAAAGATGGGATTGAAATATTGACAGATAGAGATTTCTAGATTCTAAGACTTGTACTTATAGATAACTTTGCAATACAAAAAATTAAAAAATTCTTTCAATGGAAAAAGTAGGTAACTTAAGGGGTTTGGACTAATTATTATTAAATAATTTTTTGAATTGGCTAAATCATAAATTTTTTCAGAAACAAATTTAGGACTCATTATTCCGATAGGATTTAGTTCTGATTTAAAAGGCCCTAAGATGATTTTTTTAATTATTAATTTTTTCTTCGTATTTTTGTCCAAAAGATTTTTTTTGAAAGAAACTAATTGACCAATAAGGGATTTACTAATCTCATATGAGGGATTTAAGGCTGGTAATATTTCTGCTTCAGATGTGTTTATCCAAATCTCTTTTTTTTTTAGTGAATCGTTGGTTAGAGCAACATCTTCAAATAAATTTAAAAATTTGAATTTGCTTAATGCATTTATTTCTATCGATTTTTCAAAATTGGAATTTTCTCTACTCAAATCATAGATACCATGGTTCAAAATTAAAATATCTATTTTTTCTAATTGGTTTTTTAATGACGACTCTTTTCCACATTCCCATCTAATCCATTCATTCGGAGATTCAAGATTTATTTCATAATTAGTTTTACTATGAGTAAATCCAATCACTTTATATCCTTTTTTACGAAACAACTTTGTTAACTCTTTCCCTAGCGCTCCTGAGGCTCCAGTAATTCCTATAGTTTTTTCGTTTTTGGTTGAATTTATCATTTTGCTTGATTTTGATGAGATACCAAGGAATTAAAATAAATTTACCAAAAAACAGTTGTTTATTTTTTATTTGATTAAAACTCATAAATAAATATTTGTTTAGTGGTAAAAAAAATATTATCTTGAACTTATGGATAAATAGTTTTACTAATTATGAGCGATGTATTATTAATTGGTTCATGTGAGCCATTTAGTGGTAAGTCTGCAATGGTTCTTGGGATAGCAAAAAGACTTTTACAGGAGAAAAAAAAAGTACGCATAGGGAAACCGCTAGCAACATGTATTGAACTTACTAATCTTCCCTCAATGTCTTATGAAGGATTGATAGATGATGATGTTAAGTTTATTGGATCTACATTAAATATCGAAGAGGAGAATTTAATTTCTTCAGTAGGATTATTGGATAATATATCAGCTGAAAAAAGGATTTTTAATAAAGACTTACTCCCAGGAAAAGGGTTTGATCAAATTAAAGGCTTGGTTAATGATGATTTTGAGGGTCTGAATATTTTAGAGACAGCTGGAAGTCTTCATGAAGGTATGATTTATGGCCTAAGTCTCCCACAACTAGCTAAGGAACTAGATGCTGAAGTTTTAATTGTGAATTTATGGGAAGATTGTAAAAGTGTGGATGCATTACTTGATGCGAAAAAACAACTAGGTGAGAAATTGGCTGGAGTTGTATTGAACGGAGTTTTGCCCCAAGAAGTCGAAAAGGTTAAAAATGAAATAATCCCTTCTCTTAAAGATCTTGATATTGAAGTGTTTGGTGTGATGCCTAAATCACCTCTTCTCAGAAGTGTCACCGTCGGTGAGCTTGTAAGAAGACTAGATGCCAAAGTAATTTGTTGCCCTGAAAAAGATCAATTACTTGTTGAAACATTAAGTATTGGTGCAATGGGGGTAAATTCTGCAATGGAATTTTTCAGGAGAAGACGAAATATGGCTGTAGTTACTGGTGCTGATAGAACTGATATCCAACTTGCTGCTTTGGAGGCTTCGACTCAATGTCTAATCTTAACTGGTTTAGGAGACCCTTTGTCACAATTGATTCATAGAGCGGAGGAATTGGAGGTGCCAATTTTAAAGGTGGAATTAGATACTCTTTCCTCCGTAGAAATTATTGAACAAGCTTTTGGACATGTCAGAATACATGAATCAATCAAAGCTTCTTACGCTATTCAATTAGTTCAAGAGCATATAAATCTAAAAAGAATTCTCGAAAAGATAGATTTTCCCTGCAATTTTTCAGATAAATGCTAATTTCAAATATAGGAACTTTATTATTTTGAGTCGCTCTTTAGATCTACCAGCAACTGAAGGTGTTGATGCCTTAGCTCAAGAACTTGCAAAACTCCAAGATAATGGCAAAAGGAGAATTGCTTTTTTAGGTAGTAGACACGTACCGGTTGTAGATATCCACTTAATCGAGTTGATAGCAAGGTCGTTAGCAGAGGAAGGACATAATATCCTTACTTCTGGATCTCAAGGTGTTAATGCAGCTGTTATTCGAGCTGTCTTAGATATTAATCCATCATTATTAACTGTTTTATTACCACAAAGTCTTGATAGACAAATACCCGAAATAAAGGATCAACTTGAGAGGGTTATGCATTTGGTTGAAAAAAGCGAAAATGATGAATTACCTTTGCCACTTGCAAGTAGTCTTTGTAATCAAGAAATTATTACTAGGTGCGATCAATTAATATGCTTTGCCTTTCACGACAGTGAAACTTTGCTAAATAGTTGTAGATGTGCTGAAGAAATGGGCAAAGTGGTTAGTTTGTTATTTTTTGATTAAATTAACCCATTTCCCCTTATTAAAAGATGATTTATGCTAATAATATTTAGCGTTTAATAATTTACTATGGCAGAAAGTTTTTCATTTGATGTAGTTTCTGATTTTGATAGACAAGAATTAGTCAATACTTTGGATCAAGTTAAAAGGGAAATTTCTCAGCGATACGATTTGAAGGGCACTGATACTTCAGTTGATTTAGAAAAAGAAAATATTTTTATAATCACAAATAGCGAACTTACTTTGAATGCTGTTAATGACATAATTAGACAAAAAGCAATAAAAAGAAACTTATCCTTAAAAATATTTGACTATGGTGACATTGAAATAGTTAGTGGCAATAGAATAAAACAGACAATTTTATTAAAACAAGGAATTAAACAAGAAATTGCAAAAAAAATCAGTAAAAATATTAGAGATCAAATAAAAAAAATTAATGTCAGCATCAATGGAGAAACACTCAGAGTTGCTAGTAAGAGCAAAAATGATCTTCAACTGGCAATTAAGCTTGTTAGTGAGTTAGAGGAGTCTTTGAACATTCCTCTAAAAGCTAATAACTTTAGATAAAATCTTTAGTAAGTTTATTTTAAAAATATGGCAGATTATTCAAAATCTCTCATTAATTCCTTGATTAAGAATGTAAAAGAATACCCTCGTTTTTCAAAAGAGGAAATAGAGAAATTTTGTTGGATGGCGGTACATGAGCATAAGCATGGTGTGTTACCCTCTGAATATGATATTAGGGACATAGATGAGGATCTTTATTTAGAACTTTTGCAAGAATTTAAATCAAACATCTATTAATTAAAATCTCTGTTTAAATTTATAATTATTAAAAAAATATTTTAATTAAATGTCTTACTAATGCACTAATTAGTCTATTTAAATATGATTAATTAAAAGAATAAATTTAATGTCAACATCCTTTAAAAATGTCACGCCAACAGGTCCTGGTGGGACAGCAACATTACTTATTGTATTGTCTTTTACTGGCTTTCTTTTGCTTACCCAATCATTATTTGTTGTACCTTCTGGACAAGTTGCAGTTGTTACAACACTTGGGAAAGTAAGTGGTCCCTCTAGGAGAGCTGGTTTAAACTTCAAACTTCCATTTGTTCAGTCTGTATATCCATTTGATATAAAAACTCAAGTTCAACCAGAAAAATTTGAAACGCTAACTAAAGATCTTCAAGTTATTAGGGCTACAGCTACTGTTAAATATTCAGTAAAACCTAACGAGGCAGGAAGGATCTTCGCAACAATTGCAAGCAGAAATAGCGATGTATATCAGAAAATTGTTCAGCCATCTTTGCTAAAAGCTCTAAAGTCGGTCTTTTCTCAATATGAGCTAGAAACAATTGCTACTGAATTCGCAGTAATTTCTGAAAAAGTTGGCGATACGGTTGCACAAGAATTAAATTCATTCGATTATGTAGATGTTAAAAGTCTAGATCTTACTGGATTAGAGATCGCTGAAGAATATAGAGCTGCTATTGAACAAAAGCAAATAGCTGGTCAGCAATTATTAAGAGCAAAGACAGAAGTTGAAATTGCAGAACAGGAAGCACTTAGATATGAGACATTAAATAGGAGTCTCGACGATCAGGTGCTTTTCAAATTATTTCTCGACAAATGGGATGGTAGTACACAAGTTGTTCCTGGCTTGCCAGGTTCAGAAGGAGGTTCTCCCCCAGTAATAGTTGGTGGTAGAAGATAATTATTTAGAAACAACCTTTCCAAAGTTTTAATCATTTACTTATTTTTCTTTAAGGAAAGACAAGTAAATGATTATTTTTTTATTGCATTGAAGGATTCCTCAAAAGCCTCGATAGTTTTATCAATTTCTTCTTCGCTGTGAGCTAGTGATGTGAAACCAGCTTCGAAGGGACTTGGAGCAAGGTAAATTCCTCGTAGGAGCATTTCTCTATGCAACTTACCAAAAAGTTCAGCATCATTTGTTTTGGCTTCATCAAAGTTTCTAACTGGCCCTTCGCATAAGAAAAATCCAAACATAGCACTTACACTTCCACCATTTATAGCGATACCGTTATTTTCTGCAGACTGAATTATACCTTCAATTAATCTAGAAGTTGTTAAATCAAGTTTATCGTAAGTACCATCTTGTTTGAGCAGTTCAAGAGTTTTTATTCCAGCAGTCATTGCAAGAGGATTGCCGCTCAAAGTACCTGCTTGGTATACCGGTCCTGAAGGCGCTACCATTGACATTATTTCTTTCTTGCCTCCATAAGCTCCAACAGGTAAGCCTCCACCAATTACTTTCCCAAGGGTGGTTAAATCAGGAGTAACGCCAAACTTTTCTTGAGCGCCTCCATAACTTATTCTGAATCCAGTCATTACTTCGTCAAAAACTAATAAAGATCCATTTTCAGTGGTTAATTCCCTTAGTCCTTCCAAGAATCCAGGTTCTGGAGTTATAAATCCAGCATTCCCAACGATAGGTTCGAGTATAACCCCCGAAATTGCATCAGGATTTTCAGAAAATAATTTTTTTACTGCTTCAAGGTCATTGTAGGGTGCAGTGAGTGTGTTGGCAGTTGTTGTCCGTGGAACACCTGGAGAATCTGGTAAACCCAGAGTGGCTACACCAGATCCTGCTTTCACTAAAAACATATCCGCATGACCGTGATAGCAACCGTCAAATTTAATAACTTTATCTCTTCCAGTAAATGCTCGCATTAGTCTCAAAACAGCCATGCATGCTTCAGTTCCACTATTAACAAATCTAACCATTTCTACAGATGGGACTGCATCTATTACCATTTCAGCAAGTTTGTTCTCTAGAACGCATGGAGCACCAAAGCTCGTACCTTTCTCAATTGCTTCCTGTAATGCTGTTGTAACTTCAGGGTGAGCATGTCCACATATAGCCGGCCCCCAGCTTCCTATATAGTCGATATATCTATTTCCATCAATATCCCAAGCAAAAGGACCTTTGACTCTATCAAAAACAATTGGCTGGCCACCTACAGACTTAAAAGCTCTTACTGGAGAGCTAACTCCTCCTGGCATTAGTTGTTGGGCTGCAGAGAAAATTTCTTCAGATTTTGTGTAATTTAATATGTCAGTCACAATTTAGCTAAATGATGTTTTAAGAATAATTTTGTCATGTTCTAAATTAGAAATAAGTAAAAAATTTGTCAATCAGTTTGAAATTCTACATTATGATATTTTTATTGCGATAGTTTGGATTGTAAATTATTAGTTTTAAAGAAATCATGATAAATAACAAACTTACTTTAGATAACTCTTTATTAATAGGAGTTTTCAGGCATTAAAGAAATTCAATTTATTTTATTTATATTTCGAAGAAATTATCCTCATCCTCAAAAAAATCTTCAGTTATGTCGTTTAAGTCAAGATCTATCATTACTGGGGCATGATCACTTGGACGCAAATTACCCCTAGGGGAGCTGTCTATGACACAACTTTTAAGTTTTGATGACAGTTCTTTGCTGATATATATATGGTCTATTCTCCAACCTTTATTCAATTCAAATGCGTTATTACGGTAATCCCACCAACTCCAATGACCAGTATTTTGTTCAAAAATCCTGAATGAATCTATTAATCTTTTTTTCAGAACATTATTCAGTGCATTTCTCTCTATCTCAGAGGCCATTATTCCTCCTTCATATTTCTTTGGATCATGAATATCAAAGTTAGATGGAGCAACATTAAAATCACCCAAAAGACAAATTAATTCTCCTTTTTTTTCCTGGTCATCCAAAAATGAAGCTAAACAATTTAACCAATTTATTTTGTACTCGAACTTAGTAGATTCTAGAGAAGATCCGTTTGGCACGTAAACATTTATGATTTTAACACCATTAATATCAGCAGAAATTAATCTTTTTTGATCTAGGAAAATTTTGATATTTTGATTAAAGTTGACACAACCGTAGAATCCTTTTTTAACATTTTCTGGCTTTACTTTAGAAATAATAGCCACACCATTGTATGATTTTTGCCCGTAGACCTCTACTGAGTATCCTAATTTTTCGAAAGGTTCAATAGGGAAAATATCATCAATCACTTTTGTTTCCTGCAAACATAGAATATCTGGATTGGCTTTATTAATCCAATCTATTATTTGTGAAAGTCTCGTTCTTATTGAGTTAACATTCCAAGTAGCTATTAACAAATTTCTACCAAATTATGTAAGATTAAACTAGCAAAAATTTTTGGTGTTAAAGAATTTTGAAATTAATTAAAATGAAAAATTATTTTTGCAAAAGGCTTCCTAAACCAATTACTTTCGTAATTTTCTTTACTTTATTAATTCCTTTTAAAAGTGATTACCTGAAAGCTGAATATTTATTTGAAGAATTAGAAATTGATACCTCAACTAAAACAGAAGATGATAGCTCAGTTCTTCCAACTAATCCTTTTGAACTTGTGGAAATGATTCGGAGACAAAATATTATGAATGATGCTACCGATCCTTCTGATGCAATTGACGATGCGTTAAAGTCTTTTAATAGTTTGGAGGAAAAATAAGAAATTTAATACGATAAATTGTTATTTCAAAATTTTGATATGTTAAAAAACCCTATCCCAAAAGTTACTAACCAATTTCAACATAGAGCAATCGGTATTATCAATGGTAAATTCACTCCCCTTAGTAGTGATCAACTAAATAGAGGCTTTATAATTGACAATAAAGACGAAAAAATTGAAACAGTAGTATTAGGTAAAGCATTATCACTTTTAAAAAAGCATATTGATTTAAAGAAAAGTTATTATTGGATTGTTTATCCAAAGAATAAAAATACGCAAAACTTGCATTTACAGGTTGCAGGCATCTGGGATCCCTATCAACTGAATGATTTCCCTGATGATTCTTCAAAAACTAATACTTCAAAATTACTAGAAGAATTAGATCTAAAAGATAATTATTTTTCTGTTAGAGGAGAATTAGTTTTTGTCAACACTCAAAAGAAAGAAATTGTTATTAAAATTTGCCCTGCTATGAAGTCAAAAAATTTAAAAAATAAAAATTTTAAATTAGTCATTAAAGGAGAGCTTTCTCTCGAACTTCTGCATAGCTTTGTAAGTTTAGATATCAATAGAGATGGAAATTCTTTGAAATTAATAAAGTACGAAGTGATTGAAAAAAATCTTTCTAGAAATCACTAAAATGAAAAGTTGATTTCCTCCGCAATTTTACCCGTCAAGAAATCTTTGATTTATGGATGATGTTTTAATTGAATGTTCTCCTGGTATCTCTGGAGATATGTTGTTAGGAGCTTTTTATGATTTAGGGGTGCCTAAAAAAGTTATTGAACAGCCACTTTTTGATCTTGGATTAAATGATCTATATCAACTAGACTTTGAAGATTCAAAAAGTTGTTCAATTCGAGGCATCAAGGTAAATGTTGAAAATATTGATTGTAGTCCTATCAAAAGAACTTGGAGAAGTATTAAAGAACTTATTTTAAATGGCAACTTGGAAGAAAAATTAAAAAAAATAATTTATAAAGTATTTGAATCTTTAGCAACTGCGGAAGGAAAAGTTCATGGCATTAAATCTGATGATGTTCATTTTCATGAAATTGGAGCTATAGATTCATTGGTGGATATAATCGGGGTATGTGCTGCACTGAATTACTTAAATCCAAAGAGGATTTATTGTAATGAACCTATGTTGGGAAAAGGTTTTGTTCAAACTGAACATGGAAAATTATCTGTACCACCTCCAGCTGTAATAGAGATAATAAGACAAAAAAATATTAAGGTTTTATCAAATCGTGACTCAATAGAGGGTGAACTCTCAACACCAACCGGTGTTGCTATACTTGCTAATTTAGTCGACTATCAAGAACCTCCTTTAAAATTTTCTATTAACTCTTATGGAGTAGGCATTGGTAACCTAAAATTTCCATTCCCTAATCTGGTAAGAGTTTATAAAATTACTTCATTTGATGATTCTTCTTTTAACGATAATGAACAAATTAGTCCAAAGTATGAAGAGATAATTATTCAAGAAGCATGGATTGATGATCAAACACCCGAAGATATATCTAATTTTGTGGAGAAACTTAGAATTGAGGGGGCTTACGACGTTTCCTATCAAGCTATCAATATGAAAAAAAATAGGATTGGATTTTCTATTCAAGCAATATTGCCCATTGAGAAAAAAGAATTTTTTAGGCGATTATGGTTTGATTATTCCAGCACTATTGGGGTTCGTGAAAGGACCCAATCTAGGTGGATACTACTTAGACGTAGAGGAGAATGTTTAACGACTTTTGGAAATATAAAAGTTAAACAAACTTTGAAACCTGATGGATCAATAAATATGAAACCAGAAAATGATGAGGTTTTGAGATTAAAATTAAAACATAAAATATCAACTTATGAAATAAGAAAAATAATAAAAGAGTCAAGTAAGAAATTTAAAGCATTTGAAAACTGGAAATGAGATTTAAGACAATTAATCAACCATATTTCAAATTCCTTAAAAAAATTAATTTTGGTGGTTTAAAAAGTATTTTCTTTATTTCAAGCCTATTATATTTTTGCATCTATTTTTTTTATAATATTGATCAAATTTCTTTTGATATCAATTTTGAAAGAAATGGAATAAATCTATCTCTATCATTTTTATTTTGTGTTTTAAGTATTTACCTGAACGCTTATGCATGGAAATATATTGTTAAATGGTTTGGGAAAGAATTTAAAAGTAATAATCTAGTTTCTTTTTATGTTTTAACTAATATTCTTAAATATGTTCCAGGAGGAATTTGGCATTTTGTAGAAAGATTTAATTTTTTAAAAAAAATAAGTAATCCTCAGATTGCTTTGTATACCACTCTTATTGAACCTTATTTTATGTTGAGTGGATCTTTTCTGTTGGCATCGCTGGGATTAATTTTTTCACCAATTTATTTTTTTTTAATTTTTCCTTTAGTATTTTTAAACAGGAAATTAATTTATCTTGTATTAAAAAGAATAGGGGCTCTTAAAGGAAAAGTATTTGAGGTTTTGAGACTTCCAAATTCAAAAGACCAATTTGGAGAGAGAATAAATATAATTTCGTTTTTCCCTACTAGAGCTTTAATACTTGAAATTGGGTTTGTTTTATCTAAATTTATTGGTTTTTATATTTGCTTAAATACTTTTTATACAAGTAATACTCTTAATAGCATATTTTTATTAGTAATTTTTTCTTTGTCATGGTCTTTAGGATTGGTAGTCCCAACAGCTCCTGGAGGAGTAGGTGTTTTTGAGGCCTGCTTCCTTTTGTTTGTTGGCAAAAGTATTCCACAAAATATAATTCTCATTTGCTTAATTTATTTTAGAGTTATATCAACCTCGGCAGATTTGTTATTAAGCTTACCTTTTTTAATAAGAAAACTATCTAAAAGAATTTAGTTTTTTTTCTCTAAACTTGGTATCAATGTCATTGATGCTATAAGGCCTAAAGTCATAATAAGAATGGCTGGTAATATTGCTTCTACCATTCTTTCATCTCCAGCATATTGATAAATTCTCACAGATAATGTATCAAAATCGAATGGTCTTAAAATAAAGGTTATGGGTAATTCCTTTATCGTGTCTACAAAAACTAAAAGTGAGCCTACGAATATTGGTCCCTGGAGAAGAGGTAGATGAATTCTTTTGATAATACCCAGCCAATCCTCTCCTAGTCCAAGCGCAGCTTCATCTAGACTAGGAGAAATTCTTTCAAGACTTGAATCAATAGAACCCTTAGAGATAGTTAGAAATCTGACAAGATAACCCCAAATTAGTAAGCAAATAGCTACGAAATTAAATCTTGAAGAAGAAATGCTCATTAAAGATAAAGCTAATACAGTGCCTGGAATTGCGTAACCTATTCCCGTGAGGTTTGTTATTATTCCTAGTAATAAACTTTTATTTGGGCGCCTGGCTAAGGAAATTATTAAAGAGAACAGCATTGTTATTAATGCAGTAAAAAATCCTAGACTTATGGTTCTAAATGATAGGGTAAGTAATTCTATAGATAACCCTTTTTGAATTTGATCGATATTGAGCAGAACCCAAAAACATGGAATTCCAAAAGAGAAAATTGGAGGAAATGAAGATATGGTTATTGCTAAAAGAGCTCTAGTTTTTTTTAATTCCCAACCTTGAGAATCTTTTGATGCAGGATTTTCACTCCACCTCTTTGATTTTCTTCTCGAGAATTTTTCAAAAATAATTAAAGTGAAAATTATTAATAAGGCTACCAAAGATAGTCCAATAGCACTTTTTGGATTACCCTCAATTATCCAATTTTCGGCTATACCTGTAGAAATACTTGGAATATTTAATAATGCAAATGTACCTAACTCATTCATTACTTCCATACACATTAAACTTACTCCTGTTATTAGTGCTGGAAACGCCATTGGAAAAGCGATTTTAAAGAAGCTCCTCCATGGCCCAACTCCTAATCCTCTACTAGCATTGATTTGATTAACTCCAAATTTATTAAAACTTTCGTTGGCAAGAATGAATACATATGGATAAGTAGAAATTGAAAGTATTAATACACCCCACCATAAACCTGTTACTTGATACCCAAAAATACTTCCCAAATCCTGCAAAACAGCAGTCAATAGATATGCTGGGGCAGCTAGTGGAACTAGCTGACAAATTCGGAGAACTTTTCTGAACTTAAAATCACAATTTGAAAGTAACCATCCATTCAAAGTGCCTAATCCTCCTCCAAAAAAACTTGTCAGTCCTAAAACTTTCAAAGTCTCTAATACCTCTTCTCCTCCAGCAATACCTAAAGAAAAATTCCCACTTACAACATATTGAACTCCTTCAAGAAGAAAATTGGAAATTGGAATAATAACTAGGAGTGCAACAATTAACGAAGTAAAATAAAAAAGTTTTAATTCGGTTACTGCTTTTTTAAATCCTTTAATAAGTATTTTCAAAAATTAATTAAATCCTAATATGAACTCTAATCTGAATTAAATCTACATGATGACAGTTGATATTTAATAGTTTGGTGATCTAAGTTTTTCCCAATTAATACTATCTTGTTAGATTTTTCTTTTGTCCATTCCTCATCATCTAGAGAAAACCGCTTTCCAGATAGGTGAAAAATGTGTTTTCTTTCACTTTCCATAAACCATAATATTCCTTTTGCTCTAAATACATTTTCTGAGATTTGATTATCTAAGAAATATTGAAACTTCCTTAAAGAAAATGGTTCAAATATCTCATATGAAACTGAGGTAAAACCCTCGATATTATTGATCAATTCGTGGGAATGAGAAGAGTGATCGTGGGAATGAGAAGAGTGATCGTGGGAATGAGAAGAGTGATCGTGGGAATTTTGTTCTATATTTTTTTTATTTTTCTCGAATTCAAAAGTATCCGTCTCAAATAGACCCACACTCATTATTGTATGTAATGCAACTTCACTATTAGTTGATCTCAAAATCCTTGGTTCTTTTTTTATTTTATTTATAAACTCCTCTATTTTCTTTAATTGTTTTTCATTTACTAAATCAGATTTATTAAGAAGAAGGATATCTCCGTATAAAATTTGAGAATAGGCGACACTTGTATTATTAATTTCAAAATCAAAATTTTCTCCATCAATGACAGTAATTATCGAATCTAATCTTACTTTTTCTCTAAGATCACCAGCCGCAAAAGTCATGGCTACTGGTAATGGATCTGCTAATCCAGTTGTTTCAACAATCAAATAGTCTAATTTTTCAGCTCTTTCTAAAACTTTGGATACGGTATTTAATAATTCGCCATTTATAGAGCAACATATACATCCATTATTTAATTCGATCATATCTTCTGATCCTTCTATTATTAAGTCATTATCTATTCCGATTTCTCCAAATTCGTTGACTAAAACAGCTGTTTTAATACCAACTTGATTTTTTAAAATATGATTTAGAAGTGTAGTTTTGCCAGAACCTAAAAATCCACTAATAATAGTAACTGGCAATAAATTTTTAGACATTTTGAATAGTTGAAAACAAGTTTATATTTTTATTGATCGAAAATTTTGTTGATTTCCGAAGCTAATGTTTGATCCAGATTCGTAATACCTCCTAGATCATGTGTATTTAATTTAATTATTACTTTTGCATAAACATTCTCCCAGTTAGGATGATGATTATATTTTTCACAGATTAAAGCAACCTTAGTCATAAAAGCAAAGGCTTCAATAAAATTAGCGAAGTTAAATTCTCTTTGGATTTGTTTAGATTTAATTTCCCAGCCAGGTATTTTGACAACTAATTCATTCAATTCTTCATCTTGCAAAATGTAGGGTTCCATTAAATAATAAATCTTACTTATTACATTATAAATATCTTACTTTTTCTCACCAATTATATGTACATTAATGATTCTTTCCTTTTGATCAAATCGATGTTCCCATAAATAAACTGCTTGCCATGTGCCAAGCACAATTTTCCCGTCTTGAAAACTCAAAGATAAACAAGTGTTAGTTAGGGATGTTTTAATATGTGCTGGCATATCGTCAGCCCCTTCTTGATAATGTTTATAGGATATTTCTTCTCTATTTTTTGATAAGGTTAAGTAGGAATCATAGGGAACTATCGATTGCATATACTTTTTTAGGTCTCTAAGTACATTTGGATCTGCGTTCTCATTAATAGTTAAACTGCAACTTGTATGAAGTGAAGTTAAATTTAAAATTCCGGAATGAAAATTATTTTTTTTAACACATAAATTTAAATCATATGTGATATCAATAAAACCCTCGCCATGAGTTTTGAAGTTTAATTTTGAAAATATTTGTTCCATATAAGTTAAAACTTAATTAATCAATATCCTATTATGGATAAAGATGCATGTTTTACTGCAGACATTAAAATTTTTATCTTAAGATAAATTTAATTCCCATTTAAATCTTTGGCTGAAACTCATTGGAATAATCTGGGTACTTACCTTAAAGAAACACAAATATTAGGTTCAATCCAAAATACACTTTATTGGGATCAGAATACTGGAATGCCAAAGAAAGGTGCTTCTTGGAGGTCTGAACAACTTACTTATATTGCAAAAGTATTGCATAAAAGAAATTCTTCCGAGGAATTTTCTAATTTAATACAATCTGCTAAAAATGAACTAGCAGATATTGAACGAAATTCAGATAATCAACTTTTCATAAAAGATAAAGAAAGAAACATTAGTCTTTTATTGAAGGAATTTAATAGAGAAAGAAATTTAGATCCTAAATTAGTTGAGTCTCTAGCAAAGGCAAAATCTAAAGGGTATGAAAGCTGGCAAGAAGCTAAGGAAAAATCAGATTTTAAAATTTTTCTTCCTTTCTTTGAAGAATTAGTTAAATTGCGGATTGAAGAGGCAAAACAAATATCAGATCAATATTCACCATGGGAAACTTTAGCCCAACCCTTTGAGCCTGAATTAACTTTAAAGTGGCTGAATAAAATGTTTCAGCCTTTGAAAGATAATCTCCCAGAGTTGATTAGAGGGATCAATAAATCTAAGAAATATCACTGGGATTTTAGTCCAGAATCTCAACATAATTTATGTTCTCAATTACTTGATGAGTTTGGGAGAGATAAAGATCTAGTTGTTGTTGGTAAATCTCCCCATCCTTTTTCGATTACATTAGGGCCTAATGATTACAGGATTACGACAAGAATTGTTGAAGGTGAACCATTATCAAGTTTTTTAGCAACTGCGCATGAGTGGGGGCATTCTATTTATGAGCAGGGTTTGCCATCTCAAAGTCATCAATGGTTTGCTTGGCCTTTAGGTCAAGCAACCTCTATGGGTATTCATGAAAGTCAATCTTTATTTTGGGAAAATAGAATAGTTAAATCCAAATCTTTTTCAAAAAGATTTTTTAACAAATTTGTTTCGGCTGGATGTTCTCTTGATAATTATTTAGAACTATGGAAATCTATTAATCATTTGGAATCAGGATTAAATAGGGTTGAAGCAGATGAATTGACTTATGGCTTACACATATTAATAAGAACCGAACTTGAAATAGATTTAATTGAAAGAGGGTTACCCGCTGAAGATATTCCAACAGAATGGAATAAAAGATATGATGAACTTCTAGGAATTAAACCATCTAATGATTCAGAAGGTTGTCTTCAAGATGTTCATTGGAGTGAAGGGGCATTTGGATATTTCCCCTCATATTTGTTAGGACATGTTATAAGTGCGCAAATATCTTCTCAAATGGAAAGAGACATAGGTTTGATTGACAACTTAATTGAAAATGGTGAATATCAAAAGATTATCTTTTGGTTAAAAAATAATATACATGAATATGGCAGATCAGTTAATTGTATGGAGTTGGTAAGAGCTGTAACTAATGAAGAACTATCGCCAAACTATTTTATTAATCATTTAAGGTCTAAAATAAATGATTTTTGCTGAAACATTACTTTTAAAGAATTTGGTTAGGTGTGAGGATGTAAGATAAACAAAAATAATTTCTTGATGGCAAATCTAAATCAGCCCCCAAGCAGGGTTACCCCAAATTTATTGCACATACTAAATGCTTTCACTGACAGCTCAAATACAATAATAAACTCTATTGTTGAATTGAACTCTAATACCATAAATAAATATGAATTAATTACAGAAACGGGCCATCTTAAACTTGATAGGGTAGGTTATTCATCACTTGCGTATCCTTTTGCTTATGGATGTATTCCAAGGACATGGGATGAAGATGGAGATCCGCTTGATGTAGAAATTGTTGGGGTAACTGAGCCATTGATACCAGGATCTATTGTGGAAGCAAGGATTATTGGGGTGATGAAATTTGATGATGGTGGAGAGGTCGATGATAAGGTGATAGCGGTTCTCGCAGATGATAAAAGAATGGATCATATCTCAAGTTATGAAGACCTTGGAGATCATTGGTTAAAAGAAACAAAGTATTATTGGGAGCACTACAAAGATCTAAAAAAACCAGGAACATGTACTGTCAATGGTTTTTTTGGGATAGAAGAAGCTGTTAAAGTGATTAAAGATTGTGAAGAGAGATACATAAAAGAAATTGATCCTAAATTAGTAAATTAACTAATTTTATTTTTCTCTAAATTTTTCAAATATTTCGCTTAATATTTCTTCGGCACCTTGCTGCTTTAACTTTTTAGCTAGTTCTTTGCCTACTTCTTCGGGGTCATTAATATTGCCAATATATTGATCTTTAATAAGCCTTTCTCCATCAAGAGATGCAACCATACCAGTAAGGAGAAGTTGTTCATTCTGAATTTTACTATTCACACCTATTGGGACTTGGCATCCACCTTCAAGCTCTCTTAAAAAAGCCCTTTCTGCCAGACATCTTTGACTGGTAGGTTTATCTTCTAAGACATTTATAATTTCTAAAACTTTTTTATCATCAGATTTACATTCAATGCCCAGTGCTCCTTGGCCAACGGCATGAAGGGAAACTTCACTTGGGATAATCTGGTGAATTCTTGATTCAAAGCCTAATCTCTTTAAACCAGCGGCCGCAAGAATTATACAATCAAATTCTCCTGCATCTAATTTTTCAATTCTTGTAATAACATTTCCCCTGATATCTTTGAAAACAAGATGTGGGTACTTATTTCTTAATTGTGCAAGTCTTCTTAGGGAGCTTGTTCCAACAATTGAACCTTCAGGTAAGTTTTCTAATTTATAACAGTCATTTTTTTTGTTTACTACTAAAGCATCTGCAGGATCCTCCCTTTTTGTAATGCATCCTAATTTAAGGCCATTAGGCAAATTGGTTGGTAAATCTTTTAGAGAATGTACTGCTATATCTGCATGTCCTACGAGCATTTGTGCTTCAAGTTCTTTTGTAAATAACCCTTTGTCCCCTATTTTTGCTAAGGCTACATCAAGGATTTTGTCACCTTGAGTTGCCATAGCCTCTATAGATACCTCTAAATTGGGAATATTCCTTTCTAGTTGATCTTTAACCCATAAAGTTTGAACCATTGCTAGCTTACTTCTTCTACTAGCTATTTTTAGCTTAAAATTAGTCATTAAATATTATTTTGAGTTTGAATTAAAAATTAAGTCGAATTTATTTTAAGCTATTATTTTGCCAGTTTTTAAAGCTGATTATTATACTTAACTCTTTTTATTTTATATATTCTTTTAAAACTCCATTTCGATTTGGATGTCTAAGTTTTCTTAGAGCTTTTGCCTCTATTTGTCTAATTCTTTCTCTCGTCACATCAAAAATCTGGCCAATTTCTTCAAGAGTTTTCATTCTTCCATCATCAATCCCATATCTCAATCTGAGAACATCTCTTTCTCTTGGACTAAGAGTGGCTAATACTCCTTCCAAATCTTCTCTTAGTAAAGTTTTAGAAACATCTTGCTCTGGATTTTCTATATCAGCCTCTATAAAGTCTCCTAGTCTTGAGTCTTCTTCTTTCCCTATTGGAGTTTCTAAAGAAATAGGGAGTTGCGCACTTTTAGCTATAAATCTTAATTTTTCGATTGTCATTTCCATACTCTCAGCGATTTCTTCTTCACTGGGTTTCCTGCCAAATTCTTGGCTAAGAACTTTTGTGGTTTTTTTAATTCTGGATATTGTCTCGTATAAGTGAACTGGCAATCTAATAGTTCTACTTTGATCCGCAATTGCTCTTGTAATGGCTTGGCGAATCCACCAAGTTGCATATGTAGAGAACTTATAACCTTTTTCATGGTCGAATTTTTCTGCTGCCCTAATTAGACCCAAACTTCCTTCTTGGATTAAATCTTGAAATGATAAACCTCTATTCATATATTTTTTAGCAATGGAAACAACTAATCTTAAATTTGATTGAACCATTTTTTCTTTAGCTCTCCGCCCTAAGAGAAGTCTTCTTCTAAATTTGGGAAGAGGCATATCTATTAACTCGGCCCATTCTCTTACAGATGGGAAATGTCCTTTTTCTGACTCATATTGAGTTGCTAACTCTTCTAATTGGAGTAAGTCAGCAATTTTTCTTGCAAGCTCAATTTCTTCATCTGGTCTTAAAAGTCTAATTCTTCCAATTTCTTGGAGATAAACTCTTATTGAATCTTCAGTGTAGATACCTTTTGGTCCAAGTTTTATATTCCCGAGCCCTTTATCTTCTTCTTCAGAATCACTAAATTCATTATTGTTATTTTGAATATTGCTTTCGTTTAACTCAGCAGATGACTGTAAAGTTTGATTATTTTTATTACTATCTTTTTCAACTACTGTTTCTAAATTTGTATTAATTTTTTTATTGATCTTTTTTTTTGCACTAGGCTTGGAATTCTTTGATTCTGCTGCGACTGGACACATAATTGACTCCTTTCTACGGTGAATTTAACTAGATAAAATTTTATTTAGGGCTAATTTGAACATTTAGTAGTAAAGTCCCCTTAATTCTTAAAAAACTTTTTTACAAAATGAGAATAAGAAAAGTTTTCTAAATTGTTGAAAAATTTAAATAGTGCTATAGATTACCTAAAGTAAAAAGTCTTGGGATTTCTCAGACAGGCAGATCATTTTTGAACTTTCAGTTAATGATCAGAGCTTCATGTCTCCCTTAAGAGCAGGATACTTACAATGTGCAAAAAACACTTTGTGGAATGTTCAACAATCCAATACTAAGAAAAAGTTTTGAAGCCGGCAAGTAATCAGTTATTAAATATCTCCTATAAATTGGAAATTTTGCTTGATATAGGCAGTAGTAATGAAAGCTTTTACTATTTAGATGGAAATAATCTTGGAGCAGAAGTTGGAGATATTGTAAGTGTGAGACTAAGGGGGAGATTATTGAATGGGTTGGTGATCTCCAAAAAAGACTTTTCGACAATCAATAATGATGAATCAAATATTACTGGAGGAAAAAGCATAAGATATTTGTTTGTTGAAAGTATTTTGCAGAAAAAAATAATTGATGAATCTTGGAGAGAATTGATAGACTCCCTAGCCTCTTTTTATATGGTAAGTAATTTAAAAATGTTTAAAACTGCATTTCCTCCTGGCTGGATTGGTAAATATAAAAATTTCTCAAAAGGTTTAAAAGATCAAATATGGATTGAAACTAAAAAAGAATTTGATATTAAGAAAAATGGATTAACCAAAAAAGAATTTTTTTTAATGGATACTTTATCTAAAAAAGGTAATTGGCAAAGTGAATTAATAAAGTCTGGTTTTAACTACACTCTAATCAACTCAATGGTCAGTAAAAATTATCTTGCTAAATCTAAAAGAAAAAAAAATATAAATAGTAAATTAAATTCCTTTGTAAAAGATCATATCGCAACGAAAAAACCAAATCTTACAAATGAGCAAAAAATTGCATTTCAAAAATTTCAAACAATGAAATCAGGAGATGCATTACTTCTTTGGGGCGAAACAGGTTCAGGTAAAACAGAAGTGTATATGAGAATTGCTGAAGATCAATTTCTTAAGAAAAAAAGTTGTTTGATACTAGCACCAGAAATTGGATTAATTCCTCAACTTATTGATAGGTTTAGTAGGCGATTTAATAATGTCGTTTACGAATATCATAGTAATTGTTCTCCCGATCATAGAACTTTAGTTTGGAAGAAAATTATTAATGCTAATGAACCTCTAATAGTGATAGGTACAAGGTCGGCAGTTTTTCTTCCAATCAGAAATCTGGGATTAATAATAATGGATGAAGAACATGATGTTTCTTATAAGCAAGATAGTCCTATGCCTTGCTATGACGCGAGAGAGATTGCTATTGAAATAGTAAAAAGGAATTCTGCAAAGTTAATTTTTGGGAGTGCAACCCCATCAATGAAGACTTGGAAAAAGTGTATTTTTGAAAGTAATTATAAATTGGTAAGAATGATTCAAAGGATATCCAATAATGAGCCTCCTGAAATAAAAATTATTGATATGCGGGATGAGTTCAAGAAGGGAAATATGAAAATTTTTTCCAATGAATTATTACAATTGCTTCCTCAACTACGCTTAAAAAAAGAGCAAGCAATAATTTTGATCCCTAGGAGGGGGCATAGTGGATTTTTAAGTTGTAGAAATTGCGGATATTTAATAAATTGCCCCAACTGTGACGTTCCTTTATCAGTTCATCTCGGATTACAAGGAAAAAAATGGTTAAGGTGTCATTGGTGTGATCATAAATCAAGATTGATCAATCGGTGCCCAGATTGTCATTCAACTGCTTTCAAACCTTTTGGAATTGGTACGCAAAGGGTAATAGAGTTTTTAAATGAAGAATTTCCTGACTTAAGAGTACTTCGCTTTGATAGAGATACAACTTCAGGAAAGGATGGTCATAGAGATATTCTTTCAAAGTTTTCTAAAGGTGATGCTGATATTCTTGTCGGTACTCAGATGTTGGCAAAAGGTATTGACATCCCTAATATTACTCTTTCAGTAGTTATTGCAGCAGATGGGTTGCTTCATCGCCCAGATATTTCAGCAGAAGAAAAATCATTACAATTATTTTTGCAAGTGGCAGGAAGGGCCGGCAGGGCGCAAAAAAAAGGGAAAGTAATTTTTCAAACATATAAACCTAACCACCCGGTGATTTCGTATCTTCAAAAAAGAGATTATGAAAGATTCTTAATTGAAAACTCGAGATTGAGAAAGGATGCTAATTTATTTCCATTTTGCACAATTTGCCTACTTAAATTATCAGGTGAAAATTATGAATTAACTGAGTCAATTGCAATAAAATTAGCAAAATATCTACTCAGTTTTTGTGAGAAAAAGAACTGGAAATTAATTGGTCCTGCCCCTAGTTTAATAGCTAAAGTCGGTAAAAAATTTAGATGGCAGATATTAATACATGGCCCTGAAGGAACAAAGATACCTTTACCTGATAGATCAATATTATGGAAACTTATTCCAAAAAATGTTTTTTTAACAATAGATGTTAATCCAGCAGAGTTGTAATTACTTTGATGGAAGTTGAGGTAAATCTGAACCTAATTTAAATCTATAGAATCTTAATAAATAAGCCAATATTATAATTATTAAAATCATAGATATCCCAATCAAGAGTTTGTTGAGGCTCCAGAAAGAAAATTCAAGACTATTTATCTGCCCTTGATTTAAATCCCAAATTATTAGATTTTTTATGATTTCTAAATTTGAATTATTTTTATCGGTAAGGATAGCTTTATTAGGGTGAATAATTTTGAAAATGAGTTCTAAATTATCAATGCCTTTAATAGAATTTAGATCCAAATCTAACCTGTAAAAGTATTTTTTAAAAAAAATGAAGTTTTTTTGAGTAGTATTAATTTCTATATTTGTTGATTCTCCCGCTAACTCTCCAGCTGTATTTTGGGTGATTTTAAGAACTTGCTTTGTATCCTCTAAATTGAGATTTTTATGTTTCAAAGAAAAGGTTGATTCGTCTTGTTCAATTTCTGCGTCAGGAAAAATATCTTTCATCTTCTCTTCAAATTTTAATTGCCAAGGAAATTTCTTTATGTATTTACTCTCTATCACTAAATTATTAGTTATTGAATCAAGTTCACTAAGATCAAGGGTATCCTCAATTTTTACGCAGCCACTTAAAAGTGGAATTAATAATAATAGTATTAAAAAAATGATCAGTGAAAAGCCTTTCTGAAAGGGTTTTGTTTCACCAGTTGGGGTCTCAGTTACATTAATAAATTTTTTTTTCTTCAATACTTCTCTTTTTTTGCGCAGTGAGTTAAGAGATTTTTTATTGAGTGATGGGTCGCTTTCAAAGTGTAAGTTCCAATTCTCTGGCTTTTTAATGTCAGGCGAGTCTATAACTTCCATCAAATATTTTGCATTTTCTCTCGTCTTATTATCGTAAGATTTTAGAAGTTCTTTACAAAACCTTTTAGCCTCCTCCCTTTTATTGATACCACATAGAGCAGTAATTAAGATTGTTCTTAAATTTACTCCCTCTTTGCTTGATAAAGGAAATGATTCGATTATGGGCAAAAGAAATTCAATGCAATAATGATACTCACCTTTAGCTAAAGCAAGTTCTACTTTTTCTAAAACTTGCTCATAAGTTTTCATGGGTTAGGCCTCTATCATTGTACCTATTCCGGAATTTGTAAAAATCTCAAGAAGTAATGAATGTTCTATTCTTCCATCAATTATGTGAGCTGCTTTGACTCCTTGGGCTAAAGCTCTTATACAGCATTCTGTCTTTGGAATCATACCCTCAGTCACAATTTTTTTATCAATAAAATCCCTTGCCTCTTTGAGATTAGTTTTTTCAACAAGACTATTTTTGTTATCTTTTTCTTTTAAAATCCCTTGAGTATCAGTAAGAAGAATAAGTTTTTCTGCATTTATTGCAGCAGCAATTTCTCCAGCAACAAAATCTGCATTAATGTTATGGGAAATACCCTCCAAGGTTGATCCAATGCTAGAAATAATTGGGATGTATCCTTTAGAAATAAGAGGATCTAATATTTCGGGATTGATTTTTGTAACCTCTCCCACTAACCCATGGCTACCATCTCCTAGTTCTCTAGATTGAATTAAGTTGCCATCAAGACCTGATATTCCCACAGCTAAGGATCCAGTTTTATTAATCCCTTTTACAATCTGTTTGTTAACTCTACCCATTAGAACCATCTCGACAATTTCCATTGTTTTTTGATCAGTAATTCTTAATCCATTTTCGAATTTAGGAGATATTTCTAATTTCTTTAACCAATTATTAATCTCTGGTCCACCTCCATGAATTACTATCGGACAAACCCCAACGGTTGATAAAAGCGCAATGTCTCTAAAAAAAGCATTTTTTAAATTATCATTCTCCATAACAGAACCACCATACTTGATAACAATTTTTCTACCTGAGAAACTTTGTATATATGGAAGTGCTTCACTTAATATTGATACTCTTTGAGAATCATTCATTATTAAAATTTATTAAAACTTGATTGAATTGAGAAATTAGGTTTTTACAAATATATCCTTATATTCAATAAAAGAGAATAAAATCAAATTCTTTTTTATTATCGTCGATAATAAATTCTGATTCAAGACCTTTGACGAAAAACCTATTTAATCTTTCTTGTTTTTCAATCCATTTTTCTAGAGGGACAGCGTTTAATTCGAAACGCATTCTGAGACCATTTTTGTCTTCCTTTGTAATTTCTTCTAATTCTTTTAATTGAGGGGGGTTATCCTCGTCCCACAAATTTAAAGATTCTAATGACGATTCAAGATGAGCTTTTATCCCATACCTCCATCTTGTAACATCTTTAACTAATGCTGTTAATTCTTTTGGTCTATTAAATTTATTTGTCGCAAAATTTGTCTTGTCAAATAACTCTACAGGAGGTATTTCGGAAGTCTTTAAGCCTAAGCCAATTAGGAAAATAGGTACTCCATAAAAAAAAGTGGGTACACTTAAATTCACTGAGTCTGTAAAATAAGCAGTCATTCCAACAAAAGCTAATATACCCCCAGCGGTAACGATTAAGTTTCCAGGCGATAAGTATTTCTTCATTTTGATTTAGTAGAATGAGTTTAAATGGGATAACAAGTATTATGCAAGATCCTAATACTGCAAATCAAGGAGATTTAATTTTTAAACTTGATCAAGATAGAGCATGGCTACTAGAAAATCTTGATAAGGGTAAATGGCCCGAAATCAGAAGGGAACTTGCCGCGCTTGAAAGAAAAATAAGCAAGTTAATTATAAGTGTTCAAGAAAATAATGTTGATATTTGATTTAAAAAGGTATTTCGTCCACTTCAGGTACTAAAGGTGAACTATCCCAACTAGATTTTTTGGCAGTTTCTTTATTTTCAAATGACTCATTATTTTCTTTTTGATCAGACTTTATAACATCAACTGGCGATATTTGATGAATTTTTGAAGCTGTTAGTTCTGGTTGTTTTTCTTTAGTTCCGTCTTTCCTAGTGACAGAATTCATCTTTAGACGTCCCTCAATAACAATATTTTGCCCCTCCTTTAGTTCATCTACCATTTCTTGGGCAATATTTCCCCATCCTATGATCTTGAGATCTCTGGTTGGATCTTCACTACGTAATCCTTTAAAATTAACAATCATTTCTGCAATTGGAGTTTGGTTTTCTTTGGTATACCTCATTTGGGGAGCGCTATTAATGACCGCCTGAATTAAACAATGATTCATTACTTACTATTTAATTAAAGATATACTGATGCAGAATCAAGGAAATTGCTATAAAAATGTTTGGATCCTATCAGGAACTTCGGATGGACCTGTAATAGCCAATAGGCTTCTTGAACTTAATTATTCAGTCTTTGCAAGTGTTTTAACTTATAAAGCAGGGCAAGCTTATATTGATAATCCAAAGTTACATATCATTACGGGGAAATTAAATAATAAAGATCAAATTATTAATTTCATAAATAAAAATAAAATCACATGCGTTGTCGATGCTACTCATCCGTTTGCCGTAATAATTTCTAAAAATCTTAATAATGCATGTAAAGAAATTAATACACCTCTTTTACTATTTGAGAGGAAATCTCTAATAAATAACACTAATAATTTTTTTTATATTGATCATTTAAAGGATATAGATAATGTTGATTTAGAAAATAAGAATATTCTTCTTGCAATAGGATCAAGATTCCTTAACGATACAGCTAATTATTATATGAATTGTAAAGCAAATGTATTTACAAGGGTACTTCCAACTTATGAGAGTATAACTAAAGCTTTTGGTTCATGTATTAAAAATGCAAATATAGCGATACTAGAACCGAGTAAAAATAATAAAAGCATTTTAGAAAAAAAACTTTGTGATTTTTGGGAGATAGATTATGTTCTATGCAGAGAATCTGGAAGTTATTCTCAGAAAAACTGGGAGAGTATAGTTTCTGGAAGTAAGATGAAGTTATTTTTGGTTAAAAGGCCGAAAGTTAAAAATGATTATTCTTACTCTTTTGATCAATATCAATATTTGATAAATCACATAGTTAAAAAAATTGATGTTTAATTCATTATGGAAGTATTAGTTATGATTACAACTGAATCAAGTAACGCAAATGCTTTGCGAATGGCTAAATTACTAATACAAAATAAACTTGCAGCTTGTGTTTCGATAAAGCAAATTTTTTCAACTTATAAGTGGGATGATGATATTGAAGAAACTAAAGAGTTTGAAATCACGATAAAAAGTAAACTAGAATTTAAAGATTATTTAATTGAATTCTTAAATAAAAATTCCACATATGATGTCCCTCAAATTATTTACAAAAAATACTATGCTGAGATGAAATATTATGATTGGTTGAATAAGACTATTTAATTAAATTTATTTTATTAACTCTTTAAGACCAATATCTGATCTAGATCCTAATTGCGTAATTATTTGCCCTGCACAAATTGAAGCTATCTCCCCGCATTTTTTTAGGGAATAATTGTTTATTAATCCATGGATAAAGCCTCCTGCATATATGTCTCCTGCTCCTGTAGTGTCAATAATCTTGCCTTTCGTTATTGACTCAATTATTTCAACATTATTTTTGTTGACTATGAGAGAACCATTGCTTCCAAGAGTTATTATGACTAATTCACATAAGGAAGATAGGTCTTCTTGGCAGCTTGCTAAATTATCATTTTTAAATAGACTTAACACCTCGGATTCATTACAAAAAACAATATCTACATATTCATCAATCAATTCCAAGAAACTCTCACGATGTCTATCTACACAAAATGAATCAGACAATGAAAGGATTATTTTTGTATTAGATTGTTTTGCAATTTGGGCGGATTTAATAAAAGCTCTCTTAGCTAATTCGCTGTCCCATAAATACCCTTCTAAATATAGGTATTTACTTTCCTTAATTACACTAAAGTCAATGTCTTCTGGTTCAAACTCTATAGATGCTCCTAGGTAAGTGCACATAGTTCTTTGTGCATCAGGTGTAACCAAAATGATTGAATGAGCTGTTGGAGCGCCTTCAATAGTTGGTAGGGTATTAAATATAGTTTTACTTTTTTTTATATCTTCAGAAAAGAAATTCCCAAATTGATCATTTTTTACTCTTCCTATAAACTGCACATGGTTACCTAATTCTGCTAACGAAACAACGGTATTGGCTGAGGACCCACCTGAAATTTGTTTGATAACTTTGCAATTTTCTAACAATCTCTGAGATTCATCAGAATTAATTAGATTCATTGATCCTTTTTCCAGGTTATTTATCTCAAGAAACTCATCTTCAATATTTACAATAATATCTACTATTGCATTGCCCAGACCAATGAGATCAACCCTTTTATTATGTTCAAAATGTCTAAAGGATTCATTCATTAATTTGGAACTAAATTACCTTAGCAGTGCTCTTTTAGGACCATGAATTGGGTCTTCAATTACTATAGTTTGATCTCTATTCGCCCCCAACGAGACAATGGCAATCGGAACCTCCATCAATTCAGCTAAAAATCTTAGATAATTCATAGCATTCTCTGGGAGATCAGATAGTTTTCTGCAATCTGCAGTAGAACATTTCCACCCTTTTAATTTTTTGAAGATTGGCTTACATTTTTTTAAGTCATCTGAATTTGTAGGAAAGTAGTCTATTTCCTCTCCATCGAGATCATATGCAATGCAAACTTGAATCTCATCTAATTCATCTAATACATCAAGTTTCGTAACGGCTAAACAATCAAGACCATTTACAGATACAGCATATTTACCGATAACTCCATCAAACCATCCACATCTTCTCCTTCTCCCAGTAGTGGTTCCAAATTCACTGCCCCTATCACATAGTTGATCATTAATACTTCCTTGCAATTCTGTTGGGAATGGCCCTTCACCTACTCTTGTGGTATAAGCTTTTGCGACACCAATTACTCTATCAATTAAAGTGGGACCCACTCCAGCCCCAATACATGCCCCTCCCGATATAGGGTTTGATGAGGTAACAAAAGGATAAGTCCCATGATCCAAGTCAAGTAGAGTCCCTTGAGCACCTTCGAAAAGAATATTCTTTTTGTTTTTTGAGGCTGCATGGATAGTTCTTGTACAGTCAACAACATGCTGTGATAATCTTTCCCCATAGTCAAGATATTCTTCAACAATATCTTCTAATTTAAGTGGTTTAATGCCATAGATTTTTTCTAGTAGACCGTTTTTTTCTCTTAATGGGATTTCGATCACATCACTTAGCCTTTCCTTATTGAGCAAGTCTCTTATCCTAATGCCATTTCTTTGTGACTTATCCGCATAAGTTGGGCCAATCCCACGACCTGTCGTCCCTATTTTGTTTGAACCTCTATCAGCCTCCATCGCTTCATCTAATATTCGGTGGTAAGGCATTGTCACATGAGAAGTTGATGAAATTTTTAATCCTGAGATATCAATTCCATTATCAATTAACATGTCAATTTCTTTAAGCAAGATTTTTGGATCTACAACAGTCCCCGAACCAATTAGACAAGAAGTATTTTTATAAAGTATCCCTGAGGGAATTAAATGTAATTTTAAGACTTTATCATCTACGACTATAGTATGACCTGCATTTACTCCCCCTTGGTAGCGAACGACAACGTCTGCCGAACGACTAAGTAAATCCGTTATTTTACCTTTTCCTTCGTCACCCCATTGGGCTCCGATTACAACAACATTGGCCAATTTTAGAAGAGCATTATTTTTGTGCGAATATTTAATATATTCAAAAATCTTGGTTTACTTTTAAAAAGTAAATGAATTGTATCAACTTTCTCTTAGGACCATTTTTTCAGCAAGAGAAAATTCTTTGGTTAAACGCTCTTTAAGTTTATCTGGTAAAGGTCTACTTGCAAAGTTTTTGTAATGACCAGCCATAGCATTTAATGCTGTTTGCATTGTGGTAAATGATTGCGTTTTATTCACCATCCCTCTATTTCTATATCTGGAAATATAGTCAGTTATCAGTGTAAGAGCCTCACTTCTTACCTCATCTTTATTTGGAGAATCTTTTGGAGTATCAACAGCTGTTTGTAATGTTTTAACAACTGAAATTGTATCCTTTGTATAGTCGCCTGTCATAGAGGTTTTTGCAGCTATGGAAGGGGAACTAAATAGTGTAAAGACAACAATTAAGGATATTGCAAAAGATATAGCTTTGGTAAGATTCTTAAAAAATAATTTTGATGTCCATTTCAGTAACATAACTTAGCTCCTAAAAAAAATAAGCCTCAAGACTTTTTATTGTACATTATTTCAGATTCGGAAATAAATGTTTCTAACAATTTATCAGTACTAATTTTAAGCTTAGTATTATTTGTTCTGCATAAAAGTTCTACTTCTTTATTAATAGAATCTCTTCCAATAATTATCTGAAAGGGAATACCAATTAATTCCGCATCTTTAAATTTCACTCCAGCTCTATCGTTTCTATCATCAAGAAGGACATCAATTTTATTAATTAAAAAGTTGTTATAGATTTGCTCAGTAAGATCACTTTGAATAGGATCTTTTAGGTTTGTTGGGATAATAATAACTTCAAAAGGAGAAATCTGGATAGGCCAACAAATTCCTTTTTGATCATGATTCTGTTCGATAGCAGCTTGAGCTATTCTTGTCACTCCTATTCCGTAACATCCCATCCATAAATTTTTTAACTGACCGTCCTTATCAGAGAACTTTGCATTTAATTTTTCACTATATTTCTGACCTAGTTGGAATATATGTCCAATCTCGATACCTTTTTTTTCTTTAAGTTCTTCATCATCATAAATACTTATTTTATCTCCTTTTTTGGCATTCCTGATATCCCCAATTAGATAGTCTTTCGAATCAAAAGAAAATTCTTGAAAAACTTTATGGAAATTAAATTTATTCCCACCACTTATAAACTTTGAAAGGTCACTTGCAGAATGGTCAATTATTCTTGTCCATTTTTTTTCCCAATTAGAACTAGCTTTAATAGTTTTATTATCTAAATCTGGCCCGATATAACCTAAGGGTAAATCAACTAGATTTTTTTCGATAGTATTTTTGTCTTCAATCTTTTTAAGATTAAGGAGATTGAAGTGATGAAGTTTATTGATTAAGTTAAAAAGCTTTACTTCATTAATGTGTTGATCGCCTCTTATGCATGCAAGAATTGGGACATTAAATGCACATTCGAACTGTGCAAGGAATATTACTACTTTAATAATCTGACTTGGGTCTAAATTGTTATTATCGCAAACTTCTAGGATTGTTTTTTGATGAGGCGTTTCCAACCACTCTGCAATATTCTCTTTTATTGGAAGAGGTTGAGAGGGTAGAGAAACAGCTTTTTCGATATTGGCAGCATAAGAACCACTTTGAGTGAACAAAATGGTATCTTCCCCAGCATCAGCAGTGACCATAAATTCTTTAGATGAAGCACCTCCAATTGCTCCACTATCAGCTTCAACCCCTACTGTCTGAAGTCCACAAGATTTAAAAATATTTTCATAAGCATTGCCCACCTTTTCATAGAAAGAAGCTAGATCGTTTTCTGAAGAATGAAAAGAATAACCATCTTTCATTATGAATTCTCTACTTCTCATTAATCCAAACCTTGGCCTTATTTCATCTCTAAATTTTGTTTGAATTTGGTAAAAACATTGAGGTAATTGCTTATAGGAGTTGATGGTCTCTGATGCAATACTCGTTATCACCTCTTCGTGAGTAGGTGCTAAACCAAATTCTTTACCTTGTCTATCTTTGAGATTAAACATTATTCCTTCACCTGCGGTATACCCTTCCCACCTCTCACTTTTTTTCCATAAATCTGCAGGATGAAGTTGGGGTAATAGTAATTTTGTACAACCAATACTATTAAGTTCTTTCTCTATTATTGCGGATATTTTTTCAATAACTCTAAGCATTAGTGGCATGTATGCATAAATACCGCTGTTAACTCTGCGAATATACCCAGCTTTTAAGAGTAATTGATGTGAAATAATCTCAGCTTCAGAAGGTGTGTCACGAAGTGTCCCCAGAGGAAATGAGGTTGTCACGCGCATACAGAAAATCCTTAATAATATTTAATTTTATCAATTAAGATGAAAAAATAATTTAAAGTGTCTTGAGTCCCTCAACGCCGCTAGTCTAAGAATATTCTTTTTGCTAACTTTTTCAGTAATGAAGTTCAAACTCTTTAAAAAGTTCATTACTACTTAATCATTTTCTTAACTTTATGGAAAATATAGATTCCAATATTTCTAGTGAAGAGGAATTAGTAGGTATTGATGAAGTTCAAAAATTCCTAAATAGATCAAGAGCTTCTGTCTATAGGTATACAAATACAGATTTAAGAAATCTAAACCCTAGTTTTAATCCAAGAAAATTAAATCCCGAATTTAGGACTGATCAAAAAGATCCTTTAAAATTCCATCCTAATGAAGTAGCAAGATTTGCAAAAGATATTTTAAGAATAAAGGAAGTTACTGTTGAGATATTTAATACACCTTCGTCCGCTGCTCAAAATATACTGGCGCAAATATTAGACGAACTTAAAACTATTAGGTCTTTGCTAGAAAAAGAGTAATTAAAAAGTCACCAATCAATGTTTTGATTTATTGACATTTTGAATGTAGGATAATGATGTTTAATTATCTCCTTAATCTTTACCAATTAAGAGTTCTTGAGTTACACGAAATCAAAGCAGTTTATTCAGAGTAAATCAAGCGAAGAATCTTCTCATGGTTCTACTCGAAATGATTTTGAAAGAGATGATGATGACCCCTTAAGTATAAGGAGTTTATCAATAACATCTTTAGGTATTATTTTTGCCTTTTTGACAATTTTTTTACCTTCAATAAGCATCTTAATTGGCAGACCTTTATCTCAAGGAAATGAGATAATTCATAATCACGATTTTAAAAAAGATGGACCTTAGTTCAATACCTCCATCTCCAATGAAGGGAATAGTGAATATTGTTGTTGAAATACCTGCAGGGAGTAGGAATAAATATGAATATTGCTCTGACGCAGGAATAATGGCCCTAGACAGAGTATTACATTCTTCAGTGAGGTACCCTTTTGATTATGGCTTTATCCCCAATACTCTTGCTGATGATGGAGCTCCCCTTGATGCAATGGTGATAATGGACGAACCTACTTTTGCAGGTTGTCTAATAAAAGCTAGACCTATTGGAGTTTTGGATATGCATGATTGTGGTGCATATGATGGAAAACTTTTATGTGTGCCTTTGGCTAATCCTAGGCAGGCTAATATACTTAGTATTAATCAAATTGCTCCTAATCAGCTTGAGGATGTTGCAGAATTTTTTAGAACAAGTAAAGGACTCGATGGAAGAACAGTTCAAATTGATGGTTGGAGGGATTTTGATGTAGTTGAAAACTTATTGAAAAGTTGTATGCCTCTAAAAAAGAAAAAATTTAAAGTACTTAAGAAATCAAATATTAGTAAATTAAATTGAAAAAAATAATTTTTTATAGTTATTTAAAATGCTCTACATGCCGAAAAGCTGCAAAGTGGCTTGAAAGCAAAGATTTTAAATTTCAGTTTATTGATATTGTAAAAGAACCTCCACTTGTTAATTATTTAAATCTAGCCTTAGAACAATACTCTGATGATAAAAAAAGGATTTTTAATATAAGAGGTAAAGCCTTTAAAACTCTTAATCTTGATATTGATCTTTTGTCAAAGGAAGAAATTATTCAACTTCTTTTAAATGATGGCAAATTAATAAAAAGACCATTTTTGATTTACGAAGGAAAAAAAGTAATATTAGGTTTTAATGAAATTCAATATGCAAAAGAATTTAAATAAATTTAAAAACTTCTAAGTTATGAATAAAGAAGAAATCATAAAAAACCTTCAAACAATAGGAATTCAATTTAAATCCCAATTAGATAAAAATGATATTAATTTTTGGTGGCAAAAAAAATATACAGAAATCGTAAAAAGCGATTTAGAAAATAAAAATGAACTTCTTATTTCATTAAATAATGCTTTAGAAGATTTAGAAAAAATTGATATTAAAACAATAAAATCACAGTTAAAAACTGAATCTTCTAAAAGAAAAAATACCCAAAAGAGAAAAGAAGTTACCAAAAACAATAAACAATCCAATCAAGATAAAT
>QCMB01000002.1 GCA_003214085.1 Prochlorococcus sp. AG-418-J17
TAATGAAAAAAAAGCTAAGAATAAAAAACTTGCTAATTTTGTTAGCTGTGATCTGAGCTTATTAAAAAAATGTGAGCTAATCATTTTAGCATTGCCTATCAAAGATTTGATCAATCCGTCTCAACAATTAGTGGCATCAATACCTCAGGAAACAATACTTACTGATGTAGGCTCTGTAAAAGAACCAATTGTAAATACATGGGAAAATTTACATCCTCTATTTATTGGATCTCATCCAATGGCAGGAACAGAAAAAAAAGGAGTTGATTCAGGTTTTGAAGGTCTTTTTACAAATGCAAAATGGATTATTACCCCAACACAAAATAGTGATTTAAATTCAGTCCGAACTATTTCCAAGCTCATAAAATCAATGGATTGTGAAATTTGCCAAGCTACGCCAAAAGAGCATGATGAAGCAGTATCTCTAATTTCTCATTTGCCTATATTTTTAGCTTCTGCCCTCATAGAAACTGCGCAAACAAAAAATAATAAATCTTTATTAGATCTAACGCAAAAATTAGCTGCTACAGGATTTGCTGACACTTCGAGAGTTGGCGGAGGCAATGAACAATTAGGCTTAGATTTAGCTATTAATAATCAGATTAATGTTTTAAATTCCATAAATAATTTTAAAAATAAGCTTAATATACTGGAATCTCTTATTAAAGAAAAAAATTGGGATTTACTGGCTAAAAAACTTGCTGAAGCAAAAGAAAACAGACAAAATTTTATAAACTAAAATTTTCTATACCTTTGGTAGCTAAAATTTGCCTTGAAACCATTAATGCAGACTGACTAACACCTGCAGTCCCCTCTCCTGGATAAATCGAATCTCCACATAACCATAAACCTTCAAAGGGTGTCCTACTTGACAATCCAAATAAACCAAAAATATCTGGATTTTGACCAAGCCCGCCTACTATTCCATTAGGTCTTTTTGTCCATTTTTCAAAGCCCAATGGAGTTGCTAATTCCCTATGTAGCCATTTTTCAGGATCAATATTAAATTGACTTTCCAATTCAATCGATATTTTTTGCATGAAACCATTTTTCTTCTTTAAGTAAGTTTGTTTATCTAGATCAAACCAATCTCTAGTGTTGGTAAAGATACTGGCAATTAAAGTAACCTCACCTTTTGGCGCCCTTCCATCACCATCATCACTAATTGATACAAATAACGAACAAAATTCTTTCGAAACAAATTGATAATGATTAGAGAATGTTTTTTTAATATGTTCCTTTTTTAAGGCTGAATAAAAAACTACAGCTCCACTTGGAGCAGGTAAATTATTAAGTCGATTTTTATAATTTTTTTTTCTTTCTAAAGGATCTTTCAAATGCTTGAGCAAAGATTGTGGAGGCGCTGTATAAATCACATCTTTTGCTTGGTAAATAAATGATTTTTTTTTCGAATTAGCAGATACTTGCCAACACATATTTACATCGTCAAAAGTTATAGAATTTACTTCTTGTCCAAAAATTAAATTAACTCCAGTTTTAATCAATGAACTTTCTAGTGATTCACTTAAAGACTGCATAGATTTTTTAAGATGCCAAAGACCATGTGGCTGTTGACACATTTGAAGAACAGTAGATCCATATAATGCTGCGGTATTATAAACGTCCTCTTGAGAATAAAGTTTTAGTTGAAGATTTAAGAATTTAATCAAGCGATCATTCTTAGATAATCCACATATTCGTAATAAATCAAAAATAGTAGATTTAAGTAAGATACCTGTGACAAGGTTTGAAGGTACTAGTGCTTTAAGAAGTTGAGAAAAATCCCAAAAATTACTTATTGGTAATACAGGATTATTATTAGCAAATATCCAATTACTTTCATGTATGAGGCTACAAAGTTTCCAAAACCTTTGACTCCCAGGAAACTGCATTTCTCGTTCGGCTATCCATTTACTTTTTTCATACCAAATAGGTATGGGAGTACCACCATCATTTAAATCAACAATGCAAGCAGGATCTAAAATTGAGGCTTCTGGGGATGGAATATCTAAAAAATTAAAAATTCTAGAATGTATTCCTCCCTTCTCTAAACCCGCAACTTGAGTTGCACCAACATCAAAAATATAATTCTTTCTTTTAAAAGTACCAGCACATCCTCCTGCTTGAGTATGAGATTCGATTAAAGTCACTGATAAGCCTTGTTTTGATAAAATCGCTGCAGAAGTAAGTCCTGCTATACCGGCGCCTACAACTATAACTTCAGACTTTTTCATTAAAATGCAAAAATTATCCCCTATTGAAATTAACGAAATTTGTGAAGAATTAGGTGAAACCTATCCAAAAAGTATTGAACAAGTACATGGTGGTGATATTCATAGTGCCTGGCGAATAAAATTCTCAAACAAAAAGTTATTCCTTAAAAAAAACATTAGAAACAAAAAATTTCTTGAATTTGAAAAATATTGTCTCCAAAATTTGCGCAAACATATTAATCAAGAAAGCTTAGTTATTCCTGAAGTTATTGCATATAAAAATATAAAAAATATAGAGATCCTTTTAATTGAATGGATAGATATGCATAACTTTGACCAAAAAAAGCTTGGAAAAGGTTTAGGTGAATTGCATTTAAAATCAGCTGAGTCTAATCCTAAAAAGTTTGGGTTTCCAGTTGAGGGTTTTATCGGAACAACAGATCAGAAGAAAGGCTTTGCAGATAATTGGATAGATTGTTTTTTAAACTTAAGGATAATACCTCAACTATTAATTCTTAAATCAACGACTTTAGATAAAGAAATTATCAATAAAGTTAAAGAAAAAATTAAATCAGAATTACTGAACCACAAACCAATAAATTCTCTAGTTCATGGTGATTTGTGGTCAGGGAATGCTGGAATAGACCAAAGTGGAAAGGGGGTTATTTTTGACCCGGCATCTTGGTGGGCAGATAATGAAGTAGATATTGCTATGACCAAATTATTTGGAGGATTTAGAAAGGAATTTTATGAAGAATATCATAAAATTTTTCCTTTAAAAGAGGGATTTGAAAAAAGAATTATTATTTATAATTTTTATCACATATTGAACCATGCCAATATGTTTGGGGGAGGGTACTTAAAACAAGTTGAAGATTACGTAAATGCAATATTCAATATGTAATTTTAACTAGCCTAAATATGTCTTCTTAAGATTTTGTACCTTATCTAAAACAGCTTCACGATTTTCACTAGTACGAAGATTTTGCCAGCTCCATTGACCAACAACAATTACGCCAAGTAGTTCTAGTAAACCAGGGAGAATTGGGAAAAAGTTTATCGTGTCAATGACAACTTTAATTATTATCTGAGCTATTACGACAACAGCAATAATACCTGCTGCCTTGCCATACTTACCCATTTGAGTCCAATCAACGTTACCGAGGGTTTCGTTGACTTTTCCCATAACATCAGAGTACTTCTCTGAAAAACTTTTGGTTTCTGAGCTTGTATCGGAGCCGGAGTCTTGGTTTGACTCTGGAGTGTTATCACTCATGAATTCAGTAAACTTAATATATGAACCAGACAGTATCGGAAAAAACGTCTGTTGACTACCTTTTTGTTGTGCAAAATTCCGAACCGAAACATTTTGTATTTTTTTAGAGGCGTTGGTATGCAGGGTTTCTGAAGATATTTAAACTTAAAATTGATTTATAAAAACTTCACATTATCATCTAGTTCTAACAAAAACATTAATAAATCAGAGCAATAAGAAAAATTTAAAAGTCTAAAATTTTTATTTTAATTATTATATTTTCATAGTTTAGCTCGCAAAAATTAAAGAATCTCAATGTCCAAAGATATAAAATTTAATTTCTTAAACTCTGATGAAGAAGAAAGATATCAAAAACATTTTAACCTCAAAGAGATTGGTTATGAGGGGCAACTAAATCTTAAAAACAGCTCAGTATTATGCATTGGAGCAGGTGGGCTTGGGTCTTCCGTTTTGCTTTATCTAGCTGCAGCAGGAATTGGGAGAATTGGAATAGTTGATAACGATCAAGTTGAAAAATCTAATCTCCAGAGACAGATAATTCATGAAACAAATACTATTGGCAATCTTAAAATTGATTCAGCTAGGGAAAGAATTAAAAAATTCAATCCTAATTCTGAAATACTAACCTTTTCAGAGAGAATTAATCCTAAAAATGCTCTTAAATTAATAAAGGAGTTTGATGTTATTTGTGATTGCTCAGATAACTTTGGCACAAGATATTTAATAAATGATTCATGCCTGATACTAAATAAACCCCTAGTCTTTGGAAGTGTACAAGGCTTTGAAGGGCAAGTGAGTGTTTTCAATTTACATAAAAATAGTCCTAATTTAAGAGACTTACTTCCAGAATCACCTTCAAAAAATGCTGCCCCTAGTTGTGCAGAATACGGGGTTGTGGGTGTTTCAACAGGTTTGATAGGAATTCTTCAGGTTAATGAAATTATCAAAATCATTTTGAAAAAAGGTGAAATTTTAGATGGGAAGATTTTAATTTTTGATCTATTGAATATTAATATGAAAAAATTACATCTAAAAAGTGATCAGCTAAATAAACGCATAAAAGATCTTTCTCAGTTTGAGGAATTTTATAATAGCGACGAATATTGCGAAAAAAATAATGAAATTACCAGTATTAATGCTAATGAATTTAATAGTTTATACAAAGCAAAACCCAATAAAATTCTTTTAATTGATGTTAGAGAAAATGAAGAATTTTCTACATCTGCAATAGAGGGATCTATATCAATTCCTTTAAGTCATTTAAACCAAGAATCTGACTTAAAATTTATTCAAAAAGAAAGTTTAAATAAAGAGGTTTTCACTATATGTAAATCGGGAAAACGTTCTGAAAAAGCTTCAAGAATCTTGTCTAAATTCAAAATTCAGTCAAGATCTATTAAAGGTGGCATCGAAAAGGTAAAAAAAATATTGTGCAATTAATTTTTTAAGAATAATTAGTAATCTACACCTCTTTTCAAATCAACTCCCACATTTGCATAATGCTTATGACAAACCATTTCAGAGTAAACATCAGCTAGTTCAAAGTATGAAGGTTCATTTTTACACCTCCCAGTAATGACAACTTCTGTATCTGCCGGTTTTTTTAAAAGTGTTTGATGTATTGATTCCACAGGAAGCAACTCTAAATCAACAGTTGGATTCAATTCATCTAAAATTATTGTTTTATACAAACCAGACAAAATAGCAGCTTTAGCAATTTCCCATGCTCTTTCAGCCTCAACATAATCAATTGGTTGTTGCTGACCTCTCCATACGATGGCATCTCTGCCTGAACGCAAATGATCTACTAAATGAGGGTAACTCTCTCTCAAAGCTTCTATGGCAGCATCTTCGGTATAACCATTTCCACCCTTTAACCACTGTAATATTAAAACTCTATGACTTTTATCCTGAGATATTCCTTTACCGATGGCTTGAAGAGCCTTACCGAGTGCACTTGTAGATTTACCCTTTCCTTCGCCTGTATAAATCTCAATTCCACCACTAGAACGATTTTGTTTTGTTGGTTCTGCTAAGTCTCCTATCAAACGTGGTCTCATTTCTGAATGGAGTTGAGATATTCTTACCAAAGAGGGCGGAGCTGCCCTACCAGTAATAATTATTTCTAAGCCATCTGGACGATTTTGAAGAACATCAACTACTTCATTGATATCAAGCATTTCTAAATCAAGAACTGGATTCAACTCATCGAGTACAACGACAGAATAAAGAGAACTAGCAATTGCTCCTTTAGCAATATTCCAACCTCTTTCGGCCTCACCAACATCAAACTTTGTCACTTGGTCAGCAGTAAAGAATTCAGATCTTCCTGTCCTTACATGGTCAATTAAATGTGGAAAGCCTCTTTGTAAAGCCTCTATAGCTGAATCCTCGTCATATGGCCTCTCAGGGCCTTTTAAAAATCTTAGAAGTAAGACTCTTGACTGTCTTTTTTCGCATATTCCTAAACCTATTGTCCTGAGAACTACTCCCAATGCAGCCTGGCTTTTTCCCTTACCCTCTCCATCATAAATATGTAATTGACCTTTTGATCTCTCTTGACTGTCACTTGCTGTGACAATCCCAATACCTCCATTTCTACTCGTATTCGTCAATTGAACAAAATTAGTAAATTTAATCTAAGATATAGATAAGAATATTATTAAAGATTTAATAATAAATTCAACCTATTCATAGGTAATTTGAATTTTAAAGTAATTAGCATGTTCAATCAACTAGAAATTCTCTCTGATGAACAAAGTGAAAAACTTTATACAATTAGAAGATACATTAAGAATCTTGATAGTGTTTGTATTGCTTATTCTGGAGGAGTTGACAGTACATTAGTAGCATCATTAGCATTCGAGCAATTAGGTAGCAAAGCAATTGCTATAACTGGTATTTCTCCTGCATTAGCCAATACTCTTCGTGAAGAAGCAAGAAGGCAAGCAAAATGGATTGGAGTAAAGCATTTAGAAATTAAAACCTCAGAATTAGACCAATCAAGTTACAGTCAAAATTCTAAGGATAGGTGCTTTGCATGCAAAAAAGAGCTCCACAAACATACAACCTACCTCTCTAAAAAACTTAATTATAAGATTGTTTTAGATGGAGTCAATCTGGATGATCTTAATGATTACAGACCAGGTATACAAGCCTCACAACAAGCAGGAGTTATCTCTCCTCTCGCAAAATTTAAAGTCTCAAAACAAGATATTAGGGATATATCAAGAGCATTGGGTTTTCCTTGGTGGGACAAGCCTGCTCAACCTTGCTTATCATCAAGATTTCCTTATGGCCATGAAATAACTAGTGAAAGGCTAAAAATGGTTGAGAAAGCAGAAGAATATCTTAAAGAATTTGGATTATCGGAGGTTAGAGTCAGATGCCAAGGCTTAACTGCAAGAATAGAAATTCCCCAAGATGAATTAAAGCATTTTCTTAACAAATATAATTTAAGTGAGTTAGTTCAATATTTTTCAAATTTAGGATTTAATTGCACAAGTCTAGATCTTGAAGGACTAATAAGCGGAAAATTAAATAGGTAAAGATTTTCAAACAACCGTTCTGATCTGTTTAGAAACTGCTGAAGGTGGATTTCGCTCAATGACGCGCAAAGAATGTTCTTTAGCCATCAAAGATTCAATTAAATATTGACTAGCTAGTTCAGGCATCATATTTTGACCACATGTAAAAATATCGACTGCCGAATAATTAGATTCAGGCCAAGTATGTATTGAAATGTGAGATTCTGCCAGCAATGCAATTGCCGTAACCCCCTGAGGCTCAAATTTATTACTTATCAAATTCAAAACTGTTGCATTTGCCAATTTAGCAGCTCTATTTAAAATACAGCGCAAAAAGGATTCGTCATTTAATTTTTCGCGATCGCATCTGTAAAGTTCTAACAAAAGATGTTTACTTTGATGACCTAATTTTTGCTCATCACTTAACGAACTTAAAATTTTGCTTTTTTTGTAGATTTCCATTTAAGAAATTTAGATGAAATTAAGATTAGCTAAAAATCATACCTTTCTTAAAATTATAAGTGAATCATTTGTGATGAGCCTAAGAAAGACTGATTAAATTTATCTAGATGTGTGGCACTTATAAAACATTGACTATCTTTACCAACAGAATTTAATAACAAATTTTGCCTGGTTAAATCTAATTCCGCCAAGACATCATCCAATATAAGTATTGGAGGAACATTTAATGTTTTAGTTAATAAATCGAGTTCAGCCATCTTTAAAGCCAAGATAAAAGTCCTTTGCTGTCCTGAGGAACCATATTTTCTAACTGAAACATTATTGATTAGAAACTCAACATCATCACGATGAGGTCCAAAATTACACTTACCAGTCAATGCTTCTATTGAACGCTGATTTAAAAGTTGTTCTGCTATTTTTTTACTAATAACTTCTTCTTCTTCTTCTTCTGGACTTATATTTTGTATCCCCGAAAGATAATTGATATCTATTTGCTCTTGAGATTTACTTAAATGATTATGCCAATATTCAACATATGGTCTTATTTTTAATAAAGCTCTTCTTCTACGCCTAAAAATTCTTGTACTTATTATTGACATTTGAATATCAAAGCTTTCAACAATATCTGTGGATTTGGTTTTTAAGAAACTTTCTGAACGCCAAAAATGACTTCTTTGTTTTAAAAGCCTATTAAATCTACTTATCAGGTCTAGATATACTGGTTCAAGCTGAGATACGACTTTATCAATCCATGTTCTTCTATAACTGGGTTCACTTCTGACAATATCTATATCATTAGAACAGAAACATACACTCCGAATATAATTTTTTATTTCACTCTGTTTTTTCAAGATTGATTCATTGACATAAATTTTTTTAGGGCCTTTTCGAAATAAATTTAACTTTAAATCGTCTTTAAAATTTATCTGTCCTATAACTACAGCCATATCACTGTTGTACTCTATTAAATCTTTATCGCTTAGTGCTCTATTAGATTTCAATTGACTTAAAAATTCAACGGATTCAAGTAAATTTGACTTGCCAATGCCATTGCAGCCAAGAACAATTGCTCTTTGCTCTTTTAGATCAATTTCAAAACTATTATGGTTCCGAAAATTTTTAATTTTTAATTTATTTAAAAAAATTTTTTTTGTGCATTCATTAATTAAATTAGCTAAGTTTAAAATATTTAGATTTTCTTTAAAGAAATTGAAAAATTAAAGGGCATGTAGCTCAGTTGGATAGAGCATCAGATTCCGGTTCTGAGAGTCGGGGGTTCGAATCCCTCCATGCTCGTAAAATGTTTTTTAAAGTTTATATCCCATTACTCTTATTCCATTTGGATCTAGTATGAATCCATTTTCCTCTAAACTTACAAACGAAGATACTGGAGCCTGTACAGAAATACTGCATCCAGGCATTTCTCTATTTATTTTCTCAAGAGTTACTTGGAGTAATATTGAATAATAAAGTTGCTGATTAGTCCCTGGCAATGCACATAAATTCCACAAGTTAGCATTCAATCCCCTGTCGGACGTAACCCTTACGAAGCCATATAATTTATTTTTTAATTCAGTCTGTATGGTAAAAAAGAAATTACTTTTCTGAATTGCCTCAGAAAGAGGCTTTATTGGAAATGTCTCACAACCACAATTCGCTAAAAGTTTATTAACTTCTTTAGCTAATGGGATTTGAGAAGAGTTAACAAAATAACCTTCTGGAAGAACAAGTTTTTTTTTAGAAAAATATTGCAATTATCAACCTGTATTTCTCATGCCAGCTGCTATCCCATTAATAGTTAAAAGTGCCCCCCTCAATAGTTCACTTCTGCTATAAGCTCTTCTAGATTCATCTTTATCTATAATGAATTCGCTTATTGGAGGTTGTCTTGTCTGGTCTCTTAATCTTCTTAAAAGTGAAACCTGCAAAAACCCTAAGGGAATAATTGTCTTATTTCTCAAGCTTACTGATGATTTCAAGTCTCTATCAGATTCTAGGAGCTTATTTTTACCAGTAATTTCAAGTATTAAAGATTTTGTAAGATTATATTCTTTAGAAATTACTTCAAAAATATCATCAAAAGAATCTTTATTTTCTTCACTGCCAAGAGTATCAACATAATATCTAGCGACTTCCAGATCCACCTTAGATAATGTCATTTCCACCTTAGATATAAGCATCCTAAAAAATGGCCATCTTTGATGCAGAACTCTTAATAATTCAATTTGTTGTGGATCTGAATTTAATTCAGATGACAGTGCAGTGCCTACTCCAAACCAACTTGGCAAAAGAAATCTACTTTGTGTCCAACCAAATACCCATGGAATAGCTCTTAAACTTGACAAATCTTTTGCACCTTTTTTTCTTCTAGCAGGCCTACTAGATATCTGCAATTTACTTATTTCTTCTATTGGAGTGACCTCTTGAAAGAAATTTAACAAATCAGGATTCTCATGCACTAATTTTCTGTAATGAGATCTTGATGTTTCTGCCAGCCTAGACATTAATTGATTCCATTCTGGAGTAGCGTCAAGTCTATTATTTACCAAACTATTTTGAATTACCGCTGTAGTTACAGTCTCAAGATTGTACAAAGCCAGTTCGGGAAGACTATATTTAGAAGCTAAAACTTCACCTTGTTCTGTTATTTTTATTCGGCCTTTTAAAGTGCCGCTTGGTTGAGCCAATATTGCCTGATAGGCTGGTCCTCCTCCTCTCCCTACAGAACCACCTCTTCCATGAAAAAGTCTTAGTAATATGTTATTTTTACTTGAGAGATTTTGAAGAGCTATTTGGGCTCTATGAATTTCCCAATTACTAGAAACAAAACCTGAATCTTTATTACTATCAGAATATCCAAGCATTAATTCTTGCAGAGGTTTAAAAGATTCTCCTACTTTTGGTAATAATGATCTATAGAAATCTAATTTAAACAACTTTTCCATTACTTCTGGTGCTCTTTTAAGGTCTTCCACAGTTTCAAAAAGAGGAACAACTAATAATTTTGACTTTTGTGAATTTTGATCAAGAAGTCCCATTTCTTTTGCCAGCAAGAGAACTTCAAGCAAATCAGATGCACTATGACTCATTGAAATTACATAAGAATGGCAAATGCGACTTCCAAATTCTTGCTGTAGTCTCTTAACCATTTTAAAAACTGAAAAGGTTTCTTCTGTAGTTTTTGTCCAGTTAACGTCAGATGGAATTAAAGGCCTTTTTGTATTTAATTCGTTTATAAGCCATTTAATTTTCTCTTCCTCAGACATTTGGTCATATTGAACATATAAATCAAGATAATTTGTAAGCTCTTGTATAGCGTCACTATGTCTTGTACTCTCTTGACGAATATCTAAACTTGCCAGAGAAAATCCAAAAATATGAACCTGAGTAAGTAAGTTGTTTACAGACTCACAAGTTAAATCTGTACTAATTAGGCTATTTTTAATTAGTTCTAGATCATGAGTAAATTCCTTAACTGACTTGTAATATAAGTTTTCAACTTTATCTAGATTTTTGTTATCAGTTTCTCCTTCCAGGTCAAATTTCCACCCACTTTCAGCTAATAAATTATTTCTTTGTTGTGTTAACCTTAATTTCTCTAAAATATAACTTAATTTTAATCTGTAGGGTTCTGATCTATACCTTGTAGCTCTAGCTTCATATATTTCAGGGAACTTAACCCTGTCAGTTTCGAGTGACTCTAATAAGGAGGAACTGACTTGACTCCATTGCATTGAAACACTTAATTGATCTCTAAGATTAGACGTCGCAATAATATATCTTTCCAACATCAACTGCCTTTGATAGCAAGCAGTTCTCCACGTTATCTCCGGAGTTACTGATGGATTACCGTCCCTATCAGAGCCTACCCAAGAACCGAAGTTACAAAAAGATTCTGAGGGCAACTGAACATCTGGATAATTTTCGGTAAGTGCTTCAGCGATCCTGCCCCTCAATTGCGGCATCGCATTAAATAAAACTTGTTGAAAATAATGCAAAGCATAATCAACTTCATCTAAAACTGAAGGTTTAAATTGATGCAATTCATCAGTTCTCCACCAAAGTCTTACTTCCTCTTTTAATTGGGTTTTTAGAGAAATTTTTTCTTCTTTTGTTAAAAATTGCTCAATCTGTATTTTTTTTAATAAATTTGCTACTCTTGTTTGCTTATGTCTAATAGTATGTCTTACTATCTCCGTCGGATGTGCAGTAAAAACTAAACGAATATCCATCTCCTGTAATAACTCCTCTAATTTTCCTGGAGGTACATTTAATTTTCTCAGCCTGTAAAATAATTCTCTAAAAGTTACTGGAGCATTTTGCCTCGCCAATGCTGGGGCAAAAGGATCAAGATTATCGGGTGATTTTTGAACATCCTTATTGGTAAAGCTTTGTATATATCTATCTTCCTCAACCCTTTGTTCCAAAATATTAACGAGTTGAAAATATAATGAAAATGCCCTTGCTGCAGCTATGGATTCTGCTAAATCCATAGAATTTACAATATCAACTATTTCATTTTTAAAAGTTTTTGAACTTTCACCATCAATTTGTTTTGAATAACTTAATTCTTTAAGCTGAATCAATCTCTCTGCTTGATCATCTGGACATTCTTCTCTGAGAACAGATTCCCAGAGATCTTCAATTAAAAGACGATTTTTATCAAGTGGATCATTGTTACTTATCAGATCCACGTTATTATTTTTTATCTGTCGAAAAGATTCCATATAATCATTATGTCACAATTGAAAATGTTCAGATCAATGTTTATTTAAATAATCAAACATTCTAGGCCTCACTCCTAATCATATCTTCGATAGAAATTTTCATTATCTGCTCAATAGAAAGACCTTTTTCATATTGATTTATCCATTTCATAGATTGATTACCTTCTTCAAGCACTTTATAGATAGGATCTAAAAGATGTTTCATACCAAAATTTTCTGCTGTGGATGATAAATCAGATAATAAGTTTTGAATCCATTCTCTACAAATAACTCTTTTGCCATCTTGCCAGTGAATTAGCTCTGAATTCAGACTATCTTTAGCAGCATTAGTTTCATTTTGATCACATATTTCTGACAACTCATCCATAGAAAAAGTACTAGCAATCATAGGATCTAAGGTATTTATATTTTCAAAAAGATTTAAAATCCTTAGTTCTATCATCGCCGTTATCCCTAAAAGCAGATTAATATCGTGAACAAAATCACAAATTCTTAATTCCAAACGATCAAGAATTAAAGGTCTTTGAGGACCATTTGGTCGGATTGACGACCAAAAATGCCTTATATTTTGCATATTTTTATTAGATATATTTTCCTCTATCCAGTCGATATAAGAATTATGATTTACAAAAAAAGGCACCCTACTAGGTGTTTTAGGGAACTGGATCCATCTCTGAGAGTGATTATTCGTAATTTTATTATTTAAAAAAGGTGAACTAGCACTTAATGATAGATATAGAGCAGCCTCAGATCTTACAAGTCTTAAAGCTGTAAAAAGTTTATCTATATCATCAATTCCTATGTTTATATGGACACTTGAAGTTGCAATAGATATTCCATAATTATCTTGAATAAATTGATGATAGCCGTTTGCAATATCAGATCTTTGAAATTGAATATCGTGTTTAAAACAAAGAGTGGATGAAGGAATGATTGTTAAATTTTTAGTATTTAGCCACTTCCTTAACTTTTTTCTTGGAGTTATTAATTTCTCATATAAAGACCCATAGTCTTTTTCAGGTATTGTTATGTATTCAACGTTTCTGTTGTCTGGCTCTTTTACAAAATCAGGAAATTTTTTCTCAATTTCATCCGAAACACCTATATGAGAATTTAAAGAACCTGTGAAAAGTTCCACCTCAAAACCCTTATAAAGATTATTTTGACTCATTTATTTATCCAAACAGGCTAATGCTTTAAGTATCCCTTTTGCTTTATTTATCGTCTCTTGATATTCATTTTCAGGAATAGAATCAGCAACTATTCCAGCTCCTGCTTGCACTGATACATCATATTTCCCATCTCTTGAGGGTTTTACTATCATGGTTCTTATCGTAATTGCTGTATTTAATGCACCATTAATATCAATAGATCCGTATACACCAGCATAAGGTCCTCTAGCATCTTTTTCAAAGTGCTTAATCAATTGCATAGCTCTAATTTTTGGGGCGCCTGTTACTGTCCCAGCGGGAAAAGAAGCTTTGAGCAAATCCCATACATCAGCATTGTTTTTTAAAATGCCCTCAACTTGACTGACTATATGCATAACATGTGAATATTTTTCAATAACCATTAAATCCTTAACCTTGATAGTACCAATTTCACAAACTCTTCCAAGGTCATTTCTCCCAAGATCAATTAGCATTACATGCTCAGCTAGCTCTTTTGGATCTTTTAATAATTCCTTTTCTAGTTCCAAGTCTTGTTGATTATCAATACCTCTAGGTCTCGTGCCAGCTATTGGTCTTAAGCTTGCAACAATCTGACCATCTTTATTTTTTTCTGCTTTAACCATTACTTCAGGACTTGAACCTATCAGAAACCATGAACCGAAATCAAAAAATGACATGTATGGAGATGGATTAACCATCCTCAAACTTCTATATAAATTAAAGGGATCATTATTGACTTGAGTTTGAAATCTTTGACTTATAACTATTTGAAAGATATCGCCCTTTTTTATATATTCTTTTGCAGAGAGAACTGCATTCTCAAAATCTTTTTTCTCCCAATTACTTTCTAGATCTAAATCCAAATTCTCATTTTCATTCCAATCTAAAAACTCATTTTCTTTAAGAGGAACTCTCATTAAATTTCTAGTTTTCTGAATTTTAGAAATTGAGTTTAGATATAACTCTTCAATTGAGCATTCTTTTGAAGAAGTTATATCTGCATAAACCACTGCAGTAATACATCTTTTTATTTGATCAAAAACAACTAACTGATCAAAAAACATCCAGGAACCATAGGGGATATTGTTTTTTGAAATTTTATTTATTGGAACGCTTGGTTCTATTCGATTTATTAATTCATAACCCCAAGAGCCATATAACTGTCCAATTGATGGTAAGTCATCAAGCATGGTTGACTTGTATTCCTTTGTCCAACTCTTTAAAATATCAAAAGGATCACCTTTATGTCTTTCAGTTTTGCCATTATTCCAAGTCTTAACTATTTCTTCTCCATAACAAACGGCTTTCCAAAGAGGTTCGGTAGCAACAATACTCCACCTACCCAAATTCTCCCCACCTTCAACAGATTCAAGAAAAACACCCTGAGAATCTTTTGAAGATAATTTTAACCAAGTCGATAATGGAGTCTCTAAATCTGCTGGCCAACTTTCAACGATAGGTATAAAATTTTTACCTTCTTTGTAAGCCTTTAAAAAACTATCTTTCTGTGAGCTGATCATATTAGTAATGTCAGCCCAAATTATAATTATTTTCTTCTTTTATATCAACTTTAAGGAAGTTAATCAAAAGTATTCTTAGTTGTGAATTTCAAACCAGCTGGATTAGGATTCTCACCTATTCTTCTAGGATTATGACCTACTTTCTCTCTGCCTTCATTTACTTTTTCAGGGAAAACACCATCCTTTGGGTGTAAAAATTCAATATCACCACCTGGAAAAATTCGGTAGATTTTAAAATCTTCGATTCTTGGTTTGAAGGCTCTTAATTGTGTCCCTAATGCGAGGCATTGTTCTTTTCTTGCAAAGTACATTAAATTATCACCTTCATGCATAATAGCCGCTCCACCGGTGGGCAATTCAAATGCTTGTTCCTTTGAACTTTTCCATACAATTGCATATTTTTCTTCGGTTTCTGCTGAGTTTAATAAACCCCCAGTACTTCCTATATGCTTTGGAAATTGACCAACTAAAGTTTCAGTCATCCTAAATTTTGAGTTATTTATAATAAGAAATTAGCATTCATATTTTGCAAAATTCGAAATTAATCGGAAATTTTCTACATTATTTAATATATGTATAACTTAATTCTCATTTCATTTTGCATCTGAAATAGGAAAAAATACTGTCAAACCCGTATCACGTCTTTGTGTGACATGTCCCCCTAAACTAGCTAACAACTTTTGAGTGGCATTCTGACTAAGTTGTAAACTTCCAGTTTGAGGGTTCCAATTTAAAACAGGGCCAATATCAGAACCATTATCTTTTTTTAGAATTTCTTTTTGATTGTTATCTAATTTTTGTACTTTGAGTTGAAGTTTGAGTTTTTGACCAGCTGGTCTTAATTCTAAAATCAATGTACTACCTTCTTTTAATCCTCTAGTATTTTTATCAATCAATCCTCTTAACATTAATTCTAATTTTTCAGAATCACTCAAAATTTGTGGAAGTTGTTTGGGAATATCTATCTTCAAAGAAATACCACGACGATTTAATTGTTTATTCCACAAAGGAGCAAGCTTTTTAAAAATTTCTGCTAAATTAATTTTCGCCAAGTTATTTAATGATGGTACTTCATTACTAACTAATTCTGCTGCATTAAAGATTAAACCAAACCTATCAATTTGTTCATTACATTCATTATCTATTTGAATTAAACGATTTCTCATTGATTCATCCATTTTATATTTTTTTAAAGTAGAACTTATTAGGGTTCTTATTGTTGCCAAAGGGGTTCTTACTTCATGAGAAATTGCACGTAATAATTTTGCTTCAGTTATTTGCACATTTTTTTCATCATCTTTTACAGAATTATGTATATTGTGGTTTGGTGGATTATTTGCTAATTTTGCCGATAATATTGGCCAAAATAATTTTTCAAATTGATTGTTAATATTAAGGTTACCTAAATTATTGATTGCATTACGAAATTTTACTCCTTCCTCATAATTTTCTTGGTTTAATTTTGCATGCATTAATTCAATTGAAATTTTTAGGCTTTCTTCATCACACTTCATTAATAAAATTTTCTTATCTTTTTCTCCTACAATTGATAATACGCATTGAAAATTTGGGGTGATTATCATCAAAAAAGGTTCATATCCATCTCCCTGACAAAGATTTAAGACTTTATAATTACTAATTAAATCGAAATCTTTTTTTATCTTTTCTGAATTACTGACTGGTAAAAAACCTGCATTCTCATTTTGAAAGTATGGAAACCCCTCTGGAGACCAAAGCCATCCACGAAGTTGATTTAAAAATTTTTTATCATTAAAAGCTGGCAAAGGCGAGGCAACCCAGACTCCCCCCTGTTTAAAATTCTGAGATAGAAAATCTTTTTGAATAACTTCTAAAGAAGCCCACCACATTCTTCTGGATGTATCATCATCCACATATATAGTTTGCACTCCTTTAATCAAAAGCTCTTGAATTTTTTTTATAGTTATTTGTGATTTCATCAACTTCTTAGTGATCTAGAACGTTTCAAGATAGATAAAACAAATCCAATAGATATAAAATTTGTCACCAATGACGTTCGACCATAGCTCATAAAAGGAAGGGGAATCCCAGTAACTGGTCCTAATCCAATAGTCATAAATAAGTTAATAATTATTTGAAATACAAAAGTCGAGGTTATTCCAATAACAATAAGAGATTCAAAATTAGTCCGAGCAATTGATGCAGTATTAATAAGTTTTTTAGTTAAAAAAAAGAGCAAAAATAAAACTATTGCGCACCCGACAAAACCTAATTCTTCCCCTAAAGCACTGAATATAAAATCAGTATGTTGTTCAGGTATAAATTGCAAATTAGTCAGCTTACCTTGTAGCAAACCAGTCCCAAATAATCCTCCAGAACCAATTGCAATTTGACTCTGTATTAAATGATATCCGCCACCCAATGGATCTCTATTTGGATCTAAAAATAAAACTAATCTATCTTTTTGATATTCTTTTAAGCCATATTGCCACAAAATTGGTGTCAATTTTGCCACTAATAAATGGAACAAAATAGCAAGAGCAGAAAAAATAATTTTCTTTTTTGAAGATCTATAAGCAAGATATCCTATAGCTGGAATCCAGAAAATAAGAAGAGTTGGTAAGGTTAAATATAATATAGATGTAATAATACAAAACACTAAAATCAAAATCCACTCTATGGGCATTTGCGACCAATAGAGCATCACACTTGTCAAAACAAGCAAAACTAAAGAGGTACCTAAGTCCGGTTGAAAGAAAATTAATAACCAAGGAACAACTACTACTAATATGGGCAATACTAAATCTCTTATTGTTAAAATTATTTTTTTGTCTAGTACTAAAGCAAGAGTTAATACAGTACTAAGCTTAGCTACTTCTGAAGGCTGAAAAGAAAAGATGCCCAAGTTTAGCCATCTTTGGGCTCCAGAAACTGAAATCCCAAAAAAATAAATTAGTAATAAGGATATTAAAGTACACAAATAAAATGGAACCACATACTTTCTAATTCTCTCTAACGGTATATAAGAAATAAAAAATGCTAAAAAATAACCTAAAAAACCAGTTAAAATATGACCTAGATAGTTAGATACTAAAAGATCACCCTGAATACTTTTTATTAATAAACCCGAAATAATTACTAAAAACAGGGGAATTAAAAGTAGTGGAGAAAATAAAAAACCTCTATTAAAATTGTCTTTTTTTTGTAAAAATCCTCTTTTATTTAATAGAGAAATACTCTTAAACATCAATTAACTTTTCATAAATTGATTCTTAATTAATTGAGCTAAATTACTAAATACAACAGAACTTTCTTTATTGGGCTGGCTTACTGAGATTGGTACGCCTTTATTACTATCATCAACGAGAGGGATTTCAATAGGAATTTGAGCTAATAATGGTAAGTCATTTTCTTTAGCCAATATTTGTCCACCACCTTTGCCAAAAATTTCATATTTTTTATCTGGCATATCTGGCGGAATAAATACTGACATATTTTCTACAATTCCCAGTAAAGGTACTCTGAGTTGTTTAAACATTGCTAATCCCCTCCTGGCATCTTGCAAAGATACTTGTTGCGGAGTAGTGACAACTATTGCTCCAGAAATAGGCACAGATTGAGAAAGGGATATTTGAGCGTCCCCTGTTCCTGGAGGCAAATCAATAACCAAAAAATCAAGATTGTTCCATTCAACTTGGTACAAAAATTGTCGGATAATACTATTAAGCATTGGTCCTCTCCATATAACTGGCTGCCCTTCTTCTATAAGGAAACCCATTGATACCAATGAAATTCCATATTTATGTATTGGTATTAACCTTTGATCACTGCCGCCACCTTCTGTAACCTTTGGATTCTGTTCGGCAACTCCCATCATTGAGGGAGTATTAGGTCCGTATATATCCGCATCCAGCAAACCAGTTTTTAAACCTAATTTAGCTAGAGAACATGCGAGATTAACTGCGATAGTACTTTTTCCAACTCCGCCTTTACCACTGCTAACAGCTATGATATGTCGTATTCCTTCAATCTTCTGCAACTCAGGAGCATTACCTTGATTTTGAGATTCTGTTTTGGCAGGATTATTTTCAATCTCTATTTGAACATCATTAATATCTTCAAAATTCAGTAGTACTTCTCTAACCTCTTGTACAATTCTATCTCTCTGAGAATTTGCAAACGATGGTAATGATAATGTTACGATTACTCTCGGTATAGTTACTCTTACATTTTTAATCCAAGCTAATTCAATTACATTTTTCTGTGATCCAGCATCTAGAACTTTTTGTAAAGCAAAATTCGCATCTTCTATTGTGGTCATTAAATTTTTAAATATTTTGACAAGGTAGTCGACAGTTTAAAAGATTAAGAACTATGTCGAACTATCAAATAATAGGCAATAAGTACCCCCTAAGAGAAATTATAAAGAGAAACTTATAATTAACCAAAAAAATTTTTTTCTTCAAGATTTACTAAATACATGTTGAAAGAACCTCCTAAAAACTCGAGAGAAAAAACTAAAAATCTCTTATTAACTCTACAAGACAAAATTTGTTCAGGACTTGAAAATGTAGATGGCAATGGAAAATTTATAGAAGAATCCTGGCTAAGAGACGAAGGTGGCGGTGGGAGATCAAGAGTGTTGAAAAATGGTTCTATTTTTGAGCAAGCGGGCGTAAATTTCTCGGAAGTACAAGGAAAAGAATTACCTCCATCTATAATCTCTCAAAGGCCCGAAGCAAAAGGTCATGAATGGTTTGCTACGGGAACTTCTATGGTTTTGCATCCTAAGAATCCCTATATTCCTACAGTTCATCTGAATTATCGATATTTCGAAGCTGGTCCTGTTTGGTGGTTTGGGGGAGGTGCAGACTTAACCCCTTTTTATCCTTATCTATCTGATGTAAGGAATTTTCATAATGAGCATAAAAAAGCTTGTGAGAAAATTGATCAAGATTTGCATAAAGTTTTCAAGCCATGGTGTGATGAATATTTCTTCTTGAAGCATAGAAATGAATCTAGAGGCATAGGAGGTATTTTTTATGATTATCAAGATGGTTCAGGCAATATTTATAGAGGAAATAATCAAAATGGAGAAGCATCAAAAGCTTCACGAAATATTGGCAGATCTAATTTAAATTGGGATCAATTATTTTCTTTAGCGGAAAACTGTGGGCAGGCATTCCTCCCTTCATATTTGCCCATTATTCAAAAAAGAGCTTCTCAAACATATTCATCGAAAGAAAGAGAATTCCAGCTATATCGAAGAGGTAGATATGTCGAATTCAATTTAGTTTGGGATAGAGGGACAATTTTTGGACTGCAAACAAATGGCAGAACTGAATCTATTTTAATGTCCTTACCGCCTTTAGCTAGATGGGAATATGGATATAAAGCTAGAAAGAATTCTCGAGAGGAATTTCTCACATCAATTTTTACAAAACCCCAAGATTGGTTAAATGACAAAGAGTTAGAGAAATTCTGTATAGAGAATGATATTTTAGATTAAAAATTATCGAATAAAATTTTAAAGTATCTTAAATAGGAGTTTTAAATAAAGAACCGTCACTTTCCAATTGAAGTTTTTCTCCGAGTTCATTTTCTAAAGAGATTAATTCATCCCTATGGGCTCTAAGTCTCATAAAAGTTGAATCATTTTCATTTTTGTTAATCAACCTTAATTCAAATTTCTCCTCTCTTGCTGATTTTTTAAAATAAACAATTCCAGATAAAGGGCCACCAATTAATCCCAAAAGGAGAGGCCACCAACCCAATTCAGGATATATTTGAATAATTACTAATCCCAAAGCACAAGAACCAAAACCTCCAAGAAAACCTAAAAAAATTGCTAAAGATTTACTAGAAACAACTTGACCCTTGAATATTAAAATTTTTTGTTCAAAATCTCCTCCTGTTTGCTTCCATCCCCTCAAATTAAGCCATTCACATAAACCATTTAAAACCTTAATTGGCTGCTGAGAAGATGAAATCTCAACGATGGTTGTTCTATCTTTACTGGAAGCCCTAAGAAAAAAAAATAATCCTATGGCCAAGAGAATTGTCAGCAATAATGTTGAATTTAAGGAATATGACATTAAATAATTTTTTCTAGTAACTCGAGAATAAAAATTAAAGTTACATCATATTATAATTTTTTAGAATTATTCTGTAAAATATACCTATTAGATAAAAATTCTTAATTAAATAAAATCTTAAGTAATATTCTAAACCTTAAATTTCCTTAAATACTTTTTAAAAATGACTATAGAAAATAAAAATATTGATCTTCTTTATAGCGATTTAACAGTAGATTTATACAATCTTTATAAAAAATCATCCTACCTAGCTATTGATACTGAAGCAATGGGTTTAATTCATGGAAGAGATAGACTCTGCTTAGTACAAATATGCAATGAATTTAAAAGAACATCCTGTATAAAAATCGAACTTAATACATGTTCTTCACCTTATTTAAAAAAACTTCTTGAAGATGACAAAATTACTAAAATATTTCACTATGCGAGATTTGATTTAGCAGCTCTAAAATGCAATCTTGAAATTAATACAAAAAATATTTTTTGTACAAAAATTGCAAGTAAGTTGGCAAGAACTTATACAAATAAACACGGTTTAAAGGATTTAATTAATGAATTGTTAGGAATAGAACTGGACAAAAGCTCGCAAAGTAGTGATTGGGGTAGCAACGAAGATTTAACAAAAGATCAATTAGATTATGCAGCAAATGATGTTAGATATTTAATTGAAGCTATGCATAAATTAAAAGTTATCTTAGAAAGAGAGAATAGATATGAATTAGCTCAAAAATGTTTCGAAACAGTTTCTGTACATGCTGATTTAGACATACTAAAGTTCTCAAATATATTTGAACATTAAGAATCAATCTTCGGTTAAAAAATTATCTTCGCCATTAAGAGTTTCCATAAGCTTATCAAGTATTCTTGAAGAACTTAATTTATCGTCATCATTTTTCTCACAAATTTTTAAGACATTTTGCGCAACTTGTATTTTTTCTTGAATAGTTTTCGAGCCTTCTTTTGCAATTTGAATTTCTACTTTCTTCTTAGCGGAAGATAAGCTTATACTCATAAGTTTTGCAATCTCTGCACAAATTTTTAGATATTGACGATCATTTATTGGATACATAAAAGAATTAATAATTAATAAGCTAGTGCCATTTACTAAGATAACAAATGAAGGTTTATGGCATCTACGATTTTCTCACTTGCTCCGGATTCACCCATTCTTTTTTTTCCAATTTTTGCTTGTTCTAACCTATTTACTTTTTCTTGAAAAAGAAAACTTAAACGTTTTAAAAGAATTTTTTTGTTCTTGCAAACTAAAACACTACCTCCCAATAATCTTGATTGCCTTTTTGCAAATGATTTTGTAAATTGTGGTCCAGTTCCCGGTAGAGAAAGAGAGGGAATTCCAAGGCCAGCAATTTGCTCTGTAGCAGTTCCTGCATTAGACAAACCAACTTCTGCCATATTGGCCCATAAATTGAATTTACCTTTTCCAATCACTACATATTGACCTTTCTTTTTCCAAACTGAATCTTCATCAATTAGAAATTTAACTTTACTCTGTTTTATAAAACCATATTTTTTTAAATAACTTTGAATTTGAATCACATGCGCATTAATGCTCAAAGGCAAAAGTACTACCAAATTCTTTGATAAATCAAAATCTTGCAAGCAATTTAGAAAGTTATCAAGATTTTTAAGAGCTTCAGGGTATCTACTTCCAACTAATAAAATAATCCTTTTAAGAGAAATAATATTTGATATCTTCTCGTTTGTTGCATTAACAAAATCCATCATTGGATTACCCAAGTATTTTGCATCAATATTTTTTCTATTCAAATTATGAGCTGTAATTTTATCTCTCATAATTAAATTTTTACATCTTGGAGATTTCATTAAAAACATTTCCCATGGATCCCATTCCGAACCTTTCAACTTATGATAAAAATCGCTTAAATCCCAACCTGGGCCACTACTCCAAGTATGATCACTTTTGGGAGTTCCAATGAAACTAAATTCGCATTCTGAACTCCAAGCGTAGAGTAATGGTAAGAAATCGCCTACTGCGATAATTTTGCAGTTATGTTTTGACTTCTGTTTTACAAGTAGAAAATTTCTTAAATTATCGATCAAAAATCCTGCGAACAAATCAAGAATAAATCCCTTCAGACTTTGATTACTAAAACCACCACTAGGAAGCTCTTTTAAATATCCTATTTTACGAAAATTCTTTGATTTTATGGAATCAAATACATCTCCATTTCCTACTAACGGCAAAACTTCAATATTGTTATTTTTTATTTTTTTTAGTAATCTTTTTATTATTTCCGATGCGATTACATCTTCTCCATGACCATTACATATAAATAATAGAGAATGAGACACCTTGCTGGTAGGATCATAAAAAGACTTAATCGAATCTTTTTCGGCGGCATGGCCAAGTGGTAAGGCAGAGGATTGCAAATCCTTTATCCCCAGTTCGAATCTGGGTGCCGCCTTTTTCAATTTTAAAACCAATTTAACTGAAATCCTTTCCAGCACAATAAGTTTTGAAAAGCGATTATACATCTTTAAGTAAATAATATGGACAGCAAGTAGAAAGCAAGTTTATTAAATTTTAAATACCCTAATACTATTATCCTATTTCTTTCTAATAAATCACGCCAATCAGATCAAAAAGATAATTTTTATAACTAGTCACTGAAACCCCCTATTATTTCTTTAGTTGAATAAATACCGACAAATGGAGCGGTAACTTCTCTAATCACGCCTGTAGTTTTTCCTAAAAAACTATTTTTTACTGATATTAAATCGCCTTGTTTTACAAAAGGATTCTTTCTCGAACCTCTTTTTGCTCCAGCAGAATAAGAAATATTTTTCTTTAAAATCGTTCCATCTCTATTGTACCTTATCAAAACAATTTTTCCTGATAAAGGTTTTATTGGTCCAGTCAAATCAATTGCATCTGATAATGCAGCTTCTAAAGGTAATTTTACAGTTCCAGGATTTTCGACTCTACCAAAAATATCTACTGTTATAAATCTTGGAGAAAGACCGCTAAGGATTGATTTTGGGATGATATCTGATGAGGCTGATGCGAGCTTTGGTAGAAATATTCTATCTCCATCAAATAATCTAATATCGTTAGTAGGGTCACTTTCTATTATAAAAGAAGTAAAATCAATAATTGCTCTTTTCTTTCCCCCTCCTTTCCCAATAGGTATATCTCTTATAATTTCGATCCGCGACAAATCAGTTCTAGAAGTTACTCCTCCAGCTTTTCTAATTGCATTAGATATAGTAGTGAAATTATCAGATGGTCTTTTTATTTGAAAGTTTGATTTGTTGTTCAGATTATTTCGTATAGTATTCTCAAGATTTTGACTTTGAGAATTATCTTGATAGTCAACAATTAAATCTTTATTTATTTTTTGAATTGAATTTTCATCTACGTTGCTTTGATCAATAATTTTATTTTCTTGATTCAATATAGTTTTATTATTTTCAAAAAATGATTTTACCTTTCCCTCTTCATTAACATCATCAATTATATTTTTAAAGTCCATAGCGGTAAAAGCTGGGAAATTATATATTCCTGGTGACCTTACCTCACCGTCAACTAGTATTCTAAGTTTTTTAAATGTTGCTATTTTTATAGTCGTTTTAGGAATGATATTGAATTCAGAGTATTTTTTCTGGATAATTTGAGATAACTCACTTGGAGTTAATCCTCTTACATAAGTCTCTTTTATTATGGGAAGAAAGATTTCGCCCTCTAGATCTACATTATAGATTCCTGATCTTATAAATTTAAATTTGCTAACCCTTATTTCAGCATCTATAAAAAAACCAAATTCTCTATATTTTTCTTCCAAAAGTTTCTCCAATTCTCTTATTTTTAATCCTTCTACATATAAATTTTCAGCTTCCGGAACAAAAATTTCTCCTAGCTTACTAATTTCATAGTCCCCAGAATTAATAAATCTAAACCCATCAATTCGAATTTCAATTTCCGGATCTATTAAAAATTCCTTATAACGTTCTTCTAATATTTTTGTAAGTTCATAAATTGTTAAACCTTTTATATATGTATCTTTAATTCTTGGAAGAAAAACTTCACCTAATTTATCTAGCTTAACTCTTGTATTAAGTTCTGAAGTCTTTTCAAATTTTATGAAAATAATATCCCCTTCATCTAGACGATAGTTTTGTAAATCACTTACTGGGGTTAAATATTCAGTTAAGAGAGGTTTATTTTTAGTAGGTTTTTCTAGTAATTCAGGATCCCCTTTAGGAATATTTTTAAATTTAATATTGATAACATCACCTTCTCCTAATTTATATTTACTGAGATTATTTTTTGGTTCTAAGTAAGATAAATCATTTGGGTCAAATTCATTTTGATTTTCTCTAATAAGGGAATTTAACCCTCTTGGCGCATTTTCAAATTCGATATATAAAGCATCGCCAGTATCTATGATGTAGTCTTCTAAATCTTTTTTTGATTTAATATAGTCAACGCCCAACTGGTTTTTATTTTTAGTATTTATTTTTTTTACAGAATCTAGATTTAGGTCTTCTAATGCAATTTGTGAATCTACATTATCTATTGCAATCTCAGCCTTTTTATTAGCAGTTGAATTATTACTTTGTGCTTTAGATAAATCAAAAATAAAACAAGAAATTAAAAAACAACTAATGAAAAGGGTTTTTGAATACCTTTTAAAGGAAAATAATCTTATAAATTTATTCTCAATTACTTTTTGCAAAATAAACTTCTTAAAAAATTCGATCTGAGACTAAATCATATTACTATTTTTCTAGGTAAATAGAAATAGTTTTATCTTTTTATCCTTTTATCTTTTTCTCTTTTTACATATCTCAAGTTGAGTCTTTAAACCTTTTAAACTTTTAACAATTAATCAGGACTAAATTTACACTCATTGTTGATTATGTATTTTCTACTTAGTCGCTTGATTTCAAGAGGGTAATTTTTATGCAAGAATTATCAAACTACGTAATTAATTAGGAAATTTCGAAGAACTTCAATTTCAAATAAACGATATAAAGTTTAAATTACTTATCTATAATTTGTTAGTTAATTATAAATAATATGTTATTTCCATTAATTAATAAGATTATATGAATTTATTAATTATTTTCATCAGATTTTTTATATGTAAATTTGAATAATTTTAATAATCATTATCTGCCACACACATTCCTAAACATCTAACACCATTTGATGCAGTCCTTTTGCAATGATTACATAAAGTGGGTTCTTTCTCTGAAGTAAGGTTAATTTTTAAATTTTTTTGGTCTTTAAAACTTATTAACTCTTGTGTTGAATCAAATAGAGTCATTGTTGGAATCATCACTTGAATCGATACTAACAACAAGTGAAGTATTAGTGTTGGAAGAGGGTATATCCATAATTTTTACAGTTTCTTTAGGCTCATCAATAACTTGATTTTCTTCAGTACTCTCATCAACTGCACAAGCTTCAAGAGCTTCTCGAAGTAGTGAATCAAAAGTTGCTCCAGGCAATCTATGTCTAGCAACCTCAAGAAAAGTTCTCGGTAACGATTCAGATGCAGCATCTCGTAAAGCAGGATTATTCTTCCTATGTTCTTGTTCTTCTTCTATTGATTTAATAAACCTCAGTGTGACATCTCTTTTTGTAGAGGCTTTAATCAGCGTATCGTTTTCAGGATTACTAACATTAGGCTCATTTTCAAGATCACTAAGTCTTTTTTCCAAACTATTTAAAACTTCATTAGCTTCTTTACTAATATGCGCTAATTGACCGTCAGACAAATTTGGTAAATCAGCGACAAAAACTTTCCCATGATCCCTTAGAGTCAAGAAAGTTGGTCTTGGGCCTTGAGCCTGTCTACCAATTGATTCAGAATTATTAGCTAATGGTCTTTTTGGAGGAGTAGGGCCAGCTGAACTACGTCTACGTGTAATTCTTTGATTATTAGCAAAGGGCATTGAATAAATTGTTAAATCTAAATACTTAAACTTCCGATATAATTCGGCTGTAATTTTATTATATTACACCTAACTTTTTCATTTGGGTATAAAAAATAATTTTTTAAAACTCATTTGTAAAAAGATAAAAAAATTTAAGTTAAAATTTCCGGCAAAAATTTACTAATTGTTGAATCATTTTTACGTACTATCTTTCCAATTTCCCAACTATCTATATCATTATCTTTACAAATACTTAATATCGCGTCCTTAAATTTTTTATCAATAATTAAACAAAATCCCACTCCAAGATTGAAAGTATTCCAAAAATCTTTTTCAGGAATCGATCCTTTCTCTTTGAGGAATTTAAATAAAATAGGTATTTCCCAAGAACTGATATTGATATAAGGAATAAAGTCAGAAGGAATACATCTTGGTAAATTTTCTGGAATTCCTCCTCCAGTAATATGAGACATTGCTTTAATTTCTATATTTTCAGTTAACATTTGGTTAATCACATTATTGTAAATTTTTGTAGGTTTCAATAACTCATCATAAAAATTTAAGTGGTAAACATTTTCAAATTCTTTATCTATTTGATTATTATTTTGAATAATTTTTCTTACTAAACTAAATCCGTTACTATGAACTCCATTACTTTTTAAAGCAATTATTAAGTCACTTTCAGATACTGTTTTACCATTAATAAGTTTATCCTCATCAACTATTCCAACACAAAATCCTGCAAGATCATACTTATTTTTTGAATAAAATCCAGGCATTTCAGCAGTTTCTCCCCCGAGTAATGAACAGTTATTTTCTCCACAGCCATGTGAAATTCCCTGAACAACCCTCAACAATTGTTTCTTATCAAGTTTACCAGTAGCAATATAATCCAGAAAAAATAAAGGTTTTGCCCCACTAGTAATGATATCGTTCATGCACATAGCAACTAAATCAATACCAACCTCAAAGTGAAAGTTTTTATTCTGGGCTAATTCTAATTTGGTTCCAACACCATCAGTTCCTGAAACAAGAACTGGTTTTTTAAAACTATCAATAGGAATTCTAAACAAACCTCCGAACCCACCAATACCCTCAATCACATTAGATGTATGAGTTCTTTCAACGGCCTGTTTAATTTCGGAAACAAATTCTCGCCCAGCTTCTATATCAACACCTGATGTTTTGTAATCCATGAAATAAAAATGATAGACTTTCCTATATAGATATTCCTCCTAAGATTGCTTTTGTCCAGTAATTATTTATCAAATAGATTTATTTTTTAAAAACAAAGTGAAGAAAGTAATCATAAGGAAAACTGAAGAAATAGAAAATTGGAAGAGAAATATAAATAGTGAAATTAACTTCATTCCAACAATGGGTAATCTTCATAATGGACATTTAAAACTAATATCAACAGCAAAAAATGACAATTCTAATGTTAATTTAGTAAGTATTTTCATTAATCCACTTCAATTTGATAACAAGTTAGATTTAGAGAATTACCCTAAAACAATTGATAATGATATAAAAATCTCCTTTTCAAATGGCGCAGATGCCATCTTCATCCCAAGTAATGAAGATATATATCCACCGAATAATAAAAATATTAAATTCATAAAAGCTCCAATAGAGTTATCTTCTGCATTATGTGGATTAAATCGAATTGGACATTTTGATGGCGTTTGTACAGTAGTTTATAGACTACTTAATCTCATTAAGCCAAAAAATCTTTACTTGGGAGAAAAAGATTGGCAACAACTTTTAATTTTAAAAAATCTTGTCCAAAGAAAGAAATTAAATATTGCTATTAAATCTATTGCTACACAAAGAGATTTCGACGGAATTCCTTTAAGTTCACGAAATGTACATTTATCAAAAAACGAAAGACAATTGGTTAGTTTTTTTTCAAATGAGTTATTAGAGGCAAAAAAAATTTTTCAACAAGAAAAAAAGATCAACTTAAAAGAAATACTTAAAAAGCTATCAGCAAAAAAAATTTCAATTGAATATTTAGAACATTTACACCCTCATACACTCCAAAAAGCGAGACTTGAGGATAATATTTCGTTACTTGCTGGTGCGATAAGATGTGGAAAGACAAGATTAATTGATCACGTTTTTCTAATGAAAAGAAGACCGATTATTGCGATTGATGGTCCTGCAGGATCAGGTAAAAGTACAGTAACAAAATTAATAGCGAAGAAACTTAAACTTTTATATTTAGATACCGGAGCAATGTATAGGGCATTGAGTTGGCTTATGATAAAAGAAAGTATTGACTATAAAAAAGAAAAAAAATTACAGAATATTCTTAAAGATATATCTATTGTTTTCAAGTCGAATACAAATTCACATCAGGATGTTTTTATTAATAACTACTGTGTTACTGAAGAAATTAGATCGCAAGAGATAAGTTCCATTGTTTCTAAAATTTCTTCAATTAAAGAAGTAAGAAAATTCTTGGTAAAAGAGCAAAGAAAAATTGGAGAATCAGGCGGACTTGTGGCTGAGGGAAGAGATATAGGAACTACTGTTTTTCCTAATGCAGAACTTAAAATATTTCTAACTGCTAGCATCGATGAAAGAGCAAAAAGAAGAAAATCTGATACAAATAGTAAAGACTCACAAGAAATAGATCTTGATACATTAAAAGAACTAATAAAGAAAAGAGATTTTGAAGATTCCAATAGGGAAATTTCACCTCTAATAAAAGCGAATGACGCAATAGAAATTATTACGGATAGATATTCAATTAATGAGGTAGTGGATAAAATTATTGATCTTTATAACGACAAGATTCCTAAAGAGACTGAGGTCAAATAAATTCAAGAAATACTTTCCAAAAAACCGTTTACAGAGTCTTCTAAAATATCAAGTACATAATCAAAGCCCTCATCACCTCCAAAATATGGGTCAGGAACTTCTTCCTCATTAAAAACTGATCTAAAATCTTGTATTTTTTTAATTGATGCTGAATCCGTTGAAGCTGTTCTATTTTTAAGATCTTGAATATTTCTAAAATTTGAGTTATCCATCGCAAGAATATAGTTAAATTCGTCAAAATCTTTGCTAGTAATTTGACGAGCTCTGCTTAAGATATTTATATCTCTTCTCTCTGCCGCAATTCTCATCCTAGAATCAGCTTTTTTCCCAATATGCCAACCCCCAGTTCCAGCAGAATCTACAAAAAAGCCATCGGTTAATCCTTTCTTTTCTAGTAGACTTATAAAGATAGCTTCTGCTGCAGGAGACCTACAAATATTTCCCAAACATACAAAAAGAACAGAAATTTTTTTCATATTATTTCAAATTTCAAAAAATTATAAGACTTTTAAGTAGTAAATAAAACCTCTTTAATTAAAGATTCAGTAAATTCTTTACCAAATAAACTCGACAACATTGGCCTCGCTGGATCGTGATCTCTTCTATATTTCAAATAATTATTTTGACCATTTATTAATTCTTTTTGCAATTCCAAATTGGCTTCTTTGCTGTCGAAAAGAATTTCCAAATACAAATTAAGATATTCCTTAAATGAGATATAAAGCTGATTAGCAATTAAAAAATCACTTCTATCTTCTTTTGGTAATTTTGACCAGATTAATCCTGGAGAAAAAAATCTAGCTACATCAGCAGACATTTTTTCAGCTAGTGGGAGTGATGTATGACAACGAGTTTTAAGTTCTATCAATTTTTTTATTAATTTATTATTATACTGATTTGCTATTTTTAATGAAGGCTGAAAATCTAATACTAATAAATGACTATTAGGTAGAGAAACAAAATCTACTCCAAAAAATGGGACGTTATAAATAGTATTAGGAATAATTAAAAAATTTAAAACAGAATAATTTGGACTATTAATACACACTGCTCTTGCGAATTTAATTCTTTTATTATGCGATACACCCCAAGTAGAGAGATTCACATTTTTTTTTGATTTTTTTGAACCATAAGTTGAATCTTTATAAGAATATTCCGAGGGTATTTTTTTTTCTAAACAGTTATATTTAATTAAATTATTAGTTAAATATTTTAGAAAATTATGCCATCTCCAATCTGTCCTATAAAAAATCGTATCTTGTATTAACATTCAATAAATAATCTCATTATTTAATGTAAAAAGAAATTTATTGATAAATTTTTTTGTCCATTTTTCTCCAAAAAAAGATTTAAACAATTTATCTGCAGGGTCTTTTTCAAAACTGTACTTATCATATTTAATTTGATTAATCTTTATTTCTTCTCCATTTAAAAATTGATTGCCAGAATTGGATTTATAAATATTCAAATAATTATTGACAAATGAATGGAATATATTATTTAAATCTCTATCAAGATTTAATTTATTTCCTCTACATATAATCACCCATGGTGAGAAATACTTTTTTGAATCATATATATTCTTCATTTTATTATTATCAAATGCAGAATATTTTTTCTTAATACTACCTAAACTTGAACAATATTTTTCAAGATACTTGCCTTCTTGAATTAAAGGTTGATAATCAAGTATTGCTAATAACTTTTGAGAAGTTCCAAACCATAAAATATCAGCTCCTAAAATAGGCATTTCACTATCAAAATTTGGATAAGCGACAGTATTAAACACTTGCAGTTTTTGGCCACCATCTAATCTTGTTATTCGCCACTTTCTATATTCGGGAGATGAAAAAAGCCAATTTTTAATAATATATTTTGAGTCTTCATTTTTATGTTCTTTGAATTCGCTAGATATTTGTACTTCATGACCATTTAATTCATCAATATTGGTTTTAAGGAAATCAACTAATGAATCAAACATAAATTACTAGGTCTCTGTGCTTCCTTTCCTTACTTTTTTTGTAATGTAATTAAATACAATCTTGCCTAAAACAGCGATCAAGTTACCTTCAAGCTCCTTAAACATTTTCATATTGTAAGTAAAAGCTTTATTAGCTTCATCAATAATTTGATCAGCAGTCTTTTGATTTATTGGAAGTTGATTCAAAGTAAGGGAATATTCTTCCTTAAATTTCTTTTCGTCAGCAATTAATTCAAACTCATAAAAGTTTAAACCATCATTTCCCTGCAAATTTAATGCTTTTTTAGCGATCCTTTTCAAAATTTGTCCCCCAGATAAATCTCCTATATATCGTGTGTAGTGGTGACCAACCAATAGCTCTGGTGAATTTTTTGCGACCTCTCGGATTCTTTCAACATATTCTTTTGCTGAGTGAGAAATATCAATTTCGTTCTTCCAGTTTTCACCAAAATAAAATTTAAGATCATTTACAAGAGTTTCTTTCCTGAATAATGATTTAAAACCTATAGGTTTTATTACTGGATGTTCCTCATTGACCAGTCTTTCAATTTCTTCTTCCATAGCTTCATAAACAAAATATAAATCACTAATTAATTTTCTATAAGATTTTTTTTCAACAACTCCTTTTAAAAAACAAGCCACAAAGCCAGTATTCTCAGCCATGGTATGGGATTTTTTTGTCCCTTCTCTTAATTGTCCTGCAAGAGCGACTGCCATATATTTTGAATTATTTTTGTAAGTGTATTTAATCTACAAGGAAAATACATAAAACAGCTAATTTTTGTTACCAGCAGATGTTTTAGAGAATAGCTTATAAAGTTCTTTACAAACCAAAAAAAGGTTATCTTTTTGTTCCTTTTGCGGTAGATGAGTGCCAGTCATTTCCCAATCACCGATGGTAGCCACTCTCCATCTCTCGGATGGAACAATCATACCTCGCATTATTATTCCCAACAATTTCGGGACTCTGTCATTATTATCATTTTCAATTCTTAATTGTAAGAGTATTGCTCTACATTCAATAAGAGGACTCCACCCAGGAAAGTGAAACGCAAAATCGATAGTATCTTGCATAGATTCATTATTTGAATTATCCCAGGGACTAAAGCTTACGCTTGCATCTGGAAAATATTTCCGAAACAAGGCTGCAGTAGAAGCAATTTTATTAGCTATTTCAACATTACTTACGTTTGAACTCGCATTCATAAAAAAGCTAAGTATATTTTTGAAAAATGACATAATTTGCTTTAACTTGCTTATTAACTACTTTTTCTTTTAATAAAGATGTTGAAATGCTGATCAATAAAGTATTCCCTATTCACATTTGAATAATAAATTTCTAGGTTTTAAAGAAAATAACTCATCGCAAATTACAATACGAGGAAGTTTAATGAGTTATCTTTTATTAATTCAATGCTATGCCAAAATTTGAAAAATTAACTTTACCTAATGAAGGCGAAATAATAACTTTTAATCAAGGCAAACCTAATGTTCCTAATAATCCAATTGTCCCATTTATTAGGGGTGATGGTACTGGAGTTGATATTTGGCCTGCTACTCAAATCGTTCTTGATTCAGCCATTAAAAAAAGCTATGGAGATGAAAGAAAAATTAATTGGTTTAAAGTCTATGCAGGCGATGAAGCTTGTGAACTATATGGAACATATAACTATCTACCTCAAGATACTATTGAAGCAATCAAACACTTTGGTGTAGCCATCAAAGGTCCTTTAACGACTCCCATCGGTGGAGGTATTAGATCTCTTAATGTTGCATTAAGGCAAATCTTTGATTTATATAGCTGTGTTAGACCATGCAAATATTATTCAGGAACTCCAAGCCCTCATAAAAATCCCCAAAATTTAGACGTTATTGTTTATAGAGAAAATACTGAGGATATCTACATGGGAATTGAATGGGAAGCGGAGGATGATAATTGTCTTGAATTAATTAATCACTTAAATAACGTTGTCATACCAAAAAGTAAAAATTTAAAAAATAGATCCATAGCAAACGGATCAGGTATTGGAATAAAACCTGTAAGTAAATCTGGTAGCCAAAGACATATTAGAAAAGCTATTGAACATGCTAAAAGATTATCAGGAGATAAAAGGCATGTGACTCTTGTACATAAAGGGAATATTATGAAATATACAGAAGGTGCATTTAGAGATTGGGGATATGAATTAGCAGTAACTGAATTTAGAGAAGATTGCATTACAGAGAGAGAAAGCTGGATTTTAGATAATATTCAGAAAAATCCAGAAATTACAATTGAAAATAATGCGCGAAAAATTGAACCAGGTTTTGACAAGCTCACAAATAACAAAAAAGCATTCATTTGCGAAGAAATTAAAGAAGTTATTGCATCAATATCAAATTCTCACGGAGATGGAAAATGGAGAGAACTTATTCTTGTTGATGATCGGATAGCTGATAGTATATTTCAACAAATTCAAACCAGACCTCAAGAATATTCAATTCTTGCAACATTAAACCTTAATGGGGACTATGTTTCTGATGCAGCTGCAGCAATTGTTGGAGGCCTAGGTATGGCACCCGGTGCAAATATTGGAGATAATGCAGCAATTTTCGAAGCTACGCACGGTACCGCTCCAAAACATGCAGGCTTAAACAAGATTAATCCAGGCTCAGTAATTCTTAGTGGTGTGATGATGCTTGAATATTTTGGTTGGGATGAGGCAGCTAACTTGATTACTAACGGTTTAAGTAAGGCAATAGAGCAAAAAAAAGTCACCTATGATCTCGCACGCTTAATGGAACCAAAAGTAGAACCCCTATCCTGCAGTAGTTTTGCTGAAGAAATTATCTCAAATTTCAAATTTTAAAAATTACTTTTATTTTCAAAAACTTTCCAAATATTAACCAGTGAATCCTTAGTGCCAATGTTGCCAGGATGGGTAACAATGGGAAGTTTTTCGCCATTTTTTAGGTTGTAAGTCACCACTGAAATGCCTGTTAAAATCTGTCCTTCAAGATAAACATAATCTGCATTAAGTCCTTTACTAAGAATCAAATTTGTTGTTATTCCACCTTTTGAAATCAAATATCCTATTTCATACTTCAAATCTGCGACTAATTCAGCAACAAAACAAGCAAGTAAATTATAAAAATTAAATAGTTCAGAAGAATCTAAAGACATAAACTTTCTTGAAGTAAATAAAACAGGAGTTTTTCCTTTTTCAAAAGAAAATCTAATTTCTTTCAAAAATTTATTTTTAAAAAAATTCCTTCGCTTCTGATTACTATCTGATGAGGTAATTTTAAAGAATTCACAAACATCTAATTCAACTGGATTGCAATTACTTATCTCTAATAAATTATTCAATTGTATTGTTGAAAGTTCTACATAAGATCCAACAATTATCAGTCCTGGAAGAAAATTCTTTTCTTTATTTCTTATTCTTAAATTAGAGAAAAATATTTCACTCTGAGAGACACTTTTCTTCTCAGAAATTGAACTTATAAAACTTGCTGCAGTTCGAAAAAGGAATTTTTTGTGTTTAATTAATTTTTTAATTACTAAAGAAAATTTTTTTAGTTGAGAATAATTTTCGACATCTACTACTACATGTTTATTATTCTTCAAGTTCTTTAGTGTTTTAAAAATAATATTATTTTCTTCATCATTTAACATTTCGATATCTGACAAAAAAAGATTTTGAATATCTTCAAAAGCTATTTGAGATTTACTCTGCTGAAATAAAAGATTCTTGACATTGCTTGTCTTATATCCAAAAATTTTATCTTTTGCAAAAATTGATTCACTAATAGGAGTTTTATCAACAAAATGAAATCCATTAATTGTTAATCTTTTACCCTCTATAAAAGCTGGAATATGAAAAGTAGCATCAAAAGGACCTAAGCAACTATTTAGAGCAATTGGCTCTAAATAGTTATGTCCTCGAAGAGTAGAGTCTCCTCTACTTATGAAAATAATTTCTTCTTCATAGGCTTGAGAAGCAATTACAGTCTTAAGATTTTTACAAATTTCCTCTATTGTTAATTTCGCATCATTTTCCGATAGTGACCTTGTATTAGCCAAAATAAAAAATAAATTAGCTTTAGATTCAAAACCTTTGACCAAAGTTGAGCAGTCCCACTTAAGGAGTAATAAGCAATCGTGAACATTTTGAGAGCCTGTGGGATCATCATCTATAACGACAAACTTCATAAATATTGAATAATTACTTCAGAGATTTTATTTGTATTGAGGCATTTAACCTTTTACTATCATTTGAAGGAATCATAATATTTCTAAATCCATCAACAAAAGAATTTCGGGGACTAGTCCAAGGTTCGAGACATATCATTCTTCTTGGAGGATCACTCCAAATAACGCCTAAATCAAAAGGATATGGATGATTTAAAGTTACCTCTCTTTTAAAAATTTTATCTCGAAAAGAGCTTCTACCGGAAGTATACATAAGTAGATCAACTCCTAAATTAATTTTGTTTAATTCATCCAAAGTATTACTTATAGTATTTCTTTTTTGATCCTGACAATTAAGTGGATTATCAATAAACTCTAAATTTTTGAAATCTGAAACATTAAAATAAGGATGCAAACCAAAATTTATAGGCATAGCAAAGTCTGTTTTGTTATGGATTGTAATTTCAAATTCTAAACAGTTAATTTTTAAGATAACTGCTATTTTGAGTTCGAAATCGAAAGGATAATATTTTTTGGTTTTTTTAGATTCATTTAAGAATAAGCATAAAAATTTTTCATTTTCATTGAAAGAATATTGCCATTGCAAATCCCTAGCGAAACCATGTTGTGGTAATTGCAAATAATCATTTCCAAATACTGAACTAAAAGTATTGAGATTTCCACAAATTGGGAACAAGATTGGAATGCCTCCCCTAATACTTTTTGTCTTGTCCATAAATCTTTTTTCATCGAAATAAAGTATTTCAATACCATCCGAAACCCAATTTGTAATAACGCCTCCTCTTTCAGGACAAAATTTAATGTAATTATTTTTATCCAATTGAAAGACAAAAATTCCTTGGTCCTTATTAGATGATTCAAGTTTCACTATTATTAATTAAAGAGAATCAACCCAATCCAAAATATGCTGATTAACTAATTCAGGTATCTCATCATGAGGACAATGTCCTGCATCAAGAATAATTTCTTTTGTATTCTTTGGTGTAAATTTTTTATATAGATTTCTTTTTTTTGGAGTGTTCATCCATGGATCTTTCCCTCCCCAAAGAAGTAATAATGGTGCATTTAGTTTTGCGAATAGCTTATCCAAAGGCAATCCCTGAGGACCTGATGGGTTAAATACACTTCTAAAAACATTAAAAGCTCCGAAATCTAGAGAAGGCTTCCTTATTGACTCAACTAAAAAATCATCAACATTTTTTTTATCAACATAAACTTGATTCAAAGTTTTTTTAATATTTTTTGGATTTCTCATATTCTCAAAAATCAAACGTTGAAGAACAATATTTTTCAAAAATATGCCGGCAACTGTTTCAATTGAAGTCTGCAACATATTCTTTTTGATAGTTTTTTCTTCACTAAAATATCCAGCAGCATTAAGTAAGATCACTCCTGCGTTTAGCTCATTTAATTCTGCACCAGCTGCTAATGCAGCATAACCACCTAATGAATTTCCAACAACAATTGTAGGTTTTTTTATTTTCTCTTTTACATAAGCGACAACCTGATCTTTCCATAAAGATCCTGAGTATTCGACGTCTTGAGGTTTAGGACTTTTTCCAAAACCGAGTAAATCCATAGCATGTACTTCGTATTTTGTACTCAATACAGGGATATTAAATCTCCAATGATCCGTAGAAGCACCGAAACCATGAATTAATAAAATTGCGTATTGTTTTGATGTCTGTTCAGGGTTAGCTGAAACAGTATGTATTGGATAATTTAAAAAATTCCAGTCATAATTTACATCGCCATCTATAAGAACTGATTTTTCCATCTATTAAAAACTTTTGTTTCTTGATTCTAATAAACTTCTTTCCTAAAGAAGACCCACAGGATCAGCTGCAACATCATCTGAAATTTTATTGCCATCATTTGGGGGCTTATCTTTAAGGACAATTCTCAATAGAACAGGTGCAAGAAATGTAGTTCCAATAACCATTAATAAAATAGCTGCTTCAAGAGAAGGAGTTAACAACTTAGCGCTTGTTCCTAATCCAAGGAATATCAATCCAACCTCTCCTCTAGGCATCATACCCAAACCTACTACTAATCTATTTGTAGGTTTATCACTTGAAAATACCCATCCTGCTGCAATTTTTCCAATAATTGCGACAACTAATAAAAATCCTGCAACTACTAGAGCTGACCTACTTGTTGGATCAAGTGGGTTGATAACTGATAAATCCATTCCCGCTCCAACTAATACAAAGAAAATAGTTGCGAATAAGGATACTAAAGGTAAAACAGATTGTTGAATTGCGTGATTATTTTTTGAACTACTTAAAATTAATCCAGCTGCAAAAGCACCTAAAGCTGCTTCCAATCCAATGGCTGTTGCCACGAAACAACACAATACAAGTATCACAAAAGAAGCTACCACTACGGCTCCAGGAGCCTTTAATCTATCTAATAACCAATCAAAACCTGGAGCTGCTGTTCTACTTAATGCAATAGCAGCAATAACGAATACTACAGCCGCTGCAACTAATTTTACAATAGGAGCAATTTCTAAAGTGCCTCCTGCAGCAAGGGCGACTACAACTGCCAGAATAACAATTCCTAAGATATCGTCTAACACTGCTGCACCAATAACAATCTGTCCTTCTCTAGTTTTTAAATAACCCAACTCACCAAAAACACTTGCAGTAATTCCTATACTTGTTGCCGTCATAGATGCTCCAGCAAAAACTGCTGGAATTAGATCTACTTGAAAAATAAACATTAAGCCAAGAGTTCCAAAAGCAAACGGTAAAATTACACCAGCCATAGCAACAGTGAAAGCCTGAGCTCCGACAGCTACTAATTCCTCTAACTCACTTTCTAGTCCTGTTAAAAATAAGAGAGCATATAATCCCAGAGTTGCTACTGCTTGCAGGGATGGAAAACTTTCGAAATAAACATCAGGTACAGCCTCTGGGGGGATTGATGCTAAAGAACTAATAACATTTACAAGTCCTTCATTTAATTCGGTCCCAGCTGAAGGCGGTATCAACAAATGGAATCCTGATGCCCCTATTACAACCCCTGCAAGAAGCTCACCTACTATTGTTGGCAAACTAAGTCTTACTAATACTTCTGCTAATGCTCTTGCAGCTAAAAATATCAATAGAAACCTTATAACTCCTATCAACGTTTCAGCAACTTCTAAATCATGTGCACTTAATTCAGCAAGTAAAGAGTACATTTAAGTGTAAAAAATAAACTACCTAATTGGAAGATAGTTTATTAAGGGCCCACTTTAAGAAATATGTAAGAAAAAAGCAAAAATACTCAACAAGTGTGGATCTGAAGTTACAACAAAGAAATTTTCTTAAAAATGGCTATTGTCTGTTATATGGCTAATCCAATGAATTCCAACGAACCCTTTGATCTACGCTTGCCTACACCAGGCTGCTATTTAGATCCTGAGAAAGCTGGCATGGATTCAGATGCTGTTTTTCAAGGAATGACAGCCCATCTTTTCTACACTCTTGGAAAGTTGGCAACCTCTGCAAGTCCTCACGACTTATATATGGCTTTGAGTTATGCAGTTAAAGATAGGCTAATGACAAGATATTTAGCCAGCCAAGAGCTCATAAGAAAAAAACCACAAAAAACTGTAGCTTATTTATCGGCAGAATTTTTAATAGGTCCTCAATTAAGTAATAACCTCCTCAATCTTGGCATAACTCAAGAAGCTGAAGATGCATTAAAAAGATTTGGTATCGAATCTTTATCAACAATACTCGAAGTGGAGGAAGAGCCTGGATTAGGTAATGGTGGTCTTGGTAGACTTGCTGCATGTTATATGGAATCATTAGCATCTCTACAAGTACCAGCAGTTGGTTATGGTATTCGCTACGAATTTGGCATATTCAATCAATTAATCAGAGATGGTTGGCAAGTTGAAGTTACTGACAAATGGCTAAAAGGTGGATGGCCATGGGAACTTCCACAACCGGACGAATCATGTTTCGTAGGTTTTGGAGGGAGAACTGAAAGTTATAGAGATGATAAAGGGAACTACAGATCAAGATGGATTCCTTCAGAACATGCAATTGGAGTACCTCATGATGTTCCAGTTTTAGGATATAGAGTCAATACATGTGACAGATTAAGATTATGGAGAGCTGATGCAACAGAAAGTTTTGACTTTTATGCATTCAATATTGGTGATTATTATGGTGCAGTCGAAGAAAAAGTTGCATCTGAAACTCTTTCAAAAGTTCTATATCCAAATGATGGAACTGACGAAGGTAGAAGATTAAGACTCAAACAACAACACTTTTTTGTAAGTTGTTCTCTCCAGGATATGTTGAGAAGTCTTGAAAAAAGATCAATAGCAATAACAGAATTCTCCAAACATTGGACAGTCCAATTGAATGATACCCATCCTGCTATTGCAGTTGCAGAATTAATGCGACTTCTTATTGACCAATATCAAATAGGTTGGGATAAAGCTTGGAACATAACAACCTCTTCAGTTGCTTATACCAACCATACATTACTACCAGAAGCTTTAGAAAAATGGGATTTAGGTTTATTTAATGATCTTCTTCCTCGTCATCTAGAAATTATTTATGAAATTAATTGGAGATTTCTTCAACAACTAAGACTACGTTATCCCGGTGATGACAAGATCCTTCAAAAACTCTCAATAATCGATGAAGAAGGCTCCAAATCTGTTCGGATGGCTCATTTAGCTACAATTGGAGCACATCATATAAATGGGGTTGCAGCTCTCCACTCAGATCTAATAAAAAGACAACTTCTACCTGAATTCGCAGCGCTGTGGCCTGAAAAATTTACAAATGTAACTAATGGCGTTACTCCAAGGAGATGGGTTGCCCTATGTAATCCATCATTGTCCAACCTTTTAGAAGAAGAAGTTGGTCCAAACTGGATAACAAATATGGAACTTCTTGAGAAGTTAGAAGAAAAAAAAGATGACAATAATTTTCTGCAAAAATTTGAGGAAACTAAACTAAATGGCAAAAGAAAATTAGCTAGCTTTATCCATTCAAAAACTGGAATACTAGTTGATCCATCAAGTTTATTTGATGTGCAAGTAAAAAGAATTCATCAATATAAAAGGCAACATTTAAACGCCCTTCAAATTATTGCTCAATATTTAAGAATCAAAAATGGTTTAAACAAGTATGAAGTCCCAAGAACAATAATATTCGGAGGTAAAGCTGCACCAGGCTACTTTATGGCAAAGCTGATGATTAGATTCATTAATGGTATTGCTGATGTAGTAAATTCTGATCCAGATATGGATGGTTTATTAAGAGTTGTTTTCCTACCAGACTATAACGTTAAACTTGGTGAAATAGTTTATCCTGCAACGGATCTTTCAGAACAAATCTCAACTGCTGGAAAAGAAGCATCTGGAACTGGAAATATGAAGTTTGCCATGAATGGAGCTTTAACAATTGGAACCCTAGATGGAGCAAATGTAGAATTAAGAGATCTTGTTAAAAAAGAGAATTTCTTTCTTTTTGGTAAAACTGAAAGCCAAATTATGGACTTAAAAAATAATAACTACTCTCCCAAAACTTTTATTGATCAATGCCCAGAGCTGAATGAGGTTATACGACTAATTAAAATTGGCCACTTTAGCAATGGGGATAAAGAATTATTTAAACCTTTATTAAATAGCCTTACAGGACATGACCCATTTTTTGTTATGGCTGACTTTGAAGATTACTTAAATAAACAGGATGTGGTCAGTAATTGCTGGAATAATAAAAAATCTTGGAATAAAATGGCATTATTAAATACTGCTAGATCAGGATATTTTTCTTCAGATAGATCTATTAGAGAGTACTGTAAATCTATTTGGAAAGTATCTCCAATGCCTGTTGAAATTACTTGCAACGTCGAAACTAATTGATATTTTTCGTATCTGGTGAATCTGGGGTTTGATGAAATAATCTATTCAAAATTAATCGATCCATATTCAAAGGGTCTGGAGCTAATTCATTTGCAATTTCTTTAAATTTTGATTCGATATTGTTTGAAATTTTTGTATCAAATATTCTTTCCATTAATGCCTCAATTGAATATAAATAGGCATTAACACTTTCAAGTTCGTTTAAAGCTTCAGTAATTTCTGTATCAGAGATATGTTTATCTTCAGGACTGATGTCTTCATTTGATTCTCTTTCAGATAATTCTCTCTGCAACTCATCAGTAATCTTAGTACAAAGAGTTCTGAAAGATTGAATAGATGCCCAATTCAATTCTTGTTGCTGCTTAAAAGTAGGAAATTCTCTAATCAGACGATCATGCTCTTTATAAAATCTCTGACAATCAGAGCATTGACATGGTTGATCAGTCAAAACAATAAAAAATATATTTTAACTATCATCGCACTAAAAGGTATAAAAGTTGAATATTGAGAAAAAAGAAAAAGAATTTTTAACTAGCCTTTTTTTTTAACATATCAAATTTTTTTCTTGCCCATAAGAGAGAATCTTCTATAGTTTCAACTTCATTATGATTTTTATTTGTATTTTTAATAAGATTAATTTTTTCAAATAATTTTTTATCAACTACAGCTTGCTCCTCTAACTTCTGGTCATGAATCTTAATTAAATTACTAATTTTCTCACAATGTTTCTCAAGTGATTGAGCAATATTCTTAAATCTATCAATGTCAACTTCACTTACTGTATCTCTTTCAGAAGTCTCTTTTGAAGAAGTAGGAAAGTTGAAGTTTGTGACATTATTATTTGGACAAAGTGTTGTTTCTATATCAGACTCTACTTCATTATTTTCATAGGAATTATCAATACCTTCATCAATGAGAGATGTTTCAGCTTCACTAGCATAAGGAATTTCTATGGTTGTTACAAGATTAATTACATCTCTCAGTCTCATAGAATCAGCAAACCATCCCATTGCTTGCTCGGTATCGCCTCTTTTTTCAGCATCATTTGCTTGATCTTCGTGAGCTTCCGCTAAAAGAGCGAGCCAGCACAGGCATCTTGCTTGAACTATTGAGAGATCTAAATCATTAGGTTGGGATTTAGAAATGCGTTCATGCTCTTGTTGAATTAAGAGCTTTAAACGCATATCATGCAACTTAGCCATAAAAGATTTTCTACTAACTACACGCTAGCTAGAGAGTAGCAAGTTTGCACACATACTACATATAGTTTTTTATTTTTACGGGACTGGCGGGAGTCGAACCCACGACCTACGGTTTAGGAAACCGTTGCTCTATCCTGCTGAGCTACAGCCCCAATAGATGATTTTTGGAGTATTAAGCATTATGCTAAATGAAAGCAGGAGAGGCAATCGCAAGAAAGTTTTATTTTGGAAACAAAATAAAACTTTCTTGAGGAAAGTCCGGGCTCCCATATGGTCAGGCTTGCTGGGTAATTCCCAGTGCGGGAAACCGTGAGGATAGTGCCACAGAAACATACCGCCTAATACTTTATGTATGGCAAGGGTGCAAGGGTGTGGTAAGAGCGCACCAGCAACATTGAGAAGTGTTGGCTAGGTAAACCCCGGCTGGGAGCAAGGCTTAGTAGATTTATGACCATTACACGATCTACTTTTAAGCGCCGCTTGAGACTGTGAAGTAATTCCAGTCCTAGATAGATGATTGCCCATCTTAATTAAGATGAACAGAACCCGGCTTATGACCTGCTTTTTAATTGTTGAGTTATTCAAATCAGATGAAAAATATAATTAACGCAAAGAGAATTAACCAAATAACTTCTTTTTTAAAGTCTTTAAATATTAAATCAAAAAGATTTTCTGAAATAATAAGAACTAAAAATATTTCAATTATTCAAGATTTTAATCAAGCATTTATCCACTCCTCAGAGGATCAAAAATTAAATTATGAAAAACTAGAATTTTTCGGAGATGCAGTACTCAGATTAGCTGCTTCTAATTTTATCGAAAAAAAATATCCTCAAATGAGTGTAGGAGAAAGATCAGAGCTAAGAGCTCAAATTGTAAGTGATGAATGGTTAACTAAATTAGGGGAAAAAATTGATATAGAAAAATTAATAATTAAAGGTCCTAAAGCTCTTGGTGATCAAAATTCAAAAAATACTATTATTGGTGAAGCTACAGAAGCTTTAATCGGTGCTCTTTACAAGTGCTTTAATTCCATTCAGGAAGTAAATCTTTGGTTAGATGATATTTGGGAGGAAGATTCAGAAATATTTTTAAAAGCTCCATATAAATTCAAATCTAAAACAGTATTGCAAGAGTGGTGTCAAAGTAAAGGTTTTGATTTGCCAGTCTATAAAATAATTGAAGTCTCAAAGAAAAATGGGGATCCTAAAAGATTTTCATGCGATATATTTATCGAAGGATTAAAAGAATCATCTGCATTCGGTAAGTCCCATAAACAAGCAGAAACAAATGCAGCTAGAGTTTTGATAGAAAAATATATAAATAAAGGTAAATTCTAATTTTTATACTATTTCTAAGTTTGTTAGCTGAAAAGTTATGAGTTTATCCCAATTACCTCCTTCAAAAAGAACCGCAGCTCTTTTTTTAGTAACTCGCTGTACAAAACCTTTATATCCTCTATAGATAGAGTTGGTGTCATTTACAACAACAAAAGATCCAGGGAGTATGGGTTTAGTAGATAATTCCATAAAGCAATCTCTCTAATACCATATTATGATAAATACAAATGAATGGTTGATTGTTGGATTAATAACATCATGTCATGGAATTAATGGACAATTAAAGGTTAAATCTCTAAGTGATTTTGAAGAAAGATTCTTAAAACCTGGAATAAGGTGGTTACAAAAAGAAAATGAACCTCCTACAGAAATGGAACTTATATCTGGTTTCAAACAGCCTGGTAAAGAAACCTTTATAGTTAAGCTCCAAGGAATAAATACAAGAAATCGTGCAGAGCAATTTAAAAAATTTAAAGTTCTTGTAAAAACTGATAAGCTACCAAAATTAAAAAAGGAACAATACCATTTGTTGGAGCTTATAAATCTAGATGTCAAAACTTTAGAAAATGATGAAATAAAAATAATAGGGAAAGTTATTAATTTAGAAAATGAAAAAAATAATTTACTTGTTGTTGAACTATTTAAAAATCAAAAAAAAGTTCTTATACCATTTGTTAAAGAAATTGTCCCACTAGTAGATATAAAAAATAATTTTTTGATCATCAATCCTCCAAATGGACTTTTAGAACTATAAATTTAAAAAATACAAGTTTGTAAGAAACTAATCATTCAACAGTTACACTTTTAGCTAAATTTCTTGGTTGATCCACGTCAAGTCCCCTATGAGCTGCAATATGGTAACTCAATAATTGTAAAGGCAGTATATTCAGTAGAGGTGAAATCCATTCATTAGAGAAAGGAACTTTCATTAAATAATCAAAAATTTCAGTTCCATTACATTCAGGAGCAATGCCAATCAAATATGAATCTCTAGCTTTTGCTTCTTGAGCATTACTGATAACTTTATCAAAAACCTCACCAGGGGAGGCAATAGAAATTACAGGTACTTTTTTATCTAACAAAGCTATTGGACCATGTTTCATTTCACCAGCAGGATATCCAGCTGCATGTATATAACTAATTTCTTTAAGTTTTAACGCGCCTTCAAGGGCAATAGGATAATTTATTCCTCTTCCTAAGAAAATAACATCCTTAATATTAAAAAAGTCATGTGCTAGCTTTTCTGAAGATTTATTATGTTTCTCTAAGAGATCTTCCAGTAATGATGGAAGTTTTATAAGTTCGTTTATTAATTCACCTATTTCATCAGGACTTTGATTACCTTTAATTTGAGCAAATTTTATGGCTAAGCCATAAAAAGAAAGTAATTGAGCAAAAAAAGTTTTTGTTGCTGCAACTCCAACTTCTATTCCTGCACAGATATCAATTAAATTTGAGACCTGCCTTCCTATGGAACTCTCTTTTCTGTTTGTTATTGCAATAAGATTGGGTTTAAATTTTTCATTTTCAATTGAAGAACGTCTTTTAATTTCCATATCGATGGCCGCAATTGTATCAGCAGTTTCTCCGGATTGAGTGACTCCAATAGTTAATGTATTTGGCAATAGTGGAGGTGGTGAATATCGAAATTCGCTTGCATAAAATACATTTGTAGGGATACCTGAAAATTGTTCTAACAAAAAGCTGCCCACCATTGCAGCATGTTTACTTGTACCACAAGCAATAATTTCAATCCTTTCTATTGATTCAAAAAACTCTGTATCAAATGGATAGTTGATTTGATATTGACCATTATCTGAATTCTTAATTAAATAATTTTCCAACCAGTTTTTTGCAGTCTGTGGTTGATCATATATCTCTTTCAACATGTAGTGTTTGAAATTCATCTTATCCATTATTTGCTCTGAGACTTTTAAAGAAACTGGATTTCTATATTGTCTCTCGTTGCTTGAATCATATATTTCAATTCCAAGGGGAGTCAACAAAGCTATTTCTTCATCCTCCATAGGCAAAATAATATTCGTAAAGTTTGCAATGGCTGGAGTATCACTAGCACAAATAAATTCCCCTTCACCCAAACCAATAATCAGGGGCGCTTGTCTTCTTGCAACTACCAAAGAGGTTGGAGCACCAGACCATAAAACTGCTAAAGCATAAGATCCTTCTAAATCCGATAATACATTTCTCACAGCTACTAATAATGTTGACCCATTATTCTCAAGATTAAGTTTACTTAATGTATTTAATTCTCTTTGAATAAGATGGGGAATTACCTCAGTATCTGTATCAGAATTAAAAATAATACCCTCTTGCTCTAATTTATTTTTTAAATCTTGAAAATTTTCAATAATGCCATTTTGAACAACTGCTATATTGCCTGAACTATCGGTATGAGGATGTGCATTTTTAACCTCAGGTTTTCCATGAGTTGCCCATCTGGTATGACCTATACCCACAGTTCCAGTAATATTATGATCATTAAGATTACTTTTTAAATTCTTGAGTTTTCCTTCTGCTTTTTTACAAAAAATACCATTCGTTTCGGGATTTATTATTGCAATACCTGAAGAATCATAACCTCTGTATTCAAGTTTTTCTAAACCATTAATTAATAATGGCAAAGCTTTTTTATATCCAGTTACAGCAACTATTCCACACATACGAAATTTTTTTTTCAATTATATTGAAATAAAATGCGTATTTACTAAAACATGGACTCTCTTAAAACTGCACTATAAAAATTAATATGCTAAACCCATACTCCTAGAAGTTTCATCTCCTAGATAAACACGAATACTTAAGAAATCTGTGGGACATGCAGTTTCACATCTTTTGCAACCTACACAATCCTCTGTTCTAGGTGATGAAGCTATTTGGCCAGCTTTACAGCCGTCCCAAGGAACCATTTCTAAAACATCAAGTGGGCAAGCCCTTACACATTGGGTACAACCAATGCAAGTGTCATAAATTTTAACTGCGTGTGACATGTAAAAATTGTCTTTTGAACCTTGATTTATAATACTATTGTCTTACAAAGAAATTAAAAAAATTAAGATATGCTTCACTCTTGTTAACTCTAGGGCATAAAATCATATAGATAATTAGTAATTTCCATAAACTATGTCACAAGAAATCCTCGAAAAAGTCTGTTCTATTGTTTCAGAACAATTAAGCGTTGAAGCAGGAGAAGTCAAATCAGATTCAAATTTCCAAAATGATTTAGGTGCAGATTCTCTAGATACTGTTGAATTAGTAATGGCTCTTGAAGAAGCATTTGATATTGAAATTCCTGATGAAGCAGCTGAAGGAATAGCAACTGTAGGCGATGCAGTAAAATTCATCGAAGAAAAAAAAGGTTAGTATAGGATGCCAAATTTCCATCGAGTAGTTATTACTGGTATCGGAGCAGTAACTCCAATTGGTAATAACATTGATGAATATTTAGTCGGTCTTCAAACAGGTACTAATGGGGTTTCAGATATTACTCTCTTTGATCCTGAACTACATCCCTGCAAATTTGCTGCTGAAGTAAAAAATCTTCAATCTGAAAATTTTATTGAAGTTAAAGAATCCAAAAGATGGGATCGTTTTTCCCAGTTTGGAGTTATTGCTGCAAAGCAAGCCTATAATGATTCTGGACTTGAAATTACTGAAGATAATGCATCAAGAATTGGAGTGATTATTGGTTCTGGTGTTGGAGGCTTACTAACTATGGAAAGTCAAGCTCAAATATTGAGTCATAGAGGGCCTAAAAGAGTAAGTCCATTTACAGTCCCAATGATGATTCCAAACATGGCCACTGGACTGGCTGCAATAGCTTTGGGTGCGAAAGGACCAAGTTCCTCTGTTTCCACCGCTTGCGCTGCCGGTTCAAATGCAATTGGTGATTCTTTTAGATTACTCCAAATTGGAAAAGCAGATGCAATGATCTGTGGAGGAGCAGAAGCAAGTATTACACCTCTAGGAGTAGCTGGTTTTGCCAGTGCCAAAGCTCTTTCTTCCAGAAATGAAAGCCCTCAAACTGCTAGCAGACCTTTTGATGCAGAAAGAGATGGATTTGTTATTGGAGAGGGATCTGGAATGCTAGTTTTAGAAACTTTAGAAAATGCACAAAAAAGGAATGCTAGAATTTATGCAGAAATAGTTGGTTATGGAACAACATGTGATGCTCATCATATAACTGCTCCATCTCCAGGCGGGATTGGAGGCGCCGAAGCTATCAAATTAGCAATTGAAGATGCTTGTCTTAGTCTTGAAAAAGTTAATTACATAAATGCTCATGGAACAAGTACATCAGCTAATGATAAAAATGAAACTTCTGCAATTAAATCTATTTTTAGAGACAGATCTTACCTCATTCCTGTAAGCTCTACTAAGTCGATGACAGGTCATCTCCTAGGAGGCTCAGGAGGTATAGAAGCTGTAGCTTGTATACTTTCTTTGACACATAATTTTATCCCTCCTACAATTAACTACGTCAATCCAGATCCTGAATGTGATCTTGATTATGTACCAAATAATGCAAGAGAAGCTCAAGTGGGAGTTGCTCTTTCTAATTCTTTCGGCTTTGGTGGTCACAATGTTTGCCTTGCTTTCAGCAAAATGAATTGAGGACAACCAATTCTGTATTTCCAACTTAACTTATTTTAAAACAATGGTCGCTGCATCTGTTTCATTAGAATCACTTTGTGTAAATAGTATAAGAATGCTTGCTGTAGATGCAGTAAATAAATCTAATAGTGGACATCCTGGATTGCCAATGGGATGTGCTCCTATGGGTTATGCATTATGGCAAAACATACTTAATCACAACCCTAATAACCCAAAATGGTTCAATAGAGACCGTTTTGTATTATCAGCTGGTCATGGCTGTATGCTGTTATATTCATTACTGCATTTGACAGGATATAAATCAGTTTCCATTGAAGATATTAAAGAATTTAGGCAATGGGGATCAAAAACGCCTGGACATCCAGAAACATTCGAAACTGAAGGAGTTGAAGTTACAGCTGGGCCTCTTGGAGCAGGAATTTCAAATGCAGTTGGTTTAGCAATAGCTGAAACACACTTAGCTGCTAAATTTAATAAACCTGATAGCAATATCGTTGATCATTATACTTACGTAATAATGGGCGATGGCTGTAATCAGGAAGGTATTGCATCAGAGGCCTGCTCATTAGCTGGTCATCTTAAGCTTGGAAAATTAATTGCACTCTATGACGATAATCAAATTACAATTGACGGGAGAACCGACGTTTCTTTTACCGAAGATGTCTTAAAAAGATACGAAGCTTATGGATGGCATGTACAACATGTTGAAGATGGTAATCATGATGTTAAAGGAATCACTGAAGCTATCAAAAAAGCAAAATTAATTACAGACAAGCCTTCAATTATAAAAATTTCTACAACCATAGGTTATGGTTCTCCCAATAAATCAGATACCGCTGGAATTCATGGAGCAGCTGTTGGAGAAGAAGAAGCTGCATTAACTAGAGAGTTTCTAAATTGGGAATATCCTCCATTTGAAATACCCGATGAAGTCTATGCGCATTTTAGAAAATCAATAAACAAAGGTGAAAATTTAGAGAAAGAATGGGATTCTAAATTTGAAGAATATCAAAAAAAATATCCCTCTGAAGGAGCCGAGTTAAAAAGAATGTTAGAGGGTCAATTACCTGAGAATTGGGACTCAGATCTCCCCTCTTATTCGCCTGATGATAAAGGATTAGCCACCAGAAAGCACTCACAAATATGTTTGGGTGCTCTAGGTCCTAACCTCCCTGAATTAATTGGAGGATCAGCAGATTTAACTCACTCTAATTACACAGATATAAAAGGAGAAACTGGATCATTCCAGCCACATAGCCCTGAAAAAAGATATTTACATTTTGGTGTAAGAGAGCATGCAATGGCAGCTGTACTGAATGGAATTGCCTATCACAATAGTGGTCTTATCCCTTATGGTGGAACCTTCCTTGTTTTTGCAGATTATATGAGGGGCTCAATGAGGCTTTCAGCACTAAGCGAATTAGGAGTAATCTATGTCTTAACTCACGATTCAATTGGTGTAGGAGAAGATGGTCCAACACATCAACCTATTGAAACTATCCCTTCTCTTCGCGCCATGCCTAACATGCTAGTCTTTAGACCTGGAGATGGGAATGAGACGAGTGGCGCTTATAAGCTTGCTATTCAAAATCGAAAAAGACCTTCTGCCCTTTGTTTAAGTAGACAAGGTATGCCAAATCAAGAAAATACTTCGATCGATAAAGTTGCTTTAGGAGGATATATCGTTTCCGATTGTGACGGAGCACCAGATCTAATATTTATTGGTACTGGAAGCGAACTAAATCTTTGCATTGAAGCAAGTAAGGAAATTTCAAGCTTAGGCAAAAAAATTAGAGTTGTTTCTATGCCTTGTGTAGAACTTTTTGAAGAGCAAGAAGAATCTTATAAAGAAAGTGTTTTACCTAATAGTGTTAAAAAGAGAGTTGTGGTGGAAGCTGCCCATTCCTTTGGTTGGCATAAATATACAGGTTTTGACGGAATCTGCATTACTATGGACAGATTTGGTGCATCAGCACCAGGTGGAGAATGTATGAAAAATTTTGGATTTACGGTCGAAAACGTAGTTAATAAGGCTAAGGAAATTCTATAACTACTAATTGGTAACTATACTGAAGTATTACATTCTTCAAGCTTATCTTTTAACTGATCAAGAGATTCATCAGAAATCTTTGAATTCATTGGACAATGTTTAGGGCCGCACATTGAACAAAACTCTGCTTTTTTAAAGATTTCTTCAGGCAGTGTCTCATCATGGTACTGCTTTGCCCTTTCCGGATCTAATGAAAGTTCGAATTGTTTATTCCAATCAAAGTTATACCTTGCATGACTAAGTTCATCATCTCGATCACGAGCTCCAGCTCTATGTCTTGCTATATCAGCAGCATGAGCAGCTATTTTATAAGCAATTAAGCCTTCTCTTACATCTTCTGCATTTGGTAGACCTAGATGTTCTTTTGGGGTTACATAACATAACATAGAAGTTCCATACCACCCAGCCATCGCCGCACCAATAGCACTTGATATGTGGTCATAACCAGGAGATATATCTGTCACTAATGGGCCAAGCACATAAAATGGGGCCTCTGAACATTCTTCCATTTGCTTTCTCACATTAAACTCGATTTGGTCCATAGGTACATGGCCAGGGCCCTCAACCATTACTTGAACATTATGTTCCCATGCTCTCCGAGTAAGGTCGCCTAAGGTCTTCAATTCAGCTAGCTGAGCATCATCAGAAGCATCATGCAAACATCCAGGCCTTAATGAATCTCCTAAAGAAAAAGTACAATCATATTTCTTAAAAATCTCACAGATATCATCAAACCTTGTGTAGAGGGGATTTTGTTTAAAATGATGTAACATCCATTGAGCTAAAATACCTCCCCCCCTACTGACAATTCCAGTAATTCTTCCTTTGACTTTCGGTAAATGCTCTATTAAGAGCCCAGCATGAATAGTTTGATAATCTACGCCCTGCTGACAATGTTTTTCAATGATATGAAGAAAATCGTCTTCAGTTAGTCTATCTATTGAACCATGTACACTTTCTAATGCTTGATACACAGGGACTGTTCCAATGGGAACAGGAGACTCATGAATAATTGCTTGCCGAACTTCATCTAAATTGACTCCTCCTGTAGAAAGATCCATAACCGTATCAGCCCCATATTTAACTGCCAGTTTTAGCTTCTCTACTTCTTCATTGATATCACTTGCATTAGGGGAAGCACCAATATTGGCATTAACTTTGCATCTTGAAGCAATGCCTATAGACATTGGCTCAAGATTCAAATGATTAATATTAGCTGGAATAATTAATCTTCCTCTTGCCACTTCTTCCATTATTAAAGAAGAAGGAAGATTCTCTTTTTTAGCAACAAAATCCATTTCTTCAGTGATATATCCGTTTCTCGCAAAGTTCATTTGAGTTACATTGTCTTTCCCAAGGCGAGGCTTAATCCACGAACTTCTCATAATTTAGAAATTTTTTAAAAGAGTTATTACTAAAGTTTGATCAAATCTTCACTTCCCTGAATCACGGTTAATGATTCAGGTTCAAAGGGTATGATCTCAGCTAAGCTAAAATTCTTAGCACCCCTAGTATTTATATTATTAATAGCTCTTTTCTAAAAAATAGTCATCTCATGTTGCGTAAAAATAAATAAAATGATTTTATTTAGCTTTTTGATAAGACTTTATCTTTTTTAAAATATTTTTCCTATCCAATTGTCTTCTTATACCGCTCTCCACAACAATTACTATCCCCATTAAGCCAATAGGTAAATAAAAAATCTTCCTAGAATTGTCTCTAAATATCAATCCGATAGCAGATATGAGGATCATGCAAGGAGCCACAAAAGATAAGATAAATCTTTTATTAATATTCATTTACCAATTGTATTAATTTTTTCATTATTTAATTTTACTATGGATTCTGTTATCACTTTAATTCCAACAGCAATAGCTCTTTCGTCCGGATCAAATTTAGAACTATGAAGAGGAGCACATCCATTGGAACTAGAAACCCCAAGCCTAAACATAGCTCCAGGAATTTCATTTAAGAATTCAGCGAAATCCTCAGCTCCTAATGATGGTTTTTGTAATTCGATTACATTTTTTTGACCCAAAACCTTAATTCCCGAATCTCTTAGGATTCTATTAATTTCAGGATTATTATTAACTGCCGGAGTGATTTCTCTAAATCTTACTTTTGCTTCAGCTCCGCAACTATTAGCTAAAGAAGTGATATTTTCATTGAGCCAATTACCAATATTCGTAAATACTTTACGATTAGTGCATCTAACAGTACCAATTAAATTAACATTTTCTGCGAGAACATTGAATGCATTGCCACCATTTATTTTCCCAAAAGTTATTACTACTGGATCTAGAGGATCTAACTTCCGTGTTATTGATTCTTGAATTCCCGAGATAACTTTTGAGGCCGCCCAAATAGCATCAACTCCTTCATGAGGTCGAGCACCATGGCCTGATTTTCCTTTAATCTCAACATTAAGTTCTCCGGCAGCTGCAGTTAAACTTCCCTCTTTAATACCAATAGTCCCTACGGATAAATCGGGGTAGACATGAACTCCCAAAATATGGGTTAAACCATTAGTTGCACCATCCTTAATCATCCATCTAGCTCCACTCGCAATTTCTTCAGCAGGCTGAAAAATTATCCGAGTCCCAAAATTTAGGTTTAAATCCTTAATAATTTTTGCGACACCCAATCCAATCGAGATATGCAAATCGTGACCACAGGCATGCATAACACCATCTACTTTTGAAGAAAAACTTAATTTAGTTTCCTCAAATATTGGCAAAGCATCCATATCCACTCTTAAACCTATAATACCTTTATCTAGGGGGCCAAAATCAGCTATAACTCCAGTCCTACCAATAGATTCTCTAACATTCCAACCAATATCTTTTAAAAAACCACTGATCAAGATCGCTGTTTGATTTTCAAGTCCACTTAATTCCGGATGTTCATGGATATGTCTTCTTAAGTTAATTAGTTCATCATTAAACGAATCAATTTTTTTATGTAACTGATCTCTATTCATTACTTATTTTAAATCGATAAAATTCATTAAATCTTTAATTGGTTGAGGAGGCCATCTTCTTATTTTTTTTAACCATTCTTCATCACTATATCTAGGATCTAGTTCAGTTACCGCTATCCAATTACTCTCTGCTTTACCAGCTTCACCATTAGACCAATTCAAAGCTGTTAAAGCTGCCCTAGCATCTGCAAAAGTTGGATAACGTCTAATTAACTTTATTAATTCTTTTTCAGCTTCATCAATATTTCCCAACTGGAAATCTGCTAATGCCAAACTTGACCTAGCCATGGCAAATCCTGGATTATATAAAGCAGCTTTTGAGAATAAATCTCTTGCTTTATCCCAATGGGATGTAGATCCTTCGACGTTAGCTAAATTATATAATGCAGAGAAATTTTCACTATCTAGGGAAATAACGAACATATAATCCTTTTTCGCTTGCGACCATAAACCCAATGCTTCCTCAGCAATCCCCCTGTTAATGTAAGGATCTATTTCACTAGGATTCAAACTTATTGCCTTATTTTGGTCATCTATTGATCCCTTAACATCTCCTACAACAAGTCTTACATTTCCTCTATTGCTAAAACCTGCAGCATCATCAGGATAAGAATCAAGATATTGATTCCATTCTTGTAAAGCGAGATTAAATTTTCCACCTGAACTAAGATCTAACGCATTTTTAAACAAATCCTCTCTCGAAGATAATGAATAGCATGGTGCAATATAAAAAATATTGAAAAAAATAAAAATTAATAAAAAACAAACCTTAACTTTTTTAAAAGTTATCATCTTTTGAATCAATGTACTTTTTTCCTAAAGCAGTAAGCAATCTTCCTCGAGGAGTTCTAGTGAGAAAACCAATTTTAATAAGATATGGCTCAACAACAAATTCTAACATTGAAGGATCATCGCCCAACCCAGATGCAATTGAATCAAGGCCAGTTGGTATATTATTGTTTTGGTTAAGAAAAGATAAATAGTGTCTATCTAAAGAATCCAATCCTTTTTCGTCTATTTGGTAAGAATTTAAAGCTTTTTTTATTAAATTAACTGAGATAGTATTAGTTTTCATAACAACTTGAGCATAATCTCTGACTCGTCTTAATAATCTTAAAGCAATTCTTGGAGTCCCTCGAGATATTTTTGCCAAATCATAAGATGCTTTATCTTCTAAATTTAGGTTTATTAATCGGGAGAAATTAACAATAATTTGTTTTAATTCATCACATGTATAGAATTCAATTTTCTGAGATATCCCAAATCTGTCTCTTAGAGGTGCACTTATTGAGGCTAATTTAGTTGTCGCACCAATCAGAGTAAACCTAGGAAGATTAATTGTTCTGCAACGGGCTCCTCTATTAGCTCCCATAGTTAAGTCAAGTCTAAAATCCTCCATTGCAGAATATAACAACTCTTCAGTTAACCTATTTAAGCGATGTATCTCATCGATAAATAAAACTTCACCTTCTTTTAATCCAAGAAGTAAACCTACAATATCTCTTGGTCTTTCAATTGCTGGTGCAGTCGCAATCCTACATTTTGTATTCAATTCGTGGGCTATCAAAAAAGCAAGAGTAGTCTTACCTAGACCAGGCTGTCCATATAAAAGAGTATGCTCCAAAGGTTCTTTTCTAATAATTGAAGCATCTATAGCTATTCTTAAAGAAGATTTAAGTTGTTCTTGGCCAATAAATTCTTTTAAATTAAGAGGTCGGGCTAAGTTCAAATTATTATTTCTCTTTTCTTCTGGAATATTTTTTGAATCAACTAGCCTAAGTTCTTTTTTACGAAAAGAAAAGTCATTATCACCTATATTGGAAGAAATTATTGCCATAATGAAAGGTTAATTGCAATTGTTCTGAGTAGAAAGATTTTTTACAACTAAAATGGCAAAAAATTCAAACAAAGTGAAAAAAAATACTAATAAAGCAAATAATTTTAAACTGCTAGCAGATAATAGATATGCAAAATTTCAATATGCAATATCTGAAACAATCGAAGCTGGAATTGAGCTTTTAGGGACTGAAGTAAAGTCCATTAGAAACGGAAAAGCAAATTTAAGAGACGGATACTGTTCATTCAGAGATGGTGAGATCTTATTATTAAATGTTCACATTTCACCACATAAAAATGTGGGGTCTTTTTTTAATCATGATCCACTAAGAAATAGAAAATTGCTACTACATAAAAAAGAAATAATAAAAATGAAATCTAATACTGAAAAAAAAGGAATGACTATTGTTCCATTATCTCTTTATTTAAAAGGGTCATGGATAAAACTAACTATTGGAGTTGGTAAAGGGAAAAAATTACATGACAAACGACAAGATGAAAAACAAAAAAGCATAAAAAAAGAAATCAACTCTGCACTAAAAAGATAAAATAAATTAGTCAAAATTATTGAAAGTATTAATCTAAACTTACAGAAGTTGGAGGTGGGGAAGGATCTGGATCTGCAATTAGCATATGCTGCAACACAGTTTCTGGCCTCTCACTATCTCTCCAGCGAATTTTGTATGCAGGCATTTTTGTACCTCTGCTTGTAGTTTGCTCTACTGGTTCAATAACCCATCCTCTTCTTGATCGGCCTTGAGGATTTCTTTTTACTACTGCATCCGCATGTTTGAAACGGAAACCAACACGTTCACCACTCATTTAAAAAATTTCGTATTGGATCAATTTAACTATTTTACTTCATTCGAGGGTAATTTTTAACTTTTTTTGGAAGTTATTTCTGGTTTTAACAATGGGAAAGGGATTACATCTCTAATCGATGCGCTATTAGTAATTAACATAATTAGCCTATCTATGCCTATACCTAATCCTCCCGTAGGCGGCATGCCAATCTCTAAAGCATTTAAAAAATCTTCATCTATACAGTGAGCCTCAAGATCTCCTTCATCTCTAAGAGATTGCTGTAATTGCATTCTTTCTCTTTGATCTACTGGATCTATCAACTCACTAAACGCATTTGCCAGTTCTCGACCAACAATGAATAATTCAAATCTCTGAACTATTTCTTTATTATCATGATGAGGCCTAGCTAAAGGAGAAATTTCAACAGGATAATCAATCACAAAAGTGGGTTCTATAAGTTTTGATTCTACTTTTTGCTCGAAGACCTCATTTAAAAGTCTTCCCATAGTATTTACTTTATTAGAACAATCAACATTGATATTTTTAACGGCTTGTTTTGCTGCTAGAAAGTCTCCACTGAAAGAATCAAAATCAATCCCTGTATATTTTTTGACAATAGCTTTCATGGATATTCTTGACCAAGGCTTAGAAAAATCAATTTCTTTATTTTGATAATTTATAATTAAAGACCCACATGCATCAGCTACGATATCTTTAATCAATTCTTCAGTTAAATTCATCATATCTACATAATCAGAATAAGCTTCATAAATTTCCACTGAGGTGAATTCTGGATTATGCCTTGTACTTATCCCCTCATTACGGAAGATTCTTCCCAATTCATAGACTTTCTCAAAACCTCCAACAACCATTCTCTTTAAATGTAATTCTGTAGCTATTCTTAAATACAACGGAATATCTAATGTATTGTGATGAGTTATAAATGGTCTTGCTTCAGCACCACCAGCTTCAGATTGCAGAATTGGAGTCTCTATCTCTAAGAAATTTCTATTATCTAGCCATTTTCTTATAAAACTTATACATTTCGCTCTGGTTTTAAATACATTTTTAGAGTGAGGATTTACTATTAAATCTAAATAACGTTGTCTATATCTTTTTTCAATATCAGTCAATCCATGCCATTTATCTGGGAGAGGTTGCAATGATTTGGATAACATTTCCCACTTTTCTACTTTAATTGAAAGCTCACCTTTATTAGTTTTTTTAATAGTTCCATAGACTCCTATCCAATCACCAATATCTACTATTTCCTTGAGATCTTCAAAAGAAAGTAATTTTTGTTTTTCTAAATTGAAATTAATAATCCTTTTATCTAGATAAAGCTGAATCTGACCTTCTTGATCGCTTATTGTGAAAAAGGCAATTTTGCCCATTACCCTTTTTGCCAGAACTCTACCAGCAATAGAAACACTGAAGTCTTCCTCTTGACCATTTTCTAGATGATCAAATTTTTGAATAAGAAAACTGGTAGTATGTGATACCTTAAAGCTCTGTGCGTAAGAAGCAAATCCTTTATTCACGAGTGAACTAGCTTTTTGTAAGCGCGCTTCTTTTATTTCAGACAAAATTTATTTAAATATATTTGTTTTATTTAATAAAATTATCAGACTATTGCTCAACTTGCCAAAGATGTTGCAGTTTCGCCAACTCTTTGAGATGCGTAACCAATCCCTCTAACGGTTAATATTAATTCTGGATTTCTTGGATCTGGTTCCAATTTACCTCTTAGTCTAGCTACATATACATCTACAACTCTTAAATCTGCCGCTCTACGAGGAGGGTAACCCCATAGCTGTTCTAAAATTTCTGCTCTCGGGACAACCTTTCCAGGCTCGTCAAACAATAATTCTAGGAGGCTAAATTCAGTGTAAGTTAAGCTGATTCTCTCTCCTGCTCTTGAAACTTGTCTGCGATTAGTATCAACAACTAAACTTCCAAATTTAATAACTCCTTTACCTGAAGGGACTTCTTGAGTTTCCGTTACAGATACTGTTGGGCCCATTCTTCTCAAAATGGTAGCTATTCTAGCCTCTAACTCTTTTGGGCTAAATGGTTTAGATAAGTAATCATCAGCCCCTAAATCCAGACCTGCAACTCTCTCTGAAATAGCCTCTAGAGCTGTTAAGAATATTATTGGAACTACTGATTCAGCTCTAATTCTTCTACAAACAGCAAATCCATCCATTTTTGGAAGCATAACATCAAGAACTATCAAATCTGGGGAATCCCTATGAAAAGACTCAAGAGCTTCTTCACCGTTAGTAGCTGAATAAACTTGATATCCAGCTAGTTGAAGCCTCGTAACTAATACCTTCAAAACTGCTGGTTCATCATCAACAACTAAAATTCTTGCTTTTGACATAGTTAAAAAAGATTTCTCGATATTTCAAAGCAAATATCTATTGCAATGAATATTTATTCTAACAATTAAAAATATAACATTACGAACCCTCAAAGAGATATTCCTAAGGTTTACAAACATTTTAAATAATTTGAAAATATATATAAATTTTTTCTAACACTTTGAACTCTTAGCAAAATTTATTACTATATTTTTCTTCTTGAAATTTTAAACATTCTTAAAAGTTGGGAGCAAAAAAAGGGAGCAAAAAAACCTGTCAAAAAAACTTCGGCTAAGATATTTTTAACACTGGGAATCAACATTAAATAATTACTATCTGAAAAATTTCTAAACAAAATTTGTAAAAAATAAAGAGTCGCACATAAAAAACTTCCAAAAGAACAAATTAAACCATACCTAAAATGTCCCAACAAAATATCACTATGCAATTTAATTCTCCCAAACAAAAAACCACAAACAATTAAGCCTGGTATATGAGTAAAACTTTCATTTAAAGTTAGAGAATCTAAGATGAGACCTAAAAACAAACCAAATATTAATCCATTGATTGATCCATTAATCATTGACCAAGGCAATAACCAAAATAATGGCCAATATGGCTGAACACCTAAAAATCCAAGCCAATTAGGGTGCCACAGAAAAATAATTGGGATAATAATAAAACTTATTATGTGTAAATTTTTTGCAAAAAATTTATTCATTAAATATTTACTTTCAAAATTTGCACCCAATCAATTACGTGGGGTTTTGCTAAAAGTAAAATTTTTGCCGTTTTTTTTGATTTCAATGTTTCATCTATTGATTGGACAATACCAATAGGGATATTTGGAGGTAATAACGTACTAGCAGGAGATGATGATATGAAATCTCCGACTTTAATATCAGCGTCGTTTGAATAAAGTATTAGGCTAGGATAATCATTTCCTAAACCTACTAATAAACCATTGATTTGAATTCTATCCACCCAAACGCCTAACTTACTTTCTGGAGAAGTTATTAAAGTTACAGAGGCAGTGAATAAAGAGGTATTCTTTACTCTTCCTAATAATCCACCCGGACCGATCACAATATTACCAATTTCTACTCCATCCTTTGAACCTTTGTTTAAAATTATCTGCCTCCACCAACTACCTGTTTTTCTCGAAATAACTGCAGCTGAAATATGTTCTTCATTAGATGATTCTTGAAGAGATAAGATTTTTCGCAATCTTATATTATCTTTTTTGAGAAGATTTAACTTTAGTAAATATTCTTGGTCGATACTCTTAATGATAATTTCTTTTTGAAATTGACCAGGCCAAAAAGGTTTTGAAATAAAATAATAAAAGTCTTTATAAAAAGCTCCTTTTGATATTCTTACAAAAACCAAAAATAAAAAAATTGCAAAAAATAGCCAATTTTTCTTTTTATGCCACCAACGACTAGTAGAAATTCGTCGGATACCTAACATAACATTAATCTCTTATGGCATTCCTTATAAATTCTGGAGTGTCAACAACTCTTTTGAGTTTTTTAAAATCATCCAAGACTTCTCCACAACCATTCACTACGCAAAGTAGTGGGCTTTCTGCTATGTGAGTAAAAATTCCTGTTTCATCGCTCAACAAATCATTAATGCCTCTCACTAAAGCTCCACCACCTGCAAGCATAATCCCCCTATCAACTATGTCTGCAGCAAGTTCGGGAGGGGTTCGCTCTAAAGTTCTTTTTACAGCCTCGACTATTTTGCTAAGTGTTTCAGCCATAGCTTCTCTGATTTCTCCTGATGTCAAAGTAACTGACCTAGGTAGACCAGATAAAAGATGTAAACCTCTAACCTCTAAAGTAGTTTTATCAAAATCATCATCTGGAAATGCAGATCCAATTTTAATCTTTATATCTTCTGCAGTTCTCTCTCCAACAACTAAATTGTGAACTTTTTTAAGATAGAGCGCGATTGACTCATTTATTTCATCGCCTGCTATTCGAACAGATTCACTCAAAACAGTTCCTCCTAAACTTAATACTGCAACCTCAGTAGTACCTCCACCAATATCAACAATCATTGTTCCAATTGGCTCAGTTACTGGTAATGATGCTCCTATTGCTGCTGCAACAGGCTCATCAATTAAATGAACTTCTCTAGCTCCCGCTAATCCGGCTTCTCTTACCGCTCTTCGCTCAACACTAGTAACTCCACTTGGAATACCAATCACTATTCTTGGAGCTACAATCCCCTTGCCTTCATTACATTTTTGAATAAATGTTTTTATCATTTGTTCTGCAGCATCAAAATCTGCGATAACCCCGTCTCTTAGTGGTCTTACGGCTCTTATATTTCCAGGGGTCCTTCCAAGCATTAACTTTGCTTCTTTACCAACAGCTAATGGAATACCTTCTTCTAAATCCATGGCTACCACAGAAGGCTCTTGTAAAACAACGCCTTTTCCTGATACGTGTATAAGAGTATTGGCGGTTCCCAAATCTATGCCAATATCTCGAGAAAATTTAAATCTGTTAAAAATCACAATAAGAATTTCTTTTTTTAAATAATATATCTATTTTTTGATAAGCTCTTGGAATTCTGTCATTTAGTTATGAATAGCACGTAAAACTTTGAGCAGAACCTGAAAATATGAGTAGTATTAAAAAAAAAAAATTATGGAAATTAACACTATTAACCTTGTTGGCAGAGCAGGACGAGAACCAGATGTCAGATATTTTGAATCAGGCAGCATCGTAGCGAATTTCACAATTGCAGTTAACAGAAGAAGCAGAGATGAAGAGCCAGATTGGTTTAATTTAGAAATATGGGGCAAGCAAGCACAAATAGCCGCAGATTATGTGAAAAAAGGATCGTTAATTGGAATTACAGGAAGCTTTAAAATTGATAGTTGGAAAGATAAAAATACCGGAGAAGATAGATATAAACCAGTTGTTAGGGTAGATAGATTAAACTTACTAGGTTCACGAAAAGATTCTGATAATAACCAATATTCCAACAGCAATAATTCAAGTGAAATTCCTTTCTAAGTTCTATTTTTTTTTCAAAAATCTCAAAAGTATTTTTATAAAAAAATATAAAAAAATTAAAATTAAAATTGGCTTTACAAAATACTTGATTTGATCTAGGTAGGTTTCAATGATTAGATAGTTTTCACCAAATAAATACCCTGAATAAGTGAGAAGTGCTACCCAGATCAAGCTACCAAATGTAGTCCAAAGCAAAAATTTTCTTAATGGCATAAGTTCTATTCCAGCGGGAACTGAAATTAAAGTTCTTATGCCTGGTACTAATCTGCCCCAAAAAACTAAAGAAACACCATATTTATCAAACCACTTTTTACTTTTATTTAGATCATAAGAGGAAATACCCAGATATTTTCCCTTTTTATCTAAAAAATTTGAAATTCTTTTTTCATTTACTAATCTCCCTAAATAATACCAAGGCAATGACCCTAAAATGGTTCCAAGTAATCCCCAAAAAACTAAAATATAGAAGTTTAATTTTTGTTGATAAACAAAGAAACCACCCAATGGCATTATTATTTCCGAAGGAATTGGGGGGATTATATTTTCTAAAAACATAGCCAAACAAATAGTAAGGTATGCAATTGTTGAATTTTTTTCAACAGCCAAACTGATGTAATCAGGAATTGAAGTAAGAAAATTTACAAAAATTAAACTCAAACTTAGTATCTATAAAGTTCTGGTTTGTAAGGTCCTTCAACAGAGACATTAATATAGTCAGCTTGTTCCTTAGTTAATTTTGTTAATTTTGCACCAATTTTATCAAGATGTAATCTAGCCACCATTTCATCTAAATGCTTTGGTAAAACATAAACCTCCTTAGCATATTTTTCTGACTTATTGAAAAGTTCGATTTGAGCTAATACTTGGTTAGTAAAAGAATTACTCATAACAAAACTTGGATGTCCAGTGGCACAACCTAAGTTAACTAATCTACCTTCAGCTAAAAGAATTATTTTATTGCCAGTTGGTAAAGTTATGTGATCAACCTGAGGCTTAATATTTTCCCATGGATAATCTTTCAATGAAGCCACATCAATTTCATTATCGAAATGTCCAATATTACAAACTATGGCCTCATCTTTCATCTTGACGAGATTTTCATTTGTAATTACTTGATAGTTCCCAGTTGCTGTAACAAAGATATCTATATCTTCCACAACATCGTCTAACGTAACAACGCTAAAACCTTCCATTGCCGCTTGAAGAGCACAAATTGGATCAACTTCAGCAACTTTTACTATTGCACCAAGTCCTCTAAGAGACTGGGCTGAACCTTTACCTACATCTCCAAAACCCATTACCAAAGCAACCTTCCCAGCAATCATCACATCAGTTGCGCGCTTTATACTATCAACTAAAGATTCGCGACAGCCATATAAATTATCAAATTTGCTCTTAGTTACCGAATCATTAACGTTGATGGCAGGGAAAGGTAAAGCATTTTGCTTTTGCAGTTGATAAAGTCTTGCAACTCCCGTTGTAGTTTCTTCAGTTACACCAATGATATTACTCTTAATTCTAGAATAGAAGTCACTATCATTATTCAATTTAGACTTAATAGAATTAAATAAAGCAATTTCTTCTTCATTACCGGGATTATCTAAAACAGATAAATCTTTTTCTGCTTTACTGCCGAGAATCAATAAGCCAGTTGCATCTCCCCCATCATCAAGAATCATATTTGGAGAGTCTGAACCCCAATCAAGAATATAGTGAGTATATTGCCAATATTCATCAAGTGTCTCACCTTTTTTTGCGTATACAGAAATTCCTTGATCTGCGATAGCTGCAGCCGCATGATCTTGAGTTGAAAAAATATTGCATGAAGCCCATTTAACTTCTGCACCAAGATCAACAAGAGTTTCTATTAATACTGCTGTCTGAATAGTCATATGAAGACTACCAGCTATTTTTGCACCTTTTAATGGCTTTTCAGATTTATATTTATCTCTAAGTGCCATTAATCCAGGCATTTCTGTTTCGGCAATTTTAATTTCTTTACGACCAAAATCTGATAAAGAGATATCAGCAATTACATAATTAGGTGTAGAGGTTTTAACTGAATTTGCGATGACCATTTCTAGTAAATACTTTTTACATTAAACTATAAATGATTTTTGCGTAATTTTGTGTTTGTTGAGAATTTAAAAGACACTTTAAATTTAGGGAAAAAACTCTCTCGCAAATTAAATCCCCAATCAATTGTTTTGTTACAGGGTCCAATTGGGGCTGGGAAAACTTCATTTGTTCAAGGGATTGCTAAAGGCTTGTCAATCTCTGAGGACATTACAAGCCCCACATTCGCTTTATCGCATCACTATAACTCTGGAAAAATTCCGCTAATTCACCTCGATTTATACAGGTTAAAAAATATTTCTTCAGCAAAAGAAGTTTTTTTTTCAGAAGAAGAAGAGGCAATACAAAGACAAGCTATTTTAGTTATTGAATGGCCAGAATTAATAGAACCAGTTATTGATGATTTCTGGAAAATAGAAATTAGTTACGCAAAAAATTATGGAAGACATTACGAAATAAGAGATCCCAAAAACTTATTAACCTTCTCATAATATGGCTGTTGCTCGATGGCGCCTTCACCAAGACAAGTTAATAATCCGCAAACACTTGCGAACTTAATACATTCTTCTATATCTAATTCATTAGCAGGATAGCCAGAATTAATGAATTTTGAAATTAAGCCAGCTAAAAAAGCGTCGCCTGCTCCAGTTGTATCAACAATTTTTTGTGAAGAAAGAGTTTCGGTAATTCCCTGCAATCCATTGATATACCATACAACGGGATTTTTTCCATCAGTTATTATTACATCTGGTCTATTTGACAATTGTTGAGATATTAGAAAGGGATTTTCATCCTCAAAAAATAAAATTGCTTCTTCCTTGGCAAGTTTTAAAACATTTGCATTATTTAAAAATTTTTTGATTAAATTAACTCTCGCGGCCTTACTAATTTCTGATGAAAAACTTGAATGATCCCAAAAGACCTCTCTCCAATTCAAATCAATAACTATTTTGACTTCAAATTTTTTAGCCTGTTCAAGAATAAAAAAAATAGTCTCCGATGATATTGGAGATGATAATAAGATCGTTCCTGTAACCAAATATTTTGTTTCTAGAAAAGATTCCTCCAAATTTAAAATTTCCTTTTCGATTAATTTCTTTCTAAGAACCTCATCTGCAAAGGATGAATGAGAACTTTCCTCAAAACCTGAAAAAAAACGATCTCCTAATTTATCTCTATCTACATTAACCACGCGAGTAGATGAATCATTATCTAATTGCAAAAAATCTAAATTAACTTCCAATTCATCAAATTTTGCTATGAATTTTTTTCCATATTCATCAGCACCCAAGCTTCCTATAAATATTGAATCTATTTTTAATTTTCTTAATGCACAAGCAACATTAGCCGGCGCACCGCCCAAAAAATCTGTAAATCCCTTATTTGACTTATTTCTGATTCTGTCTATTAAAGCCTCTCCAATACATATGACCTTTTTCTTTTGCATAAAATGAACGTTTTTCTTAACTAAGAATAATTTATTAAAAACGAATAATTTTTTTTTGAATTAAAGTTTAATTAAAAACATAATCATAGTGTCTTTAAATAAATCTGAAACTTGGAACTGGAAAAAATGGGAAATTTCTTGGTCTTTATCAAAAGAATCTACTTCAAAAAAAAATATTAATATTTTATTAGTTCATGGATTTGGGGCATCAAAAAACCACTGGAGATATAACCAAGATTTTCTTGGGAAATTTTCTAACTGCTACGCAATTGACTTATTAGGATTTGGGAAAAGTAGTCAGCCTAGTGCTTTGTTAGATTACGAACCTAATAAAGAAAACTCAATTAAATATTCTTTTGACTTATGGGGTAATCAAATATCAACATTTTGTTCAAAGGTAATAAAATCTCCTGTTTACTTGGTAGGCAATTCAATTGGTGGTGTTATTGCATTGAAAGCTGCTGAAATGCTCCAAGATAATTGCAAAGGTGTCATTTTGATTGATTGTGCACAAAGAACTATGGATGATAAACGTTTAAAAAAAAGTGATATATTAATGAATCTAATAAGACCAGTCCTAAAAACAATAGTCAGACAAAGAGTAATTAGCAATACACTTTTTACAAGAGCTGCTAATCCAAAAGTTATTAAGAAAATACTTGAACAAGCTTACCCTACAGGAAAAAATATTGATAAAGAATTGATTGAAATACTTTATCAACCCTCTCAGAGGAAAAACTCTCCAGAAGCATTTCGTGGTTTTATTAACTTATTTGATGACTATCTCGCTACTGACCTTTTCGATAAGGTTGATGCTCCAATCCAGTTGATTTGGGGAGAAAAAGATCCTTGGGAATCTTTAAATGAAGCAAGAGAGTGGAAGAAAAAATTCGGAAATATTAAAAGATTAGATATTATTTATGGGGCTGGTCATTGTCCTCATGATGAAGAACCTGAGAAAACAAATAAGTTAATGAATGAATTTATTCAAGAAACAAAATAAGCTTCTACATTATCACTAAGTCTTCTCAAGCCTCTTAATCCATCTCGTTCTAGATTTCTTACTCTATCTCTACTTATCCCAAGAACCCTTCCAATACCTGTTAGCGACATTGGTTCATCACCATCCATTCCGTATCTCATTCTTAAAACTCTACATTGTAGATCAGGTAATTGATGTAAAAGAGAATGCAGATCTCCTCTCATACAATCCATTTCTATTTGTTCGTCTGGCAAATCCTCGCCCCCTGCAAGTAAATCTAATAAAACAGTATCTTCACCATCGCCAACTTTGGTTTCAAGACTCACTGGCTGCCCAGCTTTGCACATTAAATCTTTAACATCATCTTCAGGAAGCTCTACGTATTTAGCAAGTTCAGTTACAGTTGGAGTTCTGGACATTTCTTGACTCAGTTCTCTTTGACCTTTTTTTAACTTATTCAACATTTCAGTTATGTGAATTGGTAGCCTTATCGCACGACTTTTTTCAGCTATTGCTCTTGTGATGCCTTGTCTAATCCACCAGTATGCATATGTTGAAAACTTATATCCTCTGGCTGGATCAAATTTTTCAACTCCTCTAACTAGACCTATAGTTCCCTCCTGGATTAAATCTAAAAGTTCCATATTTCTTTTTGTATATTTTTTTGCAACGCTTACTACCAATCTTAAATTTGCTGCAACCATCCTTTCTTTAGCTCTCTGTCCAGCTCTCAATCTTTTTTTTATTATGGAAGTTGATAAGTTTAATTTGGTCGATAATTCATCAATGCTAGGCTTATCTCCTGTTAATTCGATAATTTCTAATTCTGCTCTTTCAACTTCCATGTATTCTTGAACTTGGCGACCCAGAGTAATTTCTTGCTCATGCGATAGTAATGGAACTCTTCCAATATCCCTTAAGTATGATCGAACAAGATCAACATCATTACTAGATTTTATACTTGCGATTGACGCTAGTTTATTTTCACTTATTGTTTCAGAAGACATAAAGATTGAATGATGTTTTGTAAACAATACCATTAAGAAATGTAAAGTTAAACAAAAAAATCCACAATTTTACAAAAATGAGAATAAATACCTACTGAATTTAGACTAATGAAGAGTTTAATAGCCATTTTGCTGTACTGAGATAAATAAATACACCAGCAATATCAGTTACGGTTGTAATGAAAGGTGAGGACATTAAAGCTGGATCCAATTTCATTCTGTCAAACAACAAAGGGAGGATAGCTCCTGTTGTAGCAGCTAACGTTGTTATAGATATCAAACTTATACCCACTGCAGAGGCGATTAAAGGACCTTCTCCTTGCCACCAAGCGAAGGGAAATACTACAAGCATCATAAAAACACCTAAAAGAGCGCCTGTTATTGCCTCCTTAACTACTGCCTTAATTGCACCAAGAGACTTCAGTTTTTGTGTACTTAAACCTCGAATGACAACTGTTGAACTTTGAGCGCCAACATTCCCCCCCGTTCCTACAAGAAGTGGAATAAATGCAGCTAATAAAACTATTTCTTTTAATATTTGATCATTCATAGCTATAACTTTTGTTGTTAAACCATTTGCTAAAACCAAAATTAATAACCATAAAATTCTTCTTCGAGCAATCGTAAACAAACTACTTTGGAAATAATCATCTTCATCACCAGGTTGAACTGCCCCCGCTGCATAAATATCTCTTGTTGCTTCTTGTTCTATAACATCAATTAAATCATCGACGGTGACAATCCCAACAAGTCTTTTTTCCTTATCAACGACTGGGAGAGCTAAAAAATCATATCTTTGTATTGCTCTAGCAACCTCTTCTTGATTCGTATTAGTGGCGATATTGACTACATCTCTAGTCATAACGTCTCCAATTGGCTTAGAAGGATCAGCAGTTACAAGATCTCTTAAAGAGAGAATACCAGTTAAATGTCTTTCTTTATCCGTAACATATAAGCTATAGATAGTTTCAGTAAATGGAGCTCTTTTTCTAACTAAAGAAAGGGCCTCACCTGCTGTTTGCATCTCTTTAAGATCTATAAATTCAGTTGTCATTAATCTACCTGCAGTTTCCGGCTCATATCCAAGTAATTCAGCTGTTACTTTCCTTTCACCAGGACTAAGAGCAGATAAAAATTTTCTTACAACTTTTGCAGGTAATTCATCAAAGAGTTGAACCCTATCATCAGGAGACATTTTCTCAACAATTTCTAAAACTTCTCCTGAACGAAGTCTTTCTAATAAAGTTTGCTGAACTACTGGATCTAAATATTCATAAACCTCAATTGCTTCATTTTTCTTTAATAATCGAAATGCCAAAGCCTGCAATATTAGTGGAAGGCTTCCAATAGCATCCGCAATATCAACAGGTTGGGATGGCTCTAAAAGTAACTTTGCCTCATCATAATTTCCCGCGATGAGCAATTCCTCAAGTTGAAAAGTAATATTTTCACGTGTACTTAAATCTGAAGATAACGATGTAACTGTTTCAAGATTATTGTCATTCATAAATATAATCCCATATCAAAGTAACAACACCATTATATGAAATCTAAGTAATTTTTCTACTTATCCAGACCCCGAAAAGCATTGTGAATAAATTTATGATAATTATTAAATTAAACAAAATTATAAATTTTATCCAATCCCCTTGTTTTAAAATTGTGTACAAAAAATATATAAATCCGCTAAAGGATGTAAAGCAAGAAAAAAAACCACTCAATAAAATTTTTTCAGATGAATAACTTAATCTTCTACTGATAAAAAAACCTACTAAAAATGATCCAATTATTGAAATAAGAAAATTATTATTTATGATTAATCTAAAAAAAGTAGCTAGGTAAGCAGCCAAAAGAATATAAATAAAATTATTTATTTTCACTTTAAAAAAACTGAATAAGAAAAAAACCTAGATAAAAGAACAGGAATGAAAAAAAGATCACTTCAATATAGTGGAAAAATAATCTTAGGAATTTTCCCTTTTTAAATAAATCAAATAGTTGATATATAAAGGAAGAAAATGTACTAAAACATCCTAAAAAACCACTATAAAATAACACTAATATTTCGTTATTAATAAAATTTAAAGCTACTAAAATTCCTAATAAAAAAGATGATAAAAAATTTACTATTGAAGTATTTTGAATATCAAAACCTATACTTTTTTTAAAATTATTTTGTATGAATAATCTAAGTATTAATCCAAAAGTACTGCCGAGTAAAATTATAGTTATTGAACCTAAATCCAAAATTTACATTTTTATCCAGCCTTTTAAAATCTTATTAGGATCATCTAAAAATTTATTAGAAGCTAGTTCAACCCTAAACCAAGTTTCATTTTTGCTGACTTTCCAATTACGTAAAATTGATAAAGTTGTACCTACATCAAGAACTAATAACTCCTTAGCATAAATCTCAGGATAAGAATAAAGAGAAGCATTGGAACTCAAAATAATTTCATTTGTATTAATAGGGAACTTATTTTGATTTAAACTTTTTTGGATCCCGCCAGCAGGTAATGTAATTGGAGCAATTAATGCAAAAGTAATTAAACAAAAATTCTTGAGAACATTATTAATCATATGTCTAAAGTTGCCATATCTAGGTTGCTGCTATGAGTTTCAATAAATTCTCTTCTTGGTGCAACTTTATCTCCCATTAGTATATTGAATATTCTGTCAGCTTCAAGCGCATCTTCAATTTCAACCCTTTTCATCATCCTTGTTTGAGGATTCATAGTTGTATCCCATAATTGTTTTGGCATCATCTCTCCTAATCCCTTAAATCTTTGAATATTATAATTTGCATTTTCTCCAAAACCTTGAATTGTATCCTTTAATTGATTCTCGTTATAACAGTAATTATGATTCTTACCTCTTTCAACTTTATAAAGAGGGGGACAAGCAATGTATATAAAACCTTTCTCAACAAGTTCTTTTTGATATCTGTAAAAAAATGTAAGCAATAAGGTTCTTATATGAGCACCGTCAACATCAGCATCTGTCATAATTACAACTCTATGATATCTCAAAGAGCTCTTGTCGAACTCCTCTCCTTTTATTCCTAATCCTAGAGCTGTTATTAATGACTGTATTTCTGTATTTTTATAAATTTTAGTATCGTCAGTTTTTTCAATATTAAGAATTTTACCCCTGAGAGGCAATATAGCCTGAAAATTTCTATCTCGTCCTTGTTTTGCTGATCCACCAGCTGAATCTCCTTCTACTATATAAATTTCTGATTCTGAAGGATCTCTAGAACTACAATCTGCTAATTTGCCGGGTAATGTAGAACTTTCTAGAACACTTTTTCTTCTTACTAATTCTCTAGCCCTTCTCGCAGCTTCTGCTGCATTAAATGATTGAATTGCTTTTTCAAGAATCAAGTCCAAAATTCCAGGATTGAATTCCATATATTTTGTGAGAGCCTCCCCAATGAGAGAATCCACAATTCCCCGTACTTCAGTATTTCCTAATTTTGTTTTTGTTTGCCCTTCAAATTCGGGATCTGGAACTTTTACTGATAAAACAACAGTCAAACCCTCTCTAATATTTTCGCCAGCTAAATTTTTTTCAATATCTTTTCTTTTGCCTCTCTTTTTTGCAAGATTATTGAAAGTTCTTGTCAGAACTGTTTTTAGCCCTTCAATATGAGTCCCTCCATCAATAGTTCTAATATTATTTGCAAATCCTAAAATATTATCTGAAAATACATCTGAACACCATTGCAAAGCTGCTTCCACATATACATTTTCTTTCTGTGAGTCAACATAAATTATTTCAGGATGAATAGAATCTTTTTCAGCATTCATGTATTCAACATATTCTTTAATACCTCCTTGATACAAATAAATTTCTTCTTTAAAAGAACCATCTGATAATTGATTCCTTTCATCTCTAAAAACAATTTTTACTCCGCCATTAAGATAAGCTAGCTCCCTTAATCTAGATGATAGAAGCGCATATTCAAATTCAATTCCTCCAGAAAAAATCGATTTGTCGGGTTTAAAGCAAATAGTTGTTCCTTTCTTAAATGGTTTGCCAGTCTGCTTTTTAGTTCCCAATTCACCCTTTGACACACCTTTTTCAAATCTTTGATTAAATTCTCTTCCATCCCTATAAACAGTCACATTAACCCATTCGCTTAGAGCATTAACTACAGATATTCCTACTCCATGCAAACCTCCCGAAACTTTATAACCACCACTTCCAAATTTACCTCCTGCATGCAGAACAGTTAGTACAGTTTCTAAAGCACTTTTCCCTGTTCTTGGATGAATATCTGTTGGAATACCTCGTCCATTATCAGAAATTAAAGCAGAACCATCTGCTCGCAAAACTATTTCTATATGATCACAATGTCCTGCAAGTGCTTCATCAACCGAGTTATCAACTACCTCATAGACTAAATGATGTAATCCTCTAGGTCCTGTTGAACCTATATACATCCCAGGGCGTTTACGGACTGGTTCTAACCCCTCTAAAACCTGTATCTGTTCCGCGCCATAATCATTTGAGATTTTATTAGATCTTTTGTCCTCACTCATTTAAGATAAAAAAATATTAGGCTTTTAAAATGTTATTTTTAAAAGGTCTTTCATTCAACTTACCACCGCAATAAGGTAAAGGCTCGAAGTCAATGAAAAATTTAATCACTTTAATTATATAGCTAATATTTTTTTCATCAGAAATTCATATGTCTTCGTATCTACCTCATGTAATAATTTTAATTGGGCCTACTGCAAGTGGCAAAACAGAATTAGCTATTGAAATTGCAGAATATTTTAAAACTCATATACACAACATCGATTCTAGGCAGATTTATAAGTCCATGGATATTGGAACAGCCAAGCCATCTAAAATCCAACAAAAAAAAATAAAGCATTTTTTAATAGATATTGAGGAACCAATCAATCCAATTAATGTAAAGGAATTTCAAGAAATTGCTCAACAATCTATTAAGGGAGAAATTCAAAAAAATAATTTGCCCTTTCTTGTTGGAGGAAGTGGGTTGTATATGAACTCAATAACAAAAGGATTTTTTGTCCCAGATGTCCCTCCTCAAAATAATTTCAGAAGACAATTAGAAGAACTTGGTCAGGAAAAACGTTGGGACCTGTTAAAAATTTGTGATCCACTATCAACAAAAAAAATCAATTTTGCTGACCACATTAGAACAATAAGAGCTTTAGAAGTCTTCTACGTAACAGGTAAACCTTTGTCAACTCTGCAAGTTCAAAAACCGCCCAACTGGAAAATCCTAGAGCTTGGATTAGATAGAGATAATTTAAAAGAAAGAATTTTTCAAAGAACAAAAAATATGTTTTTATCTGGAATTATTGAGGAGACGAACCACCTTATCTCTAAATACGGATTTGATTTGCCAATATTAGAAACCATTGGTTATCGAGAAGCTCGGGATGTTTTAAATAACAGTTCAACAATTGACAAAGCGATTGAGTTAACTGCGACAAAAACAATCCAATTTGCCAAAAGACAAAAAACTTGGTTTCGTAATAAAAATAATCCTCTTTGGCTTAATAACAAAAACCTGCTAAAAGATGCAATAATTAAAATAGAGTCTTTTTTAAGCTAACTTTATAAAAATAGATTTTGTTCATCATCCAATCAATTTATTTAATTAACTGAATGCCACCACGCCCACGCTTTGACCGAAGAGCTCCAGTTAGAGAGCTACCAAATATAAATGAAAGAATAAAATACCCTCAATTGAGAGTCGTTGATTCAGATGGAAAACAATTAGGCGTCATAGATAGATTAAAAGCATTAGAAATAGCATCTCAAAGAGAACTTGATTTAGTTTTAGTGAGCGAAAAAGCAAATCCTCCTGTTTGTAGAATCATGGACTACGGTAAATATAAATTTGAACAAGAAAAGAAAGCTAAAGAAGCAAGGAAAAAATCTCATCAAACAGAAGTTAAAGAAGTAAAAATGAGGTATAAAATTGACAAACATGATTATGATGTTCGGATTGGTCAAGCTACTAAATTTCTAAAATCGGGAGATAAGGTAAAGTGCACTGTAATTTTTAGAGGAAGAGAAATTCAACACTCAAATTTAGCTGAGACTCTTCTTTTAAGAATGGCTAATGATCTAGAAGAACAATCAGAAGTTCAACAAAAACCAAAAAGAGAAGGGAGAAACATGATTATGTTTTTAAGCCCTCGCAAAACTCCTCTTATTAAAAAAGATGATGGTTCATAAATTGTTATCAAAAAATAGGACAAATGTTAAAGTGTCGCTATATCAAAAATTAAATTAGTTAGGGTTTTCTAAGGTGAGATTCCATATTCAACAAGAAAGTGATATCCCAGCATCTACTCAACTAAGTAATCAAATTTGTTTTGCGATTGCAGCAAGACATTATCCTCCAGGACACAGACTTCCCAGTACTAGGCAACTTGCAATGCAGACTGGACTCCATCGTAATACAATAAGCAAAGTTTACAGACAACTGGAAATAGATGGGGTTGTTGAAGCAATAGCTGGATCAGGTATCTACGTAAGAGATAATCTTACTAAAAGAGAATTTACAAAATCACTTTACTCAAAAGATAAAATAAGTAAAGCACCTGATCAAGAAGCAAAGAAGGTTATTGACAACTTAATAAGTCTTGGATTCACTTTACAAGAGACGAGAGAGATATTGAACAATGAAATTGATTGGCGCATTAAGTGCGGATCAAGAATCATAGTCAGTACTCCTAGAGAAGATATTGGAGCTTCTATGTTAATAGCAGAAGACCTTTCTACAACAGTTAATGTACCAGTAGAAGTTGTTCCTATGGAAGAATTAGAAAAAGTTTTGAGTAATTCAAATAATGGTACGATTGTCACAAGCAGATATTTTTTACAGCCTCTAGAAAAAGTTGCTAAGCAACATGGAGTTCGCGCAATTGCAGTTGACTTGAGCGACTTTCAGAAGGAATTAAAAATTCTCAAGGAATTAAATGCTGGAAGTTGTGTAGGCATTGTTAGCATAAGTCCTGGTTTATTGAGAGCAGCAGAGGTCATTATACATAGCATGCGTGGTAGTGAATTAATGCTTATGACGGCAATCTCAGACAATAACAGTAGATTACTATCACTTTTAAAGGCTTCAAACCATATAGTGTGTGATGGACCGAGTTTATCAGTTGTAGAAAGCACATTATTCAAAAATCGTTCTCAGTTGATTAGATTACCTCAAATAATATGTGCTAAAAATTATTTAAGTATCGAAACAATAAATCAATTAAAAAAAGAAATAGGGGTGATTAATTAAATCATGATATTGAAAACTTTTAAATCAGATATAGAAATTATCAGAGAGAGAGATCCCGCCGCAAGAGGAATATTAGAAATATTCCTTTGCTACCCAGGCTTTCAATCAATAGTTATACATAGGTTTACGCATAAATTATGGCAATTAAATATTCCTTTGATTCCCCGTTTACTCAGTCATCTTAATAGGCTAGCAACGGGTATTGAAATCCATCCTGGGGCAAAAATTGGAAAAAGGGTTTTCATAGACCATGGAATGGGCGTTGTAATTGGTGAAACTGCTGAAATAGGAAATAACTGTTTGCTTTATCAGGGAGTGACATTAGGAGGTACAGGTAAAAGCCATGGCAAAAGACACCCCACCTTAATGGAAAATGTTGTAGTAGGAGCAGGCGCAAAAGTTCTTGGATCCATCACGGTAGGATCTAATACCCGGATTGGTGCTGGCTCCGTAGTTGTTCGAAATGTAGAGGGTAACAGTACTGTGGTCGGAGTTCCTGGCAGGGTAGTACATCAAAGTGGTGTAAAAGTTAATCCCTTAGCTCACTCTGCCTTACCAGATGCAGAAGCTAATGTGATAAAAAATTTAATGGATAGGATAGACTCTCTTGAAAATGAAATTCTTAAATTACAAAAAACTCTACAATGTATAGCAAGCTCAGAATCTATTGATATTTCACAACTCGGTGATTCTCAAAATCTTAAAGATAAAGAAATTTTTGAATTTCTTGGAGATGATTAAATATTGATTTAATTTTTTTCATTAACGTCAGTTTTAGGTTGAAACATAAACATTGAATAAATAACATTTCGTCTCATATTAGTCATCATTTCGAGGAACATGTCATACCCTTCGTTTTTATATTCAATTAATGGATCTTTTTGACCATAACCTCTCAATCCGACTGATTCCCTCAAGGAATCCATTGATTGAAGGTGTTCTCGCCATAAATTATCGATTTGCTGCAAAATGAAAAATCTTTCAGCTTCTCTCATTAATCCTGGACGAATCTTTTCTATTTGTGATTCCTTTAAATCATAAGCTATTCGCAGCTGCTCTTGAAGATAGTTTTTTAATTCTTCTATTGACAGTAAATTAACATCATCAGATTTAAGATCATCTAATAAATAAATAAATTCTTTGACTTTAGAAATTAATTGATCAATATTCCATTCTTCAGGAGGAAGATCAGGATTAATATAGGCATCTACAATTTCAATCATTGTCCTTTCTCCATATCCTATTACCTGTCTCTTTAAATCAATTCCTTTCAATACTCTTAGTCTTTCACCATAAACTGCTTTTCTTTGATTATTCATTACCTCGTCGTATTCAAAAACTTGTTTTCTAATATCGTAATAGTAGGTTTCAACTTTCTTTTGAGCACTTTCTAGAGACCTAGTAAGCATTCCTGACTCAATAGGCATATCTTCATCAACCCTAAAAGCATTCATTAGATTTGCTACTCTATCCCCTCCAAAAATCCTTAATAAATTATCGTCTAAAGATAAAAAGAATCTTGTACTTCCAAGATCACCTTGTCTTCCTGCTCTTCCTCTAAGTTGATTATCCACTCTTCTTGATTCATGTCTCTCAGTACCTATGACATGTAAACCGCCAGCTTCTCTTACTTTTTCTTCTTCATGAATCAAAACTTTTTCATATTCTTTTTTCACATCAGACAAAGACTCTCTCAAAAGCTTTATCAAGTCATCATCAGTCGGTGCTTTTTCTGCAGCTGTAGCTATCCTGTCATCAAGCTCTAAAACAGAAAGTTGTCTATCTCCCCAATTTTTTAACAAGTTCATCAGATAAAAGAGAGAGTTTCTTTTCAATTGCTTCATCTAGTTTGCAAGGGAAAAGACTTGTTGAAGAATTTGAAATGTTCTTTTTCAAATTTGAACCAGTTTTTTTAGAAAAACCACCCTTAGATTTTGAATTTCTTTGTTTAGGTATTGGTGGCTTATGCTCATTATCAGGCTTAACTAACAAAGGAATTAAAATTTCTTTTAATTTAAGCCTTGCCATATAGTCACTATTACCGCCAAGAATTATATCTGTTCCCCTTCCAGCCATATTAGTCGCAATAGTAACAGCGCCTGCTCTTCCTGCCTGAGCAACAATTTCTGCCTCGCGTTCAACGTTCTCTGGCTTAGCATTTAACAAATTATGTGGAATTTTTTCTTCAGATAAAAGTGAACTTAATAATTCACTTTTTTCAACACTTGTCGTACCGACTAAAACAGGTCTACCATTTCTATGAATTTGTGCAGTTTCTTTAGCAACGGCTTTCCATTTACCAATCTCTGTCTTAAATACTTGATCAGACCAATCTTGTCTCTTTCTTATTTGATTTGTCGGTATAACTGTTGATTCTAATTTATAAGTTTTTTCAAATTCAACCTCCTCAGTTTTTGCAGTTCCCGTCATTCCTGCTAAACCAGGATATAAAAGGAAAAAATTCTGATAAGTTATGGATGCTAATGTTTGAGTCTCAGCCTGAATTTTAAGACTCTCTTTGGCTTCTATTGCCTGATGTTGCCCATCACTCCAACGTCTTCCAGGCATTACCCTACCAGTAAATTCATCCACTATGACAGCCTCATCATTCTTAATAATATAATTTACATCTTTAATAAATAATTCTTTGGCTTTTAAAGCGTTAGTTATATAATGCGCCCAAGGATCTTGAGGATTATATAAATCATTAACTCCCAAATACTCTTCACATTTTGCAAAACCCTGATCAGTTAATATACAACTTCTCTGTTTTTCATCAACTTCATAATCCCCTTCTGGATCAATGCCATCTTTACTTAATTCTTTTGCTTTGACTAATGCAAGAGATAATTCTGCAGCTTTTTGATATTTTTCTTGTGGTCTTTCAACTTGGCCAGAGATGATTAAAGGTGTTCTTGCTTCATCAATTAATATTGAATCAACCTCATCAATTACGCAGTAATTAAATTTTCTTTGAACTACCTCATTAATATCGGTAGCCATATTATCTCTTAAATAATCAAATCCTAATTCTGAATTTGTGGCATAAGTTATATCACAATCATAATTTTTCTTTCTCTCAACTGGATTCATATCTTGTTGAATCAAACCAACGGATAAACCTAAAAAACGATGAACTTGTCCCATCCACTCTGCATCCCTTCTAGCTAAATAATCATTTACAGTAACAACATGAACACCTTTTCCCGTAAGAGCATTTAAATAACAAGGTAATGTTGCGACAAGAGTTTTTCCCTCTCCAGTTTTCATCTCAGCAATTTGACACTCATTTAAAACCATCCCGCCTATTAATTGGACATCAAAATGTCTCATATCAAGAACACGTTTACTTGCTTCTCGCACAATTGCAAAAGCTTTAGGAAGAAATTCTTCTAGGAGTTCTTTTTGTTTTTTAAAATCTAATTCTGCTGAAATATTTGATTTAAGATTTTGAGTTTCTTTTCTAAGCTCATCATCAGTCAGTTGAGAAATTTCTTCTTCTAAAAAATTTATCTCTTCCACTATTGGTTGATAGCGCTTTAACTTTCGTGTATTCGGATCTCCCAACAAAAGTTTTAGCATAAGTCAAAGTCCTTAAAAAATTCATCTTATTACAAACATTATAAATTAGTGCGTTACAACAGAATGAAGAAAAATATTATCTCTTTATTTTATAGAAATGATCGATTAAGGTATTTAGATTACAGTCACAAAAGTAACCTAACTGACATCACTTTTCAAAAATCTTTTTAATAAATGAAAGAAATATCTCTAATCAAACATGCCAAAGGAGCTTTAGGGTTAAGGGTTTTTGGATTAGGTCCTAATCTTAAACCAACAAATGGATTAATTAAGCTACAAAAATTACTAGATACCAATGCTTTCTGGGCAAAAAATAGAACAATTAATGATCTAAAAAAATGTCTTGCTAACAGTGATGTTGTAATAAGTCTTTGGGTTGGTAAGGAAATAGTTGGTTTTGGCAGAGCTTTAACCGATGGGATCTACCGCGGAGTGCTTTGGGATATTGTTATAGATCAAAATCACCAAGGCAAAGGCTTTGGCACATTAATTGTAAAAAATCTTTTATCTTCTAAAAAAATTCAAAATACAAAAAAATTATATCTAATGACAACAAATAAAGAATTGTTTTATTCTCAATTTGATTTTAAAGAAGTTACTTCTCAAAATTTATTGATTCGTGAAATATAAGTCACTCTGTTTCTAAAGAAAACAAAATCAAGATACAAATTTACTATAAAGCCATCTTATAAATGTTCCTAAAATAGGAACTGGTCCAAAAGTTGGGCCGCAAAAGTCAAAGTAATCTCTGTGTTCTTTTATTAATCCATTTTCACCAAATAATAAACGAGTAGTTCCAGGATAAATAAATTCTTTACCCATAATTTTTAAACCCATTGTCCATTCAACAAATCCACAATCACCAGTTATGGAAATTGCATGAGTTTCTAAAAACACATCATCACATCTTTTAACTAGCTTCTCTTGAGCTTTAACATAAGAATCTAAGCCCTCTGTTTCCTGTGTTGGGTCTGTAAAAATAACATTTTCATTATAAAATTCAGCCCATTTTTGTTTTGTTGGTGCATCTGTACCATAAGGTTTAGTAAATAATCCCTTTAAATCCTCAATAGAAATTACTCTTGTCATTACGAAATTTTTTTTGATTATCTTAAAAGATACAAACATGAAAAGCGGATGAAGAGATTCGAACTCTCGACATTCTCCTTGGCAAGGAGATGCTCTACCACTGAGCTACATCCGCATAGCTTTTTTATTTTATCTCAAAGAAGGGATCAATGATAGAAATAATTAAATTTTTTCAATTAATTTAAATTTTTAATTAAGGATCCCATCTCAATTGCTTGTAAAGCATAATTCCAACCAAGATTATTTTTAATTCCTGCTCTTTCTAGAGCCTGCTGCATAGTATCAGTAGTTAAAACTCCAAAAATAATTGGAACATTTTTTTCATTTGAAACTTGTGCAATACCTTTGCTCGCCTCAGATATAACCACATCATAGTGGGAAGTTTCACCACGAATAACAGCCCCAAGAGCAATTACAACGTCATAACTCTTTTTTTTCATGAGGGTTTTAGCTGCGATTGGCAATTCAAATGAACCAGGAACCCATAAAATATCTACTTGATTACTTAATTCAGAAGTATCTAAACCATGTCTTTTTAAACAATCAAGACAACCAGATAGAATTTTATTTGTAATTAAATCATTAAATCTTGCTATTACAATCCCAACTTTTAAAGTAGACGCATTAGTAAAAGAACCCTCAAAAATAGCCATTAAATTTTACTTCGATATATTAATAGACTCTCACGAAAAGGTATTAAATTCAAACTAATGAAGAAACTATACCTGTAACAAAAACCAAAACAACCCAAACAGCGGCAATAGAATAAATTTTTCTCCTACTTTCTCGCTGTCCTTCCTCAGTAGAGGGTTGAGTTACATATAAAACGGGTACTCCAACTACCGCAATTAAAGAAGCAAATAATAGAGCATTTACGAAGAAAAAGTTAACAGCCTGCATAATTCAGTCTTAAGTTTCAATTATTATAAATACTATAATCTCATGAAAATGATAATTTTTAGAGAAAATTTACATACTTTAGCCACTTTAAATGCAAAAAAAAAATTTCTACCTAATATCTATTTAGGAATTAAAAAAGTATGCAAGAAGATACGATAATTCAAAAGAATTTATTTGCGATTGGCAAGGATAATAATGAGCAAAAAGAAATAACAAAAATTCCAGAAGATTTATCTTTGGAAGATTTAAAAAAAGAATCGCAAAAAAGACCCAGACAAAGAAAAAATTCAACTAATTTAATAAATAAATTCAAGACTGATTTAATTTCAAATAACAAAAATGTTTGCATCAATGAAGAATCTTATAGCTATAAAACAGTTTCAAAACAGAAATTAACTCCTGTAATGAAGCATTATGTAACTCTTAAAGAAGAAAATAAAGATAGGTTATTACTTTATAGATTAGGAGATTTTTTTGAATGTTTTTTTGAGGACGCTGTATTAATATCTAACCTTTTAGAAATAACGCTTACCAGTAAAGATGCTGGCAAAGAGATTGGTAAGATCCCTATGGCAGGGGTTCCCCATCATGCAATGGAGAGATATTGTGCTGATTTAATTAAAAAAAATTATTCTGTGGTTGTATGCGATCAATTAGAAAAAAGTTCTGGAAATTATGGGACTCCAATTAAAAGAGGAATAACAAGAATAATTACTCCTGGAACTGTAATTGAAGAGGGGATGTTGATAGCAAAGAAAAATAATTGGATTACTGCTATTTACTTATCAGAAGAAAACTCAGATGAATCTTATGAATGGGGTGTATCAAAAGCTGATGTAAGCACAGGAGAATTAATAACTTTAGAAGGCCAATCTCTGTCAAAACTATTTGATGAAATTATTAAATTAGATTCTTCAGAAATTATTGTAGGAAGCAATGCAGTAAGAAATTTATTAATTAAAGGAAATAGTCAAATCACATATACTGTTTCTCAAGAGACTAATTTTGGAATTAATGAAGCAAATTATCTAATAAAAAATTATTTCCAAATTGCAAACCTAGAGGGAATAGGACTTAAAAATTTAAACAATGCAACTAGATCACTTGGAGGTTTATTAAATTATTTAGAAAAAATTAATCCTTCAAATTTAGATAAAGATTCTTCTTTAAAAATCTCATTAGACTTTCCACAAATCCAATATGGTCACAACAAATTAATTATTGATTATCCAACTCAAAAAAACTTAGAAATCAAAAATACACAACGAGAAAACAATTATGTAGGTTCGCTACTATGGAGTATTGATAGAACTTATACTTGCATGGGTGCAAGGTGTTTAAGAAGGTGGATAGATTCACCACTATTAAACGTTAATGAAATTTATAAAAGACAAAATATTATTACAAACTTTCTTGAATCTAAAAAATTACGAACAGATACTCAAAATTTACTTAGAGCAATGGGGGATTTAGAAAGACTGGCAGGTAGAGCTTGTGCAGGTCATGCAAGTCCCAGAGAATTAATTGCAATAGCTGAAGGTTTAAAAAAATTGCCTAGACTAAAATCCATAATTGAATTATTTAAATATGACCTCCCAGATTGGACTGATCAATTAAAAAATATTGATAAAGGACTCTTAGAATTAGCTGATACTATTAGTTTTAAACTAGTAGAAAATCCTCCTCTAAATATTAGTGAAGGAGGCATGATCCACGATGGTGTTGACAATATATTAGATGGTTTACGCAATTTAATGGATGATTACTCTGAGTGGCTAAATAAAGAGGAATTAAAGGAAAGGAAAATTAGCAAAATTTCAAACCTAAAAATTCAATTTCATAAAAATTTTGGATATTACATTTCTATAAATAAGTCAAAAGTTAATTTAGCTCCACAACATTGGATCAAAAGGCAAACACTTACTAATGAAGAAAGGTATATCACTTCAGAAATTAAAAATAAAGAAAATAAGATTTTCCAAATAAAAAGTAGAGCTTCATCAAAAGAATATGAAATTTTCTGCGAATTAAGAAATATAGTTGCTGAACAAACAAAACAAATAAGATCAATCGCAAAATCCATAGCATCTCTTGATGCACTACTTGGTTTATCAATTACTGCAGTAGAAAACAATTTTATAAAACCTTCATTAATACCAATAAATGATTCAATGACAAAAAATAGTACAAAAATTATCGCAGGAAGAAATCCAATTGTAGAGCAATTGTTAAGTGATAAAAAGTTTGTAGCAAACGATATCTCTTTTGAGGATAATCAAAAATTAATTATATTAACGGGTCCCAATGCAAGCGGAAAAAGTTGCTTTATAAGACAACTTGGTTTAATACAAATTCTCACACAAATTGGTAGCTTTGTTCCTGCTAATAATGCTGAAATCAAGATTGCAGATAGGATTTTCACAAGAATTGGGGCAGTTGATGATCAATCATCTGGACAGTCAACATTTATGGTAGAAATGTCTGAAACTGCATCAATTCTAAATCAGGCAACTTCTAGCTCACTAGTTTTACTTGATGAGATAGGCAGAGGGACATCTACTTTTGATGGACTTTCAATAGCTTGGTCAGTAAGTGAATATCTTGCAAAAAAAATTCAATGTAATACTATTTTTGCTACCCACTATCATGAGCTGAATTATTTAAAAAATTCAAATAAGAATATACAAAATTTTCAAGTTTTAGTAGAACAAAATAAAGATCAGCTAATCTTTAGCCACAGGATTGTTAAAGGGGGCTCAAACAAAAGCTATGGCATAGAAGCAGCTAAATTAGCAGGAGTTCCAAAAGAAGTTATAGAAAAAGCAAAATCAGTTTTATATTCTTTAGAAGAAAATAACAAATTAAATTATGATATTAAGTAGACTTTTGACATTTTTATAAAATAAATACTTTTTAAATTGTTTCCCTCAATAAAGCGTTAACCGCAGCAGCTGCCATGGCAGCACCTCCTCTAGTTGAATTCAAAACAATTCTAGGAAGATCGGTGGAAATCAGTTTGTTTTTGCTATTCTCTACTCCAATAAATCCAACAGGCATTCCGATAATTAAACTAGGTAAATCTTTTGCATTTTCTAAAATATCAATTAAATAAGTTAACGCTGTAGGCGAACTACCAATAACTACAATAGGAGATTTGCTTCCAGAATTTATAGCGGATAACTCCTTCCAACCTTCACCTAAGCCATATGCAGTTTTAGTTAAGTTTATATGATTATTTTTTCCAAACCACATTCTAGCGGTGAATACTTTATTCCTAGTGGTATTTTCTGCCATGGATTTTATTGCTGCTGCTGCCATATCGGTATCAGTTAAAATAGGAGCACCATTTTTAAGTGCCTGAAGACCCTTTTCACAAGCACCTTCACTAAAATTTACAAGATTTTGAACTGTAAAATCTCCTGAAGTATGGACTAATCTCTCTAAAACTTTTTTTTCCAAATAATTTAGATCATTGGCTACTAAACGAGATCTTATGAATCTGATGCTTTCCAAAAAAATTGGATGATCTATTACCATTAAATTTAATTTGTGTTAGAAGTAATCATAGTTAATATATGGTTTTTATTGAGCTATTATGCCAATACAAATATTATGGGGTAATGATCTAAATGCTCAAAATACATTTATTCAAAAATTAATTGATAAGGAAGTATCCAAAGAATGGAAAGAAATAAACGTAACTAATTTAAATGGAGATGATGATGAACAAGTCAATAAAGCTTTTGATGAAGTTCTTACACCTCCTTTTGGAGATGGATACAGAATAGTTACATTGAAAAATAATCCCATTTTTACTGCCAAAAATGAAGATCTAAGAACTAAATTTGAAAAAATTCATGACAATATACCTCAAAATACTTATTTAATTTTGCAAAATACAAAAAAACCAGACTCAAGACTAAAGAGTACTAAATTTTTACAAAAACTTATCAAAAATAATTTAGCTAAAGAAAAGTCATTTTCTTTACCAGAGATCTGGGACTATGAGGGACAAAAAAGATTTTTAGAAGATACAGCAAATGAAATGAATATCAAAATTGATAAAAATGCAGCTGAAATAATTATTGATTCAGTTGGTAATGACAGCTTTAAACTAATAAATGAATTAGCCAAAGCAAAAACATACCTCTCTGCAGTATCAAGTGATTCGAATTCACAACTTTTTCTTAAAAGTATTGATGTAAAAAAAATATTTAGTGATCATCAATCCAACATTTTCAAAATCATTGATCTTCTCTTACAAAAAAATATTAATGAAAGTCTTATTGAAATAAATTATTGCCTACAAAAAGGAGAACCTGCTTTAAGACTAAATGCAGGTTTAATTAGTCAAATAAGAATTCATACCATTATTAAATTAGCAGTTAATTCAGGAAACGATAATCTAGAGAAGATTTGTAATCTTGCAGGCATTTCTAATCCAAAAAGAATTTTTTTTATTCGAAGAAAAGTGAAAAATATATCGCAAGAATATTTAATTAATTTAATGAGTAACTTATTAGATATTGAATCATTACTAAAACAAGGTAATAATCCTATAAATGTTTTTACAGAGAAATTAATTAATTTAAGTTAACCAAATTATAAGTTTAAGAATTTACATTATGATTTAAATATGGCTTTACTAGTAAAAAAATTTGGCGGTACTTCTGTCGGTGATATTAAAAAAATTAAAAATATTGCAAGTAGCATTTGTCAAAGTAAAGAAGCAGGAAATGAAATTGTCGTAGTTGTCTCTGCAATGGGACAAACTACAGATGATTTAAATTGTTTAGCGGAATCAATTAGTAAAAATCCTAATCGAAGAGAATTAGACATGCTTCTCTCAACTGGAGAGCAAGTAACCATAGCTCTTCTCTCCATGGCATTAAACGAATACGGAATACCTGCAATTTCAATGACCGGTAGCCAGGTTGGAATTATTACTGAATCAATTCATGGGAAAGCCAGAATTCTGGATATTAAAACAGAAAGAATCCAAAATTATATAAATCAGGGTTTTGTAGTGGTAGTGGCTGGATTTCAAGGAACAACATTAAGCCATACGGGTTCAATGGAAATTACTACTTTGGGCAGAGGTGGTTCAGATACTTCTGCGGTAGCTTTATCAACAGCTTTAGGAGCTGAGACTTGCGAAATTTATACAGACGTTCCAGGAGTTCTTACTACTGATCCAAGGATTGTTCCTAATGCAAAACTCTTAGATGAAATTAGCTGCGAGGAAATGCTTGAACTTGCAAGCGTCGGTGCTTCAGTTCTGCATCCAAGAGCAGTAGAAATTGCTCGCAATTATGGAATTAAATTGTGTGTCAAATCAAGCCAAAGTGACTCCAGTGGGACTCTCCTAGAAAGTCAAATCGAACCTCTCCCGCTAAAAAGAGGAAGCTTAGAATTAACAAAAACAGTCAATAGTCTTGAAGTATTAGAAAACCAAGCAGTATTCAGTCTCTCAAATATTCCTGATAGGCCTGGGATTGCTGCGCAAATATTTGAAAAACTTTCAGAAGCAAGTATTAACGTAGATTTAATAATACAAGCGACAAATGATGGAAATAAAAACGATATTACATTTACTGTTGGTGAATTAGAAGTAAAAAAGACTGCAGAACAATGTGAACTTATAACTAGTCAATTAGGGGGAGAATTTAACTTAAAAACCAACATGACTAAATTAAGTATTCAAGGAGCAGGCATTATGGGCAGGCCTAGTGTTTCAGCTGATTTATTTGATACTTTATCTCAAGCGAATATAAATGTTAGGTTAATAGCTACTAGTGAAATTAAAGTCAGCTGTGTAATTGAAATTAATAATATACCAAAAGCTATTAGATTTGTTGCTGAGAAATTTAAGTTATCCGATACACAAATATTTGTTAATCCAATCAATGAAAAACAAGATCAACCTGAAGTAAGAGGAATTGCATTAGATAAAAACCAAGTTCAGGTAAGCTTTCGAAAACTGCCTGATCGTCCAGGTGTAGCAGCATCGATATGTTTAGCATTAGCTGAAAATAATTTACTTATCGATACTATTGTTCAGTCTGAAAGAATTTCCTCTTTAAAAACTAAGGATATTAGTCTTACAATGAATAAACAAGATAGAGAAAAAGCTAAATTAGTTTTTGAGGCCTTAACAAAAAAATTACCCGGATCATACATTGAAGACGGCCCTGCTATAGCCAAAGTAAGTACTGTAGGAGCGGGAATGGCATTCAAGGTTGGAACGGCTGGAAAAATATTTAGAGCATTGGCTGACCAAAATATTAATATTGAAATGATTGCCACTAGCGAAATTAGGACTTCATGTGTTGTCTTAGAAAAAGATTGTGACAAAGCAGTTAACGCGATTCATAATCATTTCGAATTAGAAAAATAAGTTCTTTTTAATTATTTCTTGCCAATTTTTGTCTTAATTTTTTAATTCTATCCCTCAAATTTGCTGCCTCTTCAAAATCTAACTCTTTTGCAGCATCTTTCATTTTAATTTCTAACTTTTCTATTAAGTCAGGCAATTCTTCGAGCAAACATTGATTATCACTGGAATTGAGAATTGCGTCAGTTTTGTTGTTTACTATATTCATTAAATCTTTAGATAAACCACCTGCATCTAGTTTTCTGGAAAGTTCTAGAAAAGATAATATTGAATTTTCTACTTTTTTGCCTGCAGGTTTTGGAGTAATACCATTGACTTGGTTATATTTTTTTTGAATAGTTCTTCTTCTTTCTGTTTCAGATATTGCTCTTTTCATTGAATCTGTGAAGTTATCTGCATAAAGCAAGGCAACACCTTCAACATGTCTGGCAGCTCTTCCTATTGTTTGAATCAATGACCTTTCTGCCCTAAGAAAACCTTCTTTATCAGCATCTAAAATGGCTACTAAAGATACTTCAGGAAGATCTAGTCCCTCTCTTAATAAATTAACTCCTACCAAAACATCATATTCGCCCATTCTAAGATCTTGAATAATTTCAATTCTTTCAATTGAATGGATTTCGGAATGCAAATATCTAACTCTTACTTTATTTTCAGATAAAAAATCGGTTAGATCTTCGGCCATTCTCTTAGTAAGTGTTGTCACTAACACTCTTTGATTCTTTTCAGCTCTGATTCTTATTTCAGATAGCAAATCTTCTATTTGTCCCTCACTAGGTCTTACATCAATTACAGGATCTAATACCCCTGTTGGTCTTATAACTTGCTCAATAAATTCGCCATCACATTGATCTAATTCCCATTGTCCGGGAGTTGCACTTATAAATAATGTTTGTTTTGATTTTTCCCAAAACTCTTCACATTTTAGAGGTCTATTATCTGCAGCACTTGGCAATCTAAAACCATGATCTATTAAAACTTTTTTTCTAGATTGATCACCGTTGTACATCGCATGAAGTTGAGGACATGTTACATGACTCTCATCAACTACCAACAACCAATCTTTGGGAAAGTAATCTATTAAGCATTCTGGCGGTGAACCTTCCTCCCTTCCTGATAAATGACGAGCATAATTCTCAACTCCATTACAATAACCAACCTCTTTAAGCATTTCTAAATCATATTTTGTGCGTTGTTCTAGACGTTGAGCCTCTAATAATTTTCCTTCGTATGAAAATTTATCGAGTTGAGTTTTTAATTCACTTCTAATTGCACTTATTGCACTCTCAAGTCTTTCTTTTGGAGTCACAAAATGCTTCGCTGGGTAAACACTAACTTGTTCCAAGCTTTCAAGTATTTCTCCTGTAGTAGGGTCAACGTATCTAATAGCCTCGACTTCATCACCAAAAAATTCGATTCTTATTAATCTATCTTCATAAGCTGGACCAATTTCTAAAACATCACCTTTAATTCTGAATCTACCTCTAGTAATTTCAATATCATTTCTAGTATATTGATTTTCAACGAGAGACCTCAAAGAAGAACGTAGATTTATTGATTTTCCCACTTCAAATTTAACTGCAGCTTTTAAATACTCACTCGGTATACCAAGACCATAAATACAACTTATTGAGGCTACAACAATTACATCTTTTCTTTCAAATAATGAGCGTGTTGCAGAATGTCTAAGCATATCTATTTCTTCATTAATTGAAGCAGTTTTAGCTATGTAAGTATCACTTACAGGTACATAAGCCTCTGGTTGATAATAATCGTAGTAAGAAATGAAGTACTCAACAGCATTTTTTGGAAAAAATTCCCTTAATTCATTACATAGTTGTGCAGCTAAGGTTTTGTTATGGGCTAATACAAGAGCTGGTCTTCCTGTTTGTTGAATTACATTTGCAATAGTAAATGTTTTACCAGTTCCAGTAGCTCCTAAAAGAGTCTGAAACTCTTTCCCAGTATTAACACCTTTAACTAATTTTTTAATAGCTTCTGGTTGATCTCCATTTGGTTCGTAAGGAGCTTGAAGCTTATAGTTGTTCATCAAGCTAGCAGCTAAAGGATAATGCTATACTAAGAAATTTTTTTTTCAATTATTGAATTTTTCAAAGATTCTTTTAAGCCTCTAACAACCGCAATCATTGATATTAAATCATCTAATTTATTAACTACAGATCCAACGCCAACTGCTGAGGCTCCAGAGGATATTGCTAGTGGACAAGTTACTTGGCTCAATCCAGAGGCACTCATGATTGGTGTATTCAGAGATTGTTTCTTAAATTCTTGATTAATAGCATAGGTAGCTGCAAGAGTTGGTACTGACTTTTCAAAAAAACCTTGAATTCCTGGAGAGTAAGGATTAGAACTAGTGCCACCTTCTGTTTGAATAATATCAACACCTTCTTCCACTAGTTTTACAGCAAGATCAACTTGTTTATCAATAGGCATAGTATGAGGAACAGTTACTGATAAAGGAACATTAGGCAATAAATCCCTCGTCTCTTTTGTAATGTTTAAAACTCTTTTATCTGAAAAATTAATGCCTTTTTCATAAAAAGTATCGTAATTTCCTATCTCAATTAGTGATGCTCCTGCTTTTACAGAATCTTGAAAAGATCGAGGCACTACTGAACTAACACAAACGGGTAGTGTTGAATACTTAAGTGCTAAATCAACGAGTTCAGGTTTACAAGCAATATCGACAAGATCTGCACCTCCTAAAGAAGCAGCTTCAACAATTATTTTCACAGATTGAACATCAAAATTATTCAATCCTGAAATAACTTTGAGTAAAGATTTGCTTCTTAACTCTTCTTTAATTTTTTGTGGCAAAAGATTAATCAGACTCATTTACTTAATGAATTTCTTACCCGATTGTGACATTGTTTTAGTAAAACAGTGCATTTTTTAAAAAATATTATCTGAGCAACACAAAATGTCTAATAAAAAATTAACTCAGAAAAATTGGTCATCATGGCATCATCAGCTTCATAAAGAGATTCTTACCAAAAAAATTTTTATTCCCAAAGGATCTAATATTTTAATAAGTGTTTCCGGGGGGCAAGACTCAATGGCCTTATTAACCCTAATTAATGACCTAAAAAAACTACATAATTGGTCTATTGGTGTTTGGCATGGTGATCATCAGTGGCACGAAAAATCCTCACTATATTCTCTTGAATTAAAAAGTTATTGCGAAGATAAAAATATTTCATTCTCTTTTGATCAAGCAAATAAAGAAAATATTTCTTCAGAAAAAAAAGCACGAGAATGGAGGTATAAAAAATTATGTGAAAGAGCCAAAACTTTATTAAATAAAAACCAGAAAAAGCACGATATTTATTTGTTAACTGGTCACACGAGTAGTGATAACGCAGAAACATTTATCCTCAATTTATCTAGGGGAAGCAATTTTGCTGGTCTGAGTAATATTGAGAGCAAAAGATTATTAGAAAATCAAATTTTTTTAATACGACCATTATTAATTTTCAGTAGAGAAGATACAAAAAAATTTTGTAATCATATGAAAATCCCAATCTGGGAAGATCCTACAAATTCAGATCTTAAATTTAAAAGAAATTTAGTAAGAAAAAAAATTATTCCTACCCTGGAGGCTATCTATCCTGGTTGTTCTGAAAGGATAAATAATTTTTCTCAAAAAATGAGCAACTACAATAAAGAACGTAATGATCTTAGTGAACTAGCATACCTATATTGTAAAGATATAAAAGGTATCAATAGGAATCTCTTAAATAATATGTGTGTTGAAGCGAGGTGCACAATCTTAAATAGATTTTTAATAGAAATATCTACAAAGCAATGTAGCTCTAAAAATCTGACAAAATTAGCAACTTCAATTTATGAAAAAAATAAAGGTCAAGTTAACTTGCAAGAGTTTTTAAAAATTGTTTGGAATAAAAACTATATAAATTTTGAAAAAAGTTAAGATGTTACAGCAGATCTTCTTCTTCTTGTTCTACCTTCAAATGAATCTTCTGTAGCAGTCTCAGCTGATGGATTCTGTGAAACTTTTGGACTTTTTTGGTTATTTTGTGAGTTATTTGAACTATTAGGATGATTATTGTTTGATTTCTTATGGAAATTATTATTATGTCTATTTCTATTGGAGAAATTTTGCTCTTCGGTAATCTTTGGAATATAAGCACGAGTTCCACTTGGAGCAGGTTGAACTAAACACAAAATAAGTGGTTCAACTTGTAATTCTCTTCTCATTCTTCTCGATAAACCATTTTCAATTTCTCTTTGTACACCAATCCAATCTACCTCAAAATTATTCGGCCCAGTTTGTCTGGATAATTGTTTCCATCTATTTTCTAAGACCCAGCTTATTTCTCGTTCTGTCCACATAGACATTTTTCTTGGCTCTGCAGTAGTAACAACTCCTCTTAAATTAACTCTAGGAGGCGCAACCATCTTCCCATCTGTACTAATAGGAGCTAAAACAGTTACAACACCATCCCCAGCTAATTGCTGCCTTTCCTTTAATACTCGAGCATCTACTATCCCATTTCGTGAGTTATCAAGCAGTTCAACACCAGCTTTTACAGGATCACCCTTTTGAATAGAATTAGGTGTTAACTCAACTACATCTCCATTTTCAATAATTAAGATATTATCCTTTGGAACCCCCATAGTTTGTGCGCTCTTCCCATGACAAACAAGCATTCTATGTTCTCCATGAACAGGAACAAAAAACTTAGGTTTTGCTAGTGCCAACATTAACTTTTGATCTTCTTGAAAACCATGACCAGAAACATGAATATTCTCACCCTTTCCATAAACAACCTTTGCTCCGAGTTTCATTAATCTATCTATTGTATTAACAACAGAAATAGTATTACCAGGAATTGGGCTGGCTGAAAATATTACAGTATCAGTAGTCTTAAGACGAACATGCTGATGTTCACCACGAGAGATTCTGCTTAACGCTGCTAGAGGTTCTCCTTGACTTCCCGTCATTAATAATAAGGTCTCCCTATCTGGCAAATCTCTAATTTGCTTGATAGGAACAAACAAATCATCTGGGCATTTCATATAACCAATATCTCTTGCCTTAGCAATAACGTTTATCATCGATCTACCTAACAAACCGACCTTTCTTCCATGTTTCATGGCCAATTCTAAGATCATTGTCACTCTATGCACAGAACTAGCAAAAGTGGTAAGGATAACTCGTTCTTTTGCCTCTGCAATATGTTTTTCTAAAGAGGGATAGATAGTCTTCTCAGAAGGACAAAAACCTGGAACTTCGGCATTAGTAGAATCACTGAACATGCATAAAACACCCTTCTCTCCGTAATGCACCATCCTTTCAATATCAAATTGCTCTCCATCAACTGGCATATGATCAAACTTAAAATCTCCCGTGAAAATAATTGTGCCAACCGGTGTTGTAACTGCTAAAGAAAAGCTATCGCAAATAGAATGCGTATTTCGAATAAATTCAACAGAAAAATGTTGTCCTACTTTTACAACATCTCTAGGATTTACTGTCTGTATAGTTGTTCTATCAGATACCCCTGCTTCCTCCATTTTTCCTCTAAGCATTGACATTGCCAGTCTTGGGCCATAAATGATGGGAATATTAAAATGCTTTAGATGATGAGAAATACCTCCAATGTGATCTTCATGCCCGTGAGTGACAATCATTCCTTTTATTCTTCTTTGATTTTCTTTTAAAAAAGTTGTATCAGGCATAACAACATTTACGCCATGCATACCATCAGATGGGAAAGCTAGGCCAGCATCAACAAGCATTAATTCATCACCATATTCAAAAACGCAAGTGTTTTTTCCTATTTCATGTAATCCTCCAAGAGGTATTACTCGTAGAGCTGGCGTATTACTTTTAGATCTTGATGAATCATGAGTAGATCTATTTACAGTTGAATTTGTACTTGATTGCATAATTTTGAAATTTATGAAGGCCTGCTTGTAATCAAATAAGGTTTATTTAAATTTAATTATCAAGTTAAATATAACCCCTATTATAGGGAATTCAGGATAAAAGATAGTTGCTTTTTCATATCATTGGTTAAAGGTGACAAAGGACTTCTGGGATTCCCTACATCCCATCCCGATAGCTCCAAAGCAGCCTTAATTGGGATTGGATTAGTAGTCATAAAGAGTGCTTTGAAAAGAGGCTGAAGTTTTTCATGAATAGAAAGAGCATTGGAAACCTTCCCACTTTGAAAAGAATGAATCATCTCTTTCAATTGCAATCCAACTAAATGACTTGCAACACTTACTACTCCTACAGCACCTACAGATAACATTGGAAGCAACAATGAATCGTCGCCACTATATACAGAGAGTTTGGAGCCACAAATAGCTCTTAGTTCTGTTACTTCTTCTATTCTACCGCTTGCAGCTTTAATACTGAGAATATTTGAGAAATCCATAAGTTTCTTCACAGTATCAGGTAATAAATTACATCCAGTCCTGCCAGGAATGTTGTAGAGCATAAGAGGCAAATCCTTTGCAGATTTAGCAATAGAACTGAAATGTTTATAAAGACCTTCTTGAGGCGGCTTATTGTAATAAGGAACAACGACCAAAGCACCGTCGGCACCTGAGTCGTAAGCTTTTTTTGTAGCTTCCACAGCTTCGCTTGTACAATTGCTACCAGTGCCAACTATTACTTTACAGCTTGCATCCAAAGATCCTTTTACCGCAATAAATAAATCATGCTGTTCCGCCCATGAAAGAGTCGGAGATTCTCCAGTAGTACCGCACAACACAATTCCATCGGAACCGTTCTCAAAAAGATAATTTGAAAGTTTTATAGCTAGTTCATAATCTACATCTCCATTCTCATTAAATGGAGTAACCATTGCAGTCAATATTCTTCCAAATAGTGGATTATTACACTCAGTTTTGTCTGTAATCATTTTTTTGGAATTAATAACTCAGCTATTTGAACAGCATTCAGAGCTGCTCCTTTTCTTATTTGATCTCCACATAACCATAATTCTAATCCATGAGGCTGACTTATATCAGTTCTTAGCCTGCCAACAGCAACATTATCCCTTCCCATAACGTCATTTGGCATAGGAAATCTATTATTTTTGTAATCCTCAATAACTTCAATTCCAGGAGATTTTTTTAATTCTTCAAGAGCATCTTTAGGCTCAACTACATCGGCAAATTCAATATTGATCGATTCAGAATGTGCTCTCAGTACTGGGACTCGAACACATGTTGCAGAGAGCTTTAAATCAGCAATATTTAATATTTTCCTTGTCTCATTAACCATTTTCATCTCTTCTTCGCAGTAATTATTTGAAAGCATAGGGGAATTATGTAAAAACAAATTAAAAGCAAGGGAGTATGGCAAAACTTCACTTTTTTGAGGATTTCCTTGAAGATATTGTTCAGTTAAAAGTTTTAGTTCCTCCATCGCAAGTTGACCTGCACCGCTGACAGATTGATATGTTGAGACAATAACTCTTTGAATAGTCGAAAGTTTGTTTAATGGAGCTAAAACTAATGTCAACAAAATGGTAGTGCAGTTTGGATTCGCTATGACCCCATCATGATTAAGTACGTCATTAGCATTAACTTCAGGGACTATAAGAGGAACGTTCTTATCTAATCTGAAAGCACTTGAATTATCTATAAGTAAAGCATTTTGATCAATAATGGTAGACAACCATTTTTTTGAAATACTTCCGCCAGCTGAAGCCAAAACTAAATCAAGATTCTTAAATTCTTCCTTAGTTGTTTTTTTTGTAACTAATTCTTCATCTTTCCAAATAATTTTTTTTCCTTCTGACCGCTCTGATGAAAGCAAGACCAATTCTGATATTGGGAAATCACGTTGTTCAAGAATTTTTAGCAATTCAGATCCCACAGCACCTGAAGAACCTAAAACAGCAACTTTTAATGGCCTATTAGGCAAATACGAAGATTTTCTCACACTTTAAAATGATTTTTATAAATAGATTGGCTATTTTTTTTACTTTATCAAAAAATTAACTTTCAAGGAAATCACATAATGTGAAATAATTAAGATTCGGCTCATAGTAATAACTTAGAAAAACATGGCTAAAGATGCACTAATAGTCAAAACAACACCTCTTCCTCAAAGTAGAATTTCATTCGAATTAGAAATACCATCTGAGACATGCAAAACGTGTGTAAATGAAACAATCAGTTCTATCAGTCGTTCTGCTAAAATTCCGGGATTTAGGCTTGGTAAGATTCCTAAACAAGTCTTAATCCAAAGAATTGGCATCACACAATTACATGCTTCTGCTCTGGAAAAAATTATTGATAAATCATGGCAAGAAGCGTTAAAAATAAAATCTATAGAGCCACTAAGTGAGCCAGAATTGGTAGATGGATTTGAATCTTTACTTGCAAAGTTTAGTCCTGAAAAATCACTTAAGGTTACTCTTCAAACTGATGTTGCCCCAGAATTAAAACTTAAAAAATCCAAAGGACTAAGTGTTGAAATATCAAAGACAAAGTTTGATCCCAAATCAATAGATGAAGCGCTAGAAAAATCTAGAAATCAGTTTGCAAACATTATTCCAGTTACCAATAGAGCAGCAAAATTAGGAGATATTGCTGTAGTTAGTTTCAAAGGAAAATATAAAGATTCTGGTAAAGAGATTGATGGTGGAACAAGTGAATCAATGGATCTTGAGTTAGAAAAGAACAAAATGATTCCCGGTTTCGTTGAGGGAATCATAAAGATGAAAATTGGTGATACTAAAACACTTAACCTTAAATTTCCTGATGATTATTCTCATGAGGATTCAAGAGGCAAAGAAGCAATTTTTGAAGTAAATCTTAAGGATCTTAAGGAAAAAGAATTGCCTGAACTTAATGACGATTTTGCAAAACAGTCTGGCAACAAAGAATCATTAAAAGAGTTAAAGAAAGATATTGAAAAGCAACTTAAAGACAATTTTGAAAAAACTCAAAAAGATATCAAAATTGAAGCTTTATTAGATGCCTTAACAAACGAATTGGTTGCTGAAATTCCAAAATCTATGATTGACATAGAAGTGAGGAATAATATTGAACAAACCGCTCAAAGATTTGCTCAACAAGGTCTTGATGTAAAATCTACTTTTACTCCGGAATTAGTTAAGTCATTAGCAGAGTCCACAAGGCCTCAAGCTGAAAAAAATGTTCAAAGAAATTTAGCTTTAAAAGCATTAGCTGAAACAGAAAACATAAAAGTCGAGAAAGATGCAATTGATTTAAAAATGAAAGATTATGAAGATGCAATCTCTCAATCTTCAAAACAAATAGATATTAAAAGATTAACAGAAGTAATAAGTAACGATCTACTCAAAGAAAAATTAATAATTTGGCTTGAAGAAAATTCTGAAGTAAAAGAAAAAACTACAAAAACTTCTAAAGCTAAAAAAACCTCCAAAACATCAAAAGCCCCAAAAACTGATACAAAAACTACAGGAACTACAAAAACTACAAAAACTCGAAATAAAAAAGAAAAAAAATAATTTATGAAATTTCCTACTAATTAAACAAAAACCCCCTAAATTATTTACAAGACGAAAATTAATTTGTGAACTCAGAAAAAAAACATTTAATCCAAAGCTCAATCAGTTCTTACGAAAGTAATCATAAAACTATTGCCGCTGTTCCCACCGTTATAGAACAATCAGGTAGAGGAGAAAGAGCTTTTGATATATATTCAAGATTATTGAGGGAAAGAATAATTTTTTTAGGTACAGGAATTAATGATCAAGTATCTGACTCCCTTGTTGCACAATTATTATTTCTTGAAGCTGAAGATCCCGAAAAAGACATACAAATATATATCAATTCTCCTGGAGGCTCAGTAACTGCAGGAATGGCCATTTACGATACCATGCAACAAATATCACCAGATGTAGTGACAATATGTTTTGGAGTAGCCGCAAGTATGGGGGCATTTCTACTTTCTGGAGGAGCAAAGGGGAAAAGATTGGCTTTACCTAATTCTAGGATTATGATTCATCAACCTCTGGGAGGTGCACAAGGTCAGGCAGTAGAGATTGAAATACAAGCTAAAGAAATACTTTTTCTCAAGAAAACATTAAATTCACTTTTAGCTGAACATACTGGTCAACCTTTAGAAAAAATTAATGAAGATACAGAAAGAGATTACTTTTTATCCCCCTCAGAAGCAGTCGAATATGGATTAATTGATAAAGTTATCAAAAAGTGACAAGGGGTTCTGATTTTTTAAAAATATGATGACGAATCGATATTTATGAGCAATCCTAGTTAATAGGGAATATTTAACACCTTTCACTTTAAAAACTTATAATCGATGGCTAAATTCGACGCCCATCTTAAATGTTCATTTTGCGGGAAGTCACAAGACCAAGTAAGAAAGCTAATAGCTGGTCCTGGGGTTTATATCTGTGATGAGTGCATAGACCTTTGTAATGAGATTCTCGATGAAGAACTACTTGATAATCAAACGAACACAAACAACTCTCCACAAGTAAAAAAGAAATTACCAACTGATAATCCAAAAAAATCTGTTCCTTTAGAATTAACCTCAATTCCTAAGCCATTAGAAATAAAAAGTTTTCTAGATAATCAAGTTGTTGGACAAGAATCTGCAAAAAAAATATTATCAGTAGCTGTATACAATCACTACAAGCGATTAGCTTGGAAAGTTAAAGAAGACAGTAAAAATAGCAATTCAACTGATTCACAAGCAACTAAATTACAAAAATCAAATATTTTACTCATTGGCCCTACTGGAAGTGGAAAAACATTATTGGCGCAAACTTTAGCAGAGTTTTTAGATGTTCCTTTTGCAGTAGCTGATGCAACGACTTTGACAGAAGCTGGATATGTTGGGGAGGATGTTGAAAACATACTTTTAAGACTTCTACAGAAATCAGAAATGAATGTAGAACTAGCTCAAAAAGGAATTATTTATATTGATGAAATAGATAAAATTGCGAGAAAAAGCGAGAATCCTTCAATTACTAGAGATGTCTCCGGTGAAGGAGTACAGCAAGCATTATTAAAAATGCTTGAAGGAACAATTGCTAATGTGCCACCTCAAGGCGGAAGAAAACATCCTTATCATGACTGCATCCAAATTGATACGAGTCAAATACTATTTATTTGTGGGGGAGCTTTTATAGGTTTAGAGGATATCGTTCAAAAGCGCATGGGTAAACACTCTATAGGTTTTACCACCAATTCAGATCAAAACAAAGTTGATACAAAAAAAATAGTGGACCCAAGAGATTCCCTGAAAAATTTAGAATTAGATGACTTAGTGAAATATGGCCTAATTCCAGAATTTATTGGAAGAATTCCGGTTTGTGCTGTACTAGATCGTCTTACTAAAGAAACTTTAGAATCTATTTTGACTCAACCAAGAGATGCATTAGTAAAGCAATTCAAAACTTTGCTAAGTATGGATAATGTTGAATTATCATTTGAGCCTGATTCTGTTGAAGCGATAGCAAATGAAGCATACAAAAGAAAAACAGGTGCAAGAGCATTAAGATCAATAATTGAAGAGCTAATGCTAGACATTATGTACACTTTACCTTCTGAAGAAAATGTAAAAGAATTCACAATTACGAAAAAAATGGTAGATAATTTGTTCTCATCTAAAATTGTTAAACTACCTTCAGGATCAAAAAGAATCATTAAAGAGTCTGCATAAAATTAAAGTTTAATTTTTTAATTGAATCCATAATTTTTCTAATTAATGAAAAATAAATGCCAAATATACATAAGCCTTTTCATCAAAAATATAGACCAAACAACTTAGACGAACTGGTTGGGCAAAAATTTATATCCATTACACTCAAACAATCTCTATTAACAAAAAAAATTGCTCCCGCATATCTTTTTAATGGTCCAAGAGGCACTGGAAAAACATCAAGTGCAAGAATATTTGCAAAATCTCTAAATTGCCAGGCATTCGATCAACCTACGATAACTCCTTGTTGTAAATGTGACTTATGTAGACAAATTACAGATGGGAGCGCTTTAGATATTATCGAGATTGATGCAGCATCAAATACAGGAGTAGAAAATATAAGAGAAATTATAGAAAGAGCGAGATTTGCACCTACTCAAGCCAGATGGAAAGTCTATGTAATTGATGAATGTCATATGCTTTCAACGGCAGCTTCAAATGCTTTACTAAAAACTATTGAAGAACCGCCCTCAAGAGTTGTATTTATACTTGCGACGACAAATCCTGAGAGAGTATTAAATACAATAAAAAGTAGATGCCAAAAGTTTGATTTTAGAAGAATAAGCCCTAGTGATATTTTTCAACATTTATCAGAAATAGCCGAAAAAGAAGCCATTAAGTACGAAGTTCAGGCGTTAAAAATGATTGCAAAAAGGTCTAATGGAGGTATGAGAGATGCACAAAGCCTCCTTGAACAATTGAATCTTTTACCAGAAGGGATAACAATTAATAATATCCAAAACCTTCTAGGAGAAGTATCAGAAAGTGAATTAACAAATCTGATTAAATCATTAGTTGAGAATAATCCAGAGTCATTAATTGACACCTGCAACAAATTATATGATGCCGGGAACGAACCTCTTCAAATAATTATCGGATTATTGAATATAACAAGAGATCTACTATTACACACTACTAATAATAAATATTCAGATCTTTATTATACGTCTGATGAATTTCGAGATGAGTTAGATAAAGTCTCAAAAACAATAAATAAATCAACAATAATTAATTGGCATAATAATCTGAGAAATATTGAATATCAAATTAAATCAAGTGATAATCCAAGGCTTTGGTTTGAAATACATTTAACTGGACTTCTGGATAGTCAAGAGATGAATCGTTTTGAAAATAAACAAGAAAGTAAAAATAATACGACTCAGGAGAAGCATGAAAATAGAAAGAACATTCCAATTAATAAAGAAAATATTTCAGATAAGATTCCAAAACCAAGCATCCAAGAAGAGATAACTCACAAGGAATTGATCGAAAAAAAAGACGAAAAATTTGAAAAATTTGAAGTTCTTGAAAAAGAAAGCATTGAAAATATTTCTGAAAATAACCAAAATAATCCTGGATCAAATTTAAAAGATAAATGGGAATTAATTCTTTCTAAAGTAGAGTTACCATCAACAAGAATGTTACTTTCACAACAAGCCGAACTTGAAAGTTTTGATTCGGAGAAAATTACAATTGCATTATCTCCAAACTGGGAAAGTATGATAAAAAGCAGAAAAGTTATAATTGAAGATACTGTAAAAAAAATATTTGGAGATGGAATAATACTTATTTTTTCAACCAAACAAGTAAATAAAACTAACCCAACAAACACTCAAGAAATAAACCAAAATGAAGTAAATAATTTCCGACCAATAAAAAAAATAGAACCAAAAACTAATTCGCCAACAAAAATATCTAACGAGGAAACATATGATGATAGTTCAAAAAACTTAGCAAATTTTTTTAATGGGGAAATTATAGACCTTGATGAATAGATTAAACTCCAGTATGAAGAGTCTTTCGCCAGAGTATCTTTTTGGGAAAAATAGACATCTTTATAGTTACCCAAGGGATTACTAAAAACCAATGTGATAAATAAAAAACCGATACAAATACCATCAAAAAATTGCTTTTTTGCAATACAGGTACTTCACTTTTACAAGAAGAACCGTACCAAAAAGCAATTCCAGATAGCATAAAAGCTGTAAATGAAATAGGCCAGTAAATTGGTGCATCTAAAAAAGCAATACTGAAAACTAAATCAAAAATAGAAATGATTGGTAATGCATATTGCAAGACGAAAAAGTAAGTTAAATCAAATTTCTGCAAATAATCAATTTTTTTTAGTAAATAATTGATCTCCATAATCGAAGAATCTTTGCAACCCCCCCTCTGCCCATCTTTGCCTTTGCGCTAATAAAGCATTTAAATTCTCAACTGCCTCCTCCATTACTGGAGGATCCCATAAGATTCCAATTCTAGATTTTGATAATAATAATCTTAAACTCAAATCAAGATCATCTGTAACTGTATCTTCATTAAAAGAACCACATGCTAATAATGTTTCTTTCTTAATTAATTGACCATTTCCCCTTAATTCGGAAACTCCAGCAACTGATAATCTTCCATATTGAAAGATTGCATCCATAGCCATCTCCATTGACTGACAGGAAGTTAAAAAATTCTTACTTACATTTGTTACTGATTTTCTTAGTTGAACTGCAGACCAATCACCCTCTTCTACAAAACTAAATAACCTTATCAAAGAATCTTGTTTTAATTCAGCATCAGCATCCAAAACTAATAACCATTCACCATGGGTAAATTTCAAGGCATAATTCAAAGCTCCTGACTTTCCTCCTCCTGCATTTGGAGAACGACTTATGACTTTTAGCTTGTCATATTGTCTAGATAATCGATCTAAAATTAAAGGCGTCTTATCAGAACTACCATCGTCGATTATATAAATATTTAATTTATTTGTTGGATAATCTAAACTAAATAATCTTTCAACTAATCTTGATATGACATTCTCTTCATCTCTAGCTGCGACTAAAATATCAAGCACAGGTAAATCTTTATTGCTAATTCTTCTGCTTACAATATTTAAAACTTTGTTCCTTTTGAAATTTCTAGAAATAACTATTAAACCGTAAAAAACAATCACAAAAGAAAGAGTCAATATTATGTAAAAGAAATTTTCGATATTGTTAGCATGAGGAATAAAAGCTACTAAAAAACAAGTACTAAGAAATATAAACGACTTCAATCTTCGATTTTTATAAAAACCCTTACTCATAAAAGTAAATTGTTAATTACTTAACTTCCATTGAGACAATATCTCAAATTTTTTTAGTTTTGCATTTCGATAGTAATGATTCAATATTTGTTCATAAGAGAATCCTAATTTAGCCATTTCAATTGCTCCTGACTGAGATAAACCTACACCATGACCGAAGCCTCCTCCTCTCAAAAGCCACAAATCATCATTTAATTTATTAATAGTAAACAAATTACTAGGTATAAAATTTAATACCCGTCTAATATCATCTTTAACAAGAACAATAGATTTATTACCCTTGTCCATTTGTATTTCCAATTTTGTCACTCTGCCACTAGACCCACGTTCAATAGAATTTAAATCCAAAACATCTTCATTAATATTTATAAGTTTGTTTTTAATTAACTTTTCTTTAATTTCAAGATTAGAAATTTTCTTATTCCATCGAAAAAGAGAATGATTACTCCCATAAAACTGTTCTTTATTAAAATCTAAAAAATTATTTAAATAAGATTCATTTGTAATTGGAAGTTTAAAAACTTTTTTTAATGATTTAGAACCATCTATGATTGAATTGAAATAAGAATAATCTTGAATTTGCCAAGACTCGCCTGCAGTAGCAGATACTCCACCATTAGAACCATGGTAAAAAGCATTTATTGGTTGATTTTCATGAGTGAGAATTAAATTTGAAGTTTCATCTATGGCTTTTTGTACGTTTTTATATGAAATATCAGAAGGCTTATAAACTTGGCATTGAGTGCTTATACATAAATGATATTTATCCATATTAAATCTATCAGAATTAAATATGCCCCAAGTTCTTGCAATAACTGCTTGAGCCTTGAGTGCTTCTAAAGGAGAATTCGGTCCAATTTCATATGGCAAAACACCTGCCAAATAGTCATCAAATTCAATTTTTTGAACTAAGGTCCAAGTTCCATATAAATCATTTATTAAATAAAAATTTTTACCAAAATTAACACCATTTATTTTTATTTTCTCTTCAGAATAAATATATATAGGACCTTCAAGTTTCATACCACTGTAGTCATTTCTAAGAACAGGAGTAATTTGAAAATTTTTTATTTTTTTGAAAATCTTATTTTTTAATTCAAACTCTGGCAGATCATCTTGAAATGGAATCCATACTTCCCAATTTTTAGGGTAGGCAACAGTCGTTTCAAATCCTTTATCTCTTAGTTTCTCTGATTGTTTTTTTGCCGATTCATAGCTAGCAAAAGGACCAAAAACAATTCTTTCAATTGTTTTTGGATTTTTGACGGGAATATCCGCCCAGGTAATATTTATCTGTTTTGATTTATGTTTAATACCGTTGGACGATATCAAGTTTAAAAAACCTTTATTAGTTGTAAAGTTTATATTCTTTTTCTCCGAAAAACTATCATTCTCCCCGCCTAAATATTGCTTTAAACCAATTAAAAATTTTCCTTTTTTAATTTCATTATTGAGTTCAACCTTTAGCAATTCTTCTCCTTTTGCATTTGAAACAAATTTAGTGTTTATTGTTAAAAGAGAAATACAGCCTAAAAATAAATTAAAAAAGGCAAATTTAAGTTTCATAAATTAGTACTTTCCTTATCAATTAAAAACTTTAATTTGCACCAATGCGTATAAAGGTTTAGATTATCCTAATTAAACACATTTGACTTAAATGTCTAAACTAAAAACTCGTAAATCAGCTGCCAAAAGATTTAAAGCTACTGCGACGGGTAAATTCATGAGAAGAAGAGCTTTCCATAATCATTTACTTGATCATAAAAGCTCAAAATTAAAACGACATCTATCAACAAAAGCCGTAGTTGATGAAAGAGATGCTGATAATGTAAGATTAATGATTCCATACGCATAAATCTTTAACCAATTTTTATTAGATATTCATGGCACGGGTAAAAAGAGGCAACATAGCCAGAAAAAGAAGAAACAAAATCTTAAATCTTGCAAAAGGTTTTAGAGGCGGCAACAAAAATCTTTTCAGAACCGCAAACCAAAGAGTGATGAAAGCTCTTTGTAATGCTTATAGGGATAGAAGAAGAAGAAAAAGAGATTTTAGAAGACTTTGGATCTCTAGAATTAACGCATCTGCGAGGATAAATGGGACTAACTATAGCAAGTTAATAAATGGGATGAAAAATGCAGAAATTATCATCAACAGAAAAATGCTTGCTCAATTAGCCTTAAACGATCCTAAATGTTTTGAAAAAATTGTTTCTTCCGTTGGTAAGTAGAAAAAAGAATATAATTTAAAAAAGTAATTATAAATAATGGAAATATCTTCCTTTCAATCTTATTTAATAATTCTTTTTGTTGTATTAATAATAATTTCTATTTTTGTATTCAGACAATTTCTAAAAACAAGAAGTGAAGAATTAAATTTAGTAAAATTCGAACAGAAAGGTTTAGATTCTCTCACTCAAGCTACAGAATTATATGAATTTGGTTCTATTCAGATAAAAAAAAGATTATATTCTGAAGCTACTAAAACTTTTTTAAAAGCAATTGAAAATTATGAAAATGAACCTGATGAAGCCAAAGCGATAATAAATAATGCTTTAGGATTTTCTTATGCTGCTCAAAATGAATTTAAGAAAGCAATTAAATACTATAAATCTGCAATAAAATTACTTCCAGAATATCCTATAGCCCTAAATAACCTCGCATCAGCACAACAGCGTTTACTTGAGTACGACTTGGCATATGAAACTTATCAAAAGGTTTTGGTGATAGATCCAAAAAACAAAACAGCAATTAAAAAAAGTAAGGAGTTAGAAAAAAGAAACAATTATGAACCTTATAAAGGTATTAAAGATAAGGGATTCTAAATATGGAAAATTATTCTTCTTTACTAATTGGTGGAAAACAATTTTCCAGTAGATTAATGGTTGGTACTGGCAAATACAAATCTACTCAAGATATGGTGGAAAGTTTGTCAAATTCTGAAACGGAAATTATAACCGTCGCTGTTAGAAGAATTAAAAATGATCAGACCGGAGAAAATTTACTCGAAAAGATCAACTGGGAAAAATACTGGATGCTTCCTAATACAGCTGGTTGTGTTAATTCCGATGAGGCAGTCAGAATAGCAATTTTAGGTAGAGAACTTACAAAATTATCTGGTCAAGAAGAAAATAATTTTGTGAAGTTAGAAGTTATTCCTGACAAAAAGTATTTGCTACCAGATCCAATAGAAACTCTCAAAGCAGCCGAAATTTTAATAAAAAAGGGGTTCGCTGTACTACCTTATATCAATGCAGATCCTATTCTTGCAAAAAGACTAGAAGAAATAGGTTGTGCAACTGTAATGCCATTGGGCTCTCCCATAGGATCCGGGCAAGGTTTGTTAAATTTATCAAATATAAGGATTATTATTGAGAATGCAAAAGTGCCAGTAATAATTGACGCAGGAATTGGGGTGCCTAGTGAAGCTTCTCAAGCTATGGAAATTGGAGCTGATGGTGTCTTAATCAATAGTGCAATAGCACAAGCTGCAAATCCTCCTCTAATGGCTCAAGCGATAAATTATAGTGTGAAAGCTGGCAGGCAAGCTTTTCTGGCAGGAAGAATTAAAAAACAGGGCTTTGCAGTAGCAAGTTCGCCGGAAAAAAATATATCTATCTAATTCTCTAATTGAGAAAAGTTTAAAAAGAAAGGAAAAATTTATTATTTGCTTTTATTTATCGTATTAAGAAAGAAGATTTGAAACTATTTACAATGTTTTTTCGCAAAGTGGAAGCACGCTGTAGTAATTTAATAAATATATTATGAATCTTTTAATTCTGGAGTTCTGAGTGAAAGTTATTGTTCTAGGTGGAGATGGTTTTTGCGGTTGGCCTTGTGCGGTGAATTTAGCAGAGCAAAATCATGATGTAATTATTGTCGACAATTTAAGTCGTAGAAAAATTGATATTGATCTAGAGGTAGAATCTTTAACTCCAATTTCTTCTATAACAGAAAGACTTTCTGCATGGGAAGAGACTGGAGGCAAGCCTATGAGATTTCTTAACATGGATATCTCTAAGCAATATCAAAAATTACTCAATTTGCTCATTGATGAAAAACCAGATTCCGTGATCCATTTTGCAGAACAAAGAGCAGCACCATACTCGATGAAATCGAGTTTTACCAAAAGATATACAGTAGATAATAATGTTAATGGGACCCACAACCTACTTGCTGCGATAGTAGAGAGTAATTTAGATATACATGTTGTTCATTTAGGAACAATGGGAGTCTACGGATATGGATCACATAGAGGTGCAACAATTCCAGAAGGCTATCTAAAAGTTGAAGTTCCACAGCCTGATGGAAGCCGCTTTGAAGAAGAAATATTACACCCTGCAAGCCCAGGTAGTGTCTACCATATGACTAAAACTTTAGATCAATTATTATTTCTTTACTACAACAAAAATGATCTTGTAAGGATCACTGATCTACATCAAGGCATTGTTTGGGGAACAAATACAGAAGCAACTTTAAAAGATCCTAGATTGACAAACCGATTTGACTATGACGGAGATTATGGAACTGTTTTAAACAGATTTCTAATGCAAGCTGCAATTGGATATCCATTAAGTGTTCATGGGACAGGAGGACAAACAAGAGCATTTATACATATAAAAGACTCTGTAAAGTGCGTACAACTAGCTCTTGAAAATCCTCCAAAATCTGGAGAAAGAGTCAAAATCTTTAATCAAATGACTGAGAGTCATCAAGTTGGAGAACTAGCTAAAAAAGTTGCTTCTCTAACTGGAGCTGATATCAATTATTTACCAAATCCAAGGAATGAAGCAGTAGAAAATGATCTAATTGTTGATAATAAATGCTTTATAGAATTAGGTTTAAACCCAACTACTCTTGATAATGGCTTATTAGAAGAGGTTGTTGAAGTTGCTAAAAAATACTCTAATAGATGTGATCTGAATCGCATACCTTGTGTTTCATCCTGGACAAAAAAACAAGCTGAGGCTATAAAGACTAATTAAAATTTTTGAAATAGTTACCTTAAGAAAGTGAAAATTGCATTGTTTACTGAAACTTTTTTACCTAAAGTTGACGGCATAGTCACAAGACTGACTAAAACAATTGAATTTTTAATAAAAAATGGTGATGAAGTTCTAATTTTTTGTCCAGAGGGGTGTCCAGAATCATATATGGGAGCAACTGTAGTGGGAGTTGCTGCAATGCCATTACCCTTATACCCAGAGTTGAAGCTTGGTTTACCAGGTCCTGCAGTCTCAGATAAGTTAGAAAAGTTTAACCCAGATTTGATACATGTTGTTAATCCAGCTGTACTTGGCTTAGGTGGCATATGGTTGGCGAAAACTAATAATATTCCTTTAATTGCTAGCTACCATACTCATCTTCCGAAATATCTGGAACATTACGGTATGGGTATGCTAGAGCCACTTTTGTGGGAATTACTTAAAGCAGCTCATAATCAAGCCTTGTTAAATTTGTGCACTTCCACCGCTATGGTCAATGAATTAAAAGATAAAGGAATTCAAAGGACTGCTCTTTGGCAAAGAGGAGTAGATACTTACAGTTTCAGACCAGATTTAAGAAGTGAGAGAATGAGAGATAAATTATTTGGAAATTATAAAGATGCTAATTATTTATTGATTTATGTAGGAAGATTATCAGCAGAAAAACAAATTGAGAGAATTAAACCAGTCTTAGAAAGTATCCCTAATGCTTGTCTAGCACTTGTAGGTGACGGACCGTATAGAAACCAGCTTGAAAAAATCTTCGAAAATACAAAGACTAATTTCATAGGATATTTATCTGGTGATGAACTTGCTAGCGCCTATGCCTCTGGAGATATATTTTTATTTCCCTCTAGTACAGAAACACTTGGTTTAGTTTTACTCGAAGCAATGGCCGCAGGATGTCCAGTTATCGGAGCCAACAAGGGGGGGATTCCAGATATAATTAGCGATGGTATTAATGGTTGTTTATATGATCCAGATGAAAAAGATAATGGGGTACAAAGTTTGATTCAAGCAACAAAAAAAATTCTCGAGAATGAAGATAAAAGAGAAATTATGAGAAAAGAGGCACGGAACGAAGCAGAAAAATGGGATTGGAATCAAGCAACGTTACAACTGCAAAATTATTATTCAGATACGCTCAAAAAAATAGATTAAATTTAATCTAAATTATTATGCTACGTGTGGGGGCGTAGGATTACTATATGAACTTAAAGGAAGTATTAAAGTAGCTATATTTTGATTCTTTTCAGGTCTTTTTTTCTTTGAGAATTTTTTACCAAAAGGTACTCTAATAACATTAGTCCCTTCAATGGAACAAATATTTGAGTTATCTCCAGAAAAATTATTTACAAAATTTGGTAAGTTGACGTTTTTAACTGGCAGTTGCTTAACATTGCCAGATTTAAAATCTTTGGTCATAGCTTCAAATACCCCAAAAAATTTGATGCTCGAATATTTTAATAAAAAAATTTAAAAAAATTCTATAAGAAAATATTAAATTTTTATTCACATTGATAATAACTAAGTAAATACAGGGACGCTAGTCCTTTAAGCACATTTTTTTTCTTCTAAAGTCTCATCTTGATTTACATTGCAAGAACAAATTAAATTGCGATCACCATATGCATTATTGATCCTAGAAACTGAAGACCAAAACTTAATAGTTGTTGGAGTTTTATAAGGGAAAGAAGCCTTTCCTTTTGAATAAGGATATTGCCAATTATCAGCAATTAACTCTTTCAGTGTATGGGGAGCATTGCTTATTACATTATTATTTTTTAATTCATGATTATTTTCTATTTCACTGATTTCTTCTCCAATCAATAGCATAGCCTCACAAAATCTATCTACTTCTGCCAAACTTTCACTTTCAGTAGGCTCTATCATTATGGTTTCTGGAACAGGCCAACTAATAGTTGGGGCATGAAAACTATAATCAATTAATCGTTTAGCTAAATCATTGACACTCAATCCAGTTTTGGATTTTAAATCCCTAAAATCTAAAATACATTCATGTGCTACAAAATTATTTTTTCCTTTATAGAGAATCTTGAATTTATGTTTTAAGGAATGCGCAATATAATTTGCAGATAAAATTGCGTGCGAAGTTGCTTTCCTTAACCCACTAAAACCTGCCATTTTTATATACATCCAACTTATTGGAAGAATACTTGCACTCCCATGCTTGGCAGAAGATACGAAATTAAAACTATTAGATAAATTATTATCCATTAAAGAATGAGTAGGAAGGTATGGGCTTAAAGTTTCTGATGCAGCAACTGGACCTACTCCTGGACCACCTCCTCCATGTGGAATGCAGAATGTTTTATGTAAATTCAAATGACAAACATCAACGCCATAGTTTCCAGGTTTGCATAATCCAACCTGAGCGTTCAAATTTGCTCCATCTAAATAGACAAATCCTCCCACAGAATGAATTAAATCACATATCTTTCTGATTTGTAATTCAAAAACTCCATGAGTAGAGGGATAAGTTAACATAAGAGCCCCTATTTGGTTATCAAATTTCTTGACTTTGATTGACAAATCTTGATAATCAATATTTCCTTCGTCATCACATTCAACAGTTAGCACGTCAAAACCTGCCATAACTGCACTAGCAGGATTTGTTCCATGAGCACTTTTTGGAATTAAACATTTTTTTCTTAACAGTTCGCCTTTTGATTCAAAATAAGAATTAATTGCCAATAAACCTGCAAACTCTCCTTGAGAGCCTGCATTTGGTTGAAAAGAAACTGATTTTAAACCAACAATCTCACTTATCCATTTTTCTAGGTCAGATATAATTTTTGAATAGCCTTTAGTTTGATCTGGTGGGGAAAAAGGATGAATTGAAGATAAATTAGCCCAAGAGACTGGATTTAACTCTGCTGCGGAATTTAACTTCATGGTACAGCTTCCCAATGGGATCATCCCATCTACCAACGAAAAATCTTTTTCTGCAAGTCGGAATATATATCTCATTAATTCAGTTTCACTTTGGTAATTTGTGAATATATCTTGCTGCATCCATGCACTGGATCTCAAAGCTAAACTTTCAAGATGAAATTCTTTATCAAATTTTATATGCTCTAAATCTTCTTCTTTTTCTATAAGGTTTGCTATGAAAGTCAAAATATCTTTGATTTCTTTTTCATTACTAAGCTCATCTAAAGAGATCCCAAAGCCAGTTGAATTTTCAATAGTTGATCCCAACGGCAAAATTCTTAAGTTATAGCCATTTTTTAAAGCTTCATTATGGATCCTCTGGGAGTGCTCAGAATAAACATCAACACTATCAAATCTAATCCCATCAGGAATATCAAAACCTAAAGCAGCTAAACTTGATTCTAAATTTATTCTCAACTCAACTAATCTCTTAGCAATTTGCGTTAATCCAGAGGGTCCATGATAAATAGCATAAAAAGAAGAAATTATGGCTAACAAAGATTGAGCAGTACAAATATTACTAGTGGCCTTTTCCCTTCTAATATGTTGCTCTCTTGTTTGCAATGCTAGTCTTAGAGACTTTTCTCCATTTTTAGATAGAGTTTGCCCAACAATTCTTCCGGGTATCAGCCTTTTATATTTTTCACTACAAGCAAAATATGCTGCATGGGGGCCACCAAAACCCATTGGAACGCCGAATCTTTGCATACTCCCCACTGCTACGTCAACACCAAATTCAGAAATTGGTTTAATCAAAACTTGTGCTAGTGGATCAATACATGCAGTAACAATAATTTCTGATCTATGTGCTTGGGATATTAAGAATGTGGGATCATATAATTCCCCATTTTTACCAGGTAATTGCAACAACATTCCAAAAACATCATCATGATTAGGAAGATTGCTTTGAATAAAGCGTTTTAAGGATATTCCCAAAGGTTTTGCTCTGGTTTGTAGAACATTAAAAGTATGATCAAAAACATTTGATTCCACTAAGTACACTTTTGAAGATTTATTTTTTCTTGCGGAAAAACTCATGGCCATAGCTTCTGCAGCAGCAGTACCCTCATCCAACAAAGATGCATTCGCGACAGGGAATCCTGTTAGTTCACAAACAATAGTCTGAAAATTAAATAGAGCTTCTAATCTTCCTTGTGCAATTTCTGCTTGATATGGAGTATAAGACGTGTACCACCTTGGATTTTCAAGAACATGTCTTTGGATTACTTTAGGCATGTGATTTTCATAATAACCAAGGCCTATTAGTGATCTCATTTTAGTATTTTTATTCGCAATCTCTTCTAATTCATTTAAAGCCTCAATTTCTGAACAGCCTTGGGGCAATATTTCTGAAGATTTATCTTTAATCTGAATATCTTCAGGAATAACTTGATTTATAAATTGATCAATATTATTAAAACCAAGCTTGTTCAGCATAATTCTTTCATCATTATCTCCTAACCCAAGATGCCTATCTATAAACAAATCAGACCCAAATTTGGATTTCATATTAAAATATTTTTCTTTAAAATAGCTCTTTTTAAAAAGTTTGCCTTATTTTGGTACAACCTTTGATTGATATTCCTCAGAAGTCATCAAATCAGCAATTGATGCTTTTGATTCTGGTTTCAAAATGACTAACCAACCGTCTCCAATCGGATCATTCTGTAAAAGCTCAGGGTTCTCAATAACACTTTCATTTACAGATACTATTTCCCCTGAAAAAGGCACATAGACTTCCTCAACGGCCTTAACTGATTCTATTGTTCCAAAAGTCTCGCCTTTCTCTAAAGTCGCTCCTTCATCAGCTAATTCAACAAAAACAATATCTCCTAATTGATCTATAGCGAATTCACTAACTCCAATTTTTAATAATCCATTTTCTTCCAAGACATATTCATGAGTATCAGCATAGTTGAGGTTGTCTGGAAACTTGTAAGACATGATTAAGTAGATAAAGGAAGTAGAGAATCCTTTGAAATTAATTTTTCCTCTAGTAGTTCAGATAATAATCGAATTAATGCAATTTTGATGTGAGCTATGTGAGAACCACCTTGAACAAAAATATTGTAAGGATCTCTTAGAGGGGCATCAGCAGAAAATTCACTTGTACTACCTTCAATAAAGGTACCTCCTGCCATTAATAATTTTGAATCATATCCATCCATTGATGATGGAACAACATTCAGAAAAGAGTCTACTGGTGAAGAATTTTGAAAAGATTGACAAACTTTTTGTACCAAATCAGGATTATTCAATCTTACTGACTGAATAAGATCAGATCTATAAGTTGCTGGCTCTGGTAAAACCTTAAATCCCAAATTTTTAAAGACTGCTGCAACCATATCAGCACCTTTTAGTGATTCGTGAACAATTTGTGGTGCCAAAAACAAACCCTGCAAAATTAATCTTCCTAGTCCAAAATTTATTCCTGCAGAAGAACCAATGCCTGGTGAGGTTAATCTAGAACATGCCATCTCAACCAGCTCTGCATCTCCTGCAACGTAACCACCAGTAGGAACTATTGTTCCTCCCAAATTTTTAATCAATGATCCAGCAATTATATTTGCCCCTTTAGAAATTGGTTCACTGTCTTCAACAAGCTCCCCATAACAGTTATCAACAAAACATATACAGTTAGGATCCAGAGAATGAATAAGACTACAAATTTTCTCTATCTGATGATTCGTAAGAGACTTTCTCCAACTATATCCACAACTTTTTTGTATGAATACTAATTTACATGAATTTTCTTTAAAAAAATGAACAATTTTTTCTTCAAAAGAATCAAAATTCTCGCAGATATTTACTTGCTTATATTCAATGTCAAAATCTTTAAGTGAGCCTTTTCCTCCTCCCCTTATTCCTATGACTTCTTCTAACGTGTCATATGGTTGTCCTGTAAGAGATAACATTAAATCTCCAGGTCGAAGAATTCCAAATAAGACAGAACTTATTGCATGGGTTCCACTCACAAATTGCATCCTCACAGCAGCCTTTTCAGCAAGAAACAATCTTGCAAAAACCGCATCAATTTTTTCTCTAGATATATCATCATGACCACTACCAGAAGATTGATTAAAATGACTAGTAGAAACTTTTTCTTCCTTAAAAATTGTCAAAATATTTTCTAATTTCTGGAAAACCTGATTGGACCTTTCTTGGAAAACTTTACTTAAACTCTCTTCGATAGAAAGAACAACGTTTTCAGCCAGTTTTAAGTTATTATCAAGAGTCATTTATTATGAAAATTAATGTTATTTTTCGGAAGCTAAATTTCTTAATTCTGCGAGGAAAGCATTAGGTCCCCTGCCCTGAAAATAAGAAAGTTTTTTTGAAGCCTCATATAAATCAAGAAGTTCTCCATCTAATTCTTCTGCCGTATAATCTCTAATTCCTGCAATTACCTCAGCAAAACGTTCTCTACGGGCAGATTTATTGACAGCATAGGCTTCCATTACCTGCATTTTACATGATCTCCAAGCCTTATTCTGACAAAAATGCACTGAAAGAGCATCACTTAAAGCAGAAGCTTCTTCATCTTCTATGTACCAGTCAAAAGATGAAGGTAGAGGTTTTAATCCTGAAAATATCTCGAATAACTCTCCGGCCGATAATGGATTACCAGAATCATTTTTTAGGGGTACTGCAGACTCTTCCAAAGATTTCCATAACTCTGGGTAATCACTTTCAAAACGATCCCTGATTTTTTCTATACCTTGATCAAGAATCGTATTAACTTGAGCCAAAGCAAGAAAAACTTCAGGACCTGGCGAAGATAACTTACCATTCCTAAGATTAGAAATTTGCGAATTATGAACTTTACCTAAATCAAGAACTTCAGAAAGTAATGGCAATATTCTGTGAGACCATCCATTTCTTTCATGCCAAAGGTGTATCAAATGAGCCATAGCCCTTCGACCTCTAGATAATTTATCGCGATATCCGAGACCCACAGATAATTAAACTTATCAATAGTATAGTATGATAATATTACATATCGGTAATTTTGAAAATAGTATTTCAATATCATGAATTCAGTAATTTTCCAAGAAACAGCAAAATTAAAAAAACCTGTTCCAGCTGAAAAAGTTATAGAACTCTCAGAAAAATTACTGGAACCTTCAAGTCATTCAAAAAGATATCCTCCAAGACTACATAAAACTTGGGGAACAATAGTTTTCATGGTTGTAATTCATATTCTTTCTTTTGTAGCTATACAACCAAAATTTTGGAGTATACCTGCAGTAACTTCATTGTTATTTTTTTACTGGGTAACTGCTTGTTTAGGAGTCACTCTTGGATATCACAGATTGTTATCACACAGATCGTTCATTGTTCCAAGATGGTTAGAAAGATTTTTTGCTACCTGTGGAGCTATAAGTTGCCAGCATGGACCAATAGATTGGGTAGGCTTACATAGGCATCACCACTCTTTTTCAGATACTGAAGTTGATCATCACAATAGTAAAAAGGGGTTTTGGTGGAGTCATATGGGTTGGATGTTTAAAGACGTAGAAGCACTAAAAGCTGTTCCAAAACTAAGTGCAGATTTAATCAAGGATCCATACTATAGATTTTTAAATAAATATTTTTTATTCTTACAAATTCCTATTGGACTTTCTTTGTACGCAATAGGTCAAAAATTAGGAGTTGGAGGATGGGCTCTAGTCCTTTGGGGAATTCCATTGAGGCTTGTGGTTGTTTATCACATAACTTGGCTAGTCAACTCCGCGACGCATTGTTGGGGGAAAGCACCATTTGAAAGTGGTGATTCATCTAAAAACAATGCGTGGGTTGCTGCATTAACTTTTGGAGAAGGTTGGCATAATAATCATCATGCATTTCCCAATTCAGCAAAACAAGGATTATTTAGAGGTCAGATAGATATAACATGGGAACATATTAAGATTCTTGCGAAATTTGGTCTAGCAAAAAAAGTAAAGTTACCCTCTAGGTCTTATTATTAACTATATTGTTCAATATTTTCATGGCTAAAAGAGTACAAGTCGCATTAACTGAATCAATCGCATCACTAGGTAAAGAAGGAGATCTAGTTGAAGTAGCACCTGGATACGCAAGAAATTTTCTATTACCTTATGGCAAGGCAATGAATGTAACACCAGCAGTCCTTAAACAAATTGAAAGGAAGAAAGAAAAAGAAAAAATCGCTGCTGATAAATTAAAGCAAGAAGCTTTAGATTTCCAAACTGCATTATCTACAATAGGTAGGTTCACTATTAAAAAGCAGGTTGGAGAAGATGGTGTCCTTTTTGGAACAGTTACCAATGGGGATGTTGCCGAAGCAATAGAAGCGGCAACTAAAAAAGAAATTGATAGAAGAAACATTACTGTTCCTGATATTCATAATTTAGGTTCCTTTACTGCAAAAATAAAATTACATCCAGAAGTAAATGCAGAAGTAAATATTGAAGTAACAAGTTAATCAATTTGTTGCATTATTTTGAAAAGTAGCCAGAGTATATATCTAAGCAATTAAAGATATGGTTTCCGTACCTTTTCCAAATAATGGGCAAAATAAAAATTTTAAAAAGGATTTTAATAGTGAAAATGCTGGATTAGTTCCTCCTCAAAACGTTCAAGCAGAGGAAGCCGTTCTTGGTGGCATACTTCTTGATCCAGACGCGATCGGAAGAATTGCAGACTTAATTAAACCTGAAGCTTTTTATATAAATGCCCATCAAGAGATTTATAGAACAGCATTAATGTTGCATACCCAGGGTAAACCAACTGATTTAACATCAATGAGTGCTTGGTTAGCAGATAATGGATCACTAGAAAAAATTGGAGGAAATAGCAAACTGGTAGAACTTGTTGAAAATGTTTCCTCTACAGCTTCCATAGAACAAGTTGCTAATTTAATTAACGACAAATTCCTGAGAAGGCAACTTATCAGATCTGGCAATGAAGTGGTTCAACTAGGTTTTGATCAAACTCAAGATACTAATGAAGTTCTAGATAAAGCAGAGCAAAAAATATTTGAAATCAGTCAAGAAAAACCTTCAAAAGGTCTGACTCAAGCAGCTGAAATCCTTACAAGTACTTTCAATGAAATAGAGTCAAGATCATTAGGTACTTCAGTAGCTGGAATTCCTGTAAATTTCTACGATCTTGATGCGATGACTCAAGGTTTTCAAAGAAGTGATTTAATAATTGTTGCAGGAAGACCTTCAATGGGGAAAACTTCAATAGTTCTTAATCTGGCTAAAAATGTTGCACAATCTCAAGATTTACCTGTGTGTGTATTTAGCCTTGAAATGAGTAAAGAACAGTTGACATATAGATTACTCTCTATGGAAGTTGGAATCGAGAGTGGCAGGCTAAGAACAGGAAGATTACAACAAGATGAATGGCCGTTACTCGGAGAAGGTATCAATTCACTAGGTCAATTACCAATATTTATAGATGACAAGCCTAACTTAAGTGTTTTAGAGATGAGATCTCTTTGCAGAAGATTAATAGCTGAACAAAAAAAAGAACTTGGATTAATTGTGATTGATTACCTACAGTTGATGGAAGGATCAACCCCTGATAATAGAGTGCAAGAACTTTCACGAATAACAAGAGGTCTTAAAAGCATGGCCAGAGAATTAAAAGTACCAGTAGTAGCTTTATCTCAGCTTAGTAGAGGAGTAGAGTCTAGAACAAATAAAAGACCAATGTTAAGCGATCTAAGAGAATCAGGATCTATTGAACAAGACGCAGATTTAGTATTAATGATTTATAGAGATGAATACTATAATCCAGAGACTGAAGATAGAGGAATTACAGAAATCATTGTCACTAAACATAGAAATGGACCCGTAGGAACTGTTAAATTATTATTTGAACCTCAATTTACGAGATTTAGGAATTTAGCTAATTAAATCGCTCCTAAAATGCAAGATCATCACTCAACAAATGAATCTTTTGATGTCATCGTTATTGGAGGAGGACATGCAGGATGTGAAGCAGCTATAACAACAGCAAAATTAGGGTTTTCTACAGCCTTATTTACAATCAATCTAGATAGGATTGCCTGGCAACCTTGCAACCCTGCTGTTGGCGGCCCAGCAAAAAGTCAGTTGGTACATGAAGTTGATGCCTTAGGTGGAATTATTGGTAAATTAGCTGATGAGACAGCAATACAAAAAAGAATATTAAATGCAAGTAGAGGTCCAGCAGTATGGGCATTAAGAGCTCAGACAGATAAAAGAGAATACTCAAAAAAGATGATTGAAATACTACAAAATACAGATAATTTATCTTTAAAAGAAGCAATGATTACTGAACTAGATATCGCAAAAACTGAAGAAATTGGATTAAACTCAAAAAAAAGCTTAAAAAAAAGAATCAAAGGTGTAAAGACTTTCTTTGGTAGTTATTATTCAGCAAGATCAGTTATCATCACAGCTGGTACGTTCTTAGAAGGAAGAATATGGATAGGAAATAAATCAATGTCAGCTGGTAGATCGGGCGAACAAGCAGCAAAAGGTCTTACTCAAAATTTGCATGAAATTGGTATTAAAACAGAACGTTTAAAAACAGGAACTCCAGCAAGAGTTGATAAAAGAAGTATCATTTTTGATGAATTAGATATTCAACCAAGCACTGCAGCAGATAAATATTTTTCGTTTGACCCAGATATAAAAAATAATATGCCTCAAGTTAGTTGTCACATCACAAGAACAACTACCAAAACACATCAACTAATTCGAGACAATTTACATTTAACTCCTATTTACGGCGGCTTTATTGATAGTAAGGGACCAAGATATTGTCCATCAATTGAAGATAAAATCGTTAAATTTGCTGATAAAGAATCACATCAAATTTTCTTAGAACCAGAAGGAATTAATACCCCTGAAATATATGTACAAGGATTTTCTACAGGTTTACCCGAAAATATTCAATTAGAACTTTTAAGAACCTTACCTGGATTGAATGAATGTAAAATGTTGCGACCAGCATATGCTGTGGAGTATGACTATATACCTGCAACACAGCTCCAAACATCGCTCGAAACGAAAGAAATTGAATATTTATTTAGCGCGGGACAAATTAATGGGACTACTGGTTATGAAGAAGCAGCAGCACAAGGATTAGTTGCAGGAGTCAATGCGACAAGAAAACTAAGCAAAAAAGATCCATTAATCTTCACTAGAGAAAGCAGTTATATAGGAACAATGATCAATGATTTAATTACCAAAGATCTCAAAGAACCATACAGAGTTTTAACTAGTAGGAGTGAATATAGGTTAACTCTTAGAGGAGATAATGCGGATCGGAGATTAACACCATTAGGTTATCAAATAGGGCTAATTAATGAGAAAAGATGGTCGGCCTATCAAGAAAAAATGAAACTTCTCGAGGAAGAGAAATTTAGATTAAACAACACTCGTTTAAAAAATACCGAGGAAATATCAAAAAAAATAGAATTAAAAACGGGATCAAAGATCAAAGGCTCAACAACTTTGAAGGAACTCTTAAAAAGACCAAACTTTCATTATTCAGATCTGATTAAATATAATTTAACTGAAAAAAATCTAGGCTCTTCAATACAGGAAGGTGTTGAAATAGATATTAAATACGAGGGTTACCTTAAAAGGCAAAAAAACAACATTGAACAAATAAAGCGTCAAAGCTGTAAATCTCTGCCTCAAGAAATAAATTATGAAAAGATAGATACATTATCTTTAGAAGCTAGAGAAAATTTGAATAAGATAAAGCCAAAAAATTTTGGTGATGCCTCAAAAATTCCTGGAGTAAGCAAAGCTGATTTAACTGCATTACTTGTTTGGCTAAAAATAAGAGAAATAAAAAAAGAAAAGGCAAATATTTTTGTCGAAAAAAAGTTATCATCTTAAGAGCATTCCGTCTGAGCACTGAATAATAAACTTTTTAAATCACCAAATATTTTATGGGAAGAAAAAGCCTCTACTTTTTTAGTGAAAAATTCACTACCAAAAATATCTGGTCCATGGAAATTAATGTTGCTTGGGGATGGAAGTCCAACTAGACATTTACAGCTTTTAACTAATCAAGAGACAAAAATTAAGTTAATTTCAATGCAAGTTGATCCTCTATGCATTGAAGAAGGTCCTAAAGAATTAAATCAATTAAATGGACCTTTAATTAGAAGACAAGTATGGATTAAAAACAATAATAAAAACCTAGCATGGGCTGAAAGTTGGTGGAATGCAGAACAAGTTAATGAAAATTTAAAAGCAAAAGAAGAACCAATTTGGAAGAATTTAACACAAGACAGATCAGAATTGTTCAGAGAAGTTGACCGAATTTCACTTGTTAATTCAAATTGGTTAGAGGATCAATTTTGTTTTAAAGGCCCATTCTGGTCAAGAAATTATAGATTTTTTCGAGACAAAAAGCCCCTAACAATTATTAGAGAAGTATTCAATCCACATTTAGAAAGTTTATTAGGCTATTCAGGAATTAAAGAATTTACAAAACTATACTCTTCTTCTTCTTGATCTGGGAAGATTTCTTGATTTTGATTGAACTTGTTGGTTTGATTGAACTCTCGAAATATTATTCTCTTTTTCTGAAGCTCTTTGCCATCTTTCAACTTTGAAATCCATTTCATCTGGCCAATCTTCGTCCTTACTCTCTCTCACATAAGGTAATTTTTTTTGCTCGGTTGTATGTATATTTTTTGGTTGCCTTAAAGATATTGCTTCTAAAGGTCTTTTTGAATGCTGTTTAGCAGATTCATAAGAATTTGATTCTCTAGAAAATGTCTTAATATCGCTGTTATCATCGAAAAAATTTTCATCATTCCAATCATCATTATCTTCATCAAAAAATAAATCCACTTTTTCAGATACCCATCTTCCTACTTTTTTCACACTCTTACTTGTTATTCCTTGAAAATCTGAGTTCCTTCTTTTTCCTGGTCTAGCACCAGATACTCCATCAACAAATTGT
>QCMB01000003.1 GCA_003214085.1 Prochlorococcus sp. AG-418-J17
AAACAAATCGATTCTGAAATTAATTATATTTTCAAATATGTCAACTCTGATTCAACACCAGAATTTTATAAATTCATTTTAAAAGGAAGATTAAGAGAACTTATTACTGCAAAATCTTTTCTAATTTTCTTATGGGGTAATTCACTAGAACTTTATACAGAGGCAGTTTACACTGAAAATAAAATTAATCTTGAAAATAAGAACACTGTATTCATTAAAGATAAAAACACTACAGAAATATGGAATTTAATTTTAGATAGACTAAAAGAAAGGTATAGCTCAACTAACTTACAGGTTGAATTTAATAATTCATCAATAATTCTCTCGGGGATAAAGAAAGAATTCATTTCACGACTAATTTGCAAAATGTTAGATGAGTTAGATAATTTAGTTAAAAATATTAAGGAAAACTATAAGGAGAAAGATTTTAAAGATGATTTAAATTCTCTTATAAAAGAACTTAAAGTTAATACAATTTCAAATATCACAGACAGCTATTTTCGATTAAAAAAAGGAGGAGAATCTATTTCAATAAATGATTTTATTTATAGTGAAGTAAGTTGCGAAGAGATAGATAGAGAGTCACATGAATCAATAATGTTTATTGAGCCAATTATTAAAAATGATGCTCTTGACTATGATGGGAAATTACTCCCTCTATATGAAACAGAATCATTTTTGATCCTTGAAAATATAATTTCAAATTGGACAATAAGAAACTGTAATTTATTAGCTTCTGAAATCTTTAATATTTGTTCGTCTTGGCCTGAATTAAGGACTATACTTATAAATCCCGAATTACAATCGACAAGAAATTTTGAGAGATTTAGAAATAATATTAATAACTACAATCGCTGGCATGACTATATTTATATGCCTATCTACTTGTATGAGAGTAAACGAGAATATATTGATATTATCGATAAAAAATTTACCCGATACTTTAAAAATGAAAATAGGGAGAAAGAATTAGAGAATCTAGAATGGCTACAAAAACAAGTTACATTGTTAGTTGAGATTAGAGATGCCGTGGCACCGCAGTTAGAAGTTGCTGTAAAATATATCGGTAATCTTTTCGTAACTTTCCTTACAAAGGTTGTTGGCAAAGCTATCGGTTTAGTTGGGAAAGGAATCCTGCAAGGATTAGGAAGATCAAGTTCAAAGTAAGTTTTTAAACTTTAATGAAAATAATTCAATGGATCCTAATAGCATTAATTTTCTTAAGTCCATATAAAGCAAATGCCTCTAGAGATTCTAATAGTTACGATGGCAACATCTTTCCCATATACGCAGGTAATGGGGCTATAGTTCCTCCCCAGACAACTCTTCAGGAATCATTAAAAAACAAAAGAGTCGCGGTTTTATTTTTTTATCTTGATGATAGCTCAGATAGTAAAGCTATGGCTCCGATAATATCTGGTTTAGATTTGATATGGAGAAATAATATAGATATCATTGCTCTAACTACTGATGAATTACAGAATAAAGAAAAGTCTGATCTTAGAAATGAACCTAGTTATTATTGGAACGGATTAATTCCACAAACCATTATTTTAAATAGTGATGGTGAAGTTAAATATGATAAAAATGGAATGATTAATATAGATGAATTAAACAAAGTTATAGGAGAACTAAAGGGAATCAATATAGAAGATACTACATTTTCTGTAGAAAGTTTTAATGAATACAACAGTATCATTTCAGAAAAAAAAATAAATACGAAAATTAATTAAAAAAAATGATATTAATAAATATCCTCTTAGTTTTTTTAATTTTTTTATTTCTTTCAGATTTATTTGTTAAAAACTCACCCAAATCAAAGTTAAATCTGGTACCTATTAATTACAAAATCAAAAAAAAAGATGGTTTAAACGAATTAATTATTGATTTGAAAATAAATAATAAAAGTAAAACCAAAGAGACGATGGTATCTAATATAAATTTTGAATTAGATTTTTTTAAAAGTAAAGTTAACGAATATTGCCAAAATTTTAATTATCAAGAAGATATTTATATATATGAAAATAATAAAATTAAGAATTTAAATAATTACTGGCCAACAACAATTATCAAGTCAAATTCAGAATTATTTATAAGAATAATATACAAATTTAACAATAATAATCTCAGAAAAAAAATAAAATATCTATGGTTAAAAGTATATTGGGAAAACTATGGACATTTTGGTATTTTAAATAATAAAGATTGTTTGTTAATTAATTTAGATGGTCAAAAAAAAAGGCCCAATAATGTTTCTGAAATTTCTTTAAATAATAAATATAAAGCTATTGCTATTAAAACTGATTTACTTGGTTGCTTTGATAACCCAGTAAATACTGTGATTCAATACTGCAAAGGAATTGTAGAAAAAAATGATATTTTAACAATCGGTGAGAGTCCGCTAGCGATTATGCAAAATAGATATATTTCCCCTCAAAATTTAGAATATAGTTTATTTTCGAAAGCTTTATGTTATTTTTTTCACCCTACAAGCAGTCTGGCAACAGCTTGCGGCATGCAATTATTAATAAATAAAATCGGAGTCACAAGAATAACCTTTGCACTATTTCTTGGATTTCTCTTCAAATTAGTTGGTATTAAAGGTATGTTTTATAGGTTAACTGGTTCAGAATCATCACTCATTGATGATATAAGCGGTACAGTTATACCTTACGACAAGAGTATAGTTATGGGTCCTCTAAATGCGGATTTATTTTGTAAGGAGGTATCGAACTTTCTAAATATAGAAGTTGCTGTTGTCGATGTGAATGATCTTGGAGGTGTGAAAGTCTTAGCAAGTTCAAATAAAAAAGTAAATAAAATACTCAAAAGAAACTTAATATCTAATCCAGCTGGCAATGGAGATGAAAAAACCCCTATAGTATTAATAAGAGAAAAAAAGTAAATGAAAAAAGATACCTCTTATTCTTTTCAATCTAAAAAAGGAATGGAAGTAACTTTTGAAGAACTCCATATAAGGCACATTAATCTTTTAATAGATATAAAAAATAAGGAATTGAATAATTGGTTTTTAAAGATGGCTATCATAAATACCTTTGATGACTTAAAAATTTTTTTAAATAATCTTAAGAAAAATAAAAATAAATGCATAATTGCTATATATGGAAACGAAATTATTGGTTATTTGAATATTTTTCCTTTAAACAAAAAAGAGACTTGCTTAAAAATATCAAAGCCCAAGTTGATAAACAACAAGTGTTCTTTAACAGGTAAACAATTAACTTTAGGATTGTTAAAAAAATCTATCTCAATAAAAGACATCAAAACTTCAAGTTGGATAATTAATGCTGATATAAATAATGTTAACCTCATATCAACCTCAAGAGAATTAGGCTTTCAACCATTAGGAGAGATAATCCTTTGGGATGGTTCTGTTGTAAATAAATCTATAAATCAAAAAGCCAATGCCTATTCATTAATTAATGAATTCCAAAACATTAATAAACAAAATATATTAAAAATAGTTAATTTCATAAGATCAAATCAATCTCCCTTAATAAGAAATATTTTAGATTTTGATCAAGACGACATTCTTAAAAGAAATAACTCTAAGAGTGGTGCCTTAATATATGAAAATTCAGTTTTATGTACAATTTTAAAAGATATTAATTATCAAAATGAAGAAATTTATACTCTAACTATAAGTAGATATTGGGATAAGAGATTCAATTCTATTTTAAAAAAATTTATAAAAAGATTTTTTGAAAAATCACCTGTTTCATATTTAAAAACATATAAAGAAAATTCTCAATTAAATCTTTTTCTCGAAGAATGTAATCTCAAAGAAAAAAGCCAAGAAATAATTCTTATCAGAAACACAATAGTTAAGAATGAAGCCAAACAAGTAAATATAATAAATCAATCTTTGGACTCAATCTTTGAAAAATTAAGTCCACAAGGTAATCCATATCCATCTCCTTTTCCATTAAAAACAAAGTGAAATTTTGCAAACCCAAACCCAGGTCAATTTTGAGTTTGGATATAGGTACCAAAAGAATAGGATTAGCTTATTGTGATCCCCTCTGCATAACATCAAATATACTTCCAGCAGTAAAACGGCTTGAAAATAATCATGAGATTAAAATCATTAGAAATTATATAAATAAATTTAATTTGACTGGGTTTATTGTGGGTATTCCACTAGATGAGGAAGGTCAAATGACCACTCAAGCTATTGACTGTAAAAATTACGGTCAATTACTTTCAAATGAATTAATGCTTCCATTTTCTTATGTAAACGAACATAGTTCAACTTGGGAATCTTCATATAGATTTGGAATAAAAAAAGATAAATCCGGATTGATTGATAGTTTTTCGGCAAAAATAATACTTGAACAATGGATCGAAGAGGGTCCGGAATTAGAAGAAATAGCTGGTAAACGTCAGATAAAATATTAGTATTAAAAAGGATAGATAATTTTAAAATGAAAGAAGCCAATTCAAATGATAATTATGATGCACAGACTCTTTTATTAAATGACTCAAATGGAAACGAGATATTTTGTTATCTTGAACAATTAGTAAGTGTTGAAGGCCAAGAATATGCTTTATTAACGCCAGTTGATACTCCAGTAAGTCTTTTTAAGATAAATGAAAAAGATGAACCTGAATTAATTGAGAAAATAGATAAAAACGAACAAATACTAAAAAATGCTGAAGCAGTTCTTCAAGAACATGATCTAAGACTTATTAGATCAGCAGTTACATTAACAGTATCAGGAGAACTTGAAGAACCAATTTACGATGAATTAGAAGAAGATTACGTAGATGATGATAGTGAGAGTTATGAATTGCTCGTTAACTTTAATCTTTTTGACCAAGAATATGGCTTATATATACCACTAGATCCTTTTTTTATTGTGGGTAAATTAAAAGACAAAGGTGCCTTATTAGTTGAAGATGATGAGTTCGATAAAATTCAACCTTTGATTGAAACTGAGCTTGAAAAAAGTAGTTCTTAAAATCAATGAGATCCATCCTAAAGGTCAATTGGGATTCAAACTTACCAATATATAAGATTTCTCAATCTGAGTTGCAAAAAAAGGGGATTAATTCTTTATTGCTAGACGTGGATGGGACTCTAGTAAATAGAAAATCAAATATGATCCCAAAAACTGTAAAAAATTGGATCATTGAATCTAAAAAACTTTTCTCCTTATATCTAATAAGTAATAATCCATCAAAAAAAAGAATCGCAAAAATAGCGAAAGAATTAAATTTAAGATACAAATACAATGCATCAAAACCAAGAAAAAAAGTAACTTTGAATGTTATCAAAGAAATTGGCAGAGAGCCGAAAAATATTGCCATTATTGGCGACAGAATTTTTACAGATATTATTGTTGGGAATAGATGTAATATAAAAACAATTTTAGTTAAGCGATTAAATAAAGATGGCTTGCCTATAAAATTTAATTTAACTTTGACAATAGAAAAATTAATTTCTCATTTTATAAAATGAAAACTTGGGTTATAAAAATTGGTACTAGTATTTTAAGAGGAACAGAGGAAACATCTACAGAAGAAGTTATTGAAACTCTTTCTAGATCCTTTACAAGTTTTCTTTCAAAAGGGAACAAATTAATTTTAGTAACTAGTGGAGCCGTTGGATTAGGTTGCCAAAAATTAAATATTAAAACGAGGCCAAATGATTTAAGTACCCTTCAAGCTACTGCTGCAGTAGGTCAAGTTAATTTAATGTCCTTATACGATAAAGTATTTAATAAATTAGGTCATAATATTGCTCAAATTTTAATAACTAAAGCTGATTTCAATTCAAGAGAATCCTTTAATAACGCTTCTAAAACATTAAAAAAATTAATCGATTTAAATGTTATTCCAATAGTAAATGAAAATGATACCGTGGCAAATGAAGAGCTTAAATATGGAGATAATGATACCCTCTCTGCTTTAGTTGCCTTGGCTATAAATGCTAATAAGCTTATTTTATTAACCGATATTGAAAATCTATACTCAAAAGATCCACGTAATAATAAAGATGCGCAACCTATTAAAGAAGTTCATAATAGTGAATTAAAGGAAATTAAAGATAAAAATATTCAAAACTCAAATAATGAATGGGGAACAGGAGGAATTTCTACAAAATTAATTTCTGCAGAAATAGCAACAAAAGGAGGAGTCGAAGTCCAACTAGTTGATGGAACTAATAAAGATAACTTAATTGAAATTTTTAATGATAATAAAATTGGAACTTTATTTTATCCAGTAGAAAAACCTATAGGAAACAAAAAAAGTTGGCTTTCACATGCAATTCAAACAGTAGGAAAAATTACCTTAGATGATGGCGCTTCTTTTGCAATTAAAAAAAAAGGTGCATCACTTTTAGCGGTTGGTGTTAAGAATGTAGAAGGAGACTTTACGACTAATCAGGCAGTTAAAATCGTAAATACAAATGATAAAGAGGTTGCAAAAGGTTTAGTATCAATAAGTAGCGACAAATTAAGAAGTATTTTAAATAATAAAGAAAATAAAAACTCCTCGATAATTGTCGTACACAGAGATGTTCTTGCTCTCTCTTAGAAAAAAATTAAAACTGAAAAATGCTTTTAAGTGATTTAGTTGATCTAATAAAAAAAGGAAATTCAAATTTTATTAGTGCCAATATTTTTGAAGATTTATATATAGATGATGCTGCCTCATTAGATGCTGCAGTTAAACATCAAATATCTTTTTTAGAAGAAAATAATATCCTTAAAGAAAAATTAGATCAAACTAAAGCATCAGCAATAATAACTACTAATAACGATGAAATCGTTAGTGCCCTAAAGAAACTCAATATATCAAACATAATCGTTAAAAACCCAAGAATTGCATTTGCAGAAGTATTGGATTGTTTATATAAAACTATCAATTTCAAACCGGGAATTCACGCTTCAGCAGTTATAGATAAAACAGCAATAATTGGAGCAGATTGCCATATTGGACCTAATGTATATATTGGAGAAAATACTGTAATTGGTGACAATAATCATATCCTTGCTGGAGCATCAATTTTAGGCAATGTTCGAATTGGAAATAATAATATAATTCATCCAAATTGTGTTATTTACGAAAATACCACTCTAAAAAATAATTGTGTAATTAATTCAAATTCTGTTATTGGATCAGAGGGATTTGGTTTTATTCCTAAAAATGGCAAATGGGTAAAGATGCCTCAAAAAGGTGGTGTAAAAATAATGAGTTTTGTAGAAATTGGAACGAATTGTTGTATTGATAGGCCCGCAGTTGGATTTACTTTTATTGATGAGGGAACAAAATTGGATAATTTAATACAAATAGGTCATGGAGTTAAAATTGGAAAGAATTGTGCATTCGCAGCTCAAGTTGGCATAGCTGGAGGAGCAAATATTGGAGATGGTGTTATTTTGGCAGGGCAAGTAGGAGTCAATAATAGAGTAAAAGTTGGTAATAATGTCATTGCGAGTTCAAAATGCGGAATCCATTGTGACATAGAAGATGGCAAGGTAATTAGTGGTTTCCCCGCGATGGAAAATAAATCATGGCTAAGGAGTTCAAGTATTTTTAAAAAATTACCAGAATTAGCAAAAAAACTTAGACAATTAGACAAGCAATAATTTATTGTTCTTAATAAACAAAAATTCAAATGAAGAAATATAAGATAGTTTTATTATCAGGGGACGGAATTGGACCAGAGATTTCAGAAGTTTCAAAAAAAGTTTTAAAAAAGCTTTCAAAAAATCATAATTTCGATATTGAGATTATTGAAGAATTATTTGGAGGGATAGCTTATGAAAAATATGGGAGTCCTGCTCCAGATAAGACACTTGATCAATGCAAAAAAAGTGATGCTGTACTTTTAGCATGTGTAGGAGATATTAAATATGACTCTCTTGCAAGAGAATTAAGGCCAGAAAGTGGATTACTAAAGTTAAGATCCGCCCTAAACCTCTTCGCAAATATTAGGCCTGTCAAAATAAGAAAATCTCTACTAGATGCAAGTACATTAAAAAAAGAAATCGTTGAGCATGTAGATCTTATTGTTGTAAGAGAATTAATAGGTGGAATTTATTTTGGAAAACCAAGAGGACATATAACAGATACAAAAATCCCAAAAGCTTTCAATACGATGGTTTATGATTCGGCCGAGATAGAGAGAATAACAGAAATAGCAATAAAAATTGCTAACCAAAGAAATAAAAAAATATGTTCTGTTGATAAATCAAACGTTCTTGAGGTTAGTCAATTGTGGAGAGATACAGTTTTAAATATCACCTCAAAAGATAAAAATATATCTCTAAGCAATATGTACGTTGATAATGCAGCAATGCAATTAGTTAGAGATCCTGGTCAATTTGATGTAATTTTAACAAGTAATTTATTTGGAGATATTTTAAGCGACCTAGCCGCAATGTTAACTGGTTCTATTGGTATGCTTCCTTCTGCTTCTCTAAACAATGATGGTCCAGGAGTTTTTGAACCGGTTCATGGTTCGGCTCCTGATATAGCTGGTAAAAACATAGCGAATCCTATTGCAATGCTTTTATCTGCTTCCATGATGTTAAAAATTGGATTAAATGAAGAAGAAGCTGCAGAAAATTTAGAAACTGCCATTGATAAAGTTTTATCAAAAGGATTTAGAACAGCCGATTTAGCTGATGGGTCTTCCGAAGTATTATCTTGCAGTGAAATCGGAGATAAAATAATAGATGAAATTTAAAAAAAAATTAATAAATAAAAAAATATTTTTAAGTAAAACATAAAGTTGGCATATGACCTGTCAGAATCATTAGATATTGTTTTTAAAAAATGTCAAAACGTCATCCAGTAGTCGCTGTAACAGGATCTTCAGGAGCAGGAACAAGTACAGTAAAAAGAGCCTTTGAGCATATTTTTGCCAGAGAAGATATTGTTCCCGCAGTTGTAGAAGGTGATAGTTACCACAGATTTGAAAGAATGCCTATGAAAAAAGCGATGGCAGACGCTCTTTCAAAAGGTGAAAATTTCTCTCATTTTGGTCCCGAGGCTAATCTTTTTGACAAATTAGAAGAACTTTTTAAAATCTATGGTGAAACTGGAGGAGGGAAAAAAAGATATTATCTACATAGTCTTGAAGAAGCAGAAGAACATAATACAAGACTTGGGACATCCCTAGAACCTGGGCAATTTACTCCATGGGAAGATATTCCTGAGGGAACAGACGTACTTTTTTATGAAGGTTTGCATGGCGGAGTAGAAGGTGATGGATACAATGTGGCATCCTATGCTGATTTACTTGTTGGCGTTGTTCCGATAACAAATTTAGAGTGGATTCAAAAAATCCATAGAGATAACGCAGAAAGAGGTTACTCAGCGGAAACCATTGTGGATACGATATTGAGAAGAATGCCTGATTATATAAATCACATCTGCCCACAATTCAGCAAAACTGATATTAATTTCCAAAGAATTCCCACAATTGACACTTCAAATCCTTTCATATGCAGAAATATCCCAACTCCTGATGAGAGCTTTGTGATCATACATTTCAGAAAAGGGGCAAGAGAGAAATGGGGTATTGATTTTCAATACTTGCTTGGAATGATTAACGATTCATTCATGTCAAGCCCAACAAGTATCGTTGTAAATGGTGGAAAAATGGGATTCGCAATGGAACTAATTCTCACTCCAATAATTCATAAAATGATTGAGGAGAAAAATAAATAATAATTAATTTTTGATTATCAACTCAGATCATTATTTTTTAACTTTGAGAAGTTTTTAATCTAGAGGATCTCAAATTTTTATATATCTTTCTTGATAAAAGTACCTTACTTAGATTTAAATAGAAAAAACAGGAAAAGTTGTGTCATTAATCGACTGGTTTGCCGCAAGGCGTAAAGATCAATTTGTTGGGAAAGTTTCCCAAGATACTGACGAAGGAGATGGTTTGTGGGTTAAATGTTCAGAGTGTTCGCAAGTAGCCTATAGAAAAGACCTAATTTCAAATTTCAATGTTTGTAGTAATTGTGGACACCACAATAGGATTAATAGCGATGAAAGGATAAATATAATTGCTGATAAAAATTCATTCAAAGAATTTGATAGTTCACTAAGTCCTACAGATCCTTTGGGTTTTAAAGATAGAAGAGCGTATGCTGATCGAATTAAAGAAAGTCAAGCAGGTACAGGTTTAAGAGATGGAGTCGTAACAGGTATCTGTTCTGTGAATTCAATGCCTTTAGCATTAGCTGTTATGGATTTTAGATTTATGGGAGGATCCATGGGTTCAGTAGTTGGTGAAAAAATTACAAGGATAATTGAAAGAGCAACTTTGGAAAATTTTCCAATTCTTATTGTTTGCGCATCAGGAGGAGCAAGGATGCAAGAAGGTATGTTAAGTCTCATGCAAATGGCAAAAATATCTGGAGCACTAAAAAAACATAAAGAGAAAAATCTCCTATATATGCCCTTGTTAACTCATCCAACTACTGGAGGGGTAACAGCCAGCTTTGCGATGTTAGGTGATTTAATTTTGGCGGAACCTAAAGCGCTTATTGGATTTGCTGGAAGAAGGGTTATAGAACAAACATTAAGAGAAAAATTACCCGATAATTTTCAAACAGCTGAATATCTGCTTGAGCATGGTTTTGTTGATGTAATAGTAAAAAGGAAAGATCTCAAGGATACTCTGACTAAAATTTTAAAAATTCATGGTGTAAAAGAACTTGCAGAAGCAAATATATAAAATGAGAATAATTTCTAATTTATTTTATTTTTCTTTAAGCCTTCTACTCTTTATTTTTAACTTTGCCTCCTATTCATATGCGATAGGAAATGTTGACTGGGTCCTACTAAAAGAGAATGATGATGGGAAAGAATGGCTTGATAAAGGGAGTACTAAGTCGCTCCCAAATGGTGAAATAAGTGTATTAACAAAGTTCTTTAAGAATCCAACTAATTCTGATGATGATGGAGAGTTATCACTTTATGTAATGAGAATTAATTGCAATGAAAAAAAGTTCAAAGATACATCAATAAATGGAATTCCACAATTCAATTCAAAATGGCAAACTTCTAATAATGATGAACTTATAGATGTTGTTATTGAAAATAGCTGTTCAGAGTTTATTAATGAATAAGAATGAATACTAAAAATAAAAAATTAAAAATAGCAATCGCTGGACTAGGATTTGGGAAAAAAGTTCATTTAGAGGCATTAAAAGAGTCTGATCACTTAACTCCTGTAGCAATTTATCATTACGAGAAAAAGCAAAAATCGATAATAGAAAAAGAAACGGGCTTAGATTTTTTTCATAATTGGGAAGACTTAGTTAAATCTCCAAAAATTGATGGAATTATTATTGCCACTCCTCCTGAATCAAGATTTAAGTTAGCAAAACAAGCTCTAGAGAATAATAAAAATTTGCTCCTAGAAAAACCCGTTTCAATATCCTCCTCAGAAATTGAAGAGCTTCAGAGAATATCTTTAATTAATAATTTAAGCGTATGTGTTGATTTTGAATATAGAGCAGTACCTCTTTTCCTTCAGACAAAAAAACTTATTGATGAAAATATCTTAGGAGATATATATTTAGTCAAATTAGATTGGTTAATGGGCAGTAGATCCGACCCCAAAAGATCCTGGAATTGGTATTCATTGGAAGAAAAAGGTGGAGGAGTTGTTGGCGCTTTAGGTACTCATGCATTCGATATGTTGAATTGGTTTTTTGGAGAAGCAATAAACGTGTCTGGCAAGTTAGCAACATCAATAAAAAAAAGACCTTTACCTAATTCATCTAATTTAAATGAAGTTACGAGTGATGATGTATGTTTAGCCAATATAGAAATATCAAATTACAGCTCGAATCTTATTCCATGTCAGGTATCTTTATCATCAATTTCTAAAAATGGTAGAGGATTTAGTTTAGAAATATATGGAAGCGAAGGTTCACTAATTCTTAAAAGTGAAAACCAAAAAGATTATGTACATGGTTTTAATTTAAAATATTCAAACAACGAAAATAAAATACAAAATCTAACTGCAGATTCAAGTTTTAATTTTGAAAAAACATGGACTGATGGGAGAATAGCTCCAGTTTTGAGAATTCAAAATTTATGGGCCCAGAGTATAATTAATGGAACACCTGTAATCCCTGGCTTATGTGAGGGACTTGCTAGTCATAAAGTTTGCGAAGCCATAAGAGAATCTTCCAAAAGTGGATTAAGTATCAAAATTTAAGGCTATACATTTATAAGTAGCAATTATCACCCGATAAAGTATTGGATTGATTTTATTTTTTTTTCATATTCTGGAAAAATCAATTGAACTGAATTATTAAAGAATGGCTTTAAATTATTACAAAAATGAGCTTAAAGAAAATGCTCAATTACTAGCTTCTAAAGGAAAAGGAATATTAGCGGTAGATGAATCCACTAAAACAGTGGGTAAAAGACTCGCTGGAATTGGCGTTGAGAATACTGAAGACAATAGGAAGGCATATAGAGGAATGCTTTTTACTACAGAAGGTCTTGGCAAATATATTAGTGGAGCAATCCTCTTCGAAGAAACTCTTTATCAGAATCACCAAGATGGCGAGTCAATGGTTAAGAAACTAAATGATTTAGGTATTATTCCAGGTATAAAGGTCGATAAGGGCCTAAATCCTCTTCCAGGAGGAGGAGATGTAGAAACTTTTTGCTCTGGCCTAGATGGGTTAGTTGAAAGAGCAGCAAAATATTATGAACAAGGTGCCAGATTTGCAAAGTGGAGAGCAGTTCTGCAAATTACAAATGATGGTTGTCCTTCAAAACTATCAATTCAAGAGAATGCTTGGGGATTAGCAAGGTATGCAAGATCAGTTCAAGAATCTGGGTTAGTACCAATTATTGAACCTGAAATCTTAATGGACGGCGACCATACTATTGAAAAAACTGCTGAAGTTCAAGAAGAGGTAATAAAGCAGGTTTATAGTGCCTGCCAAGCAAATGGAGTTTTTCTAGAAGGCACTCTATTAAAACCTTCTATGACTGTTAATGGAGCAGATTGTCCAACAAAGGCTGATCCTATAAAGGTTGCTGAAATGACAATTAGAACTATGGAAAGATGCGTTCCTGCATCTGTTCCTGGAATAGTTTTCTTATCAGGAGGGTTAAGCGAAGAAGCTGCTTCTGTTTATCTAAATAATATGAACACTCTTTACAGGAAAGCTTTATGGAATGTTTCATTCTCCTATGGAAGAGCATTACAGCACTCATGCTTAAAGGCCTGGAAAGGAAGCGACGTTGAAGGAGGTCAAAAAGCATTAATAGCAAGAGCTCAAGCAAACTCTGAAGCTTCAAAAGGTGCCTATGTAGCAGGATCTCAACCTTCATCTGATGAACAATTGTTTGTGGCAGGCTACACTTATTAACTAAAAAAATCCTAAAAATGTACTCTGGGTCATAAAATAAGTTTCTTTAATTTAGTATTTTGTATATCTAATGACGTGACATTTGATACCTCTTTATACTAAACTCTCGGAAACATATGCTTTATATAGCATTTAACTTATTTTAATTATGGCCCTCGTTCCACTAAGACTACTTTTAGATCACGCTGCTGAGAATGGTTACGGTATTCCAGCTTTCAATGTTAATAACCTTGAACAAGTTCAAGCAATCATGGAAGCAGCATATGAAACTGATAGTCCTGTAATCCTCCAAGCTTCAAGAGGGGCAAGAAATTATGCAGGAGAAATTTTCCTACGTCATCTAATCCTTGCTGCTACAGAAACATATCCTAATATTCCAGTGGTAATGCACCAAGACCACGGTAATGAGCCATCAACATGTTACTCAGCAGCAATAAATGGTTTCACATCAGTAATGATGGACGGTTCTCTAGAGGCAGATGCAAAAACACCCGCTAGCTACGAATATAATGTTGCAGTTACTAAAAAAGTAGTAGATTTTGCTCATTCAGTTGGAGTTAGTGTTGAAGGAGAGTTGGGTTGCTTAGGTTCATTAGAAACAGGAAAAGGTGAAGCGGAAGATGGTCATGGATTTGAAGGTGAACTTTCTACAGATATGCTTCTGACTGATCCTGAAGAAGCTGCAGATTTTGTAGCTAAAACAAAAGTCGATGCTTTAGCTATTGCTATAGGAACAAGTCATGGTGCTTATAAATTTACAAGAAAACCTACAGGAGAAGTTCTTGCAATAAGCAGAATTGCTGAAATTCATAAAGCACTTCCAAATACCCATCTTGTAATGCATGGATCTAGTTCAGTTCCACAAGAATGGTTAGATATCATTAACAAATATGGTGGTGAAATTCCTCAAACTTATGGTGTTCCTGTTGAAGAAATTCAAGAGGGAATAAGAAATGGAGTTAGGAAAGTCAACATTGATACTGATAACAGACTTGCTTTCACTGCCGCGGTTAGAGAGGCAGCATTTGCTGATAAGGCAAACTTCGACCCAAGACATTTCAACAAGCCTGCTAGAAAATACATGAAGCAAGTTTGTCTTGATAGATACAAGCAGTTCTGGTGCGAAGGTCAAGCAAGTAAGATCAAACAAAACAGCACTAATTATTTTGCTGATCTTTACGCAAAAGGTGATTTGGATCCAAAAGTAAAAGTTACTGTTTAATTTCTTCCCAAATTAAATAAAAAAAGGCCTCCAAAATTGGGGGCCTTTTTTTATTTCAATATTAATGATTTTAATGTAAAGAGACCATCAGTCCCACCAATTGTCTCGTCGCATGCTCGCTCTGGATGAGGCATTAAACCTAGAACATTTCCCTTCTCATTAGTTATGCCTGCGATATCGAATGAAGATCCATTGGGATTATTTTTATATCTCAAGGCGATCAATTCATTATCTACAAGTTTCTTTAAAGTATCAGAATCACAATGATATCTTCCTTCCCCATGCGCTATTGGCAATTTAATTGTTTGTTTTTCATCTACATTATTAAACCAACCTCCTTTTGAAGAAACGATGTCCAGTTCAACGTCATCACAGATAAAATTAAGATTTTTATTTGCAACAAGAGCTCCAGGCAAAAATCCTGATTCTGTCAAAATTTGAAACCCATTACAAATTCCTAAAACTCTTTTCCCGCTTTTAACAAACTCATCCAAGGCATTTATTAATGGAGAGAATCTCGCAATTGCTCCGCATCTTAAATAATCACCATAGCTAAATCCTCCGGGTAAAACTATTGCATCTACATCACTTAAATCTGAAGACTCATGCCACAAGTATTTTGTTCTTATGTCTAAACAACCTTCCAATGCCCATGAAACATCACGATCACAATTAGAACCAGGAAAGACAACAACTCCTACAGTAAAATCATCCATCTTATAATTTTTCTAGTGAATACTCATAATCTTCAATAACAGTATTTGCGAATAACCTATCACACAATAAATCAATTTTTCCTCTTACTTCGTTTTCACCATTACCTTCTATTTTTACTTCAATCATTTTTCCTATACGTAATGATTTTATTCCCTCGGCCCCAAGTTTTATAGAGGCAGATTTGGTAGCTTCCCCTGCTGGATCTAAAACTGAGGGTCTCAGTCTTACAAAAACTTTTACAGCAAATTGGTCCAATTAAAAATTAATTTCTACTAGAAGATTAGTTTAAATTTTAATAAAAAGTACTATTAATTAATAAACAAATATTTTTACCTTAAGGTTTTCTGAGTTATTAGATGTTTATGTAGCCTCTACCAAAACATACTAAGCAAGTTCTTCTTGAATTTTCATGTGTTTTAAAATTTCCTGCCCCTCCACATTTTGAACATTTTATTTTATCAATTGATGTAACTTCGTCAGAGATTATTTGTTTTAAAGCAATTTTTGGATTTTCCATCTTGGGCTGTCTACTGTTTAAGTATCCCGACAGCTAACTATAATGTCAAATTGCTGTTTTTGGTTCACTTAAAATCTTAAATTTCTCTTTAATTTTTTTATTGAAAGTTTTTATAGATTTTTCATCAAAGGAAATTATTACTAATTCAAGCCCAGCATTATCATTTGGTCTCCAACAATCGTCTGGAGCTTCTTCAAACCAAGTATTAATTTTCTTTCCCACAATTTGTATTTGTAAAGGTAATGATTTGTTTGGCATCCAAATACGTCCTTTTATTCGAAGAATGTTTAATTCATCCAAGATTTTTGACATCTCCTTTTCAAAGTCATTTTTTTCAAGGAAATAATTTAATTTAATTGAATCTGATACAAGTTCAACATGATTATGGTCATGTTCTTCAGTTAAAAACTCTTTATAAGTCTCTTTTTTAAAATTAAAATCAAATAGATAGTTCAAATCAATTTTGCCATTATTGGATTTAAGGACTGGAGTAGATGAGTTTAGACTTCCTTGGATTTTATGTTTTACAACGTCAAACTGATCATCATTTAAGATATCTGATCTAGAGACTAAAACGATATCAGAAACTTCTAGTTGCTCCTCAAAAAGTTCATCTATAGTGGCGTTGTGATCAATTTTATCTGTTTCATTATATTGTTTTGTTATTTTATTTAAATCATTAATTGGTGAACCATTAAGCATTGATTCTCCATTAACGATACCAACAACAACATCAAGGTAAATGGAAGACCTAATTTCAGGCCAGTTAAGTGCTTGAATTAAGGGAATTGGCAGTGCCAAACCACTTGTTTCGATAATTATTGATTCGATAGGAGGATTAAATTCTAGGAGAGCTTTTATTGATGGAACAAAATCATCTTGAACAGTACAACATAAACATCCATTGTTTAATTCGATTACGCAGTCGTCTTCAGATTCATCACATTTATCACAACTTTTAATCAAATCACCGTCAATTCCAACATCACCAAATTCATTAATTATTAAACCAAATTTTTTATTACTCTCTTTTAATAAATATCTTAGAAAAGTTGTTTTACCTGAACCAAGAAATCCTGAAACAACTATAACTGGTATTTTTTTTTTCATTTTTTATGATTAACAACCTAAGCTATATTCTGTACTCTCTCCTGTAGAACTATTTGTGCCATTAGCAATCGCACATAATTGTTTTTGTTGTGTACGACTAAGAACTGCATCAGTAAAATCTGCACCATCTATTTTTGCTCCTTCAAAATTACTCTCCATTAATAAAGCATTTGTAAAATTTACATCCGAAAGATCTGCATCTGTAAAATCTGTTGCATAAGCTAGTGCATCTCTTAAATTGGCTCCATTAAACTTTGAATTTTGCAATTTACTATTATTGAACACCGCGCCTTCTAAATTACTTTCACTAAAATTAAACCCATTCAAATCAAACTTAACGTATTCGTTACCGCTTAAATCTTGACCATGCATATCTGGCTCTAAATTAAGGTCTTGCTGGTTTCTAATCTCAGGAGGTCGTTTAGCCCATGCAGAATTTACAGAAATAAAAAATAAAATCCCAACGAACAACAAAGTAATTAATGCATTCTTTAGTGAGGGGAAAACAATTGATTTAATCATAATAAGACTGTATTTTAGAACTTAAGTATTTAAAGTTTGTAAGAGTATCTTAAAGGAAAATATATGGCAATGTCACTAAAGGTTATTGTTCCTCCTCATCCATTAATAAAACATTGGCTTTCAATATTGCGAGAAAAAAATACTCCAGATATTTTGTACTCAACAGGATATGAGCAATTAGGGAAATGGCTTACATATGAAGCATTACGTAATTGGCTGCCATATAAAAAAGAAATAGTAAATACTGATAATGGGGACACAGATGGATTCTTTATTAATACTGATTATCCAATAAAAGTGCTCGCAATGTTGCCCGAAGGGTTATCTCTTTGGTTTGGATCTAAAGAAGTAATTCCTAATTCAACCCTCTCATTAGGAGAACTTCCTAAAACTATTGAATCAAATGAAGGAGTTATATTTTATTCAGAACAAATAACGACAAAATCAACCACATTAGAAACTTTAATTAAATTAAAGGAATTAGGTGTTGATTCAAATAGGATTCTTTTAATAACTGCTATTTGCTCAAATAAAGGGTTAAATGAAATTGCGAAATTATTCCCGAATCAGGTAATTTACACTTCTTGCATAGATGAGGAAGACGAAAAAACACCATTGTTGATACCCGGGATTGGGAATCCTTTATCGCGTTTAAGTACTATATTTCAGGATAAGAACTAATATAGAATATAGGAGTAAATATTTTACCAATGTCTGAATACAGAGATTCGTCTTCAAATAATCTTTTATCATTAATAAGTGGTGCTTTTATTGGAGCAGCAGGTCTAGCATGGTGGTTAATATCCGAAGCAGACAAAAGAAAAGAGGAAAAAAAACAAAAAGCAATGATGTATTCCTCCAGAATTCAAGACGGCTCAGAAGCGATTGATTCAAATGAAAATATAAATGAAGTTGAAGGAGAGAATCTGGAGAAGAAAGTTGAGCAACTTAATTCTGCAATTGCTGATGTGAGGAAGCAACTTGAAGAGTTGGGGCAATAGAATAAAAAAGGTTCTCAAATAATATGAATAAACTCAGATCATCTGCAATAACCCAAGGTGTGCAAAGATCACCAAACAGGTCGATGTTAAGAGCTGTTGGATTTAATGATGAAGATTTTAATAAACCTATTATTGGAGTTGCAAATGGATACAGCACCATAACACCATGCAATATGGGTTTAAATAAGTTAGCTCTAAAAGCTGAAGAGTCTATAAAAAGATCAGGTGGGATGCCTCAGATGTTTGGGACTATAACAGTAAGTGATGGGATTTCTATGGGAACAGAGGGCATGAAATATTCCCTAGTTTCAAGAGAAGTTATTGCTGATTCAATTGAAACAGCATGCAATGCTCAGAGTATGGATGGAGTACTTGCAATAGGTGGATGTGATAAAAATATGCCGGGTGCCATGATTGCGATTGCAAGAATGAATATTCCCTCAATTTTCATTTATGGAGGGACAATAAAGCCTGGGAAATTGCATGGAGAAGATCTTACTGTTGTTAGTGCATTTGAAGCTGTTGGACAATTAACATCAGGCAAAATTAATGAAGAAAGGCTAATCCAAGTTGAGAAAAATTGTATTCCTGGTGCTGGTAGCTGTGGAGGAATGTTTACAGCTAATACAATGTCTGCGGTTATTGAAGTATTAGGGTTAAGTCTTCCTCACAGTTCCACTATGGCTGCTGAAGATCTTGAAAAAGAACTTAGTGCAGATAAAAGTGCTGAGATATTAGTCTCTGCAATAGAAAAAGATATAAGACCTCTAGACCTCATGACTAAGAAAGCATTTGAAAATGCGATATCAGTAATTATGGCAATTGGCGGATCAACAAATGCGGTATTGCACATCTTAGCTATCGCGAATACTGCAGGAATAGATATCAACATTAATGATTTTGAGAGAATCAGACAAAAAGTACCCGTTATTTGTGACCTTAAACCGAGTGGTAAATATGTGACGGTGGATCTTCATAAGGCAGGTGGGATTCCACAAGTAATGAAAATACTTTTGAAAGCAGGATTAATTCATGGCGATTGCAAAAATATTGAAGGAAAAACCATCTCAGAATACTTACAGAATATTCCAGATAAGCCTCCAACAAATCAAAATGTCATAAGAGACATAGATGACCCTCTTTATAAAAAAGGACATCTAGCGATATTAAAAGGTAACTTAGCGAGCGAAGGTTCTGTAGCCAAAATTAGCGGAGTAAAAAACCCTGTATTAACAGGTCCCGCAAAGATTTTTGAAAGTGAAGAGGATTGTTTAAAATCGATATTAAATAACGATATCAAAGCTGGTGATGTTGTTGTTATTAGAAACGAAGGTCCTGTAGGAGGACCAGGTATGAGAGAGATGTTAGCTCCAACATCTGCAATTGTTGGTCAAGGGCTAGGAGAGAAGGTGGCTTTAATTACCGATGGCAGATTTAGCGGCGGTACCTATGGTCTTGTTGTGGGTCACATAGCTCCAGAGGCTGCTGTAGGAGGAAATATTGCTCTAATAAAACAAGGTGATTTAATTACAGTAGATGCTGTAAAAAAACTAATTGAAGTTGATTTATCTGACGAAGAATTAGAAAAAAGAAAAAAAGATTGGGTAAAACCTATTCAAAAATACAAAAGAGGAATTCTTTCAAAATATTCGAGAATCGTAAGCACATCAAGTTTAGGGGCTGTTACTGATTTATAAATCAGCTCAAATTTTTTTTCTTAATCAATAAAACTTTTTATCCTATTTGCTAAATTTTCCAATCTAGCGCTGTATTTTGGTGAATTGCATTTTTTCCCATTATTGCTGTCCATCCATAATGTTTTAACTCCACACCATAATATTGGTTCATCAGGGAAGTTAAGCTTAGAGATTACTAAAACCAACTCTTTATTTGATTTAAAAAGTTCTAATTCAAGATCATAAATTTCTAATCTTTTACCTTCTTTATCTCTACATAAGATATTAACTGTTAAATCAATATCTTCATCTTCGAATTCGTATTCACCATTTATTTTTACCACAGAATGCACAAAAGGTTTATTTGTTAAATCTGCTGACTTAGCGATTAAGCTCTCTATATTTTTAGGTGGATTTTCAAATAACACTTATTGATTTAATTAAAACTTTTATTGAACCCTGTTTAAACTCATTATTAAGTAATCCATCATCACCGAACTTAGAGTGTAGTAGTTGCAATCTTTTAATTTTAGATGGCTTAAATTTAAATGGGAAACGTACTTTATTAGCTCTTACTGAAGGTTTTAACTCACTAAAAGGAATTTGAACATTTGATGTCCCGAATTTTTTTGTTGGAAATGATTTAATCCATCTAAGTCCACCAGGAATAAATTCGGTTAGTCCTAGTAGATCATCTTCACAAGCGACAGCAAATTTAAAAGTTCTTCCTTGTCCATCAATATTTAATTCAAAGGATGAATACTCAGATACATTTAAAGAAGGTTTATATATAGAAGATCTACAACTAACAAATCCTCCTGCTTTCTCGACAATATTACCCTTTAATATCAACCCCGCATTTGAGGTTTCACAAAAAGCTGAACTTGATCCGCCCATAACAGTATCATTTAATGTTTTCCAACCATCGAACTCCTTTTTTTGGAATAAAAATTTTTTCTTACTCATTAAATAATTTAAATTATTAATAGACTTTAACTAAATTTCTAATTCTTTTGCTGATTCCTGATCACAAAATATTGAAATTTGATTAATAGATTTTATTAATTTTGATGGTGTTCTATCTGGTGGCTCTTTTTCATCTAATAACCTCTCAAGAGCAATTCTTTTAGAAGCTCCACTAACTAAAAATACTATCTTTGAAGAAGCTGAAAGAACCTTTGGAGTTAATGTAATTCTTTTTAAACCTTTACCTTCATTAAAAATAACAAAATCATCTACATTATTATTTTTTTGATAAGGGAATAGTGAGGCTGTATGACCATCATCTCCAAGTCCTAATAATGTTAAATCAAAAGTTGGAGGGTTTGATCCGCATTTTTCAAATAATTTAGAAATAAATTGATTTTTAGTAGTTTCATCATCAGCGTTTAAATCATTGAAAATTTCATAAAAATAAGCTTTAGATCCAAAATTAGTTAGCAAAGAATTTCTCAACATTAACGAGTTACTTAATTCTGAATTTGGATCAACACATCTTTCATCTCCTAAAAAGACATCAACCATATCCCATTGAAGATCATTATTAGATAAGAGATAATACACAGATTTTGGAGTTGAACCTCCACTTACACAAAATTTGAATCTATCTTTCTTTTTTAAAGTATGAATAATATGGTTTTGAATAAACTCAAAAACCGCTGTTGATAGTTCTAACTTGTCTTTGTATATATTTAAGGTGTATCCATTTTTAACCTTTTCAATCATTTCATCCATTCAGTATGAAAACTACCTTCCCTATCAATTCTTTCATATGTATGAGAGCCAAAACAGTCTCTCATTGCCTGCACAAGATTCTGAGGAAGTCTATTGGTTCTATAACTATTCAAATAATCTAAAGTACTGGATAAACATGGGACTGGTATACCTGCCTTTGTGGATAGAGAAACTACCTTAGCTAAGTTATCTAATCTTGTCGCAATTTCATTATTAAACCAATCATCAAAAATTAAATTTTTTAGATCAGGATCTTTGTTATAAGCATCTTGAATTTTACTTAATAATTTTGATCTAATTATGCAACCACCTTTCCATATTTGTGCAATTGACGGCATATTCAAACCATAGTTATATACTGCAGATGCTTCTCTTAAAATATCCATACCTTGGGCATAGCTAGCAATTGTGGCAAGGACTACAGCATCAAATAAAGGTTTCATACCATCTGATACATTTCCTAAATCAAAATCCTCTATCTCTTTAGATGGAATAGTTTTTTCAATCTCACTACGTTGCTCTTTTAAAGAACTCATTACTCTTGCATTTAAAGATGCATAAATAGTTGGGACTGATACCCCCAGTTCTAGAGCACTCACAACAGTCCATAAACCTGTACCTTTCTGGCCAGCTTTATCTAATATTTTTTCTACGACATCATCTCCAGTTATATCATCTTTTGTATTTAGACAAATCTCTGTTATCTCAACAAGATAAGAAGCTAATTCATCAGTATTATTCCAAATACCAAATACCTCTGACATCTGCTCTCCATTCATACCTTTGACTCTCTTCATAAGGTCATAAGCTTCTGCAAGTATTTGTTCAATTCCATATTCAATTCCGTTATGAACAGTTTTTACAAAATGACCTGAGCCGCCTGGGCCAACATATGCAACACATGGTCCGTCTTCAACTTTGGCAGCCATTTTTGTTAGTAAGCTCTCTATTGCATCATATGAAGCCTTAGTACCACCGGGCATCATGCTTGGACCCTCTAGAGCTCCTTTGGCACCGCCAGAGACTCCCATTCCGATGTATCCAAAACTTTTACTTTCAAGAGTATTCACCCTTCTTTCTGTATCTTTAAATTGAGAGTTACCGCCATCTATTAATAAATCTCCTTCCTCGAGATATCCAGAAATATTATCAATGACAGCATCTGTTGCTGGCCCAGCTTTAACCATCATAAGAATTCTTCTAGGTCTCTCTAACTTATTAACAAATTCCTGAAGAGTTTCAGCTCCTTCTATATTCTTCCCAAGGCCTCGACCCTGTAAGAATTCTTCAGTTTTTGAGTAAGTTCTATTAAAAACTACACTAGAAAATCCATTTCTCTCTGCGTTAAGAACTAAATTTTCGCCCATAACACCAAGACCTACTAAACCAAAATGTGCCTTGGACATAAAAAATTAAAAAACTCAATAAATATAGTGTGCATGCAACTAAACAAAATTGCTCAAAAAAAAATACTTATGTCAGCGAAAAATGATGGAAAAGTTTTAAATAACAGTTCCGTTTGCAATAGTTGCATTTTTAACTACTACAACAATTCCATTTCTGATATAAAAGCCTAATTCTGGCTTATCTGCTTCTTCTACTCGATCCTTATTAATGATCACGACATTATCACCAATTCTTGTATTCTTATCAAGAATTGCTCTTTTTACAGTAGTACCTTCACCTACTCCAAGAGGCGTTCCGCCCCCTTTTCTTAATTCAATCCTCTCTTCAGGGGATTCAAAGAAATCGGCACCCATAACAAGAGTATCCTCAAGAACCGATTCACTTTCAATTCTGCTTCTTACACCTAAAACACAATGTAAAATACTGCATGACTTCAAGATTGTACCTTCACAAACAATTGAATCAGTAATTTGAGCATCTACAAGTTTAGAAGGGGGTAAAAATCTAGGTCTAGTATAAATTGGAAATTTCTCATCATAAAAACTAAATGGAGGTTTTGGTTGCTCAGTCAATGCAAGGTTTGACTCAAAGAATGCCCCAATGGTGCCGATATCTTCCCAATAATCATCGAATACATAACTTTTAAGAGTATCGCCTCTATTCAGGGCTTCTGGAATTATGTCCTTACCAAAATCCGTATAATTAGGAAATTTATTTAGAAGATCAAAAAGAGTATTTCTACTAAAAACGTAAATACCCATAGAGGCTAGATAAGGTTTTTCGGCAGCTGACTCCTTACTTAATCCAAATTTTGAAGTATCTACTGCCATTGCCTTCAACTTGTCTCCAGTTGGCTTTTCACTAAATTCCTTTATATTTCCTACATCATCGGTTCTCATTAGGCCAAAACCTTCTGCTTGAGCTTCATCAACAGGCAAAGCTGCAACAGTTAAATCAGCACCATTATCTCTATGATGTTGAACAAATAAACTGTAGTCCATTCTGTACAGTTGATCACCTGACAATATTAAATATTCATCAACATCCCATTCTTGAAATAACCATTGGTATTTTCTTACAGCATCAGCAGTACCTTCAAACCACTTAGGACTATCAGGAGTCTGTTGCGCAGCTAAAACCTCCACAAATCCTTGACCGAAAGGGCCATTTAAATTATAGGTTCTTCCTATATGTCTATTTAGGGATGCACTATTGAACTGGGTCAATACATACATTTTTTCAATACCTGAATTTATACAATTACTAATTGGGATATCTATTAAACGATACTTACCTGCCAACGGCACAGCAGGTTTAGCCCTCATTTTTGTTAAAGGGTAAAGTCTAGAACCTTTTCCTCCTCCGAGGATTATGGCCAACACACGCTTCATTCAATCTAATGGAGATAGATATACAACTATTTAAAGTAACTGATTATGGGCATATTTAGAAATACTAATGGTCAGTTTACGAAGGTATTTCGATAAATCACTAGAAAAACTTAATATAAATTGAGAGAAATTAGTTATTTTTGTCCTCTTCTACCAAAGAAAACAATTTTTCAACTATTTTCAAAGAAACTTGTCTTTCTTCCCTTGATTGAGGACTTCTCAACTTAGTAACAGGCGTGTGAAGTATTTTATTGATAATTCCTTTAGTCAGCGCTTCCACAACTTTTCTTTCTCGAGCCGAAAAATCTGGTCCCATTCTACTAAGTGCTTTTTGTAATTCCTCTTTTCTAATTAACTCCAAATCTGATCTAAGTTTATTAATTACTGGAACCGCCTCTAAACTTGCCCACCATTCTAGAAAAATGATTCTTTCTTCTTCTACTAGAGATTCTGCTTCTTTTGCTATTTTCTGTCTAAATTCTTGATTTCTTGAAACAACCTCTTGTAAATCATCCACATCAAATGATTTTACAAATTCATGTTGTTTGACATCATTAGATATATTTCTCGGTACACCAATATCAATAAATTTAAGTCTATTACTCAAATTTAATTTTTCAATTTTTGCGAGATCAATAATTGGCTCTTCAGAAGCTGTACTGGTGAAAACAATAGAAGATATTGATATGTTTTCTTCTAATTCGTGTAACCCATTACAAACAATCTCTAAATCAGGGAAGTCTAGAGCAAGATTTAATGCTCTATCAATATTTCTATTTACAAGTACAAGTTTATTACATCCTTTTGATTTTAAATGAGTTATTAAAAGCCTACTCATTCGACCGGCTCCAACAACAAGAACGTTCTCTGATTCCAAACTTACAAGAGTATCAAAACCCTTTTCTTGTCCAATTTTTAATTGCGCTAGTTCTACCGCTGCTGAACTGATTGACACAGCTCCAGTTCCTAAATTTGTTTCAGATCTTACTTTTTTACCTGTACTAACTGATTGAGTTAATAATCTATTAAGAATTGGTCCAGTAGATTGATTCTCTTGACCTAATCTCATCATTTTTTTTACCTGCGAAAGGATTTGTCCTTCTCCTAAAACGAGGCTATCGAGTCCTGCCGAGACTTTCATCAAATGTAAAACTGCTTCTTCCTGTCTAAAGCAAAAAAGATGTGGATTTAAATCTTCAAAAATAATTCCAGAATATTCTGATATGAATTCTTTAATAGATGAAATTCCAGTATTTTTATCCTTTACTAGCGCATATATTTCCAGCCTATTACAAGTACTTAAAATTGACACCTCTAATACATCAGAGAGAGCTTTTAATGCTTTCAATGACTCTGTTATGGATTGGTCAGGAATACTTAACTTCTCACGCACTTCGACAGGTGCCGTGCGATGACTCAGTCCGACGACAACAATATGCATAAAATCAAAAGTGAATTTTTAAAGGCTGATACTCTTAGCACCATCTTTTATATGGACAGTATTTGTGAACCTTGCAGTACTATCTAATGTACTAATAACTAGACTACTTGTTCTAACACAATCCCTTTCAAATTTAACTCCGTCAAATAATAATCCATCAGTTATTCCACTTCCAGCGAAAACAACATTTTCTCCCGATGCCAATTCATTCGCTTCATAGATTTTATCTATATCTGTTATACCCATTTCATTAAGACGTTTTATATTTCCTTCTTTTGTATAATCAGCCCATTCAGAAGTTTGAGCGATTGCTGGATCATAAACTAGTTGTCCTTGAAAGTGTCCGCCTAGAGCTCTCATTGCAGCAGCTGAAATAACACCCTCTGGAGCTGCTCCTATACCCATCAAGCAATGTGTTCCAGTACCTGCAAAACCACATGCAATCGCAGCTTGAACATCGCCATCAGAAATCGGTTGTACTTTTGCACCACATCCTCGAATCTCTTTAATTAAATCTTTATGCCTAGTTCTATCCATTACAACTACAGTAAGCTCATCAATAGAAAGGCCCAAGCAATCACTTAGTATCTTCAAGTTTTCAGTAGCTGAATTTCTAATGTCTACTTTACCTTTGGCCGCAGGAGGCGCTGCTAATTTGTTCATGTAAAAATCAGGTGCATTGAAAAGACCACCCGTATCAGAAGCAGCTAAAACCGCCATAGAGCCCCTTTGATTATTCGCACAAAGATTTGTTCCTTCACAAGGATCTACTGCAAAGTCAACCCCTGGGCCATTTCCACTACCAACCTCTTCACCTATATAAAGCATAGGTGCTTCATCTCTTTCACCTTCTCCAATAACAATTTTCCCTTTCATTTCAATTTTGCCCATTCGCAATCTCATTGCTTCTACAGCTGCAGCATCAGCTTCATCTTTTTGACCAAGTCCTGTTAGTTTTGCTGAGGCAATAGCTGCTTGCTCGACAACTTCGAGAATTTCTTGAATTAAAGTTTGATTCACAATTAAATTTTGAGGATTTTCTTAAAGGTTTTGAGTATGATCTCATAAAAAATGTCATTTTTTATGAGAATTATTATGCTAGTAAGCTTTTTTTAACTCTTTACAGGTGATACTTTATCAGGCCGTGACTTGAAATTAGGAATAAACAACTAAATATAGTATCTTTATTAAATATTTTAAAAATTAAATGACTGAGTCAAATCAAACAATTTTAGCTGGTGTTAATAGACCAATTCAAATAATTCCTTCAGTTTTACCGGCAGATTGGGCAAATATGGGATCATGTGTAAAAGAGCTCGAAGACGCTGGGGTAGATAGAATTCAATTTGATGTAATGGATGGTAATTTCGTGCCAAATCTTACATTCGGTCCCGAAATGATTGCGGCATGCAGGAAATATTGCAATGTCCCTTTTGAAACTCAATTAATGGTGAGTCAATACAACTGTGAAACCATGCTTGAATCTTATGTAAACTCTACAAAGGGAGCGAATGGTGAACCAGGAGTAGTAATAGCTCATGCCGAAGCAAATATTCATTTGCATAGAGTTCTCGGAAGAATAAGAGATTTAGGAGGATCTCCTTCTGTTGCATTAAACCCTCATACTCCTTTTGAAATGATTAAAAATATTATGGATATGGTTGATCATGTTTTAGTTATGACAGTTAATCCAGGCTTTGGTGGACAAGCTTATATACCAACAATGCTTAATAAAATCAGAGAAATAAGAAACTTTGTTATCGAAAAAAACTTAAATGTCGACATTGAAGTTGATGGGGGAATAAAAGCAAATTGGACTATTTCACAATGTGCAGATGCTGGAGCTAATTGTTTTATTGCAGGTAGTGGAATGTTTGCTTACCCAACATTAAAAGAGGGATGTGATGACTTGAGAAAAGTTGCACAAGAAGCTCAAAAGGGGAATGTTCTTTCTGAACCTCAATAAATATTCCGGGAGATTAACAAATCACCCAAATATCCAGCCATAACTATGTAACCCTATTCCTAAGAAATTAACTCCTAAATAACATACTAAAACTACTAAAAAGCCTGTAGATGCTAATAATGCTGGCCTACGTCCTTGCCATCCCTTACTTATTCTCATATGCAGATAAGCGGCATAAAATAGCCATGAGATAAATGCCCATGTTTCTTTTGGATCCCAACTCCACCATGTGCCCCAAGCCTCGTTAGCCCAGACCGCCCCTGAAATTAAACCAAGAGTTAAAAGAACAAAGCCTATTAATATAGAACGATAACTTAATGTATCTAATTCTTCTGAATGAGAAAATTCAATAGGTTCAACAAAATCATTTACAGGATAGCTATTTGAAAGTTTAAATCCTCCTATACCTGTAGAACTACTTCTGATTTGAAGCGGCTTATTTTTATTAATAAACAAAACGGACATTGAAAGTAAAGAACCTATTATTAATGCTGCATAACTAAGCATTACGACGCTAACATGCATTACTAACCAACTAGATCTTAAAGCTGGAACTAAGTTGGATGATAATTTCAAATCCTCAGGTAAAACAAAACAAGCAAAAGCCACAGTCAGTAACTCAATAGGTATAGCAATTGAGGGTATTATTGGAGCTTGGTATTCTCTTTCAACCAATAGTTGACCTAATGTGATACCCCAAGTAAGGAAATAAAGAGATTCATACAAATTGCTAATAGGAAAGTGCCCAGAAATTGACCACCTAAAAAGTAATTGTAATGTTATTAATAAATTCACTAAAATCGTAATGATTCTTACAGCAGAAGAAGACTTTTTTTTAAAAACTGCACCTAAAGATATTGGTAAGTTAATTAATAAAAAATAAAAAACTAATAGACCTAAAACTGAAACCGGTTCATATATTAAATTTTTAAAAAAATTATCTAGTATCATTTCTAGAAATTTCTCAAGTTTTAACATTCAATGACAAACAAATAATAATTAAAAACATTCTTATATGAGTAAATCTTTAATAATAAAGTTTTAATTTATTTTTTTTAAAAGCATTTCAAAGTTTGAAATTATCTCCTAAGTAATACTTCTTGACTATTGGATTATCAGCCAATTCACTTGATGAACCATTAGCTAAAATTTTTCCTTCACTCAATACATATGATTTGTTAGTAATTAGAAGGGTTTCCCTCACATTATGGTCTGTAATGAGAATCCCCACCCCATCACTACTTAGTTTAAGAATTAGTTTCTTTAGATCATTAACAGCTAGAGGATCGATACCAGCAAAAGGTTCGTCTAATAACAAATATTTAGGTCCTTTTCTGCCTACAGTGAGAGCCCTAGCTATCTCACACCTCCTCCTCTCTCCTCCTGAAAGTTGATAACCATAATTATCCACAAAGTTATTCAAATTAAATTCATTAATTAATTGTTCTCTTCTATTTCTTATCGCCGCTTTACTATAAGATGAATTTTGTAAAGCCAAATCTATATTATCCTTAACTGTGAGCTCTCTAAATATACTCGCTTCCTGAGTTAAGTACCCTAACCCAAGTCTTGATCTGATTGGTAGAGGAAGATTGGTTATATTTTTCCCATTCATTATAATTTCACCTTTCTCTGGTTTTATATTCCCAACTGCAAGATTAAAAGTTGTAGTTTTTCCAGCACCATTAGGTCCCATCAAACCTACAACTTCCCCTGGATTAACAGTTATGGAAACATCATTTACGATTAATCTCCCTTTAATTGAAAGGGATACATTATGAATCTTTAGGTTCATTTTCCTTGAGATCGATTAGTTTTCTTCTTTTAAAAAAAATGAAATACATAATAATAATAATAATTTAATTGAAGATAAAGATATATTCATCAAAGAGGTTTCAAAAAAGGCTTATCGTTCTCGTTTAAAAGTTCTTTATATTGTAATTTCCTTAATAAATCTTCCAAACATTGGCAGAAGGATTCAAGATCAATCCCTAAATCAATCTTGGTTCTAGTTTTTATTCTGCCTAAACCCTCTCCAAGCAAAATAGTAGCTCCATTTAAATTACCTTTACTTAAGTGAAACTGAGAAACAGATACTTGTAAAATTCCTTGGATAACTTGTCTTTCGTCACCATCTACGGAATTCCATATTTCTTCAAAAGCATCATGAGCCTCATACCATTCATGATTGTTAAAAAGATTTAAAGCTGTAAAAAAGGAATCTTGAAAACTTTTTGCACTTTCTTCGTTCATTAAACCAATTACTAATTTTTTTTCTTTTTATTTATTTTTCTCATTCTTATTGAATCCGGTGTTACCTCTAGCATTTCATCTGGACCAATATATTCGAGTGCTCTTTCAAGGGTAATATCGACAGGTGACTGTAAAGTATCAAGTTCTTCTGCCCCTGCAGATCTCATATTAGTCAACTGCTTAGTTTTACATATATTCAACTCAAGATCTTGAGGTCGATTATTCTCTCCAATTATCATTCCTTTATAAACTTTAACTCCAGGCTTAATGAAATATACTCCCCTATCTTCAGCATTCTTTAAAGCATAAAATGTAGCTACACCTTCTTCAAAAGCTATAAGAACGCCATTCCTTCTGGTTTCGAAGTCTCCTGTTTTAGGTTTATATTCATAAAACGAATGGCTCATGATACCTTCACCCCTGGTTATCCTTACAAACTCCCCGCGAAATCCAATTAATCCTCTTGATGGAACAAGAAATTCTAATTGAGTTCTACCATCTGAACTTGTCTGCATGTTTTTCATCTCTGCCTTTCTAGATCCAAGTTTTTCGATGCAAGAACCAACAGATATTTCAGGTACATCTAAAACCAAAGTTTCTATAGGCTCACATTCAACATTATCAATTTCTCTGAAAATTACTTGAGGTTGTGAGATTTGAAACTCAAAACCCTCTCTTCTCATGGTTTCAATCAATATCCCTAGATGTAATTCTCCTCTTCCTGAAACTGAGAACCTGTCAGGAGAATCAGTTTCTTCTACTCTCAGGGCAACATTTGTTAAGAGTTCCCTCTCCAATCTATTTTTTAATTGTCTACTGGTAACAAATTTCCCTTCCTTACCCGCGAATGGTGAATCATTGACAACAAAAGTCATATTTAAGGTAGGTTCATCAACTTTGATTAATGGAAGAGGATGAGGAGAATCAGGACATGCTATGGTCTCACCAATATTGACGTCATCGAAACCAGAAACAGCAATAATATCTCCTGCAAATGCTTCATTTATATCAATTCTTTGTAATCCTTCAAATCCTAAAAGCTTACTAACCTTACCTTTAATAGTTTTTCCGTTTTCTTTAATTAAACTAGCCTGTTGACCATTTTTTATAGTTCCATTGTGGATCTTTCCAATTACTATTCTGCCTAAGAAATCAGAATAGTCCAAAGTAGTTATTTGTAACTGAAGAGGCTTATTAGAGTCTCCTACTGGAGGAGGAACGTGTCTGATAATAGCTTCAAAAAGAGGCATCATATTGTCACTATTAGATTCCATCTCTTCTTTTGCGAAACCAGATAAGCCACTCCCAAAAAGATAAGGGAAATCACATTGATCATCATCAGCTCCTAATTCCAAAAATAAATCAAGGACCTTATCAATTGCTATTTCTGGTACTACTCGTGGTCTATCAATTTTATTTACAAAGACTATAGGCCTAAGTCCTTTTTCTAATGCTTTTTTTAAAACAAATCTTGTTTGAGGCATAGGTCCCTCATTTGCATCAACAATAAGCAGACAACCATCAACCATTCCCAAAACCCTTTCAACTTCTCCTCCAAAATCAGCATGTCCAGGTGTATCTATAATATTAATTCTGGTATCTTTATAGTTAACTGCAGTATTTTTTGAGAGAATTGTTATCCCCCTTTCTCTTTCAAGATCATTTGAATCCATTACACATGTTGGAATAACTTCATTGTCTCTAAATATCCCTGATTGAGATAACAATGCATCTACAAGAGTTGTCTTACCGTGATCTACGTGAGCAATAATTGCAACATTTCTAATTTCTTTTATCGAAGATGACATTTATAGAATTTATATAAATAGTTGAGTGACTTTATTAAGGCTAACTCAAAGTATGCTTATTATGAGAATTTTCTCTTTAAGACTTTGAAAAATATAATCTAATTAAATTAATCAATTAGATTTATAATTTTCTATTTGTGCTTTCAAAAACTTTTAATGCTTCAATTGACCCCTCATATCTCCAATGCCAGGGTTCGTAGTCTATATATTTGTTATCTTTGTTGAACGATAACTTAAAGTGAAACTTAGCTGCATTTTTTATTAGCCATCTAAAGGCGTCAGTATTTTCGAAGTCGGTTTCGAAATCTGTCTCTCTTTGAGTAGCATCACCAATATCGATTGCGAAACCTGTACTATGTTCAGAATACCCTGGAGGGGCTGAAACTCTAGCTCTTTCTGCCGCTTCTTGATTTCTAATAGATTTTAAAGAATAAAAGATATCTTTTTGTAAATTTATTGATCTAAACCCACTCAAGAAGACCAAATATATCCCATCATTTTTGGCTTCTTCTCTCATCTTTAGTAGAGAATCGCGCATATCCATATGCACTTCAATATTAGGCTCAATTAAAACTAGTTTCTCTTTAGGAGTTTCGTTATAGGGAAGATGGCCTAAAATTCTGGCATCATGATTTCTTTCAACCTGAAATTTGAGATTATAAAGAGGTATTAATTTTAAATTTCTAATAAATTGCAATGCAGCGACAGAAAAGATAAGAAGAAGAAATGGAGAAAATATTAATAATTTTTTTAATAATGTTGAATTTGGGTTATTTAAGTAAGTTCTTTTGGCAAGTGGTATATCAAATTGATCGATATCTTTATTTAGTTCCAATATTTAGAAGTGAATTTGGAAAAGATATTTCGATATTAACTATTATTTTAAGAAATGCACTTTTATAAGCAAAAAAGATGTAGTTTTTATATACAGTATTATTTTTTTTCATATGTTGAGGGTAGCTGTTATTGGTGGAGGTCCAAGTGGTTCATGTGCGGCAGAAATACTTGCTAAAGCTGGAATAAAAACTTGGCTCTTCGAAAGAAAATTAGATAATGCGAAACCATGTGGAGGAGCAATTCCACTTTGCATGGTCGAAGAATTTGATTTACCTGAGTCAATTATTGATAGAAAAGTAAGGCATATGAGAATGATATCTCCATCAAATAGAGAGGTAGATATAAGTTTAGATAGAGTTTACGGAAAAAGTGATAATGAGTTTATTGGGATGTGTAGAAGAGAAGTTATGGATGCCTTTATGCGCAATAGAGCATCAGATCTTGGTGCCACATTAATAAATGGATTAGTTACCTCTATTGATACTGGCGATAATAATCAAGGGCCATATAAGCTTTCCTACTCAGATTTTACTAATGGAGATAAAAAAGGGGAACTCAAAGAGCTTACTGTCGACCTTTTGATCGGAGCTGATGGAGCCAATAGCAGAGTCGCAAAAGCAATGGATGCAGGAGATTACAAAGTTGCTATAGCATTTCAGGAAAGAATTAAATTGCCTAAAGAAGAAATGAGTTACTACGAAGATCTAGCTGAAATGTATGTTGGAACTGATGTTTCTCCTGATTTTTATGGGTGGGTATTTCCTAAATATGATCATGTTGCTGTGGGCACAGGAACCATGCAAAAGAATCAGTCATTAATTAAAGGACTTCAAGAGGGTGTGAGAAATAGGGCGAAGAAAAGACTTGTTAATGGTGAAGTAATAAAGGTAGAAGCTCACCCTATTCCAGAGCATCCAAGGCCAAGAAGAGTAGTTGGGAGAATGGCATTGGTCGGTGATGCAGCTGGTTATGTTACCAAAAGTTCTGGAGAGGGTATTTATTTTGCTGCAAAAAGTGGCAGAATGTGTGCTGAAGAAATTGTTGAAGCATCAAAAAACGGTGAAGTAATTCCATCAGAAAAAGATTTAAAAAACTATCTTAAAAAATGGGATAAAAAATATGGCACAACTTATAAGGTGCTAGAAATCCTTCAAAATATTTTCTACAGAAATGATTCCGCTAGAGAAGCCTTTGTTGAAATGTGTGATGACATGGATGTACAAAGACTTACTTTTGATAGTTACTTATATAAAAAAGTTGTCTCCATGAAACCATTACAGCAACTTAAAATTACAATGCTTACACTTGGTTCGATATTAAGAGGAAAAGCCCTAGCACCTCTAAAATATAAACCCGTTGATAGTGCTGTTAGGGAAAATAAAGAAGTAGAAAAAATGCTAGAAAATTATTCAATAAAGGGCGGCATTAAAGTCAAGAGTTCAAAAGTGTAAAGTCGGCTATTTTTAGAGAATAATTTCTAATTAAGCTCAACAAATTGAGCCTATTATTTCTTATTTTTAAATCCTCTGACATTATTAGTACACCCTTTTCATTATCAAATAAATCCTCGATAGTGTTTACATTAATCTCAAACAAATTTAGAAGTTCCAAATAATTGCAATAACCTTCCGAAAAAAGTTTTTCTAATTCTCCAATAAATTCAAAAACTTTCAATTCACAATCTTTTTCAAAAAGTTTTGTGTTTACATAATCTCTTGTTGAGAGAACGTCTCTTGAAAGATCACTATTATTTGCTAATTTGCTTACCCTAGTAATTACCTTCTGGATTTCAACAAAATTACCCTTTTCGTTAAAATTAGCAATAGATTTAATCCTATTTTTAAGATCAACAATATTCAATACTCTTTTTTGAGAAAATTCATCAGAAGAACAAATGGCCTTTATTAATTCTTTACTTAGTGATATTTCTTCTAGATGACTAACAATTCTTTGAACTAAAAATTCATTTAAATCATTAAATACTGTTTCTCTTGAGAAGTTTAAATTCGGAAATACGATTTTCCAAAAATCAATAAGTTCGTTAAATAATTTATCTAAAGGTAAATCAAGTTCATAATCCCAAATTATTTTAATAACTCCATTCAAATTTCTTCTTAAGGCATAAGGATCAGATGATCCGCTTGGACGCTTACCAGAAATAAATATACTTATTAAAGTTTCGACCTTATCTGCTATAGAAACTATTGCACCATATTTTGTGGAGGGCAAAGCATCTTTATAAAAAGAAGGTAAATAATGTTCAGCGACAGCCAAGCAAACATCCTCAGTAAATCCCTCATATTTAAGATATTTACCACCCATTATTCCTTGCAGCTCAGGGAATTCGAAAACAATTTCGCTACATAAGTCGTTTTTACAGTATTTAGCAGCTTCTATTATTTTTTTTTCTTCTAAAGACTTATCATTTAAAAATTTAAGAATTTTTTTAGTAACTGCCTCTATCCTTTCTACCCTCTGAAATATATTTCCAAGTCCTTTCAAATAGGAAACAGATTTAAGCTTTTCATTTCTTTCTATTGAAGTAACTTTTTTGTCACTTTCTACGAAAAACTTTGCATCTGAAAACCTTGCCCTTAATACTTTCTCATTACCTTTGGCAATATTATTATTAGATTCTTTAAGACCATTTGAAATAACGCAGAAAGTTGTACTAATATTTTTTTCAGAGCTTAAATCTAGTTTAGAAAAACTTTTGTTTTTCAATAAAAGAGGAACGTATCTCTGATGACTTTTCATTACTGTTGAGAGAACTTCAACTGGAAGATCAAGAAATTCTTCACTGAATTTTCCAACTATTAAATCTGGCCATTCAACTAAATCAGTTAGTTCATTTAGCAATCCTTCTGAAAGGTCAGGTTTCAGATTTAAAGATTTAGATGCCTGATTTATTAAACTTTCAATTTTTTCTTTTCTTTCATGTCGTTTAACTAAAACTCTATTTTGTTCCAATAGTTCAAAAAAATTATCAGCATGCTTAACTTCAAAAACTTCATTTATTAATCTATGACTTTTTGATTTATTACTTATTTGAATTTTAGGATCACATCCCTCAAATACAAAATCAAGAATTTCATCATTATAAATAGAGGCAATCCATCTAATAGGTCTTGAAAATTTTATGTTGCCAGCACCCCATTTCATAAATCGAGGGCCTTGAAGACTCTTTACTAATTTTGGGATAATCGAAGACAAAGAAATTCTTGTAGATTGTCCTTTCTCAATTTTCTTTCCAAATACAAAATCACCCTTTTCTGTACTTTTTATTTCTAGTTCAGTTACATCTATATCTAAGCTATTAGCAAATCCTAAAGCAGCATTAGTAGGACATCCATTTAAATAAGCTGAATTTGCTTTAGGCCCTTTTCTTTCTATTATCTTATCTTCTGCATAATCAACTAAACCTTCGAGAAGTAGAACTATCCTCCTTGGTGTGGAGGTAACAACTATATGTTCGAATTTGATTAACTTTTTATTCAATTCAAATTCTATTAGAGATTTAAATTGCTCTAGAACAGAATGAGAAAATTTTGCGGGCAACTCTTCTGTTCCTATCTCAAGTAAATATTTAGACAAGAAAAAAATATGACTTCACTTACTATAATTTACTACCAGTTAAATAAGCTTTTCGCTAATGTATAAAAAGAGATATTTTTTGGTCCTTTGATCAAAGTTGAGAAAGTAAAAAAGAAGAAAGATCCTGCCAAGGAAGAAACTGTTTGCTTGGCAAATGGACTAGAAGTTTCTAAATTTGAAAATTTTAAAAAAAGTAGCGAATTTCTTAAGGAGCCACTTGCTACGGAATTAATCAATGAGAGTGATCATTTTACCAATGATGCAGTTCAGTTATTAAAATTTCATGGTAGTTATCAACAAGATAACAGGGAAAATAGAAGGCCTGGCAAAAGTAAAGATTGGCAAATGATGCTTAGGTTAAGAAATCCGGGCGGTGAAGTCCCTGGGAAATTATTTTTAGCATTAGATGAATTATCTGACAAACTAGGTAATGGAACACTTAGGGCCACTACAAGGCAAGCCTTTCAAATGCATGGAATTAGAAAGGAGAACCTAAAGGAAGTAATTCAAACAATAGTAAATTCAATGGGCTCCACATTAGCTGCATGCGGAGACATAAATAGAAACGTTATGGCCCCCGCGGCTCCATTTGATTCGCCAGACTATAATATTGCAAGAGCTTTGGCAAAAAAAGTTGCTGATCTTCTCACCCCAATGGCTGGCCAAGGCACCTTTTTAGAGCTTTGGGCTGATGGAGATTTAGAGTACACCATAAAGCCTGACAAAGATATTGAAGCAATTAGGAAACTCCAATTTAAAGATAATGTTTTTAGTGGGATAAAAGATGAGCCTCTCTATGGTTCAACTTATTTACCGAGAAAATTCAAATGTGCTGTTACAGTTCCTGGGGACAATTCTGTTGATCTTCTTACCAATGACATTGGAATTGTTGCCTTTACCTCTAAAGATGGAAACTTAGAAGGGTGCAACTTCTATGTTGGAGGTGGTATGGGTCGCACACATAATAATGAAGAAACCTTTGCAAGAATTGCAGATCCACTTGGATATGTTGAGGAAACTGATGTTTATGAATTAATACAAAGCATTGTTGCTATTCAAAGAGATTATGGCGATAGAAAATCAAGAAAAAATTCAAGAATGAAATATCTTCTTCATAGAAAAGGTATTAAATGGTTCAAAAAGATACTTTCTGATAAGTATTTCAAAAAAGAAATTAAAAAAATTAGAAAAGAACCTGATAAGGTTCTTATTGATTACTTAGGTTGGCATAAACAAAATAAAGCCTCCTATTTCGTAGGTTTACCATTATTATCAGGTAGATTATCTGGAGATAAGAAGAATACCATCACAAGTATTGTTAAAAAATATAATTTAGATTTAAGACTCACACCAAATCAAGATATTTTACTTTGTAATATCGCCAATAAAAACAAAGGTGAAATTCAAAAATCTCTTTCAAAAATTGGATATAAAAATTTAGAAAACATTAATGAAATACAAAGACACGCTCTAGCTTGTCCTGCTTTACCACTTTGTGGTCTTGCAATGACTGAAGCTGAAAGAATATTACCTGATGTATTAAAAAGGATTGAAATTTTACTATTAGATCTAAAAATACAAAAGACAATATTATTCAGAATGACAGGATGTCCGAATGGATGTACCAGGCCTTATATGGCCGAATTAGCACTTGTGGGAAGTGGGCAAAATAAGTACCAATTATGGTTGGGGGGAAGTAAAAATCTACAAAGGCTTGCTAAACCATTTTTACAAAGAATGGAACTTAACGATTTGGAAAAAACTCTTCAACCATTATTTGATAATTGGAAGAGTAATTTGGATTTGGATTTTGGAGATTTTATAAATACTCAAGATGAAAATTATATATTGAATTTACTAAATGAAAACCAATCAAATTAAATTTTTCCATAAAGGGCATTTGCTTTATTATTTTTCCAAGCCCATAATTGATCACCGTAACTAAAATGCCACCATTCATTAGGATGTTGAGCAAATCCGAATTTAGTCATAATTTCCCTTAACAAATTTCTTCTACTATTCCAAATAATTGCTTCTTCATTCTTTTTGTTTGCATAAAAATAAGGATTTGAGGTGTCATCCATTTGATCAATAATGCTTCCCATTTCAACAAGATTTCCTTCTTTATCTGATAAACAAACATCCAATGCACCTCCAGTTGAATGAGGGGGAGGACACTTAGTGTCATAAGAAGGATATGCCCAAAATTTTTCAACTTTTTTTAAAATGGATGGATAAGATTTTATGTTTTCAAAAGAAATATCAATATCGGATTTTGCACACTCTAATGAAAATGCTCTTTTAAACATAAATTCCTGGACTTCTAAAGGTCGCCAACTGTCATAAATTAAGATGTTAAAACTACTCTTTGATATCAAATAATCATTTACTTTTACTAATCTATTTACGACCTCCTCTCTTAATTTCCAAATAGAGGTTTTATCTTTGTAGGGTGCTCCTAAATGAGAGTAAGGGTGGGGATCAAAAAACTTTAGGCAGCAAGGTATAGCTATTAATTTATCTCCATTATCTTTAATTGGTATTTTATTCCAAATTTTCAATTGAAATTTGCAATTGATTTATAGTGGCATATATATCAAAAATTACAATGATAGTTTTCAATTTAAGAAATCATGAATGAATTTATTGTCAGAATTATCAATAAGTATATTCCTTAAAACAATATTTTCTTTTAAATCAGGATCATCACTAACAATCTTAATAGCCTCTTCACGAGCCTTATCAATAAGAAATTTATTGTTAGGTAAATTGTCCAGTACAAAATCAGGCAATCCGGATTGTCTATATCCTAAAATCTGGCCTGGTCCTCTAAGCTCCAAGTCTTTTTCAGCAATATAAAAGCCATCGTTAGATTTTTGCAAAACACAAAGTCGTTTATTTTCTAATCCATTTTTATCGGGGGTTACCAGATAACAAAAAGATTTTGTTGATCCTCTACCAACTCTCCCCCTTAATTGATGTAGCTGGGACAATCCAAATCTGTCCGAATTATAAATAATCATAATTGTGGCGTTAGGCACATCAATGCCAACCTCAATTACTGTGGTTGAAACCAATATATTAATTTCATTCTTTAAAAAAGATTTAATTACTTCATTCTTTTCTTGTGAACTTAATTTGCCATGTAATAATCCAACTTTTTTGTTAAAAAAGACCTCTTCTGATAAATGTTTGAATGTTTTCTTTGCGGAGCTTAAATTCATTTTTTCTGAATCTTCTATAAGTGGCAAAATCACATAAGCTTGCTTTCCCTTATTGATCTCATCTTCAACAATCTTGAACAAGTTAGTTAAATCATCTTCTGAAATTATTTTTGTTGTTATAGGAACTCTCCCAGGAGGTAGTTCTGTAATTTGACTCACATCTAAATCACCATAAATAGAAAGCGCAAGAGTTCTTGGAATTGGTGTTGCTGTCATTGATAACAAGTTAGTATTTTCTCCTTTATTTAGTAATCTATTTCTCTGAGTAACTCCAAATCTATGTTGTTCATCAATTACGACCATGCCTAATGCATTAAAGATAACTTTATCCTCAAATAATGCATGAGTACCTACGAGGATATCAACTAATCCATTGTTCAAATTAGAGAAAATTTCTTTTCTCTTTTTTTGAGGAGTATTCCCAGTAAGTAGTTCAACAGAAACCAAAAGGGGGCTCAAATATTTTAATAAATTTTTATAATGCTGTTCTGCCAATACCTCAGTTGGGACCATAAATGCACCTTGCAGGTTTTTTTCAATGACAAGTAAAAGAGACGCTATTGCAATAATGGTTTTACCGCTTCCCACATCTCCCTGAAGCAATCTAGACATTGGTACGGGATTAGATAAATCTTTCTTAATTTCATTTAAAACATTTTCTTGAGATTTTGTTAATTCAAAAGGAAAAGCATTTAAAAATTCTTTTAATAAAGATTTCTTTTGAGGCAATTGTTGGGAAGTTACATTTTTATTATTCTTTCTTTTTCTAAGTAGGAACTTTATTTGAAGTAGAAATAACTCATCAAAAACCAAACGTTTTTTTGACTCAATAAGTGCCTGTTGAGTTGGTGGAAAATGAATATTAATCAACGCCTCTCCTTTTGATAATAAAGATAATGAATCAAGTTGCTCTTTATTTAAAATTTCTGGATATTGCTTTGCATAAATTAGTACCTTTTTTATAAGTTTTATAAAACTCATATTTGATAATGCTTCACCTAATGAATACAAGGGTAATATTTTGCCTGAGAAATTAAAATTATCATTGTTATCCTTAAGAATTTCAATCTGCGGATCTACAAAAGTTTTACCATACTCAGTCAATTTAACCTTACCGGAAATTGCTAATTTGGTACCAATGTTATACAAAGATTTTTGAGATTTGAAGAAGGAGTAAGATCTAAATCTTCTTCCTAAAAAAAATTTTGTAACCTTTATTGAAGACGTTTCATCAGAAACGACAATATTCATTATTGATAAATTACTATTTTTTTTACTCTTATGAATATAAAATCTTTTAACGTTTACGATGCAGGTATATAAGTTATCTGGTTTTAAATTTATTATCTTGACTCTATTCGTATAATCTAGATATGTTCGTGGGAAATAATTAATTAGATCTTTTATATGAAATATCCCTAATTCATTAAGCTTATTTTTATAAACTTTTCCTATATTTTTTATTAATGAAATATCTGATTCAAAAGACAAACTTGAATCGGCTTTATTCAGAAAAACATTTTTAGAAATTTTATTAGAACTTTCTATTTCTAGGGTTTTACCTAGTTTATAAAGATATTTTCTAGTATCTATAATTAACCTTTTTCTTTGATTTTCATCTAGTTCATTATATTCATTATATTTTTTAGAAAATTCATAAAATATTCTTAAATATTCGTCTGAGAGATTAAGATTATCTAGTTTTTTTAATGATTCATGCAAATAATCATTAAAATGTTTTTCTCTTCCTAAAGTATTAATAAATTTGTTTTCAGTTTCAATAGTAAGAGATTTTTGAAGAGGTCTTATCCAATCTTTAATTAATTTATTGTTATTCCCGCTAATAGTCACATTTGAAAAAAGAGTTATTTTTTCAACGTATCTTATTCAAGGTTATTTCTTTTTGCCTCCAATATGTCTCTTTTTTAATCAAACGCTGAAATTGATTTTTTAGCTCATTTATTTTGTTCCTTTGAATAGAAAGATTTAAATTTTTAAATTCTAACTCAACAGAAGATATATTAAAGAAAATAATGCTTGAAAAATTATTGCCGGTTAATGATGACCGATTTAAGTTTAATTCGAAATTAATAACAAAAGGATATGGATGTTTTATCATAAAATTTTTGCTTACTAAGTAATCAAAGGAATCTTTGGATATCATCTTTTTTATTAGATTTGCCTTGAATAATTCTTGGTTAATATTATATGAAAGATTCAATAGTAAATTTTCCAATGACTTGTCTATTAAATCAAAATTATTAAGAATCTTATTTTTTGGTATATTATCCAATTGATTGATATTTTCTTTTTCTTGATGTATTGGTTTTTCCGCCTTTTCTTCTCCTATTAATTCAATTAAAGAGGTGATAAATTGTTTTTCAAATCCTAAATTTTCAAAAGTATTGTTTTTAGATAAATAATTATTATGGTGGTTATTATCTAAATCAAGTGATTCGAATCTCTCATAATTATGAGCTTGATAATATTCAGAAGTATTTGAAAAGTCTTTACTAATTTCGAACTGAGTGGGTTCTTTTAATTGAAAATCATCTTTATATTGGAATTTTTCTTTTTGATCATCCTTTATTTTATTCAAACTATTAATAATAGTAAAATTAATTTCATGATTTATATTTTTTTCAATTCCATTTATCTTTAATTGTTCTACTGTTAAAAAGGGCAAATTCGTAAAAATTAATTTACTTATTTTTTTTTCAAAAAGACTATAGAATTCATTTTCATTTAAAAAATTATCATTAAGTGTTAGATAACTATAAATTTGATTAATGCCTTTATCCACAGAGCTGAAAAGTAGCTCTCTTACGAGTTTGAGATAAAGTTCATATTCCTTATAAATATTTCTAGTTAATATTCTTTTTCGTATGTCTGCTCTCTCTAATTGAGAATTAATTTTATCTATATCTATGTAATTATTGAAATTTTTCAAATCGTTAAGGTGACTAGTTTGTTTGCATTGATGCGACTTCTTCAGCAAAGTCCATCTGATTTTTTTCGATACCTTCACCCAATGTATATCTTGTAAAGCGTCTTATCTTGATATTTTCCCCAATTTTTGCAGCTGCTTGTTTAACAAGATCCTCAACTGTTAGAGAACTATCTTTAATGTAGGGTTGTGAAAGCAAAACAAGCTCATTAAGTCTTTTTGCTATTCTCCCTTCAACTATTTTTTCTTTAATTTGTTCTGGTTTTCCAGATAAATCATCCCTACCCATTTCAATCTGCTTTTCTTTTTCAACAACATCTTCTGGTATTTCATCAATTGATACATACTCAACATTTGGGCATGCTGCTACTTGCATTGAGACATCCTTCAACAGAGATTGGAATATATCACCTCTCGCAACGAAATCAGTTTCACAATTTAACTCTAGTAGAACTCCGACTCTTGATCCAGTATGTATATAACTACCAATTGACCCTTCGGCCGCTACTCTTCCCGATTTCTTTTCAGCACTAGCTATGCCTTTCTTTCTTAACCATTCCAAAGCTTTATCTAGATTTCCTTCGGTTTCGTTAAGTGCTTTTTTGCAGTCCATCATTCCTGCACCAGTTTTGTCTCTAAGATCTTTTACAAGTTTTGCTGTAATGTTTCCCATTTGAAGTAATAAAAAATAGTGATTAGTAAGTTTTAAATTAGAATTTAATTTTTTCTTTCGGCATTAGAGCCCTTTCTACCCTCATTTATGGCATCTGCAAGTCTTCCTAAAATAAGTTGCACGGATCTAACGGCATCATCGTTACAAGGAATTGGAACTTCACACAAATCCGGATCGCAATTTGTATCCAACATTGATACTAATGAGATATCTAATTTTCTAGCTTCTAATACTGCATTAGACTCTCTTCTCTGATCAACCAATACAACTACATCTGGTAATCTTCTCATACCCTTAAGTCCACCTAAGTATTTTTGTAATCTTTCAAGTTCTCTCCTTAATACTGCAGCTTCTTTTTTAGGCCTCATTGCTATTGAACCACTACTTTCCATTCTTTCTAGGTCCTTTAATCTTTCAATCCTAGCTTTCATTGTTGCCCAATTAGTCAACATCCCTCCAAGCCACCTTTGATTTACATATGCAGCTCCACAGCGTGTAGCTTCCTGCGCTACTACATCTGATGCCTGTTTTTTTGTACCGACAAATAGGAAACGTTTACCACTTTTTGCTGCGTTTCTCGTCCATTTATATGCGTTGTTCATACACAATGCTGTTTTTACAAGATCAATAATATGAACTCCATTTCTCGCGCAATATATATATTTAGACATCTTGGGATTCCAACGTCTAGTTTGATGCCCAAAATGAGCACCAGCTTCCATCATTTCTGATAGTGATACAACAGCCATAATTTAAAAAGGGTTTCGGGTTAGCCTCCATCTGACGGGGAATTAATATTAATAATTCACCCGAAACTGTCAGATGTGTGAAATTTATTTCAAATATTCTAGCAAGTTATGTGAATTTCTAAAAGTTTTTTATCTTGATTTGGTTAACTGTTTAATGTAAATCATATTTAAAGGAATCCTAAGTATCTCAAGTGCAAGTCTATTTCTTCTTATTTTTACTAGGAACCTTAATAAAGGGAGGATTCTATCAACACTGATTAGTCCTCCCAAACAAAGAATTTGCCAAAGCAGATTATGAAGAGGAGTTAATTGAATCATAAATCTAACCCTTAAATTTGGATGTTTCTTGTAAAACACTATCGCCATTTTTGCCCTCTCTTTTTCTTGAGCAATTAATGAATCTATTTGTTCGCAATTAAATGGCGGATGCCAATGAAAACCTACTGCATTTGGACATTTAATTAATTTTGTCCCAATTTTTTTTAATCTTTCTCCAAGTTCTAAATCCTCCCAACCATAAAGACTAAAAGAAGTATCAAATAATCCTACACTTAAAATCAATTCTTTTGATATTGCAACATTCCCAGTAGCAAAGTAAGCAAAAGAAGTGTCTATTATTTTATGTTTTTCACTCTGAGGATTTAGAAAATTAGATGTATTGACTACAGAGCCATAGGTAAAACATTTTTTATTATTTTTTCTCCAAGAAGCAAGTAATTTTTCTACGTGGCTATTTATAAAATTGTCCAAAACAATAAGATCACTATCAATAAAAACAATAATTTCATATTTTGATTTAATTACTCCCAGATTTCTTCCAAGTGCAGGCCCTCCATGTTCTTGCTGAAACAGAACAACGTGCGGAAGCTTAGCTTTGTTTTTATTTATCCATGAGGTTGTCCCATCAGTTGATCCATCATCAACAACTATTACTTCATAATTACTAATATTTGTATTTAATTTTTGATTCTCAAGCGCAAAGAGACATTTCTCTAATATAGATAATCTATTGTAAGTCGGTATAACAATACTTACATTCATGATTATGTCTTAAATATGCATAAAATATTGAACTCCAAAAGAAAAAATAAAAGATATTCCCTAATCAGCTGCACCGCCATTATTTGATGTACCTGTAACGTTTCCACCATCAGGTCTTCCATCAGTTCTTAATTTCCTTTTTTTGAATTTCCTAGCATAGGCTCTATTACGTTCCTGCTTTTCTTTTTTTAAATTCCTTCTCTTAGACATAAAATTTTTAACTTTTTAATTATATTAGCTCACTATGAGCACTATATATTTTACCATCTTCCATATTTAATATCCTATCAGCCATATCAGAAATTCTTGGATCATGCGTCACCATAAGTACAGAACAATTTTGCTCTTTTGCGAGTTTCCTTAAAAGGGTTACAATTTCTCTTCCTGTTACGCTATCTAAAGCAGAAGTGGGCTCATCAGCTAATAAAAGTTTTGGGTTAGCAGATAAAGCTCGAGCAATTGCTACTCTCTGTTTCTGCCCACCAGATAAGTCATTTGGCAACTTTTTATGATGTTCTTCTAATCCTACTGCTGACAACCAATTCCGTGCTATTTCACGTCTTTGCAAATATGTTAAACCTTTTATTAAATCGGCGCCCATCTGGACATTTTGTTCTGCTGTTAAACATCTCAGAAGATTGTGACCTTGAAAAATCATTCCAATACTTCTTCTAAGAATCTGACGAGTTTTCCTTGATGCTCCATTTAACTGATTATCTAATACAGTTAAATCTCCACTTTGACAGGTTCTCAAGGCACCAATTAATGTTAAAAGAGTAGTTTTACCACATCCAGAAGGTCCTTTCAAAAGAACCAACTCTCCTTTATCAATATTTAAATTAACGTGATTAAGAACTTGTTTTTTATTCTCATTTTTTCCATAAAAGTGACTCAAATTATTTATTGAGACTGTTTTAAGGTTTTCAACATTATTTTTTGATTTATTAGCTTTAACCATTTATCTTCAATTGTTAAAAAATTTCGGCAGGATCAGCGTCAACTAATTTCCGCATCGCAACAGCGGCAGACCCCATACACATAACTAAAACTAATACGAAAATTAAAATAGTTTTGTCTGCATCCATTATTATTGGGAGTTTAGTAGAACTTCTTATAACTGAGTAAAGTATTTGACCAGAGAAATAAGCAGGCAAATAACCAAACAATGCCAACAAAAACCCCTCTCTAGCTACAACAAAGAAAAGGGACTTAAGTCTATAACCCATTGCCAATAAGGTGGCGTACTCTGGGAGGTGATCTGTAACGTCACTATAAAGAATTTGATAAACGACAACACACCCTACAACGAAACCCATCAATGCTCCCAAACTAAATATAAAACCTATTGCAGTACTATTTTTCCAATAATTCTTCTCAAATTCTATAAATTGATTTTTTGTAAGAACCCTAACATCATTTGGGAGTGAGTTATTTAATATCCTTGAAATCAATTCTGGATCAGATCCTTTTTTTAGCTTTACCAAACCAATTTCTATACTGCCAGGAGGATTAGCAGGAAAAAGTCTTAAGAAGGTTTCTCGACTAGTTATCAAATTACCATCTGCGCCAAAAGATGGTCCCAACTCCACAAGGCCCTCAACAATTACTCTTTTACCAGCAACCTCAGTCTCAACTTTTTTTTCAGATAAGAACCATTCTTCAATCGGTCCAAATTCAGGTCTAGATAGTTTGTCAAAAAGGACTCTTGATGGATTTCTCAATTTATAAGCTTTCTTTGAGAATCCCGCATCTAAAAGAAGTGAATCGGAGGGATTAAAACCTAATGCAAGTATTGATCTAGTTTTAAGATTTTCAGGATTTCTCCAAAGTAAATAATTTAGATTGACGGGAGCAGTTTTTTCAACATCCTCTACTGCGAGAGTTTGAATTAATCTTCTCTTTGGGAATCCACTCATGCTTATAGAACTTTTTGATCTGGGACTTATCAAAACAAGATCGGCATCTAGAAGTTTATGAATAGTTACGCTCGTGTCAAATAAACCATCTCTAAAACCTAATTGCATAAACATCAAAATCCCTGCAAAACTTATTCCAGCTATGGCAACTGCTAACCTTAATGGTTGCCTAGTTAATAACAACCAAGCTAATGGTATTTTTCTAAATTTTAAAAAAGAAAAACTCATTAGGGAATAAATTTTGCAATCACTTTCATTCCTGCATAGTTTTGAACGATATCTATAGAATCTTGATCTAGTTTTACTAGTACCTCGATAATTCGTGAATCAGCATCCCCTGTTGGATCAGTCGATAGAACTTTTCTTTGTTTTACCTGAGGACTAATCCTAATCACCTTTCCCTTAAGATTTTTTTGGAAACCTCCATTCTCACTGCTCAATTCAACATTCTGAGAGATATAGACCCTATCGATGTCAGATTCATAAACCTCTATCAAAGCTTCCATATTTTGACTAGAACCAATATCCAAAATCCCTTCATTTTGAGGCCTTTCACCAACTCTCGTGTTTATTCCAAGGATAAAACCATCGATTGGACTCCTTAGTTTTGAATTAAATAGATCTATCTTGATGTTTTTTTGATCTCCGATAAGGTTTATTTTCTGTTTTTGCAACTTTAATAATTCATCTTTTCTCTGTGAAAACTCTACAAAAGAATATACATCTTTGTTCAAAGCCATCTCATACCTTTGAATTTGATCTTTCTTTAGGGTAATTTCTTCGTTAATAGTATCAATAAGATTTTCGTTTCTTTCAAGATCAGAGATTAATTTTTCTCCATTTTCAAAGATTGCGAGGATATCGCCTTTTTTTACGAAATCCCCTTCATTTACTAAAATTTCGACAATTCGGGGGGATGAGCCAAACTGACTTATTGGAGCTGCCAATTGTCTAATCTCTCCCGAAGGAGAAAGTTGACCAAGTGCGGCAACACCTTTAATTGGAGGTATGATATCTAAAGTTATTTCCTCTTTAAATTTTGAACTAGATTTATTATTTCCAGAACAGGAAATAACACCAAGAGATATTGGTGTAAATAATAAAAAATAAATAAATAAATTTTTTAATATTTTTAATTTCATTAAAAATCGAAAAGCACTGTTTTTATATAGTTATTGACCCATTTTTCATCAAAATATTTTAAAAGAACCATGCTAGTCTTCTCATTTTTCATTTGTTGAACACAATAATTTTTTTGAAAATCTATTCTCTCTTGGATAATTTCCTCATTAACTTCCGGTTTAGCTTTCTTACTTAATTTGATCAAAATAGTAAGATATTGATCCACAACTCTACAAAAGTCATTTTTTTCAGATTTACTTTTTAAGGAAGCAAAAAATACATTATTAGAAAAAATCGCCCCCCATTTAGGAATCTCTCTTATAGAAGTAAAAGAACTTTTATCAATTTCAGAAAGTAATTTTTCGTATTTCAAACCTTGGTTTTGTGATGCTGGGGATAAATCAACAATGGCAGCAGAAACAATATCATTTATTTTTACCAAATCCATCCCAAAAATTGGGATATCAAATTTTGGATCAGGGAAAAAAACGCAGTGCAATATTTTAAGATTCTTTGAAAATTCTGCTACTTCAATATGTAACTTTCTAAAACCTTTTGCTTTATGAAATTCATTTTTAATATAGAGTTCTCTGCCTATTTCTTTAGATATTATGTTAGTTAATTTTGGATCAATAATTATACTCTTAAGGTCCTCAAGCATGGATCTATGCTCTCTAATATTTTGTAATAAATCCAAAATAAGAGGGTCAGTTAATTTTGTTTTAGTTAAAGATTCAGACAACAAGGCTAAAAAGTACCAAAATAGAATTTAAAGAGAGAAACGAAATGAACTTAGGAGAAGTTAACTACTACACCCATTCAAGCAAAACAAGATGTGTGTTTGTGGATAATAAAGAATTGCCGCTTATAAGCATTGATTTTTGGTGCAAAGCAGGTTCTTCATTTGAGGAAGTTGATAAAAACGGCACTGCTCATTTATTAGAGCATATGATTTTCAAAGGATCTAACAAAATAATGCCAGGTGAGTTTGACCATAAAATTGAATCACTAGGCGGATTAAGTAACGCTTCAACTGGTTATGATGATGTACATTACCATGTCTTAGTTCCACCAAATAACTTTAAAGAATCACTTGCTCTTTTGACAAATATTGTCGTTGCTCCAAATTTTAATCCTGATGAATTTTTAAAAGAAAAAGGTGTAGTTATTGATGAAATAAAACAACAAAATGATCAGCCTGAAGAAAGACTATTTAATTATTTTTTGAAAAGGGTTTGGTTAAGTCCGAATTATGCCAATTCGATTCTGGGAACTGAACAAAGTATTAAAAACTTAGAGATAAATGACCTTGTGAAATTTCATAGCAAACATTACACTACCCAAAAAGTTTGTATTGCAATTGCGGGGAATCTCTCTGAAGAAATTTATAAAATTTTTGAAAAAAGTGATCTATCTGGCATAAAAGAAAGTCCAAATTTAATAAATCTAAAAAATAAACCTTCTTTAAAAATCAGGAATGGTAGAGAGTCAGTTAAGTTTGATAATTTAGAGTTTTCAAGAATATTTATGGCTTGGTTTATCCCAAACCTAAATGATCAAAAAAATATTATTGGGCTTGAGATTTTAGCATCAATACTCTCTGTTGGAAGAAACAGCAGATTAGTTAAAATTTTAAAAGAAGATAGTAATCTTGTTGAATCGGTATATGTAGATGTAAATGCTGGAGAATTAGGAGGATTATTTATAATGGAAGCAAGTTGTGAGTCCAAAGATATTGATTTAGTAGAAAAGCAAATTAATAAAACAATAAATGAGATCTCAAACTGTAAAGCCTTGGATATGGATGAAATAAAAAAAGCAATAAATATTGTGAAAAGTAATTATATCTTTAATTTAGAGACATCTACACAACTCTCTTCATTCTTTGGAAATGAACTTCTTTGGGGGAGAAAATCTTCAATAAATAATCTAGAGAGTCATTTGAAATATTGGAACGACTTAGATAACTTCAAAGAGATCACAGAATATATCCGTGGAGAGAAATTCACTTTAGTTGCATCCCCTGGTAAATGTTAAAAAGATATTTTTTACATAATAAAAAAAGAAATTTTTCAACTGCTTCAATTTGGATTAAAGGGGGGAGTGATATGGATAGTATTGACAAAAAAGGGATAAACAAGATCCTTTGTTCATTACTTACCAGAGGATGTGAAGGTTTTAACAATTTCACTCTCTCTGAGTATATTGAGTCCTATGGAGCAGAATTAAATCAAGAAATATTTGAAGATGGTATTTTAATAAGTATTAAATCCCTAAATGAACATTTCAACAAATTATTCCCTCTATTAGATCTAATAATTAATAAACCAATCCTCTCGGAAACTGAATTTAAAAAAGTAAAAAAATCCTCTATTGATAACATTAAAAAAGATAAAGAGAATCCATTCAATATCTGTTTTGAAAAATGGAGAAAAATTGTTTACTCAAATCATCCTTATGCTTTCAACACAATTGGCAATGCTAATGATGTCTCAAAGATTAATTATGAAGATGTTTTACTTGAGTTTAAAAATTTTAAAAATAGAGAAAAGTATTTAATTTCAAATAATCCCGATATAAATGGAGAAAATTTTGGAACATTAGAAAAAAAAATCTTAAAAGAAAAATCAAATCCTTTAAATTGTAATTTAAATACTTCGAATAGATTTGATTACATTAATAATGATTCAAATCAAACAATAATAATGATTGGGGACCAAACTTGCTCGCGAAGAAGTAGTGAATATTTTCCTCTTAAGGTTTTGGAGTCATATTTATCTTATGGAATGAGCGCTGCTTTATTTAAACTTTTTAGAGAAAAAAATGGTATCACTTACGATTTAGGTGTTTATTATCCTATCAGGAGTGGAAATGCCCCTTTTTTAATTTATTTATCAGTATCTAATGAGCAAGCACTCTTTGCTTTTGAACTTTTATCAACACTATGGAAAAATTTACTTTTTAATCCGTTGACTGATGCTGAAATATTTTTAGCAAAAGAAAAACTAAAAGGTTCTTTTCTGTTAGGAAATCAATCGCTAGATGAAATTTTACAGAGAAAGATACAGTTAATTAGTTATGGTATTTCACCAATTTCTGAGAACGATCTAAACTCAAAAATAGAGGAAATATCTTCGTTAGATGTTTTTAAATTAACAAATAAGTATTTTTCAAAACCTTTTCTGAGTATTTCTGGAAATAAAAATATATGTTTAGAAATTTCCAATAGGTGGAAGAAAAACTTTTAAGCTAGTTTTTCTCAATCTTATCAATATCTATTAAGAACGAACCTCTTCTAAACTTTACTTCAACAGTATCTGGAGATTTAATTGAGAGGATTTCCCCTATTTCATCAATTGCCACTAGATCAGGTGGTCTTAACATCGGCATATTATCTGAAGTCTTCAAGTAAGAGACTGGGGCAATCAACTTAACCTTATCGTTGATCTCAAATTTCATTTATAAATTAGATACATTAATGGGTAGTATAAGCATAAAGTTAAAGAAAATATCAACGAAATGAACTGATTCATTCTAGAATCCTAGAATTGACTTTCTACAAATTAATGAATCAGAAATTTAAAACATTAATTTTATGGGCTTTACCTATACTTCTAGTAATAGCGCTTTCCTACCAATTTTTATCTTCAAGTAGTGTTGATTCGCTTAAATCTAATGGGACTACTGTTGCACCAAGAAATTCAGCGGTAGCAAGAGTTAGTTACGGCAGATTTTTAGATTACATTAATTCAGGAAGAGTGACATCTGTTGATATATTTGAGGGAGGTAGAAATGCAGTTATAGAGACAATAGATTCGGATTTAGACAATAAAGTTCAAAGGTTGCGTGTAGATCTTCCTGGCTTAACACCAGAACTTATAAATATTTTAAAAAATGAGGGAATCAGTTTTGATGTTCATCCAGTAAAAACAGCTCCTCCTGCATTAGGAATTTTAGGTAATTTACTCTTCCCGGCTATCTTAATTGGAGGTTTAATTTTGTTAGCGAGGAGGTCAAATGGTATGCCTGGAGGTCCTGGCCAAGCAATGCAGTTTGGAAAAACTAAAGCAAGATTTGCAATGGAAGCTGAAACAGGAGTTGTATTCGATGATGTTGCAGGCGTTAATGAAGCTAAACAGGATTTGCAAGAAGTTGTCACTTTTCTAAAAAAACCAGAAAAATTTACTTCTGTAGGAGCAAGAATTCCCAAAGGTGTTCTATTGGTAGGACCTCCTGGTACTGGTAAAACCCTTTTAGCTAAAGCAATTGCAGGTGAAGCTGGTGTACCATTCTTCTCATTATCAGGTTCTGAATTTGTTGAGATGTTTGTTGGTGTTGGCGCTAGTAGAGTTAGAGACCTTTTCAAAAGAGCAAAAGAAAATAGTCCTTGTTTAATTTTTATTGATGAAATCGATGCAGTCGGAAGGCAAAGAGGTGCAGGTATTGGTGGAGGTAATGATGAGAGAGAACAAACTCTCAATCAATTACTTACTGAAATGGATGGTTTCGAAGGTAATAGTGGCATAATAATAATTGCAGCCACAAACAGGCCTGATGTTCTAGACTCAGCGCTAATGAGACCAGGTAGATTTGATAGACAGGTAACTGTAGATGCACCTGATATCAAGGGCAGACTATCAATATTGGAAGTTCATGCAAGGAATAAGAAACTTCAAGAGGATTTAACTCTTGAAAGCATTGCGAGAAGAACACCAGGTTTTACTGGAGCAGATTTAGCAAATTTATTAAATGAGGCTGCTATATTAACTGCCAGGAGGAGAAAAGACTCTATAAGTATCTCAGAAATTGATGACTCTGTAGATAGGATCGTCGCAGGAATGGAGGGTTCTCCATTAACAGATGGTAGAAGCAAGAGATTAATTGCTTATCATGAAGTTGGCCATGCTCTTATAGGTTCACTTGTCAAAGCCCATGATCCTGTTCAAAAAGTGACTGTTATTCCGAGAGGTCAAGCTAAAGGATTAACCTGGTTTACCCCAGATGATGAACAAACCCTCGTTAGCAGGGCTCAATTAAAAGCGAGGATAATGGGTGCTTTAGGAGGAAGAGCTGCTGAAGATGTAGTTTTTGGAGAAGGTGAGATTACAACAGGAGCTGGTGGTGATTTCCAACAAGTTGCTTCAATGGCCCGCCAAATGGTTACTAGATTTGGAATGAGTAATTTAGGTCCGATAGCTTTAGAAAGTGGTAATCAAGAAGTATTTGTTGGTAGAGATTTAATGACTAGAAGTGAAGTTTCTGATTCAATCTCTAAACAAATAGATGAAAGTGTAAGAATAATGGTCAAAGAATGTTACAAAGAAACCTACGATTTAGTAAGCAAGAATAGAGAAGCTATGGATAAGATAGTTGACCTATTAATCGAAAAAGAAACACTAGATGGTGATGAATTTGTAAATATTCTCTCCAAATTCACAAAAATTCCTGAGAAAGAGAGAACACCTCAATTATTAAGCTAAACTTTTATTGGTTTCTTATCTAAGACCAGATCAATTAAACCGTACTTAACAGCTTCATTTGGGGACATATAAAAATCTCTATCAGTATCTTCTTTGATAGTGTCGTAATCTTTTCCAGTTCTTTCTGATAATTCAGTATTTAGTCGTTCTTTTAAGAACAAAATTTCATCTGCTTGAATTCTTATATCACTGGCTTGCCCTCTAGCTCCTCCAAGTGGTTGATGAATCATTATTCTTGAATGTCTAAGGCTGCTTCTTTTACCTTTAGTACCTGCCGCAAGCAAAAATGCACCCATACTAGCTGCCAAGCCAACACAAACTGTATGAATGTCAGGCTTTACATGTTGCATTGTGTCAAAGATACCCAATCCGTCATATACGGATCCGCCAGGTGAATTTATGTACATATAAATGTCCTTATCTGGATCTTCTGCCTCGAGGAACAATAATTGAGCAACAATTCTATTAGCAGTTTCACTAGTAACTTGTTCTCCCAAAAAGATTATTCTCTCTCTTAATAGTCTCGAATAAATATCAAAGACTCTTTCACTACCGCCCGATTCTTCTAAAACTAAAGGGATCATAATAATATTTATCTGTTTATTAGATATTAACGATATTGAGTCAACATACGCTAACCTTATTAAGGTTTACATATAAAAAATTGAAAGAAAAATTGACTGTTTCAGATAGCAAAAAGTTATTTCATGAAAAATTTCCTTACGTCATACCAGGTTTATATAAAAGAATAGTTGATGAAATGCTTGTCGAACTTAATCTTTTGAACCATCAAAATGAATTTATGCAAGATTTTCTCTTTTGTGTCGGCCTCACCGAAACATTCAAAGAATTAATGAAAGGATATCAGCCTGAAAAACACTTGGATCTACTTTTTGAATCTTTATGCAGTTCTACAAATTTTGAGGCGAAGGAAATTAATGAAATATCTAAAAAGTCTCAAAAAGAATTAAAGGATAAAACATCTAAAGATATTTTAAAATTATTAGTAGAAAAAAGTAATTCTAAACTTTATCCCTCAAGGATTTTGAACTTAGGGATATATATATTAATTTCAAACTCCCAAGATTTCAAAGAGAAAAATGAATCAGATAAAAATAAGATGACCTCTGATATTTTTGAGAAGTTAAGCTTATCTGCTAATAAAGCAGAAAAAGATATTGGAATCTACAAAAGCAGCATATCAAAAATGAAACAAGCAAAAGAATTAATTGAAGAGCTCAGAATTAAGGATAAGAAAAAAAGCCAAAAAAAATAATAACTATTTTTTTAATCTTTTTTTATCTTTCCAAGAGACATAGGATATATAAATTACAGCTAATGTTATGAATATGAGCAAAATAAAAGATGTTAAGATAAGAAATTTACTAAAATAGACTTCATAAGTTAAAAATGAAATCATATGTCAATGGATCCGTCCCCATTTCTTCCCCAAACAACCATGGCAATTGAAAAAGTAAAAATTGCAGCCAATGCTGCCCAGCCTATTTGAAAGATCATTAAAATTTAATAGTTTTTATAAATATAACAGAACTTCAAAATTTTTTAATCATTTTAAAACTAAAGTTAATTTCTCAGAAATAAATTTTTCCCAATAGAATTGTAAAAAAATTAAATTGGGAAGGTTAGTTTTAAATCATAGTACAAATATAGAAGGTCTAATTCCAATACTTCAAAAATTAGCACTGGAAAATAATATCAAGACAATAACTCCAGCTGTTATTTCAAGAGCCAGGGGAAGATCCTCTAAATTGATAATTAGATTGTCAGTGAAAACTATAAACGGATATAAAGCAATCGCAAGAAAGGGTAATACAGCTCAAGAAGTTTTTATTTCAACAGCGTTAAGTAAAGATGAATTAAAAGAAATCATAGATCTTTATAATAAAAAGTAATTAAATTAAAGGGTATTAGAAAATAGTTAGGAGAAAACAAATGAAATTGGTATTAAATTTTTTTATGGTTTTATTGGCCTTTTTTTCATTTAGTAATAAATCATTATCACTTACTGATTACCAAATAAAAAGATTTTGCGCAAAGGAGAAAAGAGTTTCTTTATGTATCAAAAATTTAAAAGAGAAAAGATCTGACCTCCAAAAAGGAACGCTAATTGAAATACCTGTAAACCCTTACAAACGGTAATTAGAAATTGAATTTGAATTTAAATTTCAAATTCTGACTCGAAAAGATTAAATGCATTTTTATAGTTTTTGAGAAGTTCTTCAGAATTATCAGAAAATCCTTGTCGATCATAATCTTCTTTTAATTCATCATATAAGTAAACCACTTTGTTAAAGGCGCTCATATATTCTTTTTGTATGTCTTCATCATCGATATCATAGATTTTTGCCAGTACTAATTCGACATTTTTTTTTGATGAATATATTTTCCTCTCAAAATCTTTATTTAACTTCCTTCTTTTTTTTGCCATTTAAAATTTCTAAATACAGATTAACAATACTCAAATTCATAGATAAATTAAATTAAAACTTATAAAATAAAAATATAGTTTCCAAATCAAAATAAAACCTCTACATTCCAAATAAATCATTGGATGATATGAATAAAAAAGAAACAACTAATTCTAAAGAACTGAAAAACCAAAACTATGAAGCCAAGAAAATGAATACTTCCTCAAACTTAAAGAAAAAGAAAGATAAGGAGCTTCCATGGTGGGTAGAGTTATTATTTGTTCAAATAGGATTACCAGATAAATTACTAATAAAAATATTAAAAGCCAAAAAAACATCTAAAGAATTTATTCAAAATGAAAAAAAATCAATAATAATATTTTTGTTTATAATTACTATATTGGCATATTTTTATCCCGTTATTAAACATTCAAAAAATAAATTAGATTGTGAAGCTATTGCTAAAAATTATATTATTAAAAATAAAAATACAATCGGAATTAATATTAGAGAAATAAAAATGTTATCTACAAATTTTTGTTATGGTGGCGAAGAAATCTATGAAATAGAAAATTTAAAAAATTAAATTTTGAATTATTCTCTATAAATAAACAACTCAATATTATGATAGTAACTTTAAGTTTAATAAAGTTTAAATTTTATTCCTATGACTGATATAAAACAAAAGAAAGAAAACGTAAAAATGCATTTAAAAGATTTGAGGCAAAACTTAAAGAAAATGCATTTACAAGTTACGGAAGAATTAATATTACCAAAACCAGATGATGTAAAAGACTTGATGGATAAAATGGATAAACTATTAAAATTAATAGAATCAAATAAACTATAATTTAAATAATTTAGAACCATCAAAAGTTAAAAAATGAAAATAATAAAACAAGTTCCTATGTTAATTCTAATCGCAATTTTCTTAATTTCTTGTAGGACATCCACTAATAAAGAGTATCCCACAAATAATTTGGAAAAAAATATTGAGGAAAATCCTAATTCAGAAAAGAAAAGGATGGAAATAAAGTTTTCTTGTGGAGAGGATGGTATTTCAGAATACTTAGATGATGGATGGAATATTTTAAAAGAGGAATCCCAAGAAAAAATTTGTACCTGGAAATCTGTTCCTGCCACAAAAGATTGCAATATGGAAAAAGATAAAGGATGTAAAATAACAAAGCCAGATAAAATAGGTGAAGAGAAAATTTATTTATTGGAAAAATAAATTTAATATATGACTCCAAAATCAGAGCACTTAGTTGATTTAATTTTTAAGAAATTAAAGACCTATAAGAAGAAAAAAATATTTTTAGAAAAAGAAAGTTTGAATAAATTTATTCTTTCACTTTTCAAAGAAAACTGAATGCAGGACTTATTTAACTTAACTGCTATAGTTAAATAAATTTTTAATTAATATGGATATGGATAGTTTTTCATCATTAACTTTTATTCTTTCAGTAATTTTTATTGTAAGTCTTTATTTTTTATTTAGGGTTACTTCTAGTACAAAGAATTAAAAAATATTTTCACATCTTTCCTAGATGATCGGATCATCTCTTAATAGTAAAACCGTATGCTTATTTAAACCATCATTAATCCATTCTTTATATTCTTCAATAACACACTTTTTATCAAAATTATCTAATAAATTAATTCTTTTTTTTGCATTATCTAGTGCCAACTTAATACAGAATTTATAATCGCTGGATTTTTCTTGCATTTGTTTTTATTGAATTTTAGTAAAAATAATTTCTTATTCTGTATTGAAAATTACAATAATAAGGTGTGATTTAATAAGAGTATCAAGCAATACGGAAGAATTTTTAATATATTTAGGATAATAATTTTCTTTATAATAATCCTATGTCCTACGAAGCAGGTAGTAAAGAATGTAGACATTTAATTGAAGCAAAAGAAAGCCTTCTATCAACATTAGATGCTTTAAGTAATATACATTCGACCGATCTAATACAAATACAAATTAAAGAAATTTACAATAAATTAGAACAGATGCACGACAATAGAAAAAAAATAGAATCAGCTACAAATTATCTTTAATACAATCAAATTTACTGAAAGCTCTCAAAATTGGCTTTTTATCTTGGTTACTTTTTTTTCTGATAATAAATCCAATAAAGCATCAAGCTGTGCGAGTACCTCCTTTGCTTCATTAAGATCTGGCAACAAATCTTCTTTGATAAGCATTTGATGCATCTCTCTAAGCTCTAACCTTATATATCTAAGGTGAGAACAAACTTCCTCTCTCTTAGTTGCACTCATATTTCCTTTATATTCTTTACATTATACAATACAATCTTTTTTGACTCCCATATAAGTTTTGTCAGTTTGAAAATTTTTTTTAAACCCAATAACATATCAAAATCTTTTAAAGTCGCATTGTAGTAATATACCCTTCATGAAAAAGAAAAAATCTAAAAAAAAACTAACTAATTCAAATTTAAAAGATCAAAAATTAGGTCAAACAAAAAATTCTGCGAAATTAGTTCTTTTCATTTTTGGGATAGGTCCAATTATTGGCATAATAATATTTTTATACAGTAAGGGATTTTTTAATTCACCAACTATTTAAACCTTAAGTAATTAAAATTAATTTTAAAATAATTAACTTTAAAAAATTTAAAAATAATTATTGAAATTTTTTTAATGAAAATATCCTAAATTCTGCAATTTTTCTAGCATTTTCAGGATTAGATATCAAAAAAGGGTGATCTGATAAAAGTTCTAATATCTTATCTATCTTTAATCGTATATCATCACAATCAACATTTTTCCATTCCTCATCAAATGACATTGCAAAGCTATCAGCATTATCATATAGTTTATCTTTCATAATATTTGGAATTTAAATTTAGAAAATTTCAAAAATCAGAATCAAACTGAAAAAGTAATTAGAAGAAGCATTTAAAGCTATCCCCATGAGTATTTGAGAAATAACTTTGAATGAGTGTTCTTTGAAATTATACTTTAATCCTACTATTAAAATTTATACATAAGTTCTATTAATCAAAATCTGAGTTGATTTGACAGAAATGTTACAATAGTGACATATGTAAAGACTTATGGAAAATAAAGTTAAAAGGATAGGATATCTTCCTAGAAAAAGAGTACTTGAAATTATTGATGAAATATCCAAGAGCGAATCTATAAGTAGATCTAAAGTAGTTGGAATATTAGTTGAGGAAGCATTAGATGCCAGAGGAATTGCTAATTTTGGATATAGTAATATCAACAAGTCAAATATATTCAAATCGGATAATTTTAAAGATCTCCAAAATGAAAATGCCCACTTAAAGGATGGGGAAGACGAATTTGTTGATGACAGTGGTTACACAATTTCATCTCACAAAACTTTAGACCGCTCAATATCTTCTGCAGATATAGAATTAGCAAATAAAATAAATATTCTTAAGGAATCAGGATTAATATAACTTTTAATGAGTAATTACTTTATTTTTTAATGCATAATATTGGTTCATTGTTTATTCTTAGTCAAGAACAATATTCTTTTTACATAATTCGAATATTAAATCCTTTCTAATATTAATTTTGTAATTAAAAAATGAAAGATATTAAATGTCCTTCATGCGGCAAAACTTTCCGAATTGATCCTAGCAGCTTTGAAGAAATACTTCTTCAGATAAAAGACGAAGAATTTAATAAACAAATTAAAGAAAGACTTATCTTGGCTGAAGAAGATAATAAAAAAGCTTTGGAAATTTTAAAACGTGAGTTAAAGATACAGTTAATAGAGCAGAATCAGATTAAAGAGTCCGAAATCCAAACTCTAGAATCTAAATTAAAAATAGCTGAAGAAAAGAAAACAAATGCCCTTAATGATTTAAAAAATCAAGCAACAAATAAAATTAATTCATTGAATAATGAATTAATCAAGTTGAAAGACGAAATTAAAAACCAGTCTTTAATTGCAGATTTATCTTTAAAAAACAAAATTAGTGAAGCTGTTACCAATTTAGAAAAAGAAAACTCATCTTTAATAAATTCCATTGAAAAGATGAAGCTTAAACATTCAATTAATGAAAAATTAATTGAAGAAAAGTTTAAAAGCAAAATTAGTGAAAGGGACCTGACTATTCAGGAGTTAAGAGAGATGAAATCTAGATTATCTACAAAGATGATAGGAGAAACATTAGAAATCCATTGCGAAACTCAATTTAATCTGAATCGTGCCTCTGCATTTAAAAACTCATATTTCGAAAAAGATAATGATGCCACTTCAGGAAGTAAAGGTGACTATATATTTAGAGAATTTGATGAAAATAAAACCGAAGTCGTATCCATAATGTTTGAGATGAAGAATGAAAGTTTAAATGGAACTAATAAAAGAAAAAACGAAGATTTTTTAAAAGAATTAGATAAAGATAGAAGACAAAAATCTTGTGAGTATGCAGTTCTCGTATCCCTTTTAGAACCAGATAGTGAACTATATAATGCTGGCATAGTAGATGTTTCTCATAGATTCCCAAAAATGTATGTCATAAGACCTCAATTTTTCTTGCCCATTATTTCTCTGCTAAGAAATGCATCCATGGAAACCATAAAATACAAATCACAAATTGATTTAATGAAACGTGAGAATTTTGACATAACTAATTTTGAAAGTACTCTTGAGCAATTCAAAAATGCAGTTGGTAAAAATGTTTCACTTGCCCAGGATAGATTTAATGATGCAATTTCAGAAATTGATAAATCAATAACCCATTTACAAAAAACTAAAGAGGCTTTAGTTCTCTCAAAAAAACATCTTTTATCTGCTGACAGCAAATCTCAAGATTTGACAGTAAAGAAATTAACTAGAAATAATCCAACCATGAAGAAGAGGTTTAATGATTTAAATAATTTTGAAGATGAAGTAGCCTAATTAAAAAAGTTTTTAAAATTAATAATAATTAAAAATATATTCAATTTCTTAGTTATAAATATACTATAAATAATAAATTTCATAGTAAAGAAAATAATGTCTATCAACACTCCTATTTTCAGTATTGCCAAAGATCTTAATATCGAAAGTAATAGAATATTATTAGCCTGCAAGAAACTTGGAATCAATGCAAAAGGTGCAACAAAAAGATTAAATAAAGAAGAATTAGAAAAAATTAAAAGTTATTTTGAAACGGGCAAATATGTTTCAGATGAAGTGATCAATTTAAATAAAGTTAAAACTAAAAGTAGTTCTAAAAAAATTGTAGAAAAGATAAAGATAAAATATTTTGCTAACAGACTTATTCGTAAATCTTAAATAAAAATTATTTTTTTTAATTACTTAAAGGAATAAGCCACAGAAGAAAAAAATAATAATTTATCATAAGTAAAAATACTCAAAATGAGCATAAGTAAGATTTTAAATTCTCTTGAAAAATCATGGAAAAGAGATGAAATTCTTTTAGATTTAAAGAAGGGTTTAGAAACAGATGAAATAGTTAATGAATTTCTTGTGAAAAACGAAGGAAAAATTAAAGAATTAAATTCTTTATTAAGACCAGAAGATATTGAATTATTAAATCAAGTAGAAAAACTCTCAACTTGCGAATCTAAATTAATAAGTGAGATTAAAAATTTAAATTACATAGAAAATAATGAAATTCATCACATTCTGAATAAAAAAAAGATTGTGCCATCTAATAGAGTTTCTTTCAACAAAATTAGTTCATTCATGATTAATTGGAGTAACAAATTTGTAGTTATTGCTTTACTAACAATTTCAGCCATAGCTTTATCAAAACAAGCATGGGCATAATTAGCTAAATTAGCTTCATTGTAAGAAATGTAGTTTTGAAAACTAAACAAGAATATTTAATTAGATATAAAGATGGAAATCTTTATTGTGAACTTGCTGATATTTGGATTGATCCAAGCAAGCCAGTAAAAAAGGCATTAATAACTCATGCTCATTTTGATCACTTTACATTTGGCTGTGAAGAATACATCTCTACTAAGGAAACTGCGATACTTCTTAAAGAAAGAGTTGGAGATAATATCAAAATTAAGACTTTTGAATATGGAGAAGAATTTAAGATAAATGGCATTAATATTTCTTTTCATCCATCCGGTCACATCCTTGGATCTAGTCAAATAAGGTTTATTTTTGCTGAAGAAAAATGGCTAATTTCAGGTGACTTTAAGCTTCAAAAAGATGAGACTTGCAAACAATATGAAATAGTAAAAACTGATTATTTAATAAGCGAATGTACTTTTGGTTTGCCAATATTTAAGTGGGATGAATCAAAAAAAATAGCAAATGATATTTCAAAATGGATAACTAATTCACCAGAAAAAACTTCTTTACTTTTCTGCTATTCACTTGGAAAAGCTCAGAGATTATTAAACGAAATTAGTCAAACAAATTTTAAAGGCAATATTTATTCCCATGGCAGTATTCATAAAATGAACAATAGTTATAAAAAACTTGGAATTGATATTAAAGATACTATAAAAATCGAAAATAAAAAAAAGATTGATGAACTTAAAGGAAGTCTAATATTATTACCGCCATCTTTAAGTAAGGGCTCTTATCTAAAAAATTTCAAAAATATTCAAACAGCTTTTGCGAGTGGATGGATGTCAATAAGAGCTCTAAGAAAAAGATCAGGATATGACAAGGGGTTCCCAATCTCCGATCATGCAGATTGGGATGGAATACTGGAAGTAGTAAAAAAGTCTGAAGCAAAAAATGTATTTTTTCATCATGGAGATAGTCAAGCTTTAACTAAATTTTTAGTTGAGAAGGATTCAATAAATGTTCTTTTCTTCGGTAAATAGATATGAGCTTAAAAAATTTTTCAGAATTATTTGTAGATTTAGATTCAAGTAACAGTACACATAATAAAATTGAAGTTTTAAAGAATTATTTTTTATCAAATGATCCAATAGATAATTCATGGGCAATATATTTACTGACAGGAAAAAGTAATAGGCGATTTATTAGTGGAAGATATTTGAAAAATCTTTTTTCTCAAATATATAAATATCCTGAATGGTTAATTGATACATGTTATTTAAAAGTTGGTGATTCTGCTGAGGTAATAACGTTATTACTTAAAAATAAAAGTACTTCCAGAAAAAAGAAATTATCAAATATAAGTCTCAATGAATTACTAAGCAAAACAATACCTGATTTATCAAAACTTAATGAGGAGGAAAAAAATTTTAAAATTAAAAATATGTGGGAAACATTACCTGAAGATAACCATCTAATTTTCAATAAAATTCTTACAGGAACTTTTAGAGTAGGAGTCTCTATCGGATTAATTACAAAATCAATATCAAAACTAATTAATATCGATGAAGAGATTATTTCTCATAGGTTGATGGGGAATTTTGAGCCTTCAATTGATTCATATAAATTTTTAGTTAACAAGAATATTAATCTTCAAGAGTTAAATTCCAAACCATTTCCATTTCTTCTAGCGAATACTATTGAAGATAAAATTTTCAAACATTCAATAAATGATTTTCAATTTGAATGGAAATACGACGGTATAAGGATGCAATTAATTAAAAGATCAGGCAATTTTTCGTTATGGACAAGAGGGCAAGAATTAGTCAACGAATCTTTCCCAGAATTAGTAGAGAAAATGTCTCATATAAAGGATGATTTTGTTCTTGATGGGGAATTATTAGTTTGGAATTTTAAAGAACAAATTGCCTGCGATTTTTCTCTACTTCAAAAAAGAATAAATAGAAAATCTCCTACTAGATCAATCCAAATAAAATATCCAATTATTTTTATTGCTTATGATATTTTAGAGATTAATGGAAGAGATATAAGAGAAGTTAAATTAGAAAATAGAAGAATTGAGTTAGAAAAATATTTTTCAAAATGGCAAAATAAAACTGATAACAATATCTCTGAAATTTTCAAAATATGTGATTTAATCTTTCCTAAAGATTGGCCTGATGCTTTAATTTATAGAGAAAAATCTCGAGAAAATAATACTGAAGGATTAATAATTAAGACAAAGACTTCTATATACTCCTCTGGAAGAAAAAAAGGTATTTGGTGGAAATATAAAGTTGATCCCATGCAACTGGATGCTGTTCTAATTTACGCCAAGGGCGGTAGCGGCAAAAGAGCTGGTCTTTATACAGATTACAGTTTTGCATTATGGAAAGACCAAGAATTAATTAAATTTGCAAGTGCATATTCTGGTTTAACGAATATAGAGATCAAAGAGCTAGATAAATGGATAAGGAAAAATACAATTGAGAAATTTGGTCCTGTTCGATCGTTAAGACCAGAAATGGTATTCGAAATATCTTTTGAGAAAATACAAATTTCAAAACGTCATAAGTCTGGCATTGCAGTAAGATTTCCAAGAATAACAAAATGGAGAAAAGATAAAAAGATCAATGATGCAGATAGCCTAGAGAATGCTTATGAACTGATGAAAAAAATATTATGAAAAATATTATGAAAAATACAAATCAAAATAGTAAGCAAAATTATTTAATTTCTAAAATTAAACAGTTTTTCTTCTCAAATGGGTGGGAGCCACTACCCTACCAAGTAAACTCTTGGGAAGCATTTTTAAATGGGGAAAACGGAATAATACAAGTTCCTACTGGATGCGGGAAAACTTACGCTGCATTAATGGGACCTTTATCACAGATAGAAGATCCCAAAAATAATAAAAGTGTGCAAATATTATTAATAACGCCTTTAAAAGCACTAAGTAGAGATTTAAAAAATTCCATACAATTAGCAGCCTTACATTTTAATAAAGAAATCACTGTTGAAATTAGGAATGGGGATACAACCCCATATGAAAAGAAAAAGCAACTAGCTAAACCACCTAACATTCTTATTACCACTCCAGAGTCTTTATCTCTTTTACTTTCTAATAAAAAATCTAATAATCTGTTCAAGGAGTTGTCATCAATAATTATTGACGAATGGCATGAATTGATGGGTAGTAAAAGAGGAAACCAGTGCGAGTTATCTTTAAGTTGGCTAAGAGGTAATATAAAACATTTACAAATTTGGGCAATGTCTGCAACTATTGGAAATATTGAAGAAGCAGCAAGAGCAATAGTTGGTATGAGCGCTGTTAAACCCAAAATTATAAGTACAAATATTCAAAAAGAGATTAAAATTATAAGCGTTTTGCCAGAAGAGGAAACTACCTTCCCATGGAGTGGCCATCTAGGAATAAGAAGCCATTCTTCACTTTTAAAAATCCTAGATAAAAATCAAAGCACCTTATTATTCACCAATACAAGAAACCAATCTGAAAGATGGTATCAATGTCTTAAATTTTATCTGCCAGAAATGGGAGACAAAATCGCACTTCATCACGGCTCCCTGGATAAAGAAGATAGAAAAAGAGTTGAAGAAGGGGTTAAAGACGGATTAATAAAATGGGTAGTCTGCACTAGTTCTTTAGATTTGGGAGTTGACTTCCAACCTGTAGATCAAATAGTTCAAATTGGCAGTGCAAAGAATTTAGCTAGACTTATCCAAAGAGCGGGAAGAAGCGCTCATAGACCAGGTGGAAAATCAAAAATAATTTTTATGCCTACTAATTCTTTGGAGTTATTAGAAATTAGTGCAATGAGAAGAATAATAAAAAGTGGTGTATCTGAGGAGATTAGACTTCCTGAATTATCTTATGATGTTCTTCTACAGCATTTAATAAGTTTGGCATGCGGAAATGGCTTTGATCCGAAAATTGAGAAAGAAAGAATTAAAAATTGTTGGAGTTATAGAAACTTAAAAGATCAAGATTGGAATTGGTGTCTTGACTTTTTAGAATATGGAGGAAAATGTCTTAAAGCATACCCAAAATATAAAAAGATAGTTAAAGAAGAATTACAAAATAATAATGAAAACTTTAAATATTTTGTAAAAGACAAATCTTTAATAAGAACGCATAAATTCAATATTGGGACAATTACAAGTGACAAATTTGTGAATGTCAAATATATGAAAGGTAAATCATTAGGTAATTTAGAGGAGAATTTTGCTTCAAAATTAAATCCGGGAGATACATTTTACTTTGCAGGCAAAATGCTTCAATTTGTAAGAATAAGAGATATGATTTTATACGTTAAAAAATCAACAAAAAAAAGTTCTCTAATTCCTGCATGGGTTGGAGGTCAAATGGCAATTTCTGATCTACTTTGTGAGAGTTTGAGAAAAGAAATAGATATATGCAACGAACTAGAAAATTATGATTGCTTAAATCCTGAACTCAATTCATTACGCCCAATATTGAAGAAACAAAAAGTTCTTTCAAATATTCCAAAGAAGGATGAATTTCTTATAGAAATATATAAAACCAAGGATTTATCAAATCTTTTTGTTTTTACACTTGATGGCAAATTTGTAAATGAAGGAATTGCATTTTTATGGGCTTTGAGATTGGCAAAATTAAAACAATCTACATTTAGTATCACTGCTAATGATTTTGGATTCAGCTTAACTACCGCAGAAGATTATGATTTTTCCATAATAAAAAAAGAAGCTGATTACTTTTTGAATAACAAAAAATTAGAAGAAGATCTAGAAAATGCAATTAATTTTTCAGAATTAACAAAACGTAGATTTAAAAATATTGCTCAAATAAGTGGACTTGTAAATCAAAATAATCCAACCAAAACAAAAACCTCCTCTCAACTTCAAATAAGTTCAAGTCTTTTCTACGATGTCTTTACTAAATATGAAGAAGGCCATCTTTTGATAAAGCAATCGCATCAAGAAGTTAAAGAATATCAATTAGAAAATAAAAGAATATCAAGATCATTAGAAAGATTAAAAAATTTAAAAATTCTATTAAACGAGATAAAAACTCCAACTCCTTTTGCATTCCCTTTATTCGTTGAAAGACTTAAAAATACGTTAAGCAATGAACCAATAGAGAAAAGAGTAGAAAAACTTATAAAAAAATATAGTGATTAAATGATAAAAAGTTCTTTTACATTTAGTTGGGAAGATACATTGTTAGAGATGCTTCCTTCAAGAGCTTTATTTCTACCGGAAACAAAAGAATTGTTAATATGCGATATTCATCTTGGCAAAGCTGAGTATTTTCAGCAAAATGGTATACCTCTTACTAATAATTCAGATAAAAACAATTTCGCAAGAATAAAAAAAATAGTAAAAAAATATAGTCCTGAAAAGTTAATAATATTGGGAGATTTATTCCACAGCAAATATTCAATAGATAAAACTCTTCAAAAAAAAGTTGAGGATCTTCCCGAGCTACTAAAAACTAATGTTGAACTCATCCTCGGAAATCATGATGTAGGTTGTGATATTAAAAATATAAAAATTTTTGATATTAGAAAAACTAAAAATATTACTTTTAGTCATGAGCCAGTTAAATCAAAAAACAAAAATACCTTGAATATTTGTGGACATTATCATCCAAAAATCTATATAAAAAACAATGGAGATAAATTATCATTTAGGTGCTTTGCAATGGATAAGAATAAAAACACTTTATTTTTACCTGCATTTGGAGACTTAACAGGCGGATATCCCTGCAAAAAGTCATTTAAAAAATGGGCAATTGTTTCTGAAGAAGAAATTATCGAAATAAAATCTTAAGAAAAATCCTTGTGAAGTGAATTAAATTTTTCATTTAGATATACCAATTTATACTTAAAAGTCTCGTTTAGTTTTTTTATCAATTAGCTTATATATTGTTCTCTTTTATAAGTAAGAATAAATAATAAAAATTTATACAGCTAATGACCCTTTCCTTAGGAGACAATACACGTTATAAAAAAAATAAACACATTTCATAGAAATGAAAAAATTAATAGCCTTGATATTATTTCCATTTCTTGTAATTCCATTTGGAGCAAATGCAAATGATAATTTTTCCGTTGAGATAGAGGCACTTACATTAGTAATGGAACAATATAAGGAAGATACTGAATCAAGTATTGAATTAGATATAGAAGACATAAAGCCAAGTTACATGGCTCTTAAACAAGACGAATGCAATGCCACTGTTGAAGTTACAGAAAAAACAGGATTAGAAGTAGTAAATACTGAATTTTTCGATGTAAATGTCTGCTTAAAAGAAATCCATAAAGTAATCAACTAAATAAGCAAGTTATAAATATATAATAAAAACAAATAAATTAAAGAGGTCTTTTACTTAAAGAAGGTAAGACCTCGAGACCTAACAGAAAACTTTGGAACGGGTTCTGCATACCCAATTAATAACTACAACCGATTTGTAGAGGTGTAATTAAAAGTACAAAACCTAAAATTATTTTTTAAATAATTATTTCTTCTTTGATAATGTTTGTGATTCTTCTCTAGACATTAAAGCTTCGATTTGAGCAAGAACTTTTTGAAGTTCATCCGTTTTTGTAAGAGATGCTTCTGCTACTTCTCTTAATTTTTCTAACTGTTCTTTAGTTTTATCCATGATAAATAAATTAGAAATTAACCACTTTTAACAATGGTTTTAATACAGATTTTTCACTCCCACACAGATTCATATTCTCTCTTTTTTTTATAAAGTCAAATAAATTTCCCTTTATTAGGGTTTTATTAGGACTTCCAATTAATTCTTTATATATTATTGAAACCATAAGATTACCTTAAATAGAAATACTCTTAAATTATGAAGTAAATACAGGCAATCCTATAGTTGCAGTTGTTATTAGAGCTCCTGCAAAAATCAAGAAAGGTAGGAAAGGATAGTTTTTCAAAGATAAACTTACTAATTCGAAATAACTATATAGGTATTTATACTGCTTGTCTACCCCTTCAAGGTATTAAAGGTAAAAATTATTCTTTAAAAGGTAAAAATTTAACATCAACCAAATTTTCCAGATATGTATTCCTGAGTAGTTTTTTCTTTGGGGGAATTAAAAATTTTCTTTGTCGTATTAAATTCTGCAAGATAACCAACTTTTCCTCCATCACCATCTTCATATTCAATTGCATTAAAAAATGCAGTCATATCGCTAACCCTTAAAGCCTGCTGCATATTATGGGTAACGATTATTATTGTGTAATTCTTTTTAAGTTCGTGCATCGTCTCTTCTATTTTTAAAGTCGAGATTGGATCTAATGCTGAACAAGGCTCATCCATGAGAATTATTTCAGGTTCAATTGCTATGGTTCGAGCAATACATAATCTTTGTTGCTGTCCACCTGATAAAGAGTAACCACTATCATTTAATTTATCCTTACATTCGTCCCATAAAGCTGCTTTTATAAGTGAACTCTCCACTAATTCATCCATATTTCCAGTAAAACCATTAATTCTTGCTCCAAATGCAATATTTTCGTAGATAGATTTAGGGAAAGGATTAGGTTGTTGAAAAACCATTCCAATTCTTCTTCTTACTTCAACTGGATCAACTCTTTTATCATAAATATTAGTTCCATCAAAGAGGACAGTCCCTTTTAATGAGCAATTAGGAATTAGATCGTTCATCCTATTTAATGATCTAAGAACAGTTGATTTACCACAACCGGAGGGGCCAATAAGGGATGTTATATTGCCTTTTTTAAAGTTACAAAAAACATTTCTTACAGCCTCGAAAGTTCCATAACTAATAGAGACATTCTCAAGAGATAAAATGATATTCTTTGGTGTTTTTTTATTAGTTTTAATCATTTATACTCTCTTGGTTTTCTCAGTAAAAGCGGCTAATATCCTTGAAAATATATTCACGGATAGTATCGATAAAACAAGAATAAAGGAAGCTGCCCAGGCTAATTTATTCTGTGCATCGTATGGTTCTAAAGCAAAGTTATATATCAATACAGCCAAAGAACCCATCTCATAAAACAAGTCTCCAAAGCCTGTTATGTAGTAGTAAGAGAATAAAGCCGTAAATATCAAAGGTGCTGTTTCGCCTGCAGCTCTTGCGATTCCAAGTACAACGCCAGTAGCAATAGACCTAAAGGCAGAGGGCAAAGTAACTTTCAATATGGTTGTATACATACTTGCTCCAACACCAAGAGACGCATATCTTAATTCGTTAGGAACTAACTTTAAACCTTCGTCAGTGGTCTTAATCACAGTAGGCAACATCAATATTGAAAGCGCCATCCCTCCAGCCAAACCGCTGTACATACTCCCAAACAAGATCTTTGTGGAAACAATTAAGGCATAAATAAAGACACCGGCAATTATTGAGGGGACTCCCGCCAGAACATTAACTCCGAATCTAATAAATCTTGAAAAAGCTCCACCTCTAGAGTATTCAGCTAGATATATTCCACCACCAACACCTACTGGTATGGCGATAATTGAAGCAATAGTAGTTATTATTAATGTTCCAATCAATGCAGGATTAATACCACCTGCATCTAAATCATCTCCAGGGGGATTTGGTTCTAAAGTAAATAGTTCGGGTGTAATTTGGGATCCACCTTTGATGAGAATATAAGTCACCAGAAAAATCAAAGGGAGTATTGCGATCAATGCACAAATTACTGATAAAGAAGTAAAGAATTTATCTCCTATATTTCTTGATAATCTTTTCTGGTAATAGAGTGAATTCATAGTTATCTAATATTTGAGACTAAATTTCTTAACTAGCCACTGCGCAAAGATATTTACTACCAAAGAAAGGATCATAAGTACAAAAGCCGCATAAAACAGTGATGAAACCTGACTTCCATCAGCTTCACCAAACTGGTTCGCAAGCATGGAGGAAATGGTATATCCAGGAGATAATAGAGACCAACTAAATGCATTGGAATTACCAATAATCATTGTGACAGCCATTGTTTCTCCCATTGCCCTTCCTAAAGCTAATAGAACACCTGCCATAATTCCTGATAGCGCTGCTGGCAAGATTACTGAAAATATTGTTTTCCATCTACTAGCTCCAATTCCATAGGCTGCATTTCTTAACTTCTTAGGAACTTGATTAAGAGAATCTCTAGCTATAGAAGTCACTATTGGCAAAAGCATTACAACTAAAATTAATATTGCTAACAAAGAATTCCTACCTGTAGGTTCTGTGCTAAATAAAGGTATCCAACCAAAGAAATTATGTAAAAAGACAAAAAAGAATCTAAAAAAAGGTTCCATTACAAATATTGCCCAAAGTCCCAATACAACTGACGGAATAGCTGCTAATAATTCAACAAATGAACCTATTATTTCTCTAACAACTTTCGGTACAAAGTCTTCGGTAATAAATATTGCAGTTCCAACGCCCAAAGGGATTGTTATTAATAACGAGAGAAATGAGGTTACTAATGTGCCATAAATTGCAGTAAAAGCTCCGTATTCATCTTTTACTGGATTCCATTCAGAGGTTATTAGAAACTTCAATCCATACCTTGAAAAGGATTCAAATGACTGAAAAAAGACTACTAAAATAATTCCTAAAAGTATTATTGCTACGAAACTAGACAAGACTAGGGCAGTATTCTTGAAGATAATATCTATATTTTTTTCGATACCGAATCTTTTACGATTCTTGAAAAGAGTTAATTTCTCTTCCATTAAAAAAAGAATATCTCTATAAATCTACTACTAAATGCTGTAAAAGACTTTAAGAGGACTTAAAGGTATATGAAAGTCATGATAATTTGACATCTATTAAAAAATTTAACTACCTATTTTTTCAACGGCAGCTATTGATTTCAAAAGGATATTCCCTTTTAAGGGGATAAATCCAAGGGATGAAGCCTTTTCTTGATACTCATCACTTAACAATTTTTTAAAGGCTTGTTTGATTGCGTTAGTATTTCTACCATTACCTTTTTCGTAAGCAAGTATCCATGTCAATGAAGCTATAGGGTACGCTCCTTTTGCTGTTGGATTAGGATTTTTACCCGCAAGATTTTCATCTAATGTAATACCATTAAGAGCCTTAGCTCCAGCTTCTGCAGATGGTTTTAGAAACTCCCCTGAAAGATTTTGAAGTGCAGCAGCCTTAACATTACCTTTAATGTATGACTGGTTTACATAACCAATTGCGCCTGGAGTGTTTTGAATAACACCTGCAACACCAGAATTACCTTTTGCTCCAACGCCTGCTGGCCACTTAACTGATTTACCAGTGCCTAAAGTCCATGTTGGTGAAAATGCTTCCATAGAGTTTGTGAAAGCCTTAGTAGTTCCAGAACCATCAGAACGATGTGTCCAAGTTAACTTTCCTGATTTACAGCCTAATTCTTTCCAGTTTTTAACCATACCCATTGCAACTCGTACTGCTTGCTCTTGAGTAAGTTTCAAATCGCAATCATAGTTATATCCAAAGGCAATTGTGCCACCTACCATAGGAATCTGTACTAAGCCTCTTGATACCTTTTCTATATCCTTAGCCTTCATAGGATCATCAGAAGCACCAAAATTTACTGTTTCATCTATAAAGGCTTTTCTGCCAGAACCAGAACCTACTGCTTGATAGTTAACTCTTGGTCCACCTGATTTGGCTAAGTCAAAAAACCACCTAGTATAAATTTTCGATGGAAATGTAGCACCTGCTCCGCTCAATCTTTTTGAAGCAATCGCTTCTTGAGAGAGAACTAATGAGATAGCAGAAGAAAAAATAAGGATTTTTTTAAAAATGCCCACTTTGTAATAAGAAATGAGTCTGTTAAATATAAATTACAGCCATGAGGTAAATAAAAAATTTTAAAAGATATAAATCAAATTATTTTGATATATAAAAATATTATTTACAAATCGGCATTAAGAGCTCAGCTAGAAATTAAAATTCTCAATTAAATATCAACTCTTTATTTAGAATTTAATTTTTGTTTTTACTCTGTTTTTATTTTGAGATTTGAATTCAAAAATTCCTGTATCAGTAAATATTATCAATTCATCTCCAGATGTTTCTTCAATCGCAATTCCTTCAGACTCTAAATTTTTTACATATACATTACCAATGAGTTTTAGAGATTTATCATCCTTGTCAAAAGAAAGCTTGTCAGAATAAGCCTCAAAATTACCACTATTACTTTTAATGACTACATTTCCCTTAGCCTCCAAATCACCTTCTAAAGTATTTATTTGAGAATCAGATGTAATTGTGTAATTAGTTAATTCCTCAGCAAAAGAATATTCAGCTAATAAAAATAAAAAAAATGCAAAAAATAAGCTTTTCATTTACTCCCAACCCTTTTCTGCATTTTGAATAATCCATTGTGCAAGAACCTTATCCTCTCCATCCTTCAATTTATTTTTATAACCCTTCATAAAACCAATCCCATCATTAGCAATTTTAGCTATTGAATCTTCATCTGATATTCCTCTTTTTTCAAGGTCGGAAAGTTTTAATGATTTGGATCCTTTAAGAACGACTGATCCACCTCTTACATGGCAGCCTGCACAAACATTTCTAAAAATTGTTTCTCCATCTCTAATATCAGAAGCCATTAGATATCTATTATGCAAAGAGGTTTGAAAAATAATTATTAAAGTTATTACAGGAATTACAAAAAGAAATTTAAATATTTTCATTTGATTTATTTCAATCACAACTAATTTAGCAATTAACTCTGAATCTCGAACTATCTATTTTAATAGTTCTACTGCAACGACAAGATTTCCTAATAATCCGTTCAAAATATTTAGTTGTTCTTTACTACCAAATGCTATTAATACCTGACCTGGTTGAAGTATGAAATTACCTCCAGGGTTGGTAAATAATTTTTCGTTCTCTTTTATAGCCAAAATTTTTGCACCACTCTTTTTGCCTATTCCAAGTTCAGAAAGTGATCTTTTCTCTGCTGTTTCAAAAAGACTGATATCATTACTTAATTCAAATTCTTCAATTTCACATTCACTCCCTGCCAGAAGATCTAGAAAATCAATGGCAATTGGTCTTAAAGCCATTGATGCCATAGCTCTTCCTGCAGCTATATAAGGGCTTACGACTATACTTGCTCCAGCTAATCTCAATTTACTTGCAGCTTCTTCAGTTCCAGCTCTTGCAATTACTCTTATAGAACTTCTTATCCCTTTAGCACTCAAAACTACATATAAATTTGCAGCATCGTTAGGTAAGGTGACGACCAAACTTTTGCATTTTTCTAATCCTGCTAATTTTAAAGTCTCATCAAGAGTGGCGTCGGCGCAAAGAACTTCTAAACCATTTTCTTCAGCAATCTTTTTTCTATCTTCATCGCTCTCAACTACAATAATTGGAATATTTTGTGTTTTTATTTGGTTAGATATTTCCTGACCTACCCTCCCATATCCGCACAAAATTACATGATTTTCCATTTTTCTAAGAAGTCTTTTAAAACGTAATTCGTTTACTCTTTGAAAATAGCCGGATTCGAATAATCTAACAGCTTTTTGAAAGGTAAATTGAATAAAGATCAATCCGCCAACGATTACCAAAACAGTTACGATCCTGCCTTCAGGGCTTAAAGGTTGAACTTCTCCAAAACCAATAGTGGTTATTGTGATTAGAACCATCCATAAGCAATCACTCCATTCCCATCCCTCTGTTATTCGATAGCCAATTGCGCCTAAAAAAAACAGAAAGAATAAAGAATAAATAAGACCAAACCAAGGCCTTAAATAGTCTTTAATAAAATAGAACTCAAATAATCTAAGCTTCATATCCCTTATTATCGTTAACTATTCAAAAATTTCAAAAAAATTTTCTATTATGTTCCTAAAACTATTTATTTGTTTAAGTGAAATATATACTAAGCAGAATAATAATATTTATTTTCGTAGCTCTATGCATTAATCAAATGATTACTGTCTCAGGTCTTATTTAATGCTTCATAAAAGTTAATTTAAGGTTTTACTTGTACTGATTCAATCAGAAAATCAGAAGCTGCTTTTAACCAATCTGCGACTGTAAGACGGAGATCAGGTTGAGAATATACAAGCGCGACAATGATTCCAACTAAGATTATCTTTACCATGGCAATTCAAATATTCTTATGAATTAAAGCACAACTATTTAGTAAAAAGAACCTTAAATTTATAAAAAATTGATTAATTAAAATTTCTCTAATTGATTAAACAAATATTCCACTCTTCTAAGATTTACGCCTAAATCAGATTGCCCTAATCTTGCTGCAGATCTTATCTGAATAATTCCTTTTGATCTATCTACATAACTTCTTACATCAAGCTTTAAAATTTCGAGGTCATCTGGAAATCTAAAAATTAAACTTCTACAAACGCCTCTCCAATAATTTCTACCACTTTCAATAACTTCTGTACGAGGTAACCCTTCTGCCAGAGAAACAAGTTGAATAAACTTTTGATCAATATTTATTAGTTTCTTTTCTACTAAAACACTATTTAATGGATTAGTTATTGGAGCAAGACCTTGAATGGAGGAAACCATATTTTTAAGAAAGATATAGATGTTCTAACCGATTTCATACACAAAGTGAGAGAAAAAAAGTAAATAAATTCCCCATAAATTTAATCTCTTTATAAAGATTCCTTAATTTTTGATCAAAATTCTAAAATTTGAGATTTTTAATTGTTTTTTTTGATAGAGATGGTTGTCTAGCTTTATTACTAGTTAGTTTCCTAACCCATAAAAAAACCCCAACAAACAAAAAAATTTCAACAATAATTCCAAGCTGTATAAGTCTCATTTTTTATCCTCTTTTTTCTTGTTGGTGCCTTCTATGTATGGCACAAGAATATTTAATAACCACTTTTTAAATGCATTTAACGGTTTCATAATCTATTTACTTGCCTTTCTCCACAAACTCCTTCCTTTAATGAGATCCTCTATATTCGGCCAAGCTGCTATTAATTCTTTAAGTGCCTTTCTATTAGGAGTATAGAAAACACATGACAATGCACTTATTACGTAAAGTATGAACCATAACTTACTTTTTGAATAAGCTAAAAACAAAGAGAAAAGAAAACTTCCAATAAAGAAAAAGAAAAATGACCTATTTAATATTTCTAATGGAGTTCTTTTAAGTCTGTAGAACTTAATCTTTTTAATATCTTCTTCAGTATCTTTCTGAAATTTACTTTCGTATGAATTAATTATTTCTTCTTCTAGAACTTTTTCATACTCTAAATTATCAATTGGATCGCTTTGATCCTTTTTATTTATCATTGGTATCTATACAGTACGAATATGGTAACTAATTTAAGGTATTTTAAAAAGTATCAAATTTTATCTGTTGAATGAAGCTATACGAAAAGATCATGGTTTTGAAAATACTTCAAGATTGTCTTATTTATAAAAGATAAATTTGTCAAAATATTCTTTTTAATTTTCCCAAATTTTTCGGTCATTTAAAAAAATCACTTCTATAAACTTCATAGCATTAATTAAATTGGGAGGCAATATCTAAATCTAGAGTTAAAATAGTTTAGAGATTTTAATAATAATCTATATGCAAAGGTATTTGATTTCCTACGAATTTACTGATGGTGAGGATCAAGAAGAAGGGGCAGAAATGCTAATTAATTGGTATGAATCAGGTGGTCCCCAAAACAGACCTGAAAACTATGAGGTTCATTCTTGGATTTTTATGGTTCAAAATGGGATTGGACATTCTGTAGTAAGTGCAGATTCTCTTGAGACAATTTGGAAGCAATGGCATCCCTGGAGAAGGTTAATGGATATAAGTATTCAGCCGTGTATGGATCTTGATGAGACAGTGGGATTATTCAAAAAACAAAAAATGAATACACGGATAGTCTAAAAGTATTTGAATTCCAAATATAAATTTCTTTTTAGTAGCACCTAATACTACATACATATCTCACTGCGTTAAAAAGGATAAGATTAATTTTCCATGATGAATGATTCTTATCACATTTACTTCAAGGGAGAAATTCTTTTCAAGAATTTAAGTAAAGATGAATTTGAATTTGTCTGGGGAAAACTTTATACATCTTATATAAATGCCCTAAATAAAGAGCTAACCTACGAATTAATTAGCGAAAACAATATTATGGAGCCGGCCTTTAACCTTGAGCCATCTTACTAAATCAAGAACTAAATCCTAGATTATGAATAAAACAAGAAAAGTTGTCTCTCTTTTATTTTGAGGTACTCTTTCTCTTCTTTAGTTATATCTAAAGCAATTTTATTTGCCTCAATTTCGACATTCGAACTATAAGTTTCAAAGTTCTCATCTTTTTTAAATAGCGCAACAATACCAATATCTGTTATGAACCAAATAAAATGATCAGTTTCTCCAATTGGCTCTTCTTTCAAAGAATCAATAATCAAATCACAAGTTGAATCCATTTAATTAATCTGAGAGGGGTTTTAATTGCCCCCATTGCAATACCTTACGGCCTCAGAATTGGAGTTACCATCTTCAATTATTTCTGCAACACATTTATTAAAAAGTTTAGATTCCTTTTTTACTGAACAGAATCCAAAAGCGATTGCAGCTAAAGCTATTGCCGATACGAAACTAGAACCAAGTTGTATAAAACCATAGGCAAACATAATGTTTTTCTTTCCAGAACATTTTTTTGAATCCTTTTTTTCTTCTGTCATTTTAAATATTTAACTCATACAAACCTATTTGATTAATTTTGCGTTTGGGAATTGTTGCCATAGAGAAAACCGAATTAAAAAATTTTTAATCACCTATGGCAAAAATTAAAAATTTCAAGTTTAGATTGATTTTTCTTCACTTTAATTTTCAATTTGATACATCATGAAGAAAAAACTTTTTGAATTTTTTATCAACATGAGCTTCTGATATAGAAAATTTATCATTTTTAAAAAGTAATGATCCCATAGTTATAACAAGAGATTATGTTACTTTTTAAACTATATTTTTTTTTTTTTGATGAAGTATTAATACTTAAAAATTTTTCAAGAAAAGCTTGTTTTGATAATGCTCCCGAAGAGTTATCCACTTTTTAAGCGTTTTTCAACAGGGTTTTCCACAATATGTTGATTAAATTTGAATTTCTATGTGCAAAATAAAATATTATCTTCTTTTAAGAAAAAAATATCCACAAATTTTTTTTGGGATCACTATGATCTCAACTGTCTTTTAAATTATTTTTAAGAACAAATCTTATGAATCTAAATGAGACAAAAAAGGATTTAAACCCCAAAATCAGAAAAGAGTTGGAAAAATCTAAGCTCAAAGTTCTTACTAATGAAAATGATTTTTTAGTAAAAAACCTCAAAAAGGCTGGATGATTTATTAGAGCTAAAAAAATTTCTAAACAACAAAATTTTCAAAAATTCCTTTCTAGAACGAAATAATGATTTCTTGAATGATTACCTAAAATATTTTTAATTTGTCAAATATAAAATTTCTATTAAATATACAAGTGAATACTCCAGATACTAAACATATAAAGCAAATTCTAGTTATATTATCCAAATCTCCATAAGAGATCTGATCAGCAATATAAACGGAAAATTCCTAGTTTTTTTAATAATATAAACAATTATTTTCCCTGTATTAGAAGCCTTGTTTTTTTTTCAAAAGATGAATCCCCAAGAACTAAAAGTCAGTTATAAAAAGCTTTTAAATAAAGCTGCTCAAGCTAACGGTCGTAAAGAAACTGTTTTTTACTTAAACCGTGCTGCTAAAATCAAGTCAAAACTTTACTCAACTTCTAAAGTAAATTGCTTTAGATGTAATGGAGCAGGTTTTCTAAGAATTTCATTAGATGAAACTAAAACCTGTTTATCTTGTTACGGTAAGGGATTCTTAATAAAAGAAAATCAGCAGGTTTAAAATTTTTATTCTTCATGAAAGATCTCATTCAAGCTCACAAAAAATTAATTAAAACAGTAAAAGAGCAAATGGGATTTTCTGATTATGGGATGTATTGGTTGGCTTTTCTGGAAGGGGGTCTAACTATATGGCTGCTGGATAGAATATTTTTCCACTGGTTAAAGTTTTAATTTTTATTTAGTTCAAAAAAATTTCTACAGTTATTAAATAAATTAATTTATCGAAACCATTTGAAAAGTTGTAGGATGGGTAAAAACTAATATGCAATTACTCGGATTGATTCTTCTTCTAGCTAGTAGCTGGTATTTATGGAAATTAACATCAAACTTTCTTGATGAACCAACAAAAAAAGAATTGACTAGAAGTTTAAATAACCTCAAAAATAAATTCTCTGAGGGGAAACAAAATTTCTCTAAAGCGAAAATAAGTGAAGCTTGGGAAAAATACAAAGAAGAAGGTGGTGCCTTATCTAATAAAGAAAAAAGCTAGTGGACTTTTTTATTATTACTAGTCTCACTAAAGATATTTCTAGAATTGATCTAATTGGTATTTTGTTTGGTCATTTAATTTTTGGTGTTGCATTGACACAGCTCTTAGATTGGAAGTGGTTAAAGAACCTTATGAGTGAAGAAGATAAAACAAGGATGCTTAAAAGTTATACATGGAAAGACTTATTAGTAGATGGAGCAATTGTTACTGTAGTTCTAGGAATAATCTTTTTAATAATTAGCATTTTTCTATAAATGAACGTAACTTACATCCTTTTAGTTTTTTTAATGATATCAATTGTGATTTTCACTCAAATAATCAATTCCTCCGATAAATCAAAATAAATGGACGAAGTGACTAGCAACTCCTCAACTGGGTGGTACTTAATCGCTTTGGTAAGCACTTTATCTTTTTTAGCTTTAATTTACTTCGGCCAAAAAAGATAGCCTAAATTTTGAAAGATTATTTAAATTCATAAAAAAAGCTCTGCAACTTCATAAGATGCAGAGCTTTTAATTATTAAGTAACTGATTTATATAAATCTGTTAATTATAAAACCTTTTTTCTTAATCAAAGAAAAAGAGACCGATGAATGTGATGAAGATATTGAATTCACGGCCCCTTTGATAACCGCATTTTTCGGTAGATACGACAATGAATCACCTCCTTTACTAATGTTTTTTTAAAGATAACTAAAAGAATTAAACTAGGAAAGAAATTCGTTAAAAATTTAAAAGTTTTTTAACAAATTACCGATATAAATCTCTTAAAAATAAAAATATAGATTTTACCAAGGCAAAACTTCTCCGTTAGTATGCCAAAACGTGCCCGAGGTATTTTTATTTAAAGAATCTATACGTTTTAAAAGGCCATTTGCTGATTCTTCAGGACTAATTCCATTTCTTGTAAAGCCAGTCATTCTTGTACTCACTAATCCAGGATGCAAAATAGCTACATAAATATCTTCTCTTGATAAATCTATAGAAAGTGATTTTGCTGCCATGGACAAAGCGACTTTAGACATCCTGTAACCATAAGAACTTCCAGATGTATTATCTTCAATAGATCCCATTCTACTTGTGATAAAAGCAACTTTAGAGGATTTTTTTAAAAAATGTTTAAGTGATTGAGTCATACATATTGGGCTCAATGCATTGATTTCAAATTGCCGCAAAATACTTTTTTTATCTAGGTTTTCGAAAGAATTAAATTCATAGATTCCTGCATTATGAATTAAGCAATCTAAATTAACTCCAGATAGTTTTTTACACAAATTTGTTATCGACTCATCAGAAGAAATTTCTATATTCTCTTCAATTCTCACACCTAAATCTCTAAGTTCTTTTGAGGCTTTCCTACACGTTGCAATTACATTATCTCCCCTCTTATGAATTTGCCTACATAGTTCTAATCCAATACCCCTATTTGATCCTGTAATTAGATAAGTCGACATCTCTAAACTAAAAAATAAAAATTAATCTAAATCCAAATATAAAAGAAAACGAACTAGAAAAAGAAAAAATTTATAAAATTCCTTATTAGATTTTTTAAGGTTATGATGGTTTATGAAATTTAAAAGATTTTATAAAAGAAAGCAAAGATATTTTTATTATCAAAATTTAATTTATGGAAATTTTCAATCAAGAATTTATACAAGAGATTATTAGGTTGACTTGGAGAAATCCTGCTTTCATGGCTATAGCTATTGCGTTAGTTTGGCTTATCCCACAATTATTTATCAGAAAAATAATGGCAAAAAAATATGAAAGAAGAAAAATAGAAATTCAGAAAAATAAAATTCAAAAGCTTTATCCAACTAATACTCCTAAATAAGATTTTTATTTATAAGATGATCTAATGAATCAAAAAATACTTTTTGCATCTAAGTAAAATATGACCTACAAAATAATTAGAATTGATGGAAAAGATGACGAATTAACAGCTCAAAGTTTTGATAAGTATTCAGATGCGTATGATTTGTTAGAGGAACTATATGGAGATTTATGTTGTTCAGATGCTGATTATGGAGACATAACCTATTACGATATTGTGGAAAATAGTTTAAAAAATATTAATGGAGAATAAAAAATGGGCTCCCTCCCAAGAAGAAAATTTAGGGGTAATAACGAGTGTATATGAATTGATTAAAGAAGAACTTTCAGATCTTCAAAAAAAAACTGGATGTCCCGATTCATTTATTTATGATTTTATTGGCAAGATTCAGAATGAATGGCATCCTGAATCTTGCCACTCCATAGTTAGAAATAAAAAAAGGAAAAATTAGAAAATATTAAATCTTCAACGCAAATTTATAAAATTTCTCTAATATGATTTGAATTTTAAAATATAAAATCATGATTATTAGAATACTAGGAATCGTACTTATCCTTGGTACGATTGCATATTATGGTTTAGTGTTAACTGGGCAAAGCAACCTTTAGTTTTTTTAACTTTTAAAAATTTCTCATGAAATGGCCTCCTACTTTGTGTTGGACAGCACCAAAAACTATTAATGGTAATAGGCATTTTCAAGTTAAAGCTTATGGTGGGAAAAATGAAGATAGATGGGTTGATATTTTTCCTACCAAAAATAAAAAAGATATTAAAAGGATCTCATGGGCGAAACTAAAATCAGAATGGACTACTGGATGGTTAAGGCTCCCAAAGGATAAAGATTAACTTGTCTATGTAAACAAATATTATTAACCAGAAAACTGTAAAAAATTATACCTAACTCAAAAAAAATAACTTCTAAAATTTTTTAAATTGTAGGTTTACATGAATTCAGAACCGAAGAAAAAACTCCCTAATAAAAAAGTTATAAGTTCAGCAAAATTTGAGGCTAAAGAACAATTCACAAAATCTGCATTAGAAAATTTAAAAACAGAAAATGAAAGACTTGTTAATTCACTAAAAAAATCTGGGGAGATTAAAGAATCAAAAAGAAAATAGACTTACAGTATTTAAAATTTTTTATTATTATATTAATTTATAGATTGAGAAATGATTGAAAAAATCTCTTTAGCAAACTCTCATTTACCTCAACTTATTGGGTTCGTAATGATGTCAATTGGTTACACATTAGGCAATAAATTCTACCTTCCGGAAATCAAACAAAAATAATAATTTCTAGTTATTAAAAATATTTTAAAAAAATAACCTTGAAAATATATTCCTTATAAAAATTTTTCAATATTTTATCTGATTTAAAGTAAAAACTTTAAAGCTAATTCTACAATTCAATTAAGACTAGTCTTAGGTTGTAGCTGACACACAAATGTAACATTAAAGTCCTTAAAAATGTGAAATCCAAAGAAAAAGTAAGAATTCATACTAATTTTTTTTTAATATGTTACATTCTTTAATAATTCGAGTTAAGGTTCCCTCTGTCAATAAAGCAGAAATGAGGAAAGGTTTGATTTATACAAATGTCATTTTCTCTTTAGCTTACTGATTGATCACATATGAAATCTAAAAATGGATGCACTTACTAGTTTTATAGTTGTTATCATCGCGATTACAATTCAATTCACTTTATACGCCATCAAAAGGTTGCAGGAACCTTTTGAACCAAATTATTTGATAGATAGAAATTCGAAAAAATATAAAAACTACATGGGTAAATTTTGGAAAAATGCCGAAATAACAAATGGGAGATTAGCTATGATTGGCTTTTTAGCTTTGATAATAAACTACGGTTTTTTTGGGTGGATAATACCTGGTTTTATTTAAACTATCAATACATTAAGGTCTTAAAGAAAAAATAAATCTTTCGTTCAAAACAAACTCTCCTTTTAAAAAAAAAATTTTTATTATAAGTAAAAAAGCAATTGAGTAATTCTGATTTTGATAAAAATGGATTAGACAGCTATGGAATACATTGGCTTCAATATGCTGCTTTTGCTGTCTCTGGTTTTGCTATATTTTCAACCTGGGCATTTTTTTATGATGAAAGATTCCACAACTTTGTAATGAATATTTTCAGGGTTATTAACTGCAGTGGGTTCAACTGTAATGGAGCATTTTAAAATTCTATGGCTAATCCAGATCAAAAAACAATATTAATTGATAATGCTTTTGAGGAAATAAAAAACATTTGTATAAATCTTCAAAAAGATACTGATGCTTCGAATTCAGAACTTAAAAGTTTACTAAAACTAATTATTAATGAATGGGAAGAAAAAGAAGAACAAAAAACTGGTTTTGGATTCAGGTAAAGTTACCCACTATCAAACAAGAGAATTAGGCCTCAAATCATTTTAATATGAACAGATTTTTACTTTTAAAATTTTATATTTATAATTTACATTTTTTAGAAAGAAATTAAAAAGGAATGAATCCCAAATAGAAGATTCATTCCAGATTTAGCATTAGTTTTATCTAGATTTAAATTTTATAATTTAACTCCTCTGGTGGACTGTCAATCATTAGATCCCTCCTATTCAACAAGTTAAACCTACGCCTTACTTATTAAGAAAGTAAATCAGTAAAAATGCTGATTTATTATTTTCTAAAACGTTTGAATTAAAGATGCCAATTCTGGTGCATCTAATAAAAGTGCAAAAAATGTAAGCACAACTAATAAAAATATGGAAAAGTAGAATTGGATCATGCTTCAAAATTACTTAAAAAGAATTTTTTAAGTTGTATAAAATAATGCTTTGTTTACATAATTAAATATCTCTACCGAGAGGAGTTTAATTAGAGAATAATTAAGATACTTCAGGGGAAAATATCGTCCTATTTTTTTGCCAATACTCACAGCCTTTAAGTAAATGATCACCCTGTGGTATACGTTTTTCGTATTTTGGACAGATCAAGATAGTAGCAAAAGTTTCTGTAGTGCTGTAGCGAAAGTGATTGCAAGTAATACAAATCTTTGTTCGTTTTCGTTTTAGGGTAGATTCTTTTAGATATTCCCATTTTGAGGGATTTACCTTGATCATGATTACTGGAATTTATTAGTAACAATTTGCCAACCTCCTGAAATTAATTCATTCCATGTTTCACAAGCACAATCAATAGAATGAAGTCTTGAATTTTTAATTTGGGTTGGTTCACCTAATTCATTTGCATAGAAAAGATGAGTATATACTTGTAAGTTATTAGATACAGATTTCTTATAACTCTCAAAAAAAATTAATAAACCACTTTTTTTGTTAAACAACCAGCCAGTTGGGGGGTCAATAAGGCTGCAACGATAAAAATAAGTCCGAACATTAGCGACTCCTGAAGCCATAAAGATAATACAGTTGTACTATTAATATAAATGTACTACTCGTAGACGTCAAGTATCCCTATGAAAATTATTTAAATACTAAAATTACTTTCCAGAAATAATCGCCGTAAACTTTTTATTTGGTAATAGTGAATACAAGTAACTCCTTGAAAAGGAAAATATCATTTAAAGAGTATCTCCAAAAAAATGCAATGTATCGAAATCCTTTCTATTTAGGATGGAACAAAGGTTGGTCTTTTTTATTTTTTTTAGAGGGTGGCATTGCAAAAATTGAAGCAAAAGGTTTTGGTATTTCTATTACAACAAAAGTTGAGAAAGGAGAATCGCCCCTAGAATCTGCGGATAGATTAGTCTCGAAAGAGCAGAGGATTAGAAAATCAAGATATTATTCTTGGGTTAAATCTATTAATGAAAAAACAATAAATTAACCAATCCTTAAATTTCTAAAGTAATTTGTTGACATTCAATTTAAAATAGAAAATAGTGATTTATTTTTCGTGTCCAATAAATTTTATGAATGGTGGAAAAACCATAGAAAAGTTGTAACCTATGGGGCTTTTATCATCTTGTTTGGTTTTTATTTATCTCCTGTTGTCAAAGAAGCAAAATACAAAAACCAATGTATTCAGTACTCTACTAAAGGAGCTTTAACTAAATTTAATAAGGACGATATAGGAGAAACTTTACTAGAAGAAACAGGTTTGAATATTGATGAACTAGCAAAGATTGAGGGCTATAAGAATTGCATTAATTAAAAAGTTCGCAAAAATTACGCTGAGTTTTTAAATGATTAAAGGTATTTTTAAACTTATTTTATTAATATTATTATTTGGATTGATATCAATAAGTCCAAAAACAAGATATTTGGTTGGCATAACTCTAAAAGAAATTTCTTCATTTCTTTTTTGGACTGTTAAATATGAAGATAGAGAAAAATGGATTATGGATAAACCAAGTTGGATACCTGACCAAAAACTTAAGCAATCGTATTAAATGAAGACTTATTTAGAAGAACGAATTGAATGGTATGACGATAATTATAGAAATGGTAATGCTTTAATCTCTGATAAGCAGTTCGACCAACTTGAAAAAAATTTATTAAGAACAAACCCAAATTGTGATTACTTTAAAAAGAAAAATAAACTAGTTTTACCTTCATTAGAAAAGGATTCAATAGATGAATTTTTGAAAGGATTATTAGTAGATACCAGATTATTAATTGAACCAAAAATTGATGGTTGTGCTGTTGCTTTGCAATATAGGGATGGAATCTTGGAGAAAGCAATTTCAAGAAAAGGGGCAGACGTTACTAGTAAGCTTATTAAAGTCAAAGACATTCTCAATAATCTCCCTTTACGTGGAGTTCTTCAAGTTAGAGGTGAATTATATGCACCCAACCAAAGTCCAAATATCTCCCAGAGAATCGCTTCTGGATTTCTAAGAGCTAAAGAAGGATTTTCTGAAAGTCTTAGCTTCTGCGCATTTCAAATACTTAATTCAACACTTAACCAATATGAGTCCAAAAAAAGTCTTTCAAAGCTTGGCTTCACGATCCCTCAGGATATTTCATGCAATTTTACAAGCCAAGTTGAAGTATTTAGAAAACAATGGCTAGAAGGTAAGCTTTTTAGCAACTATCCAACAGATGGAATAGTAGTAAAGATAAATTCTAGAAAATTACAATTAATTAGAGAAAAATCAAATTTAGATTATCCTTATTGGCAAGTGGCAATAAAACGTTAATGGAATTAATACACCAGATTTTTCCTACTTGGCATATTTACTTGGATATGTTTTTGGTTGGCTTTGCAACTTACGGTTTTCTGAGAATTAAGAAAAAAATAAAAACTAAATAAAGTTTTTAAATCATCCGTGGTCCTTAAGCATGGATTTAAGTTGTTCGGTATCTAATTGCTCAAGATAATTTCTCATTGCCAACCAGGATCTTCTGCTTTCTAACTTTCCACTTTGTTTAAATAAATTTGCGGAAACTTGATCTATCAATTCTTTATGAGTCATATTTATATTCTTCGTCAAGTTCAATGACAACACCATTAAAAAATTCTGCTAATAATTTTGATGGGTCTTGCATAGATATCTTTCTATCTACTTTTGATAATTTCTTTTTGATTGGATTTAAATTAGTCATAATGATTCAGGTAATTCAAGTTCTTCAAAAGTCCAACCTTCTAATTGAAGGTCATGCCATTTATCCCAAGCATTATCCAAATACATTTGAGTTGATGATTTAATTGCCATTGGCTCACCAAGATCATTTGCATAATATGTATGAGCAAAAATTCTCATACTATTTCTTGGAGATTTTTTATTCCTTGTAAATAAAATTAATCTGCTGCGGTCTGGGTTAAGCAACCAACCACTTGGGGACTCATTACGATAACCGTAAGAAAAATTAGTCCAAACATTAGCTCCTCCTAAAGTCATTACTTAGTAATACATGTGTACTATTAATATAAATACATTAGAAATGGATCGTCAAGTATTTTGGTAAACAAATTATTTACAATCATCGCTATTAGCTCATCTAGACAGTTGTAATACTTTGCCAAGCCGTCCCAAGGTTCAATAAGCCCTGGATAAGCTGAAATCTGAAAAGTTAAATATATATGCCTAACCAAACTTTAGCTGCGAGTATAGACTATTACAGTAATTACAGCTAAAGGACTGGTAAGGCACTCACAGGCTTTTTCACCTTAGAAAAGCTATAAAACAACTCCAATATCTTTAATTCAAGCTTCTTGTGATCTTTCACTATATATAAAAAGTGTGGTTATAACTTACTTTATTTCAATTTACTAATTTGGTAAGGCACACTGGTAAGGCAGCTTGGTAAGGCAAGCTGGTAAGGCACCCTAATAATTGCAATAAAAAGACCTCTCAAAAACTGTCACAATAACTAGCTTTTGAAAGGTTTACCGGATCCCCGTCAGTTCTCTGCTGCATCGACCTGGAAAAGCCAGAAGAGGATTCAAAGTGGGCTTTCGTTTCCGATTACAAGATCGGTCTACTACCGCATCACGACAGTCTCCTCACGTCGAAAGAAAGTCAGATCAGAGCACATAAAGAAGAACTTAACCAAAGATCCAGTAATCTAACTCTAACTTATTTTTTTATGCATTTGGAGATGGCCAAATGTCTCTTACCATAGTTAACAAAATTTGAGCTTCATCATATCTTTCTGAATTCGTTTTCCCATTTAATAAAAATGTGATATGAGCCATTTTTCTTCCCATAATTTCGCGAGATTTTCCATAACAATGAATATTAGAACCCTCAATTTCAGATAACATTTTAATTCTGGTTTCCATTGAAATTGGGAAATTCTTTTTTAACCCCAGTAGATTTATCATAATTGCACCTTCACAGTTCATTTTAATTTCAGGTGGCATTATCCCAGAAGAAATGCAAACATATTGATCAAACTGACTTGAAGTGCAAGCTTCAATAGAGAAATGAGCTGAGTTGTGTGTTCTAGGAGCTATTTCATTAATTAAAAGACCATTGTCGCCATAGAAGAATTCAATAGCTAAAACTCCAACGTAATTAAGTTCATTGACTATTGAAGAGAAAATATTTATTGCAAATAAGTTCAAATCATATTCATTTGTTCCAGGTGCAAGAACCCAATCACAAACATGGTTTAATTGGAATGTCTCAACTATTGGAAAGAATCTTATCTTACCGGTCCTATCTCTCGAACCAACAAGAGCCAGTTCTTTTTCATACTCTATCCATTCTTCTATTAACCATTCATCAGAATTATTCTCTGTTAAAAAAGAATCTAAATCTTCTTTTGTCTTTATTTTTTTGTTCCCTTTACCGTCATATCCACCTTTATTTGATTTTGCCATTAGAGGAAAAGTCCAATTTTTGATTTCCTCATCCGAGAGATTTTTAAAATCTTCAATACTTATCCATTTTGGACAGGGAATATTCAATCTATCTATTAATTTTTTTTGAGAAAACCTATCTACTAGTGGCTTAATTGCATTAAGGCTTGGAACAAAAATATCGTTATTGCCAATTAAATTTAATTTATCAATTTTTATCCATTCATTTTCAAAAATTATTTTTTCACACTCATTAATTAATGATTTATTACCTCTTATCTTTAAAGGATCAGCTTCAATGACATGATCTGCTTTTGAACCAGCAGGATCATCACAAGACTTTGTTTGCACACATACTTCTAAATCTCTTTTTTTTGCTGCCTCGGTTAACATCAACGCGAGTTGACCACCTCCAATTATTCCTAGGGAATAATTTTTCTTAATATCGTTTATATTTTTTTTAAAACTCATAGAATGATTTTATTACCATTTCTAATTCTTAACAACTGAATTTTTAAGGATCTAGAGCTTAGATTTTGCTAATATATAAAGTATTTAATACTAAATATTTATAAATTTTAACTAGGTAATCAATTGTGAATAAGAGAAAAATATTAGTCCCATTAGGTGATAAGTCATACGAAGTAACTCTAGAAGCAGGGATACTGAATAATATCAGCGAAGAACTTTTAAAAATTGGAATAACAAAGAATAGAAAAATACTTGTGATTTCAAATGAAGAAATATCAAATTTGTATGGAGAAAAATTTCTAAATAATTTAAAAGATAATAAATTTCAGGCCAAAATGTTCCTTATCAAGGCTGGAGAATCATATAAAAACTTAAAAACCTTAAGTGAAATATATGATGTAGCATTTGAATTTGGCTTAGATAGAAATTCAATAATTATTGCCCTAGGAGGAGGAATTGTTGGAGATGTAAGTGGTTTTGCAGCTGCGACTTGGCTTAGAGGTATCGAATATATTCAGATTCCAACAACATTATTATCAATGGTTGATTCATCTGTGGGAGGAAAAACAGGAGTAAATCATCCAAAAGGTAAGAATTTAATTGGAGCTTTCAATCAACCTAAAGCAGTTTTTATTGATCCAGAAACTTTAAAAAGTTTGCCCAAAAGAGAATTTAGTGCAGGCATGGCTGAAGTAATTAAATACGGAGTAATAAGAGATAAAGAACTTTTCGAATTCTTAGAAATTGAAAAAAAACAAAAATGAACTTATAAATCTCAAAAATGAATATTTAATTAAAATAATTATTAGTTCAATTAAAACAAAGTCTCATGTAGTTTCCCAAGACGAACATGAAAATGGTGTTAGAGCAATATTGAATTATGGTCATTCTTTTGGTCACGTTATTGAAAATTTATGTGGATACGGCAAATTTCTGCATGGTGAGGCAATATCAATTGGTATGAATATTGCGGGAAAAATAGCAATTGAAAACGGGTTATGGTCTAAAGAAGAATTAGATAGACAGAGAATTCTCTTGGAGAGTTATGATCTTCCTACCGAGATCCCCAAAATAAATAAAGAAGACGTTCTAACAATACTTATGGGTGATAAAAAAGTTCGTGATGGCAAAATGAGATTTATATTACCGAAAGAAATTGGTTCTGTTGATATATATGATGACGTAGAAGATTCATTATTTTTAAAGTTTTTTTCTTAACGCAAACAGGTTGAATTTATATTCATTTTCTTCTCATTAAACTTTTTAAAAACAAACCACTTAAAATCACCTAAACAAACAGGATCAACGAGTCTAAGTAATGCCTCTCTTCTTAAAAGAGCATTTGATAAATTCTCCTTAAATTCTTTCTGAATCCCATAAAGTCTCTCTGCCAATCCAAGCGCCAACAAAGCCTCTCCTTGTTTAGTGATTCCATCAGTATTAAATCCAAGATTCTCAGCATCATTAATTAAAGTTTCTATGCACACATGAGATGTTAAATCGCAATTTCCAGGAGAATCTAGGACATTATTCTTCATTTTTTGATTTTCATATGAAACTATCGTCCCATCAGAATTCTTAGAGTTATAGTATTTTTTAGCTTCTTTAGCGTAATCAATTATCAATAAAATACCATTATTGATTTTCCCATAAATAGCTTCTAACCATTTTGAGTTATCTACATGCCATTCTGTCGTCCATCCTTCAAGAGCATCTTCAGGCGGAATAGTAATTCCCAAATCACTTTTAGCAAGTTCAAAACTTTTTTCCAATTCACGTGTAATTGGCATTTTATCAAAAAATAATTTATGAGATTTTTTGTCTATAGAAACTGCTTGTCGAATTAATTTTTCCTTTGAGAAGGTTATTCTTTCTACTGGCAAAGCATCCAAAACCTCATTTGCTAGAACTATTCCATTTATATTATTTTCCTCTACTTCATCCAAACCTTTCCATAAAATATCAATACCTAAGTTCAAAAATTCCTCCAATTTATTTTTTTGCTTTTCTACCATCCCTTCATTAGGTTCAATAATTACAAAAGAAACTCCTTCTAATAAATTCTTTCTGTTTTCTAAAAAATATTTAATTAATCCACTCATAAAGCTTCCATCTCCAGCTCCAAATTCAGTTACAGATAATTTCTCATTAGATAAAAAACTACTTTTGAACTGAATCAACCAATCTTCTATTTGTTTACCAACCAAAAAAGCAAAATCATCAGATAAAGATGGTGATGTGACAAAATCTCCTCGAACGCCTAACTCAGCTTTACCGCTGCCGTAATAACCATTAATAGGATCATTTAATGCGAAATTCATAAAGTCATAAAAACTTATAGTCCCACCCATTTTTATTATTTTTTTTACTAACCAATCTGGATTATTCGCGGGTAAGCTATTCATCGGCGAAAATATAAAGAGACAAAACTTATTTATGCCTTCAAAGATTAACTATTTATTAGGAATATTTCTATCTATATTAGTTTTAATTTCACATAAACCCGTTTTCGCTATAAATAATCCAAATCTCTTACCAGAGGAAAAAACACCAGTAATTGATTTAGCTAAAACATTAAGCCCTAATCAGAAAAAATCTTTAGAGGAAAAGCTCAACAATATAGAAATTGAAAGTGGGTGGAAAATTAAATATTTATCTCAGTTTGAAAGTTCACCTGGTAGTGCAATAAAGGACTATTGGGATTTAGATGAGACAAGTTTGTTGATAGTTGCAGATCCTAGAGGGGGAAATTTGCTGAACTTTAATGTAGGAGAGGCTTATTTTAATTTCATGCCAAGGTTATTTTGGGTTGAACTTCAAACAAGATTTGGCAACCAATATTATGTTAAAGATCACGGTGAGGATGGTGCAGTATTAGACGCAATTGATTCAGTAAAGATTTGCCTCGAAAGAGGAGGATGCCAAGTTGTCCCCGGCCTACCCAAGGAGCAATATATATGGACTTTATGTACATCGATTCTTGGAGGTTTAGTAGCAGGTTTCGCATCTGCCCCAAGAAAAGAAGGTCAAGTCATTTCAATTGGATTTTTAGCTCTTCTTTCTCCTTTATGGGGAATGTTATTTGGAATTTTTGGTTTGGCACCGATAATATCCAGAACAAATGATTTATTACCTTTATTTAAAAATGGTTTAGCTTTTACAGCCGCAGGAATTGCCGGTTATATCTTATCTCAAACATTATTTTCAAGATATGAAAAGCCCAAAAATACTTAAAATATGATCAGAGATATTTAATCCTAAATAAATTTATCTTCTTCACGAATTACACCAGACTCTGAATACCATCGATGAGAAACATGCCTTAATTCCTTATTTTCAAACTCAATCCATGAAAAGTTAATTAGCAATTTCCCATCTTCATCAGTTTTATATCTTGGGACCACAGCAGTGTTGAAATAAATTGTTCCTTTGCTATCAATTTTAAACATCTCTCTTAAACCAAGATTTCTTTTAAGCCGGTTGTGCATATGACCAAAAATTACAAGATCAACTTTTCTTCTCTTTTGTATTTGAGAAATAGCAGCAGACAAATCCCTATCTCCCCAATCTAAAGAGGGTAATTTCCAGTCTTTCCCACAAATGCTTTTAGGTTCTGAACCTAAACCCGAAGGACCAGCATGAGACATAATTATTAGAGGTATTTCTTCAACAGTCTCTTCTGAACATTTGATAATTTTATTTATTGAATCTTGTTCGGTTATAGGTCCATAAACGCCTTTAACTTCTTTTGAAAGATAATAGCCGCCGCCAGAACTACATGGTCTAGCAGACAATAAATTTATTTGATTATTAAAAACTTTCAAATCCCATGCACAATATTTTTCACCAAGAACACGTATCTGCTTTGAGAGAGTTTCGCCTGTAGAATCTTTTCCTCTATCATGATTTCCTAAAATCACAAAAGTAGGAATTTTGATCTCATTGATTTTTTTAATTATTTTGACACTTCCATCAGAAATATCACCAACAAATAAAACAATATTTGGTTTGATAATCGATAAAACTTTCAAGTCTAATTCAGACCATTGACCATGACAGTCACCAACAATAGCAATTTTTAAATTTGTCAGAATTTTTTCTGTTTAAAGGCATATAATCTATTTAGAGATATTCTAAATCCTGACCAGTACAACTTCTACTGCAAAACAGAAATCAGTTCAAAACGAAGAGGATTTGATTTCTGAAATAAAGGAGCGTTGCAAAAAAGCTAATGCAATTATTCTTGCGCACTATTATCAAGCTCCAGAGATTCAGGAAATTGCAGATTTTATTGGCGATTCATTAGATCTATCTAGGAAAGCTGCAAATAATGACGCAGATATAATAATTTTTTGCGGTGTGCACTTTATGGCCGAAACCGCAAAAATACTCAGCCCTAATAAAACAGTCCTATTACCAGATATTGACGCAGGATGCTCATTAGCAGACGATTGTCCTTCAGATAAATTTCAAAAATTCAGGGAAGAAAATCCGGATCACTATGTCGTAAGTTATATAAATTGCACTGCGGAAGTAAAAGCTCAAAGTGATCTGATATGTACAAGCAGTAATGCAGTCTCATTAATTAAAAAGATACCTGAAGATAAAAAGATAATATTTGCGCCAGATCAGAACCTTGGGAGATGGGTACAGAAAAATTCAGGAAGAGATCTTAAATTATGGCCTGGCAGCTGCATTGTTCATGAATCATTTAGTGAAGAAGCACTTCTAAAATTAAAATATCAAAATCCAGGATCAAAAGTAATTGCTCATCCTGAATGTAGTCAAAATTTACTAATTCTCTCAGACTTTATTGGATCAACAAGTAAGCTGCTTGATTTCGTAAGTAAAGATCCATCTAAAACTTACATGGTACTAACTGAACCTGGAATAATTCATCAAATGAAAAAGAAAGAACCTAATAAAATTTTTATTGAAGTCCCAGATGTAGAAGGTTGTAAATGTAACGAGTGTCCATATATGAAATTAAATACTTTAGAAAAAATTCTTGATTGTTTAAAAAATAATTCCCCGTCTATCGAACTAGATCCAGAAATAATAAGAAGAGCCTATGTGCCAATAAAGAGAATGCTGGATATGAGTAATTAATTTAATGAAAATACTTTATCTTCCTTATTAATTTTTAGGAATGCATTAAGGTTTGTGGTGTCGGGCTTAAATTCGCTTATCTGATTCTTTCTATTAATTATATTTATTAGCTCTTTTTCACCAGCTCTATATTGTTTATCTTTTCTAGTTCCTATTTCTCTTTGAAGTATAGGGTTTATATTCATTCTTACTTCTATGTCTGGAATAATTCCAGATTTGTTTATATCAGTGCCGTTCGGAGTTAAATACTTAGCGACTGTAACAGTTAGACCTGAACCATCAACTAAAGTTCTCATGGATTGAACTAGACCTTTACCAAATGTTTTCTTCCCAACTAATTTTCCTCTTTTGTTATCTTTTATTGCACCAGAAACTATTTCACTAGCACTAGCAGAACCCTCATTAACTAAGACAACTAAGGGCTTTTTTGTTAGAGCTTGACCGTTTCCTTTTTTTGTTTCTTTTAAACCATCTTTACTTACTGTACTTACTATTACTCCTTTGTTAATGAAGTGCCTTGAGATATCAATGCTTGATTCTAATAAACCTCCAGGATTACTTCTCAAGTCAAGAACATATCCTGCGACTTTTTTTGTTTCTAAATCCTTAATAGCATCTCTAGTTTCTTTGGATGCATTTGCATTAAATTGTTTAATTCTTACATAGCCAATTGATAAGCCATTTTTGGTTTGATTGACTTTACTTGATACAGATTTTATTTCAATTTTTTCTCTTGATAAAGTCTTAAAAAAGGATTGAGAACCTCTAAGAATTTCAAGCTTTACTTTAGTACCTCTTTGTCCTCTTATTAATTTCACGGCATCCTCAATATTCATACCTTCAGTAGAAATATCATCTATGGATAATATTTTATCTCTAGCTTTAATTCCAGCATCAAATGCAGGGGTGCCCTCTATGGGAGAAATAATTATTAAATCATCAGATTCTTTATCTTTAACTATTTGGATACCAACTCCAGTTAATTCGCCAGAGGTTTCAATTCTCATTTGATTAAATTCCTTAGGTTCTAAAAATCTTGTATAAGAATCATCTAATTTAGAAAGCATATCTCTAATCGCATCATATGCTTCATTGCTGTCTGAATATGTTTTTGATAAAACTTCTTTTCTTAGATTAATCCAATTGGACTTTTGAAATTTGCCGTTTGAATCAAGAAAATCTCTATATACAATTTGCCAAACATGATCAATAACTTCTTTGTAACTATTATTTAAAACTGTTGCCTCTGCAAAATTATTTAAAAATAACCCAGAAAAGGATGTCGCAAACAGAAATATATATTTTTTTTTAAGCAATTTTCTTATCTTCAAATAATTCGATATTTTTTATTATAAAAAGAATTTATTTATAATTCAAAAATTTGACAAATCCTTAAGGATCAATCCACTTACCATCATCCTTAATAAGTTGGATTAAAGCATTAACACCCTCATCTTCAGGTACTCTTTTTATCTCTTCTTTTCTTCTATATAAGGCAATAGTTCCTTTACCCTTTCCAACATAACCATAATCAGCATCTGCCATTTCTCCTGGCCCATTAACTATACATCCCATTATTGCTATATCTAGACCCGTCAAATGTGAGGTGGCGTTCCTAACTTTATCTACAACTTCTTCTAGATTGAAAAGTGTTCTACCACAACTGGGGCAACTGATGTATTCAACCATTGTTTTTCTTAATCCTAAAGATTGCAAAATTGAATAGCACACTGGTATTTCCTTTTCTGGAGCTTCTGTTAAGGAAACCCTAATGGTATCTCCTAATCCCTCTGCTAAGAGCGTTCCAATTCCAGCAGTACTTTTAATCCTTCCATAATCACCATCACCAGCTTCGGTCACTCCTAAATGTAAGGGATAGTTATATCCTTCTGAGTCAAGCCTATCTGCAATCATTCTGTAAGCTGCCATCATGACCGGAGCCCTAGAAGCTTTCATAGAAATAATTATGTTATGAAAATCAAGCTCATCACAAATTTTGACGAACTCCATCGCAGATTCTGTCATTCCTAATGGCGTATCTCCATAAGTAAAAAGCATCCTCTCAGATAGAGACCCATGATTAACTCCAATCCTTAGAGCTTTGTTTTCAGCCTTTAAAACTTCAACTAAAGGGGTAAATCTTTTAAGTATTGTTTGCTTAATAGTTTCAAATTCCTCATCTGTATATTCAGTTCTTGTAGGGTCTGATTTTTCAAAAACAAACAATCCAGGATTAATTCTTACTTTATCAACATGTTTTGCAACTTCCATTGCAATTTTCATACCATTATGGTGAACATCAGCCACCAAGGGGGTATTGATATTGTTTTCTAGTAATTTTGCCTTTATATCTCCTACTGCTTTGGCGTGTGCTAAGGAAGGGACAGTTAACCTTACTATTTCACAACCCACATCATGAAGTCTTTTGATAGCTAAGTAAGCATTTTCGACATCCATAGTATCTTCATTTATCATCGATTGAACTCTTACTGGATAATCACTTCCAATAGCTATATCACCCACCATTACTGTTCTAGTTATCCTTCTCTCAATATGAGTTGAATATCTTTTGGAGAGACTATTAACCTCTTTAGATTGAGTTAATGACATTAAAATTCTTGATATTCAAAAAGGATTTCACTAAATTATACGGCATATAGTTTACCACTTACATTCTCTAGGTCTTTCAAAGTTAGATGGTAAGGTTTATTGATTTCTTTTGAAGGAAATCTCAACAAATAAGATGGATGAAAAATTACCATAATTTCTCTCCCATCTTTTTTAATCCATTGACCTCTTAAATTACTTATAGGATCTTTAACTTCTAAAATAGCTCTCATAGCAGTAGAACCAGTAAGTAATATAAATTTTGGATCGACTAACTTTATTTGCTGTAATAACCAAGGTTTATGAATATGAATTTCTCTAGCAGTGGGTTTTCTATTATTTGGTGGACGACATTTAATTACATTACAAAAATAAACATCCTTCTTATAATCAATTCCAGCTTGTACTAATAATTCGTTTAATAACTTACCAGATTTACCTACATAAGGTTTCCCTTCTAAATCTTCCTGGGCTCCAGGTGCCTCACCAATTACTAATAAATCTGCAAATACACTTCCTCTCCCAATTACTAACCTTTTCACCGAAAATAAAACTTTAAATATTTTTATCTTAAGAACTCAAAACATGAAAATAAAATAGATTAAGAAAATGAACTAAATTAAACCATAGTGTGATAGTTTTATTTATTCTTAATTTATGCATTTGTCATTATTAAAAGTCATATTTGAAAAGTCATAAGTCAATGAGTCAAGTTAATTTATCTGATCGGGCACTTTCAATTGAGCCTTCTCTTACATTGCAGATAAGTGCTAAAGCAAATCAATTATCTGCAGAAGGAGTAGATATTTGCAATTTAAGTGCAGGTGAACCTGATTTTGATGCTCCAAAAGAAGTTATAGAGGCTACAAGTAAAGCTATATTTGATGGATTTACAAAGTACGGGCCGGCAGCGGGGAATTTAGATCTGCGAAAAGCAATTGCAAATAAACTTCAAATTCAAAACGATTTAAATTATGAATTTGAAAATGTAATGGTCACAAATGGTGCTAAGCAAGCAATATATAATCTTTTCCAAGTATTGTTAAATACTGGAGACGAAGTTATTATTCCTTCTCCATATTGGTTAAGTTATCCCCAGATGGTTAGATTGGCGGGCGGAAAGCCAATTTTTACAAATTCTTCTGCAGAAGATGGATTCAAAATAAATATAGAAGATTTGAAGTCTAAAATCTCTTCAAAAACTAAATTTATAATTATCAATTCTCCTAATAACCCTACTGGAAGAGTTATGTCAAAGGAAGAATTATTACAAATTGCCGATTTAGCTAGAGAAAATCCAAATATCAATATTCTTTCTGATGAGATTTACGAACTAATCCTTAAAAAAGAATTTAAACACTACAGTTTATCTTCATTAGCAAATGACTTGAAAGATAGAATTTTTATAGTAAATGGGTTTGCAAAAGGATGGGCTATGACTGGCTGGAGGATAGGTTATTTAGTAGGTCCCAAAGATGTAATCAAAGCATCCTCAGCATTACAAAGTCAAAGTACAAGTAATGTTTGCTCTTTTGTTCAAAAAGGTGCTTTAGAAGCTTTAAAGATTAATAATGAGTTTTTCTCAATGATAAATAGCCATTATGATCAAAGAAGAAGACTTCTCTATGAGGGCCTTAATAATATAAATGGGATTTATATTGAAGAACCTAACGGAGCATTTTACGCATTTCCAAAATTACCCAACTCCTCAATTACTTCTGTTAATTTCTGCAATAAAGCTCTTCAAGATTACGGATTAGTTGTTGTACCTGGGAAAGCTTTTGGAGCTGATCAATGTATAAGAATATCTTGTGCTGCTTCAGAAGTTAAAATAAAAGATGGGCTAGAGAGGATTGAAAAAGCAATCTCTGAATACTATTAATTTAAATAAGTTATGTTTAATTTAAAGAATTTCCTACTAAGTTCATATCTATTATTTTCTGTTTTTTCATCACCTGTATTTTCAAATCCCAAAGTTTTAAAAGTTGGAGCAATACCTGATCAAAACCAAGATGTTTTGGACAAAAGATTTAATTTATTTTCAAAAGAATTATCCAAACAACTTGATGTAGAAGTTAAATACATTCCTGTTATTAATTATGTTGCAGCAGTAACTGGATTTAGAACTAAAGATTTAGATTTAGTTTGGTTTGGCGGTTTATCAGGCGTTCAAGCAAGATTACAAACACCTAATTCAATAGTCATAGCTCAAAGAGATATCGATAAGGAATTTAAAAGTGTTTTTATAGCAAACAAAAATTTAGAACTTAACTCAATTTCAAACATTAAAGGACTTAAAAAACTAAAGAATTTAAGATTTACTTTTGGCTCTGAAAACTCAACTTCTGGAAGATTAATGCCAGAATATTTTTTAAATCAAGCAGGGGTAGAAATTAAACATTTTAAAGGAAAAAAAGCAGGTTTTAGTGGGAGTCATGATGCCACTATAGCTTTAGTTAATAGTGGGGCATTTGATGCTGGAGCTTTAAATAAACAGGTTTGGGAAAACAATCTTAAAAATAATCCCAAAAGAACAAGTAATTTAGAATTATTCTGGATCACACCAGAATATGTTGACTATCATTGGGTAGCTCAAGGTGATCTTGAAAATAGATTCGGGGAAGGGTTTACAAAAGAACTTAAATCAGTAATTCTAAATTTAGATATAAAGCAAAAATCACATAAACAGATATTAGATATGTTCAATGCAAAAAGATTTATAAAGGCAGAATCAAAACAATATAAAAATATAGAGGAAATCGGGAGGAAATTAAATAAAATTAGATGAATAATACTGTCTTAGAATTAGAAAATATATCTTATAAATACAAAAATGATCTGATCCTAAATAAAATAAATTTAAAAATAAATTCTGGGGAAAAAATTGCACTTTTAGGTAAAAGCGGTTCAGGAAAAACTACACTTATATCAGTACTTAATGGCACTATAAAGCCAACTCAAGGTGAGGTTAAATTATTCAATGAAAGTTTCGAGGAATTAGATAGAAAGCAGAAAAGTAAAATAACAACTATATGGCAAGATTTAAGATTAATAGAAGATCTCTCTGCAGAACAAAATGTTAATTGTGGACTACTAGCGGAAAACAATTTTTATTTCGCTTTTAAAAATTTACTAAATATCAGTTCTTTTAAGAAGGCGCATAAATATATGAAATTATGCAGACTTCATAACTCTATTTACGACAAAAAAATCAGAAAGCTATCTGGGGGGCAAAAACAAAGGGTGGCTATAGCTAGATCATTAATTCAAGAATCAAATATATTACTTGCAGATGAGCCTTTTAATAATCTAGATCCCAAATTGATAACAACAATTAAAAACCTTCTGCTAGAAAATATAGGTAAAAATAATACAAAAAAATCCCCAAAGACGGCATTAGTTGCATTACATAGATTAGATTTGCTGAACGATTTCGATAAAGTTATTGGAATAAGGGATGGTAAAATTTTTTTCAATATCAAAAGAAATAACTTAAAGAAGATTCATTTAGAGAAAATATATTAATTAGTTGAACAAATTAAAATTAAACTATACCTCATTATCTTTTCTTCCAATTTTGGTATGCATACCTCTAGGGTATCAATTAATAAACAATATTCATTTTGGAGGATTTAAATTATTCCAAGAATTCTTAATTTCTGCATTTAATCCCAAGATCGATAATGAAATTATTATTACCGTAATTAAGCGATTAAATGAAACTATTTTAATTGGTTTTTTTAGTTGGTTAGTAAGTATTATTTTTGGAGGAATTTTTGGAATAATTTCCTCAAATATTTTTTATAAAATCTTTAATATTCCAAAATTTTTTTACCGCATAATAAGGTTTTTTCTAACAATAATTAGATCTATACACGAAGTGGTTTGGGGAATAATATTAATGCAAATATATGGAATAAATTTTTCGATAGGAATAATAGCTATATGTATGCCTTATATTGCTGTAAATTCAAAAGTTTTTGCTGAACAATTAGAAACTATTGACTACAAAAGTTTTGAATCTATAAATGAAATAAATTCACCTAAATTTTCTTCTTTAATAACTTTAATATGGAATCCAATAATAAATACATTTAAAAACTTTGGTTTATATCGATTAGAGTGTTCAATAAGAAGTACTGTGATTTTAGGACTTTTTGGGATTGGAGGAATAGGTACCAGTATTTTTTTATCTTTCCAAACTTTGAATTTTAGAGAGTTATGGACTTATTTATGGTCCTTAGCAATTTTGATAATTCTTTCTGGATTAATATTCAAAAAAATAAAATTTAATACTACAAATAAAATCCTATCTATTTTTTTTATTTCAGTTTTTTTCATAACAATTTTATTTTCTTTTTCATATTTTCTTTATTTTATTTTTAATAATAATTTTGAAAATTTTAATTCCGTTAGTTATCTTTTTAAATCAAGCTCAGATTTAGGATTATTTTATTTCTTAAAACTTATATTAGAAACAATAATTTTAAGTCTTTTATCAACAGGAATCGCAATTAGTTTACCTCCATTAGTAATAGGAATTTTTAACAACAATAGTTCTAAAATTTTTATAAAAATTTTTGCATTTTTATTACGTTTAATACCTACACCTATAATACTTCTAACTCTATTAACTTTTAATAATCCTTCTTTATCTTTGGCAGCTTTAACATTAGGTCTCCACAACGCTGGTATTACTAGCAAATTACTTTTTACAAATCTAGATAGCCAAGACAAGAGAAATTATATTGCAATGAAATCTCTAGGAATCTCAAAAAAGACTAGTTGGATTTTAGGTTTATTTTCTCAACAAGCCAAAAGTTACTTAGCATATTGCGCTTATAGATCTGACATCATTATTAGAGAAACTGCAATTGTTGGGGTTATTGGAAGTGTTGGTCTAGGTTGGCAATTGCAAGAATCACTAAGTTCCTTCGCATGGCAAGAAGTCACCATAGTTTTGATAGCTTATAGCTCCATCGCAATAGTTGGAGAATTAATAAATGGTAAAATCAAAAATAGTTTAACTTGATTTGTAAGAATAATTTGTTAAATCAAGTAATTATTTTTTCCCGGTGATAGTGATTAGTTTACCAAAACAGCTTGTTGTAATTGGAGATAGCTCAGTTTATGGATGGGGAGATAATGAGGGTGGTGGATGGTGTGAGAGGCTTAGAAAAGATTGGGTCAATAACCAAAATGGGCCAGTTATTTATCAACTTGGCGTTAGGGGAGATGGGATAGAAAAAGTTTCATCTAGATGGGAAAAAGAATGGTCATCTAGAGGAGAAACGAGAAGAAATAAACCTAAAGCAATCCTACTAAATGTAGGTCTTAACGACACTGCAGCAATTGGTCAGATAAATGGAAGACATCAATTAGATATAGATGGATTTGAATATGGATTAGAGAGGCTAATTAATGAAATGAACTCTCAAACAAATGTATTTGTTATTGGTTTGACACCAGTTGACGAAAGCAAAATGCCGTTCGCAGGATGTCTATGGTACTCAAATGATTTTTGTAATTCTTATGAAAGGAGAATGGAGGAAGTATGCCTCAATCAGAATGTCCCATTTCTTCCTACTTTTAGAGAAATGTACTCTGATAAAAGGAGTAAAAATTGGATTACGCATGATGGAATTCATCTAAATTCCGAAGGTCATTTCTGGCTTTTCCAAAGACTTAAAAGCTGGGAGATTCTTACAAAATGGAAGGGATCTTAGGTCTTTCCAAATATTATTAACATAAAAAATATGAATATACAATAAGAGCAAAGATAGCAAAAACAGAAGCAATACTTGTCTGAATAGCATTTACAAATTCATTACTTAATTTATATTTGTTTTGAAATTTAGCACCAATAATACTTTCGGAAAGTGTTGCTAAGAATCCAGAAACTACAACAACTATAAAATGATATTTTGTAGAAATAATTGATAGACGAAGCATTATAAAGGCCATAAATATTGATCCCAAAGCACTAGCTAATGTTCCTTCTATACTTATTCCTCCTTCAGTTCCTCGCTCAACCTTTTTAAGTGAAGTAATTAAATATGTATCTTTGCCAAATCTTTTTCCAATTTCGCTACCAAAAGTATCCGCCAACTTTGCAGCAAAACTTGCAGCAAAACCTACTTTAAACATCACTACATTGGCAGCATTAAATTTGGTCATAATGGCAAGAAATAATCCTGTAGCTGCTGAGCCCCATACATTCTCAGGACCTCTCCTCCCGCCTCTTTTTTCAGCTATACCTTGTTCTTTTTTAAATTTAAAACCTATTTTGGTAACGAGGGATCCAAATAATAAATAAATTACAACTGACATCCATCCCTGCCAAGACAAACATCCCCACAAAATTGTGCCTAAGATGCCTGCACTTACCCAACCACTTTTCGTCATCAAAGGAATCCTGTAAAATATATAAATCAAAATAAAATTAATGCAAAAACCTATAAAAAATTGATTTCTAATTAAATCCATATTTATCTAATTCTTTAATTTCAAATCAATTCTCCACTGATTTAGAATTGATGATGCGTTAATACTAGCCGTTGAAGTTCTCAAGATAGTGTGGGAAAGCTTAACAAAGGTAATATTATTTTTTTTAAAAAAATCAATTTCTTTAGAGGACCAACCTCCTTCAGGGCCAATTACATTCCAAAAAATACCTCCTTTTTTATTTACAAATTCTTGTTGTTTTCTTAACCATTGATTTAAGTCATATATTGTTTCTTCTCTAGTTATGGAAATTGAAACTCTTTCTTGATTATCTCTACTTTTTAGCCATTCAATAATATCCATACCATTTAAAATAGATGGTTTCCATAATCTCTCACTTTGCTCAACAGCTTCATTGATAATTAAATTCCATCTCAAAAGTTTTCTAGAAAAATTTAAATTTTTGTTTACCTGTCTTTCTGAAAATAATGGCTGTATATAATCAATTCCTATTTCAGTGCACATTTTTAATATATCCTCAAAACCACTTTTTGGTATAACAACAGCTATTCCTAATAAGTTAATTTCTTGTTCTTGAAATAAGTAAGGTTTTTTTGATTTAATTATTTCTAAGCAATTATTTTTAACTTTTATAGCTTTCCATAATGAACCCTCTCCGTTAGCTATAAATATTTCTCTACCATTTTTTATCCTCATTACTTTATTTAAATAATGAGCCTCTTCTTTAGAAAGTTCTAAATTATTGTTCTTAATATTTTCAATTCTTTCATGGGAAATAATTAATCTTGTTAAGTCTTCCATCTAAAACACTTAATCTTTGAAAACTAAATCTTCATGTTCTTCAACTGACCAATCATTATTTTCACCCCCAATAATTAACTCTTCAATTTTCACATAATTATTTGATATCTCATTCAAAGAATTAATTAATATATCTATTGAAATGGAGTCTGAAGTTCCAAAATCAACCCAACATCTTCCCCAAAGATTTTG
>QCMB01000004.1 GCA_003214085.1 Prochlorococcus sp. AG-418-J17
TTGGCTAGAAGGGGAGATCCAGATTTAAGTAGTAGAGAAATTTCTCAGAGAGTGAGAGAGCTAAGAAGTAAAACTGGTGCCACAGGCAAAAAAGGTAATGGCAAATGTAGACCATGTGGTCCAAATAAAAATGGCGCCAAACAAAATATTGCTGACGCTAGCTGGAAAGTTGGCAAAAGTGAAACTGATTCAGGTCAAATAGTTACTGGAACACAAGCTAATAGATCTGTAAAAACTACAGGTAATGAAGCAAGTACATGCAGAACTGTCACTGGTACTCAATATATGGGAGCAGAAGTAGTTGACCAATTTTGTCAAGATAGACCAAGTTATAAACAACCACTTAGATCTACTGTTACCTCTACAACAACAGGAAATAAAGTAACTGGAAATGAAGTTGGTAGATCTGAGAAGGTCACAGGCGATGAGCCTGGGACTTGTAAAAACCTTACAGGTACTGAATATGTATCTGCTAATCAATCACAGATGTATTGTGGGGATGTTCCAAAGAATCCTTCAAAAGTTAAACATAGTACTACAACTGATGGATTAAAAGTATCTGGATCACTTCCTGGTAGATCAACTCTGGTTACTGGAGATGAATCAGGTTCTGGACATCAGTTAACTGGAGATCAATATCTTGGCTCAGAGCCAAATCCAAAAGGCAAAGCATTTGAAAAAGTTGGCAGTTACAATACTCTTAATGGGAATAATGTAACAGGTACAGGTGTAGGAAGATCAGACCATATGACAGGCAATGAACATGGGAGTTGCAAGAATATAACTGGTGATGAGTACATAGGATCTCAACAATATGAGAAGTTTTGCGGTTCGAAACCAAAACCAGAAGCTAGAAAAGTAGGTTTAAGCCTTTCTTCAAAGTCAAATTTAATAAGCGGGACTATGACAGGAAGATCAAAAACAGTAACTGGAGATGAACCAGGTTCATGCAAAGTGTTAACAGGAACACCATACGCAGGCTTAGATCAGATTAATGAGAATTGCAATAATGAAACTTCTGAAGATATGAGATCACGAGCAACAGTTAATTCTGGAAATAATTCAAATGCCAGACTTACAGGACAGCAACCAGGAATTGGCGGAGTAATGACAGGTGCTAAGAAAGGTGCTTGTAAAAACTTAACAGGAAGTCCTTATGTTGGTGGAGATCAGTTCTCACAAGCTTGCGATAATCCTCCACATGATACTGCTTATGCGAACCCGGAAAAGTCAGCAGGTAACTCTTGGAATGAATTCTCTGTTAAGTCACCATCAAGAGACAAATATTCTGAAAAAAATACTCAAGGTGTTACCGGTAATGAATATGAAAATGGTTCAAAGGTAACAGGACCTTTTGATATGGCAGTTGATAAGGTCACTGGTACTGAAAAATTTAGATTTGAACCTAATAAAAATATTACTTATAAGCAAAAAATGGAAATTGAAGAGGCAGACCGTGCTGCAAAGACTCCAGAAAAAAGAGTCGCATCCAGGATTACTGGTGAAGGACAATCAGTAGGAAACGTAACCGGGGATGATTGGGATCGGGGTGATAAGGTAACAGGTACAGAAGGAGCTTCTTCTAGAAAGAGAAATCCATCAAGAGCAGGTTTCATGAGCGCAATGCCTCCTATGGAATCTAAAAGAAATGATGAAACAGAAAAACCAGATTTCTTAATAACTGGATCTAGTGGTAATACTCGTGAAGGACAACTTGTTACCTTTTCAGGTGGTGCAAGAGGTTAAGTAAATAATGCCTTTAAGAGGACTGGCTAAAGCCAAGAACTTCACATTGGGGCCAACAGCTCCAATGAAAACTTTTACGGAAAATATCCACATACAAACTAAAGAATCAAATAATCTCCGAAATTCTGGTAAGTCTCACAAATTAACTAATAGTATTCAAAATGAAAATCTATTTAGATACGAAAGCAAAATAAAAAGTGATTTTGACGAAATTGTTCCAACCCTTAAAGAAATTGCTAGAATTCAACATCAGGAAGACTTTATAAATAAGGCTCAGAAAATATCAAGAAAAAATTTGGGAATAGATTTACCCCTTCATGTATTAGATAAGTCTTGGGTTAAACCGCTTGACATAAGAGCTTTATATGCATGGTGTGCTTTTAAACAGCATGAGAAACTTAGTGATGATTTTTTTACTAATGATCCACTTGAAGGTGCTGCTGGAAGTAGGGATTCGAAAGACTTTGAAAAATTTCTTTTAGATTGTGGAATACATTTACTTGATATAACTCCTTGTTCAGATGGAAGATTAGCTCATTCAGTTGCTTATGTAATGAGAATACCTTTTAGTTCAGTAAGAAGAAGATCCCATGCTGGAGCACTTTTTGATATTGAAAATACCGTTAATAGATGGGTAAAAACTGAACATAAAAGATATAGAGAGAATGTTCCTAATGAGGCTCATGAAGATACCAGGTACTTAAAAGTTGTAACTTATCATTTTAGTTCAGTAGATCCTTTGCATCAGGGATGCGCAGCTCATGGGAGTAATGACGAATTAGCTGCAGCAGAAGGTAGAAATAAATTATATGCTTTCAAAGAGGCTGTAGAGAATAGCTTTTGCTGCGGAGCTTCTGTAGATTTAATGTTAATTGGACTTGATACAGACACTGATTCATTAAAAATACATTTGTCAACAAGCGATGGAGGGATTGACTTAGAAAAAACTATTTCTACTTTAGAAATTTATAATTCAACAATAAACTTTTCACAAGAGGATGCAGAGAGAGAAATTTGTCAAACAATTTCTAAACAATCTTCAAAAGATAAACTCCATGGACTAGATAAATTTATTTATAAATTAATTGTTAATAATATTTCTCAAATTGATTATGTTAAGAGTTTTTATAATGGTTCTTATGAAGATATTGGACATGCAGAGAGGTTTATTGGAGTAGGTATAGGTTTCAAAGAAGTACATCTCAGAAATTTAACTTATTTTGCTCATTTAGATACGGTCGAAGAAGGGGCTCCAGATTTAGATGTTGGAATAAAGATTTTTACTGGATTAAATGTTTCTCAAGATCTACCTATTCCGGTAGTAATAAGATTTGATTACTCTGGAAAAGTACCCGGAGCAAAAGAGAGGGCAATAAATGATTGTGAAAGAGTTAATAATGCGATATCAATTAGATATAAAAATTTAGTTGATCAAGGATTGTTACATACTTGCTCTACTATTAGAGATAGGGACAACATTCATTCCGCCCAAATTATTGGAATGTCTTTAGATAAAAAAACAGAGGAGGCTCACTAATTATGTTAATTTGCAAGGTTATAAAACCACTTGTTTCTACCAATAGGATTCCTGGTTTTGAACATAAACATTTGCAGGTTGTATTAGATGGTTCTTCTAGTAAAGTTGCAGTTGATGCTGTTGGCTGTAAGCCTGGAGATTGGGTTATTTGTGTTGGAAGTTCTGCGGCTAGAGAAGCTGCGGGAAGTAAATCTTATCCAAGCGATTTAACGATTGTTGGAATTATTGATCATTGGGATCCTGAAAAGTCATAAAAAGGAGGATATAAATTGTGGAAATTATGAAGGTATTAGGAAGGATGGTATGCACTCAAAGAGTCGCTGGCCTAGGTCATATGAATTTACGAATTCTAGAAAATAATAAAGGAAAGAAATTAGTTGCTGTTGATCCTGTTGGAGCTAGAGAAGGTAACTGGGTTTTTACTGCTAGTGGCTCTGCCGCTAGATTTGCGTGCCCTAATCCAGAAGTTCAAACTGATTTAACAATTGGCGGGATTATTGATTATTGGGAGAGTGACTAAAAACTTTATCTTCAAATATTTATTGAGAAACTTTGTTGAAGGTATAGTGTAATTAGTCCTGAATAAAGAATTTAATGTGGAAAGAAAGAAAATCACCTTTTAGGATTGAAAAAAGATTTGAATTTGATCAATACTCAAAAATTAGTAAATTTATGGGGGAAATTGAGAAATTATGTAAAGAAAGGGATATCTATCCAAATATCAGCTTCGGTAAGAATTTTGTAAGTCTTTCAATATTTTTAGACAATAAAGAAATATCAGACAAAGAAAAAGACTTCTCAATGGATATTGATAAGTTTTATTTAGAAGATTAGTCTTTTTTAATAATTATTTGGCTTTGAAATATCTCTTTTGATTAAAGCCATTAAATATGTTGGTGCTTTATATCTACCAGGTAGACATCTATTTAAAGTTTCAAGATGACTCCAGCACACTGTCTTTTCTATATCTTTAACTGAGTTTCCTTTTAAAATTAATAGTCTAAGAGCTTTGCAAAATAAAGGATAACCTGCTTCTAGTTCATCTATATTAAGCTTTGCTGCTGACATAGATCAAAGTTGAATTATCAAATAATAATCTAAACAACTATGGTGCACAATTGGTTCATATTTCAAATTTCTCAATAATTAGAAATTAATCTAGAAACGCGACGCAATCTATTTCAACTAAAACTCCTTTTGGTAGAGATGAAACTTCCACACAGGCCCTTGCTGGAGGATTCTCAACATTAAAAAAATCACTATATATTTTATTGACAATTTGAAAATTACTTAAGTCCGTTAAGTAAATAGTTGTTTTTATTACATCCTCTATTTTGGCTCCACCAGCCTTAAGAACTTCTGCTAGATTTTTTAAAACTTGAATAGTTTCCTTCTCTATATCACCTAAACATGTTATTTCATTTAAAGCTGGGTCTATAGCAATTTGACCAGAACAATAGATAAAATCACCAGCTTTTATTGCTTGATTATAAGGTCCTACTGGATCTGGAGCATTTGATGTTTTAATTACTTGTTTGGAGGACATTTGTTTAAGAAGATACCTATTTATTTAAACCCATAAATCTTTATTTGCTCTTAAAAAAGTAAATTCTTCTAAATTTTTTGATCTTAAGAAAAGGTTTATTTTCATCTCTTCATCAAGTGAAAATGGAATTGTCAATTCATTAAGAGAAAGTTTTTTTTCAACTTCTAAAAGTTTATTTTTTATATCTTGATCTTTTGGCTTGAGATTCAATGCCCACAATATATTTCCCTTTGTATATTCATGTGCACAATATATGAGAGTATTTTTTGGTAAGGATTTGATCCTATCTAGTGAGGAATACATTTGTTTATAAGTTCCCTCAAAAATTCTTCCACAGCCTCCAGAAAATAATGTGTCACCAATAAAAAGAACGGGATTTTCTCCATTCAAAAAGAAGGCAATATGTGAGCTTGTATGTCCTAATACTTCAATTATTTTTACATCTTCACCTAAAATACTCAAAGTTTCTCCATCCTCTACAGATACATTTTGAAAAGGTATTCGCTTTTTTTCTTTGGAAGAAGCAATCACTTTTACACTTGGCCATCTTTCAATAAGAGACTTCGTCCCTCCAATATGGTCTGAATGATGATGAGTTTGCAAAATAGCTTCTAATTGAAAATTGTTTTCATTTATATATCTAATAACTGGTTCGTGAACAGATGGATCTACAACCACAACGGATTTATCTTTTACCCACAACCAAATGATGTTATCACTTAAAACTCTAAGTCCGATTATATTTCGAGCTTTATTAAATTCCATTGTTAACTTAGAATGAAGAATCCTTGGAAGAAATTGATCTATGTTTACTATAGCTTTACCCAAAGGAGCTCTGTTAAAAGATTCAATTTCAACTTTTAAAAGAGCTGGGTTAGATTTCTCTGATGCGTTGGACGAAAATAACAGATCATTAACTTTTGAATCAAATTGCAAACGGGCAAAAGCTTTATTAGTAAGGAATGGAGATGTTCCTGTTTATGTAAGTTATGGTCAGGCTGATTTGGGCATTGTTGGGTATGACGTTTTACGAGAATCTGAATTAAAAGTCGCAAAGTTATTAGATTTAGGATTTGGTGGTTGTTATATGTCGTTGGCAGTTAAGAAAAACAGCAATTATTCAAAAACAACTGATCTTCCAGCGAATTGTAAAGTAGCAAGTAAATTTATAAAAACAGCAAGATCTTATTTTGAGGAATTAAATATTCCTGTAGAAATAGTTCATTTAACAGGATCAGTCGAGCTTGGTCCTATTACAGGTATGGCAGAGGCAATAGTTGATTTGGTGGCAACCGGAAAGACTCTTAAAGAAAATGGTTTAATTAAAATAGATGATCTTTATTACTCTACTGCAAGACTAATTGGAAATCCTTTATCTATGAGGTTAGATGATAATCATCTCAGAGATACTATTTTATCAATAGAATCAAATAATTCTTTATAGAAGATTAGCTAAATGTTTTTTAAAGATTTAAGAAGGATTAAAAAGTTAGGTAAATATTTAACTAAAGATAAAAAAACAATCTATCTAATCTTGATAGTTTTGTTACCTGTTTCTTTCTCTGGAGCTATTCAACCTTTATTAGTTGGTCAAGCAATTACCATTCTCAAGAACGAAACTACAGATGTTTGGCTAAGTAAAACTTTCTTTGGTCAGTCAATAAATGCCATAATCATAACTTTATTTATAACTGTTCTATTCAGATTGGTTCTGCAGGGATACCAAACTTACAATATACAAGCAGTGGGACAACGTTTAACAGCAAGAATAAGAAGAGAACTTTTTGATCATTCAATATCTTTATCTCTTAAGTTTCACGATAAAATGCCTGTAGGAAAATTATTAACGAGATTAACGAATGATGTTGATGCTTTAGCCGAGGTTTTTGGAAGTGGGGCAGTTGGAGTAATTGCTGACTTCGTCAGTTTGATAGTAATTTCTTTGACAATGCTGTCAATTGATCAAGGGCTTGCCATTTTATTACTTTTGACTCAAATCCCAGTCTCATATTTTATTATTTGGCTTCAAAAACGTTATAGAAGAGCCAATTATCAAGTAAGGGAAGAATTATCTCAACTTAATTCTGATTTTCAAGAGAATCTTCAAGGTTTAGAAGTCGTTCAGATGTTCAGGAGAGAGGCTTTTAATAGCAAGAAATTTTTTAAAACTGGAGTTGCTTACAAGAAAGCAGTTAATGGAACAATATTTTATGACAGTAGTATTTCGGCGTTTATAGAATGGATTTCTCTTGCCGCGGTTTCCTTGGTTTTGGCAGTTGGAGGATATCTTGTTACTTCTGGAAATATTGGTTTAGGAACATTAACAACTTTTATTTTATATTCCCAAAGACTTTTTGAACCTTTAAGGCAGCTTGCAGAAAGATTTACTCAGATACAGGGAGGCTTAACAGCTGTAGAAAGAATAAACGAATTATTGGATCAAGAAATACAGATTAAGGACTCTTCTTCCGCAAAACAATTTTTAGAAACTGCTAAAAATGTAAATAAAAAATTTAAGGGCAAAATTGAATTCAAGAATGTTAATTTTTTCTACAACGAAGGAGAACATATTATAAAGAATTTATCTTTCAAGATTAATCCAGGAGAGCATGTGGCTTTTGTAGGGCCAACTGGTTCAGGTAAGACCACCATAATAAGACTATTATGTAGATTGTATGAACCTCAATCAGGCCAAATTTTAATCGATGATATAGATATCAAAGAAATTCCTATTGCAACTCTTAGAAGTATGTTGGGAGTAGTTTTGCAAGATACCTTTATCTTTAGTGGAAATGTCGCAGATAATTTAAAACTAAACTCGAATGTAGGCAATCTTGAATTAGAAAATTTTTGTAAAGAATTAGGGTTAGATAATTTGTTAAAAAAATTACCAAAGGGTTTGAACACCCTACTAAGAGAGAGAGGGGGAAATCTCTCTTCTGGAGAGAGGCAACTTCTTTCAGTAGCTCGAGTAGCGATTAGAAATCCTGTTGTTTTAATAATGGACGAAGCAACAGCGTTTATGGATCCCTCTACAGAGGCAACTTTGCAGAAAGATCTTGAGAGAATTTTGTCAAAAAGAACAGCATTAGTAATAGCTCACAGATTAGCCACTATTGAAAATTCTGATAAGATTTTAGTCTTAAAAGGGGGATCATTAGTTGAAGAGGGAACACATAGTGAATTGAGACTGAAAAAGGGTTTATATTTTCAGCTCTCAGAGCTTCAACAAAAAGGATTCGTGAATTTTTAATGATTTTTAGAAACCAAGGATCGTTAATAAAAAAAACAAATAGCATATTAAGGAATGAGCTGATAGATCTCTATGGTTTAAATTCTTATGAGTTCACTCAAATAAATAAAGAAAAAATATTTGTATGTAGTAAAAATAAAGATTTAGATCTAATAGAACTAGATCAACTTTTGCAAACTGTTGGTTGGAGCAGAAGACCTATTAGGAGGGTAAAAAGAGCTTTAGATTTCAGTATTTTGGTGGTTGGGTTATGGCTTCATGATGATAAATTCCCCAGACTAGTAGGATTTGCAAGATGCACTGGCGATGGAATTCTAGAAGCAACAGTTTGGGATGTGGCTATTAACCCTGTCTATCAAGGACTTGGATTGGGGAAAGAGTTAATGAAATATGTCCTAAAAGAATTGAAAAATATTGGAATTTCTAAAGTAACCCTTTTTGCTGATGCTGAAGTGGTTTCATTTTACAAAAGACAAGGTTGGATATTAGAACCTAGAGGCTCTAAATGTGCTTTTTGGTATGCAAATTAATCATTTTTTATAATAGTCAGAATATATAGACTTTAACGATTCACCTTTTAACCATCTTCTTCTAAAGTGCCAGTTCTTAATCGCTTGGAGAAAAATATTAGTTCTTTCCCATTTCCTTGAACTTATAAAAATAGGTAAATTTAATTGTTTTAAATCTTTTTTTTTGTTTAATCTCCTTAAAAAATCTACATCTTCCATCAAAGGTATCTTTTTAAAACCATTATTCTTAAAGTAGGTACTTCTATGAATTATTAAACCTTGATCTCCATACGGTTGTTTAAAAAATTTGCTTCTAAAATTCACGAGAATTTCGAGGACTCTGTAAATTATCTTTTTGTGATTAATTTTGAATTCAAAATAGTAAATACTATTCTTGTTTCCCTTTAAAAATGAATTTATTTTTTTAAACCAATCATGAGTTAATCTTGTGTCTGCATGTAAAAATATGAGCCACTCTCCTTTTGAATTTTTAGCTCCAATATCTAATTGTAAACCTCGATTCCTTTCTTTGGATATAAATACTTTCGCTCCATAAATATTTGCTACATCGATAGTTTTATCTTCACTTCCAGAATCAACAATTATGATTTCGCCCTCTTTCTGAATACTTGTTAAGTCTGAAAGCAATAATGGCAAATTATTAGCTTCATTAATAGTTGGAATGATAATTGAAATTTTTGACAAGTCGATTACTTTCTATTTTCAATATCAATAATTGTATCTATATCTATTTTTTTATCTAAGAACTTATATTTTAATTTTTTAAGAGCAAAATTATCAATTGTATTTTGAAGAACATTTTCTGTCCCCCACTTTATGTTGATAAAAGGTAAATATGTATGTGATAACATTATTTTTTCTGACAAACCAATAAGCCAATATCCTCCATCGTTAGATGGTCCTAAAATAAGATCATTATGTTGAAGCTCTTTTAGAGTATTCAATAAATCTTGATGGCATAAATCTGGTAGGTCAGTACCAATAAAAATAATATTTTTGATCTTATGTCTTGCACAAAATTTTTTGTTGATAATTATTTGCCGTTTCATTTTTTCTCCCAAGCAGCCTTTCCCCTGCAAATTAAATTTTTTGATGCCTAACTCTCTAGACCATTTTCTACAATTTCCTACTCCTAAACCAGTTATGGCAATAGAAATATCAAGCAGTTTATTTTCTTGAAGAAATTTTGCCACTGAAATTGTGTGTTTGGTCATTACACTTTGTACTTTCGCCGAATTACTTTTACCTATATCTTTTGATAATCTTGTTTTGCATCTTCCAAAACCATGCCATTTCGCCATGATAATAAGTAATGCTTTATCCAATAATTTAGTTAAATTTAAAATAATTATATGCCTATTAAAAAATATAAAATTTATTTTTATAATTTTAGTCGATACTTTGTTAAATAATTTTAAATTTGTCGTGATCTTGTGATTTGATAATGGCCAATTATTAAATTCCAACTAGATTAATAATCTAGAGAATAAAACTTTGCAAGCAATTAATCCTATTTGGGCGGAAGTTCAACAATCACTTCAAAAAACTTTAAGTAAGCCTTCATTTGAGACATGGATAAGGCCTGCTAAATTTAATTGTTTTGAAAATGGCTTATTAACTTTAACTGCCCCAAATACATTTTCCAGTGATTGGTTAAGAAAGAATTATTGTCAAACTATCGAAAAGGCTGCAAAAGAAATATGCGGCCATGATGTAAAAGTTATTTTTAAATCTGAAACAAATATAAGCAGCGATTCAACAAATAAAGAGAACCTAGATGAAAAGATTGTGGATCATAAAACAAAATCATTTCCTAATAATATTCAAGATATTTCTTCAAAAAATCGATCCAAAAATCCCAACGGTCTAAATTTACGCTACGTCTTTAAAAGATTTGTTGTAGGTCCAAATAGTAGGTTGGCTCATGCAGCGGCTTTAGCAGTTGCCGAATCACCCGGGAGAGAATTTAATCCATTATTTATTTGTGGTGGTGTAGGTCTCGGTAAAACTCATTTAATGCAAGCAATAGGCCACTATCGAGTAGAAATAGATCCAGAAGCAAAAGTTAAATATGTATCTACAGAAACTTTTACTAATGATGTTATTAGTGGTATTCGAAGAGATGGAATGACAGCTATTCGAGATAAATATAGAAATGTAGATTTGATTTTAATAGACGATATACAGTTCTTAGAAGGCAAAGAGTATACACAGGAAGAATTTTTTCATACTTTTAATGCTCTTCACGAATCAGGAAGTCAAATAGTTATTGCAAGTGATAGGCCACCAAATCAATTGTCGGGAATTCAAGAGAGATTAATTTCTAGGTTCTCAATGGGCATGACGGCAGATATTCAACCACCTGATCTTGAGACGAGGACAGCCATCCTTCAAAAAAAGGCAGAACAAGAGAGGATGAGTCTTCCAAGAGATTTAATTCAATTTATAGCAGGAAGATTCACTTCGAATATTCGAGAATTGGAAGGAGCATTTACTAGAGCTGTTGCATTTGCATCAATAACAGGCTTGCCAATGACAGTCCAATCAATTGCTCCAATGCTTGATCCGAATAGTGTTGGAGTAGTTGTTACTCCAAAACAAGTTATTAATAAAGTGTCAGATTTTTTTAAAGTTTCTACTGATGAATTGATCAGTTCAAGTAGGAGAAAACCAGTAAGTCAAGCTAGACAAATAGGTATGTATCTTATGAGGCATGGGACGGATCTAAGCCTACCAAGAATTGGAGATGAGTTTGGGGGCAAGGACCATACAACAGTAATGTATGCTATTGAACAAGTTGAAAAAAAATTATCTATTGATCCAAATATTGCAAATCAAGTTCAAAAAATAAGAGATTTACTTCAAATTGATTCAAGAAAAAATTTATAGTTTTACTATTAACTAGAAATGAAATTTATAGGATCTTGATCATATCTATGCCTTAAAGGTAACTTATCTATTTCATTGATATCACTGAGCGATTCAATTCTATTTAATGATTGCCTTAATAACCTCGCTGAAATGATTGGCATATCTCTTGGAACTGAGATTCTATTTTTTAAGTATCTTAAAGAGATTCCTGAAAGTTTTTTAGGGATTAATACTTCACCTGTGATCATATGGCTCAAAGCTGATCTCAATGATTCGTCAAAGGATTCTTTATTGTATGGGTTTACCTTTAGTAAATTGTCTTTATGCTTTATCACTCTTTTAAGAGCAATTGTTGCATAATATTTAGATTCATAATTTAGGTTTAATTCATAATTACCTAAACCCTCCCCAGTATCTATTAGCTTTGAGAAAGTAATCTGTTGTTCATTGCTTTCTTTATAGCATCCTCCCATCTGTGGGGGTAAATCATGAGAATGAGTATGAAAATCTCCTTGAGTGCCTCTATAAGCACTTGTCCTCTCAAAAAGGGTAAGCCAGTTATCTACATGACGATAATTAGATCTTAAATTAAACCCTTTATAATAAATAAGTGATGCATTCATTCTCTCCATATAGGGAATAAAAATTATATCTCCAACACCAGGCTCTATATCACCAGTGTTAGAAACTGATGGATCAACAAACCCTGATTTTGAGCTACTTAAGATTTCATCGAGTTTAGATATAGATTCTTTAAATCTTTTTTTTCTAAAAGAGTTATCTATAAAATTAAAGCTTTCTCGGCAGAGCCAATTACACCAGGATCTGAAAATTTCTCTTTCTAACTCTCGAATTTTGATAAGGTGACTAGATGTAATAAAAGATCCAAGTGCTCCAAATTCATTTTCTAAAAAAGCTATTATATCGTCGCTTTCAGTTATAACTTGCCCTTTAAATTCAATTGCAGGTAATTTCCCCGATCTGACTTTTTCAAGGAACCAACTTTCTTTTTGGCCGTAGCAAAACATATTTATTTTCTTGACTCTGTATGGAATTTTCTTAAATTCAAGCCATAACCATATCTTCTGACAGTAAGGACACCAAGAATGCCTATCCCTGTAGAGGGTAACTAATACATCATTTTCACTATGTCCAAATAATCTTAAATTTGCGTAGGAATTATTTATACCATGGACTCTATCAAGATCTTCAACTTCAAATTTATTTAAATCATCCCATTTCAAAATCCCATTCATTATTTGAATTAAAGCTATAAACTAACGTTATAATAATTGATTAAAAAAAGTCTTGGAATTTGAATTTGATTTAATTGTTGTTGGCGCTGGATCTGGAGGACTCGCGGCGGCTAAACGTGCGGCTAGTTATGGAGCAAAAGTCGCAATCATAGAAGCAAATCAAATAGGAGGAACTTGTGTGATAAGGGGATGTGTGCCTAAGAAATTAATGGTTTATGCAGCTAAAAGTAAAAAAAATATGGATTCTTCTGAAGGATATGGATTAAAAAATGAAGGTATTAATTTTGAATCAAATATTTTGTTGAATAATGTTAGAGATGAGGTTTCTAGATTAAGTAATTTTCATAGAAATTCTTTAAAAAAGTTGAATATAACTATTTTTGAAGGCTTAGGAAGATTTATTACTCAAAATGAATTAGAAATTATTTGTTCATACACAAAGAAAATTAAAAACAAAATAAGTTCAAAAAAAATTCTTATTTCAGTTGGAGGTAAACCAAAGAAATTAAATATTCCTGGGGTAGATTTGGCATGGACTAGTGATGATATTTTTAAATTAGAAAAGTTCCCTAAATCAATACTAATAGTAGGAGGTGGATATATTGCTTGTGAATTTGCTTCTATTTTCAGAAATTTAGGTACTGAAGTAACTCAATTAATAAGAGGTCAACATTTACTTAATGGTTTTGATGAGGATCTTTCTTCATGCCTAGAGGAATCACCTACTTTTACTGAAATCAATATCATCCCTAATACTCAATTAAATTCTATCAAAAAAGTAAATGGAAATCTGGAATCTACCATAGACTCGGGAGATAAACTCCTAACTAATAGTATCCTTATTGCTACAGGAAGAGAACCAAATCTTTTGCCTTTAAATTTAGATTTTTTAAATCTAAAGATGGATGGCCAATATTTAGATGTCGATGAACTTAATCAAACAAGCAACGCAAACATTTTTGCAGTTGGCGATATCATAAATAAGCCAAACTTAACTCCAGTAGCAATAGAACAAGGGAGAGTTTTTTCAGATAATTTTTTTAATAACCAAAAAAGAAAAGTAAATTATAAATATATCCCTAAGGCCGTTTTTACTATTCCAGAAATTTCAACAGTTGGCTTAAGTGAGAAAAGAGCTAAAGAGATTTACTCTGAAAAAAATATAAAAATTTTCAAATGCAAATTTACCCCTATGTCTAATACCTTCAAAAAGAATAAATCAAAATGTATGTTAAAGATTGTAGTTCATAAGCTAACTGACAAAGTCCTAGGATGTCATATGTTTGGAGAAACATCGTCTGAGATTATTCAAATGGTATCAATTTCATTAAATGCAGGGATAACAAAAAAAGATTTTGATATTACTATGGCTTTGCACCCAACTATCTCAGAAGAATTTGTGACTATGTATGGATAAAATTATGAATTAGAAAATTTTAATTTTTCTTGAACAATCAGAAATACTATTAGTAATGCAAAGTAAAAAAATAAACCTATCCTTAATTCAGAAAGGAAGTTAAATTCATTCAGGAAAAGTATCTTATCGAGAATATAGAAAATATAAAGATTAAGCAAAATAAAACCTTCAATTCTTGTGATTTTCCCTTTGCTCCAGAAAATTGGTAAGCATGCAAAGGTAGTTAAAACCATAAAAGGTAAGTCAACTTTTATTAGACTCTGTTCAATTACTAAACCTTTAAATCCTGAAAAAATACTGCAACTTCCAAGGATTAAAAGTTGATTGAGTAAATTACTTCCTATTACATTCCCAATCGCAAGATCTGTTTTGCCTTTAAATGCAGCAATTATTGAAGTTACTAATTCTGGTAAAGATGTTCCAGTTGCGACGATAGTTAAACCAATAACAATTTCATTTACACCCAAAAGAGTAGCGAGCGTTTGAGAACCATTTACTAATATATTTGAACCAAAGCTTAAAAGAAATATTCCCAATATTAACTTTAGTAAAATATTCATTTTCCCTTTATAGCTATCTTTTAATTCTTCTATTTCTGGTTCAGCATCTTTTGTCTCCTCTCCTTTTTCGTTGATGGTATTGATTTCCCATATTGTATTTAAGATTAAACAAAATATTAGAAATACCCCTGCTTGCAATGTTAATAAGCCTGTTGATGACATAGCCCAAACTGCACAAGAAATTGTCATTAAAAGAGGCACATCTCTTCTGACTATTCTGCTTTTTACTTTAAGAGGTGTTATCAATGAGCTTATGCCCAAAACAACGAGAACATTAAAAATATTGCTTCCAATTACATTGCTTGCCGCAAGCGAATCACTGCCTTTTAAAATTGAACTCAAACTTACCAACAACTCAGGAGAGCTTGTTCCAAGAGAAACAACTGTCAAACCAATTACTATTTGAGGTATTCCTAAAATTAAAGATAAAAATATGGCTCCTTGAATAAAGAACTCTCCTCCAGCAAAAAGTAGAACTACGCCTAAAAATATTTCTATTATTGGAAATAAAAAATCACTCATATTTAGGATTTAATTTAGATAATAAAAATTTTCATAATTGGTTAATAACTATCCTCGAATATCTATAATTTATTGTCAATTTTAATTTGCTGTTAAAATTGATTAAATAGAAAAAATTTTGAAGACTTTAAACATAATAAAACCTGATGATTGGCATTTACATTTAAGAGAAGGTCTTGTATTAAAAAATATCATTAATTTTACTTCGGAATATTTTGGAAGAGCCATTGTTATGCCAAATACTAAAAGTCCCATAACTTCAATCAAAAGCGCTATTTCTTATAGGAAATCTATTGTTGAAGCGCTACCAGAAAGTTCTAAGTTTGAACCATTAATGACAATTTATCTTACAGATGACACTGATAAAGGGGAACTAATAAATGGTTTTAAAAATAATGTTTTTTTTGCAGCAAAATTATATCCTGCTAATGCCACAACAAATTCCAGTCATGGAGTTAGGAAAATAGAAAATCTATATAAGATCTTTGAATTAATGCAAGATTCTGGAATGCCTCTTTTAATTCATGGGGAAGTGACTGATTCTGAAGTAGATGTATTCGATAGAGAAGAAGTTTTTATAGATAAAGAACTTTCTCAAATAACCAAAAGATTTCCAAAATTAAAAATCGTTCTAGAACATATAACCACCTCTTACGCAGTGGATTTTGTGCAAGAAAATAATATTGGGGCTACTATTACTCCTCATCATTTGCATATAAATAGAAATGCAATGTTTTTTGGAGGCTTAAATAGTGATTTTTACTGCTTACCAGTTGCTAAGAGGGAAAATAATAGACTCGCTTTAAGGAGAGCGGCAACAAGTGGGAAAAAATGTTTTTTCTTGGGGACTGACTCTGCTCCACACCTCAGGCAGTGGAAGGCTTTTTGTGGATGTGCAGGCATTTTTAATTCGCCAGTAGCAATAGAAAGCTACTTAACAGTTTTCGATGAGGAGGATGCTCTTGATAATTTTGAAAAGTTTGCAAGTTTGAATGGACCTAATTTTTATAATGTCCCACCAAATAAAGAAAAATTAAAATTAGTTTCTAGACCCAACAAAATTAAAGAATATATTGATGTTGTTGAAGAAAAAAATATTGTCGCACAAATAAAACCATTTCATGCAGGTGAAACTTTACAATGGCAAGTAGAAGGAATAGTAAATTAAAAAATTAGATTTAATTTGACAATTAAAAGTGTAAATATTCCAATTTTTCTTGGTTAAATGGGTTACTTTCAGCTACGATTAGAAAGCGCAAATTCCGTTGGGAGTGTGGCGGAATTGGTAGACGCGCCGGACTTAAAAACCAGATAGATTTTATTACACTTAAGTACACAAACCTTTAGCGATTGGTCAAAAGCCAGTCGCTATCTTACTTCTGGACCTATCCACTTAAGGACAAATATCCACAACTTGATCTAGCGCGATCCATGCTTCTTTTTTTGATCGTATGGCATTAAAAAAAGCAGCTTTTTACCCTTTTTTTAGATCGACTGTCAATCAATATATATATGTAAAGAAATCAATTTTTTAGATATTTTAAAAGATATTTAATACTAAGCTGCCTTGATTTTATAAATAAGTTTTGAAACACTTTATTCCTTTTTTTTTCATGTCAATTCTTTCGTTAAGTTGTTCAAATAAACCCGTCGAAAAAGAAATGAAAATGCCAATGTTATTTGATACAAAAGAACAGGCTGAAAAAGAAGCTTATAAATTTGACTGTGAAGGCGCTCATCAAATGGGAGATAAATGGATGCCATGCAGTATGCATGAACATAACCATTAAAAAAGGAACAAATTTCCTCTTACTATTTCGAGAATTAAGTTATAGCGATGGATTTTAATCAATTAATTTTTTAATAGTTCTAGCTCGTCCATTGGTCTCCAAAAAATGTAAATATTCGCATTTTTCTTGGATAAATGGGTTACTTTCAGCTACGATTAGAAAGCGCAAATTCCTTTGGGAGTGTGGCGGAATTGGTAGACGCGCCGGACTTAAAATCCGTCGAGCGATTTAGCTCGTGGGGGTTCAAGTCCCCCCACTCCCATTATTTAATTATTTATTTTTAGTTTTGACGATAGCTTCCAATAGTTGTTATGTTTTAACTAAGCAACCATAAATTAAAATGGAAAGTTTTTTCAATAATTCATTCGCTACTTTAATTGCTTATATCGGAATTATTTCTACCTATTTATTGGTTATCCCATTGTTACTATTTTACTGGATGAATAATAGATGGAATATTATGGGCAAATTTGAAAGATTAGGAATTTATGGCCTTGTATTTCTTTTCTTTCCTGGTTTAATTTTATTTTCTCCATTTTTAAATCTCAGACTAAAAGGGAGTGGTAAAGGGTAAATAATTGACTAAAGGAAAAGTTATACAAATAGGTTTATTTATTTCATTAATAGGATTAATTAGTTATAAATTTGCACCGCAAATTGGTATAGATAATTTTACAGCCACTACTCTATCAAGTTGTATCTTGATTTTGATCGTTATTACTTGGGTAACATCTTATGTTTATAGAGTTGTAAATGGAAAAATGACTTTTATGGAACAAAGGAAGCGTTATAGAAAAGAGTATGAAAAAGTTGTTAATGATAAACTAGAAACTAAATTCAACTCATTGTCAAAGGAAGAGCAGCAAAAACTTATGGAAGATTTAGAGAAAAATCCATAAATTTTTCATAAAAAAATATCTAAAAATTATGAAAGATAACAAAATGCAAATTACTAAAAATGAATCTTTATCTAAGGTAGATGAGATGTTTTGTGAGTTAAAAAATAAAAAAAAATTTGCTTTAATGCCTTTTATAATGGCTGGGGATCCCAATATTGAAATAACGTCTGAGATCTTATTAAAATTACAAGAAAATGGAGCTGACCTTATTGAATTAGGTATCCCGTATAGTGACCCACTTGCAGATGGACCTGTTATTCAAGTGGCCGCCTCGCGCGCCTTAAAGTCAGGTACCAGCTTAAGAAAAGTAATTAAACTTTTAGAGTCTTTAAAAGGTAAATTAAATATCCCCATCATCCTTTTTTCTTACTTGAATCCATTACTATGTTTTGGCTTTGAAAGGTTTTGTGAGATGGCATCTGATGCTGGAGTTTCTGGACTAATAGTTCCTGACCTCCCTTTGGAGGAAGCTTATAAATTTTCTAAAATAGTTAGTAATCATTCTATGGACTTAATTTTATTGGTAGCGCCAACTACTCCTTTTGAAAGAATGAAACAAATATCAAATCATACAAAAGGCTTCACTTATTTAGTAAGTGTTACAGGTGTCACTGGTGAGAGAAACAAAATGGAAAATAGAGTAGAAAATCTTATTGCTAAACTAAAAGATGTAAATAGCAATCCAATTGCTGTTGGTTTTGGAATATCAACTCCTGAACATGTTAATAAAGTTCGTGATTGGGGAGCAGATGGAGTAATTATTGGGAGTGCATTTGTAAAACGAATCTCGAGCTCAAGTGAAAATGATGTTGTCGATCATGTTGGTGAGTTTTGTAAAGAAATGCGTTTAGCTGCTGATCAAAAAAAATAAATACAAAGATAATTTATTAATTAAAAGAATTATTTATAGAAAATTAATTAAAAATGTTATCACCAATTTATTGTTGTTGTCTTTAAGATTCTTCTGTAGGTAATAATCTGATTTGTTTTCTTCCGAGCTTAATTTCGAATTCATCACCTGCTTTTAAATCAAGAAGTGCTGTATATGCTTTCCCAATCAGAAGATTTCCATTGCCTTGAACTGTGGCAATATAACTAAGTTTTCTTCCACCTTTTCCAATACCTGCAACTCCAGAATCACCAAGATTAACCCCTTTTGCTTCTAAAAGTGCTTCATAAAATGCTGTAAAGTTTAAGCGTTCACCTCCGTTTTTTTTAGTGGAAACATATCCACAGGCGCGAACAAGGTCAGATTTGCTAACATCACCAAGTTCTTTAACTTTTGCAAGGAGATCGCTACCAGTTAGCATAATTAATTAAAAGAAAGTTGTATTAAATAACATAGCAATCTGCGTGTAATATATGCAATTATTAAGTATCTATTCATTCTATTATTTATATTTAAAAATGGAAAAGTTTGTAGTTTTTGGACGGTACTGTGATGATGCAATTATTAAAAGGGAACCATTTCGAGAACAACATCTTAAGAGACTTAAAAACTTAAAAGATAGCGATATTTTAGTTACATTAGGGCCAACAAAATGTACCCAATATTTGTTTGGAATTTTTAATGCTAATGATGTAAACGAGTTGAGAGATCTTATTGAGGAGGATATATATTGGGAAAAAGGTATATGGATTAATTATGATATTTATCCCTGGATTCAAGCATTTTAAATATGATTTACGAAAAAATTTAGTAATTATTAACTATTTATTAAAAGAATTAATTTAACTTAAAAATACATATTATTTTTGCTTAAATAATTCAATTATTTATCTTATTTAGGAGTTAAAACAATATTTATTTAAACTTTAGTTTTAAGAGGTTATATCATTTTTAATTAAAAATATATTATTTAAATAATATATTTATTTACTAGTATCTTGATTTATCTGGTTTACTAATGAGTCGATATCTAATTGATTGTATGGTGGTGTTTGTTTTGTTTCTAGATAATCGTTCTTGATATTGTTTAACCATTTTTGCTCAATCTTTATAAGATTTTTTGCAATATTGAACATGCCGCCTCTTTTATATAATTCTTTCATTTTGAGAATAATCTCGGAGGTTCTACTCGATTTAATATTTAATTCATTTGCTAAGTCTTTTTGGGTAAATCCATGCGTTTTTAACCAATCTTTAATGAAGGAGACGAGTTCTTTTTCTTGCTGTATAGATAATTTACTCATTCAATAAAAAGGAAATAACTTATTAAGCTTATTCTCTGCTCTTGCTCTTATTGAAGGAGTCATGTATTTGCTCCATATACTGAGTACTGCTGTGAGGGCTACAAAATCATCACTAAAACCAACTAAAGGCATAAAGTCAGGGAAAAGATCAAATGGCATAATCAAATATGCTAGAGCAGCCATTAATGAAACTCTCACTTGTGCAGGAGTATAAGGATCTAATGCCATCTCCAAAACTTCTAAGGCAGGCTTGGCAATTGTTCTTCCCGCTTTAATAAGAATTTTGATAATGATATTTTCATCAAATGTTGAACTTTCTAAAACTTCAGCATCATAGATTTTTTCTTGAGTTTTGTAATTCTCTTTCATCCTTATAAATGAAATTTAAATATTTTTTATAGAATTTTTAGCTAATACTATCAACTAATCCATTCTGTATTCCTGCTTTTCTAAGTTTTCTTAAAGCACGTTGAACAACTTGTCGGCAATATTCCCTGCTACAACTCATATGTCTTGCAACTTCAGCTAAAGTTCTCCATTCATTTGAGCCGTCTAAACCAAATCTTAAGCTTACTATCTTTCTTTCTTTCTCAGTTAAATTTGCTTTATCTAATAACTTCCAAGCCGAGGCTGTCCTTTCGGCTAATTCGGCTAATTCCATTGGGGGAGTTTGATCACTTGGAAGAATATCAACCAACTCGGAAGGATCTGATTTTGATTTAACAGTACCTTGGAGACTAACAGTGATGCTTCTCAATTCACAAGAAAGGAGTTCGTCAATTTCCTCTTTGGTAATTTTCATTTCTTCAGCTAGCTCATCACTAGTAGGTGGAATACCCTTAAGTTGCATAAGCTTTGATTTTGCTGATCTTAGTTTTGTAAGTTTTTCATTAATGTTAACAGGGATCCTTATCGTTCTACTTTGAGTTGACAATGCTCTATTTAAACCTTGCCTAATCCACCAATAAGCATAGGTGGAAAATCTATGTCCTCTAGACGGATCATATTTTTCTACGGCCCTTGTAAGACCTAATGTACCCTCCTGAATTAAGTCCAGTAATTCTAATCCTTTCCCTTGGTATCTCTTGGCGAGGTTGACTACTAGTCTTAGGTTGGCTGTTATCATCTCGTTTTTAGCTTTTTCACCAATTTTTATCTTTTTTCTCTCGGCTTCTGAGTATTCACAAGCGGGGCCTTTCCCTCCTGCCTCTTGGCATCTATTAACAAGTACTACCATTTCTTGGACTTTTCTGCCCATTGTGAGTTCTCTTTCGGGAGTCAAAAGTTGATGACGACCTATTTCACCAAGAAAATCGCTTAATGAACTCACGATTTACCTCATTGTTAATATATTTAACTTATAGTCAATTCAGTAATAAGCCATACATGTAATAATTAATTAATAATTAATTAATAATTATTAATGAGTTAATTAATATAATTTTTTAAAATTTTTCGTAAAAAATTAAAAATTATAAATTTTAATTATTTAATTTTTTTTCTTGATTCTAGAACAGCAAGTACATCTCTCCACTCAACCCCTTTATGCATAAGGGCTACTTGCAGATGATAAATTAAATCAGCAGCTTCATTTGAGATTGAATTTTTATCATTATCTTTGCAAGCCATTATAAATTCTGCAGATTCCTCTCCTATTTTTTTCAAAATAGTATTACTACCTTTTGTTAATAAATGATTTGTGTAACTTTTTTCTGATGGATTTATTGATCTTTCGTTAATTGTATTGAATAATTCAGAGCAAATATTTGAGAAGGGAGTTGTTTTTTTCTCTTTTTTGTCACTTTGATTAATTTTGATTTCGTTGAAAAAACAACTTTTTTCCCCAGTGTGACATGCTCCTGAACCATTTTGTTCAATTAAAAGGATTAGTGCATCATTATCGCAGTCAAATCTTATCTCCTTAAGTATTTGGGTACTTCCACTTGTAGCTCCTTTTCTCCAAATTTCGGATCTTGATCTACTCCAATAATGAACGTTTTTGGTTTCAAGAGTCATTGTCAAAGATTCTTTGTTCATCCAAGCAAGCATAAGAATTGATCCGTCAAGCCAATCTTGTGCTATTGCAGGGATTAATCCATAATTATCAAAGCGTAGATCCTCTATCGAAAAATTAGTTGAATAAGTCATTATGTTCGTTATGTTAAATCCTACTCAATGTGTTTTATTAAAAATTATCCTAACAGTTAATTGATGTATATTCATTCTCTGAAATTTTCATGCAGCAAAAGTTACGAGGATTTTCCCTGTTCACATAGGCAATGGCGTCATGAAGGCCACTGCAGATTTGTGCATGGATATTCAAGATCATTCACCTTTTGGTTTATTGCAAAAAAATTAGACCTAAATGGTTTTGTTGTCGATTTTTCAAGTCTAAAGCCCCTAGAAAATAGACTAAAGGAGCAATTTGACCATACTTTTCTAATAAATAAAGATGACCCTTTGCTGAATTACTGGGAAAAATTACATGACTTAGATGCTTTAGATCTGAGAATTATGGATAATGTGGGAATGGAGTTCACTTCTGAATTAATTTGGAGATGGGCTAATGAATACTTACAGGATAAGGATAAGGGCAGAACATGTTGTTGGAAAACAGAATCAAAAGAAAATAAATCGAATAAAGCAAGTTATGAGGAAATTCCTGATTGGTTCAAATCATAGATTAAAAATGTTAATTTTAAAGTCATATAGTATTCTTTAATTAGATATTTAATCAACATTTATCTCTCCATTAATCAGATAAATATTAATCTCATCTTTATTAAGGTAATGATTATTCAATATATTATTTGAAATTTTTGTCTCAATTTGTTTTTGAATAATTCTTTTTAAAGGCCTTGCACCATAGGCATGATCGAAACTATTTTCGACAAGTTGGTTAATTGCTTCATCCGTAATTTTGAATTTTAAGTTTTTTTTGTTAAGTCTTTTTTCTAAATGTTGAAGCTGGATTTTTGCAATTTCTTTTATGTCATTTAATTCTAAATTATTAAAAATAACTATTTCATCAAGTCGATTTAAAAACTCAGGCTTGAAAAATTTTTTAATTTCATTATCTACAACTTTTTTAATTTCATTTGTATCTTCTTTTCTAATTGATAAATCATTTATTGATTGACTTCCTAAATTACTTGTGAGAACAATGATTGAATTTTTGAAATTGATTGTACGACCTTGACCATCAGTTATGATTCCATCATCAAGAACCTGTAAGAGAATATCTAAAATATCTTTGTGAGCTTTCTCTATTTCATCTAGGAGTATTAATGAATAAGGATTTTTGCGTACAGCTTCAGTTAGTTGACCTCCTGATTCGAAACCTAAATATCCAGGAGGCGCACCTATAATTTTGCTGACTGAATGCTTTTCCATATATTCAGACATATCCAGTCTTGTAATTGAAGAATTTGAATCGAATATTATTTTGGCTGTTACTTTACTTAGCTCTGTTTTCCCAACGCCAGTTGGACCTAAAAATAGAAAACTGGCTAATGGCTTGCTTGGATCATTTAGACCAGTCCTTGATCTCTTAATGGAATCTGCAACTGCCCTAATAGCACTTTCTTGACCAATAATTTTTTCTTTAAGGATTGACTCAAGGCTCAAGAGTTTATCTTTTTCTGACTGGTTTAAGTTCTGTACTGGAATAGAGGTCCACTTTGAGACAACTTCTGCAATATCATCAAAGGTTACCTCTTGTCTTAAAAGACTTGTATCTACATTTTTTTGAGAATTTACTAGGGACTCACTTTTTTCTTTCAATTTTTTTTGCAAAGAATTTAAAGTTCCAAATTCTAATTCTGCTGCTTTGTTGAGGTCAAAACTCCTTTTGGCTTGATCTATTTGCAATTGAACAGATTCAATTTCCTCTTTTATGGTGCTAATCTCATCAATTTCATCTTTTTCTTTTTTCCATTGAGCGCCTAATTCTGCCTGTTTATCTTTAAGGGATATAAGTTCATTATTGATTTTTTTTAATCTTTCTATAGAAAAATCATCCGTTTCTCTTTTTAAAGATAATTTTTCCATCTCAAATTGTAGAACTTTTCGATCAATTTCATCAATTTCTTCAGGTTTGGAAGTTATGACCATATTTAATCTTGAGGCTGCTTCATCGATAAGATCTATTGCTTTGTCAGGAAGAAATCTATCGTTAATATATCTTTCGCTAAGGGTTGCAGCAGCAACTAATGCATTATCAGAAATTCTCACACTATGATGGACTTCGTATCTTTCTCTCAATCCTCTTAAAATTGATACCGTATCATCTATAGAAGGAGCATCAATTTTTATCTTTTGAAATCTTCGTTCTAAAGCAGGATCTTTTTCTATATTTTGTTTATGTTCATTAATAGTTGTAGCACCAATACATCTAAGTTCTCCTCTCGCAAGCATTGGTTTTAATAGGTTGCTTGCATCTAAAGAACCTCCACTAGCGCCTGCACCAACTACCGTATGAATTTCATCAATAAAAAGAATAATCTTACCGTCTGATTCTTTCACTTTCTTTAGAATATTTTTTATTCTTTCTTCAAATTCTCCACGATATTTTGCTCCAGCTAAAAGTGAACCCATATCTAATGAAATTAGTTTCCTATCTTGTAGCGCAGAAGGTACATCGCCATTAATAATTCTTTGAGCTAACCCTTCTACAATGGCTGTTTTTCCAACTCCAGGTTCTCCAATAAGAACTGGATTATTTTTTGTTCTTCTACTCAATATTTGAATTGTTCTTCTAATCTCTTCATCCCTACCAATAACAGGGTCTAAAACCCCATCTCGTGCAGATTGAGTTAGATCAATACCATATTTTTCCAAAGACTCATTAGAACTATTAAATTCATTTTTTACTGCCGGATCTGACTTCATTTTCTTTATTATTTCAATAAATTCTGGAATACCTTTTTGATTTAAAATTTGAAATCCATATTTATCATCATAAGTGAAACCGTAAACTAAGTGTTCTGTTGATATCACTACATCATTTAAAGTGTTTTTAATATCATTCGCCTTCAAAAATATTTTGTGAAGAGTATCACCAATATATAAATTATCTTGTTTGTTTTTCATTTTTGCCTTCCCATTTAATGATGAAATTATTTCCCTCTCAAGATCTTTTAGATTTACATTATTTTTTTTAAGAATCTTTTTTGTAATATTGTCATCTTTTATAAGAGCTAATAATAAATTGTCAGAGTCTACATTTTGTTGATAATTTTTATAGGCAATTTCTTTGGCAAAAATAAAATAGTTCCAAGCAGAATCTGAAAATTCTCCTGGAACTATTTTCATCAATCAAAATTTGGGTATGACCTTAATAAATATTAAGTCAAAAAGCCTGTTTAACTATTTAGAAGATTTATTCAACAATAACTTTACCTACCATTCCAGCGCCTCTGTGAGGCTCGCAATAGTAATCATAAGTTCCAGCAGTATCAAATGTTTCTTCCCAAGACTCTCCTGGAGCAAAAGCTAGGTCCGCATGACTTAATTCCTCATGCCCATCAAAAACAGCATTGTGAGGGGCAAGTTTATTATTGACGAATTTAACTGTATCACCAGCACTAATGGTTACTGTACTTGGTTCAAACGCAAGCATTCCAGCATCTGTTCCAAGTTTTACTTCAACAGTCTTAGCTGAAACTGATGAAATACCTAGACCTAGAGTTAAAACTATTGCAAATAACCCTGCAAAGATTGAACGTAACATAATAAAAATTTGCTTATTTATATATATTACAAGGCTTTCGTAACCTAACTGCGAGAATTTTAATTGTTATTACAGCTTGGTAACTTTGATAACCTTAAAATATCATTCAGTGACTTGGCATAACTTTTAAGTTTAAAAGTCTCAGGATTAGTTATGGGGACATGATTAAAGTCATATTTTTTGATACTGAAGCTATCCCAAGGAGTAGTTTGGATGGGGAGAATTCTTAATAATATTTTTAGAATTTTTTTTGTAAGCGGTATCGCAAAAAATCTCCTCATATTATGTTTCTTTAAAAGTGTAATTATGGCATCATCAATTGAAATAAATTTCTGACCTAAGACAAATTTTCTAAAGCCTTTGTATTGCTCTTCTTTATGATTTTTAATTAGAAACCCGCAAATCTGGGCGATATCATTTGCGTGTATAAAGTGAAATTTAGAATCGAGTTTTAAAAATCTTGCTAACCAAAGCCATTTCCCGATTTCTTTCAATCCGCTAGTTAAATAACTAACGGGATATTTACTTTTTTCCCCAAGATTTCCTCCAAAAACCAAGGTAGGGAAAACAGCGAAAGTTTTTTCTGCAAATGAGCTTTCTCTAAGTCTCTTGAAACATTCATATTTTGTTTGAATATACTCTGTTCCATAAATCAATGATTCCCTCATTAATTCTGTTTGGGTATCAAGAATGCTAGCTGTTGAAAAATAAATAATCTTTTCTAACTTGTCAATATCAAGCATTTCAAGTAATTCTTCAAAAGCTTTTATGTTTACTTCATAGGCTCTTCTTGGATCTCCCCAAGCTGTAGCAGTATGTATTAGGTAATTAATTTGACTCATTTCCTTTTTATAAATATATGATTCCCTAATATCACACACCATTAACTTGACTTTTTTATTTTCTTGAACAGAAATTGGCAACTTATTTTTGTCTCTTACCATTAGATAAAGCCTGAATTTTGTGTTTTTTAAAAACCAATCAACTAAATATTGGCCAACACATCCATTCGCACCTGTAATTAATAAGTTTTTATATGCCAAGACTTTGACTAGTAAGTGAGTTTTTTTCCATGTTCAAAAAATGTTTGAGCATTTTCTTCTGGAGTCCCAGGTAAAATCCCATGACCCAAATTAAGAATATATTTTCTGTCTTTAATTTTATTGAAAGTATTGTCTATCCTTTCTTTTATTGATTCTTTGTTCCCAAATAAAATGCCGGGGTCAACATTACCTTGAATTCCTATCCCTCCAGGGATTCTCTTACAAGCCTCTTCAATATCTACTGTCCAATCTAACGAGATTATATCGACTCCAGTTTTTGCCATTCTTTCTATGACACCAGCACTTCCTGAAATGTAAAGAATTACTGGTGTTTCTGGGTATTCCGCTTTTAAAATGTCAACAACCTTTTTTTGATACGGCCCAGCAAAGATATCGTAATCTTCTGGACTTAGTTGACCAGCCCATGAATCAAAAATTTGTACTACTTGCGCTCCAGATTTTATTTGATATTTAAGATATTCACCAATGCATTTTGCAAAATGATCAAGAAGTTTATGAAGTAAATCTGGTTCTTTAAAAGCCATTGATTTTATTAAAGAATAATTTTTACTGCTTTTACCTTCAACTACATATGCGGCTAGAGTCCAAGGCGCGCCAACAAAACCTAAAACTGTTGCCTCATTATTCACATCTTTTTTTAGTGAAGAAAGAACTTGCCCAACAAAACTTAAACTCTCACTTGGATTTAATTCTTTTAAATTTTCTACTTGGTTAAGAGTTCTTATTGGGTCCTCAATTATTGGACCTTTACTTTCTATTATTTCAAAATTTATTCCCATCCCTGGAAGCGGGGTGAGAATATCTGAAAAAAGGATCACACCATCCGGTTTGAAAGCATGAAAAGGTTGCATTGAAATTTCATATGATAGTTCTGGATTTTCAGACCTCTCTCTAAAACTTGGGTAACGCTCCCTTAAATCTCTATAGATTTTCATATATCTTCCTGCTTGCCTCATCATCCATACTGGAGGCCTATTGACTTTTTTACCTAATGCGGCAGAAAGTAGTAGTGGTAAATCTTGACCCATTTTTTAATTCGATATTTAAAAAAAAAATAAAATCCAACTTAAAAATCTTACAATGTAAAGCAGAGCAAAAGCGTTATATGAACATTTATATGAAGCACTAAGTTAAATGAGCCTTCTTATTTCTTTGATTGATGTTTGAAGATACTCACGCTTAATGGGGGCAAAGCAAGTTCAAGAGCATTTTGATAATCATGAATATTGTAATTTATAGTTTCTTTACCCCCCATATTTCCTTTGTTACTGCCCCCGTATCTAGAACCATCTGAATTAAATATTTCTTTATAGAATCCTTCCAAAGGAACACCTACTTTGTATGACCCATGAGTATTAGGCGTAAAGTTAGCAACAACAACTAGCCACTCATTGGTATCGTTTTCTCTTCGCATGAAACTTATAACCGAATTAGATTTGTCATTGCAATCAATCCATTGAAATCCATAAGGATCAAAGTCATTTTTCCATAATGCAGGTTCATTTTTATAAAGAACGTTTAGGTCATCAATCAAGTTTCTGATACCTTTATGAGGCTCAAATTCTAGTAACTCCCATTGCAGATCATCCCAAACATTCCATTCTTGTCTTTGCCCAAATTCCATTCCCATAAATATCGTTTTTTTACCAGGGTGGGTCCACATATAAGTTAGTAATGCTCGAGTATTTGCATATTTCTTCCAGTCATCGCCAGGCATTTTATGCAAAAGATGACTTTTCCCATGGACAACCTCATCATGACTAAGTGCAAGCATAAAGTTCTCTGTATAGTTATATGTAATTGAGAAAGTTACACTATTTTGATGGAATTGCCTAAACCAAGGATCTATTTCAAAATAATCAAGCATATCGTGCATCCATCCCATATTCCATTTTAAGTTAAACCCTAACCCTCCCATGTCAGTTGGTTTGGTTACCATTGGCCAGGTTGTTGATTCTTCCGCGATAGAAAGTGCACCTGGGAAATGTTGGAAGAGTACATGATTAGCTTGTTGAAGAAATTTAACGGCTTCTATATTTTCATTACCACCATTTTCATTGGGTATCCATTCTCCATCTGGACGTAGATAATCTCTATAAAGCATTGAAGCTACAGCATCTACTCTTATGCCATCAATATGAAACTCTTCAAACCAATAAACGAGGTTTGCTACTAAGAAATTCCTTACTTCATTTCTGCTGTAGTTAAATATTAGGGTGCCCCATTCTTTGTGTTCACCTATACGTGAATCTCCATGTTCATAAAGATGACAACCATCAAAAAATGCTAAACCATGCTTATCTTTTGGAAAATGACCAGGCACCCAATCAAGAATTACGCCTATGCCCTCTTCATGACATTTATTTACAAACTCTCTAAATTCATTTGGGGTGCCAAATCTACTTGTTGGCGCATACCAGCCTGTAACTTGGTATCCCCATGAACCATCGAAAGGATGTTCAGATATTGGCATTAGTTCAATATGAGTGAATCCTCTCTCTTTTACGTAAGGGATGAGTTTCTTGGTTAATTCTGGATAAGTTAATAATCTTGTTCCAGGTTTTAAATCGGCCGCAGGCACTGGGTCTCTTGGATCACCATTGTCCTCAATATATGTATTATCTTTTGATTCATGGAGCCAACTTCCTAAATGCATTTCATAAACTGAAATTGGCTTGTTAATTTGGCTAGAAGAATCTCTATTTGAAATCCAAGAACTATCGTCCCAATTAAAGTTTTTCAATTTTGAAACTATTGAACCATTTTGAGGTCTTATCTCATGGAGGAAACCATATGGATCAGCTTTCTCATAAATATGACCTTGTTGAGTTCTTATTTCGTATTTATATGTGTCGCCCTCTTGCATTGTTGGCATGAATAGTTCCCAAATTCCCCCTAATCTTTTTTGCATTGGATGATGTCTTCCATCCCAAGAATTTATATCTCCAATTATCGAGATTGATTTTGCATTTGGAGCCCAAATGCAAAACATGACTCCTTTTTTATTCTTTTCTTCAATGAGATGTGCTCCCATTTTTTCCCAAATATGATGATGATTACCTTCTGCAAAAAGATGTCTATCAATTTCCCCCATCCACTCTTCTCTATATGACCAAGGGTCATGTTGTGTATTTGTGACCCCTCCTCGTGAAATATTTATTTCGTAATTATAGTTTGGATTTTCAGGAAGGATAGCTTCAAAAAGCCATTTATGGTTTATGCATTCAGCCTTATAGGTATTGTTTTTAAAATTTATTTTAACTTCGTCTGCTTCAGGCATCCATACCCTAATTATCCATTGTTCTCCATAAAAATGAGGACCTAATATTTTTAATGGATTATCATTGCAACAATTTTCTAGGTTGATAGCTTCTGATTTAATCCAGTCTGCTTGAATTGTCTCGATCATGACTGGTAGATGTTAAGGGTTAATAATATCAAATGATTAACCAAAAAAATAATTATTTATTAAAAAAAGGGGTCATTTTCATAAATGTTTTATTAAGGCTAAAATTTAGAGTAATAACTCTATGCTTCGCTGAAGGCGCTCCAATATTTCCCTGCGCATATCCAGGATTAACTCCAATAGCGGGATAAGCTGCTGCAGATATAGATAAACGAAGCTTGCTTTCTTTAATCAAACAAATATTTGTTGGCTGCATTTTTATTTGATAAATGCATTCTTCATTTATTTTGGAGTTTTTAACCCTTAAGAATCCAGTTGAAAATTGATTCACCTTTTCATTACCTTCTTCAACTAGAGATAAAGCAAGGCAGATATCGAAATCGGGCTGATCACTTTTAACTTGGATCTCTAATGTGGGAACTCCTGTTAAATGTTGATCTTCTTTAAAAGAATTGGTTTGAAAAACACCTACATCCAGGCGTTTATCAATAATACTTCTATTAAACTTTCCTGGATTTGGACCTAAATGACCACCGTCAGATGGAGTAGGTCTCCATGGGTCATTTACAATTGTGAACCATCCTGATCCTTTTGATTTTATTGTCAGACTTCCATCTTCAACCTCTACATTTGCTGTGCCATCGCTTTTGAGCCCAAAAATAAATTCAGGGTGAAATTTATTATCTAATTCTTCCCATTTTTTTAATGAAATATTCCATATTTTTTTCTCACCTTTAAAATTCTTAGAATTAAATTTTTTATCTGATTTTAAATGTTTATCAAAAAATTTTAATAAAGATTCTTGTGATCCCTCCCACCAATTTAGATGGGTCCCATTTCCAATAATAATCTCTGGACTTCCACCAACTTCTCTAGATTTTTTATAAAGATCAAAAGCACCTTTTAAATGTGGATCCCAAAGTCCACCAATAATTAACATAGGTTTTTTAATCCATGCTGAAATTGGTTTAAATTCTTCAAATGGGCTTGTATTATTTATATTTTTGAGCCATTCCAAAACAAAGCTATCAGGATCATATTTTTTTAAAGTATCAATTCCTTCCCTTAAATAACTTTTATTTTCTAAGGCTAATCTTATCTTTCCCCATTCAAAAAATTTATTTTCTCTTTTCATTTTTAGTGCTGCGATTTGAAGTCCCCATGCAATATTGTTATGCCACCAATATGCTCCTCCATCTGAGCACCAATGATTCTTAATATTCATCCCAGTCATTGCTGGAGATAAACAATCGGGCGGCTTTGAATTTGATTCACCAGTTAGTTGAGTAAATCCTTGATATGAAAAACCATATAAGCCAAGTTTTCCATTACATTCTTTAAGAGACCTTACCCATTCGTGTGTTTCTGAAGTATCGCTAGCTTCTTGAGAAAAACCATTAAAAACCCCTTCAGAAGAACCCATACCTCTAACATCTTGAATTATTACCATATATCCTTTGGAAGCCCACCACTCAGGGTGAGAATAGGTAATAGTTGAAGCTATTTCCCTGCCATAAGGTTGTCTCATTAATAATGCAGGCCATGGCCCATTATTATTAGGTAACCAAATCCTCGATATAAGTCTTACTCCATCTCTAAGTAATAGAGACTTGTCAAACCATCTTGAACCAGACATTTAGGCTTTAGGTAATGTCTGGACAGTGCAGCCCAATGACGTAAATAGAAAAGATCTCTGCGTTAACGGGAGTTAACTTTTTTTGGTTTGATACATACTCTATAGCTATATCTGAATTAGCTGAAATACCTTTTGAATTAAACTCTCTAAACTTTTTACATAAATTCCTAGCTTCGTTTGGATACTTTTTTACAGTTTCCAATAAGTTAGATTGACTTAAAACAGGGTATAAAGAGTTGGAAAACAAAAATAACAAAAATAAAAAATGTTTCATTATCACTAACTTTTTCTAAATTCTACATTAAAAAAATTTTTTTAACCAAGATTTTAAATAGATTTTTCGATTTGACTAGCTTTTTTAATCCATTCTTTTAAGAGATTAAAAGTTGTATCGGTCTCTGTTTTTACTCTAAGGATTCTTTCTAATCTACCAATTTTGCGTTCTAATTCGTAAGGCGTAGATAGTGACAATGATTTAAGTGAAGATATACCACAATGTAGAAGTAGATATGCTTGCGGTGGAGAAATTCCAATTTCTTTTTTAAAAATAGCTATAGCTCTGATTTTCTTTAGATTATTCAATGTACATAGTGAAGATTTTCTTTGAATCTCATTTATATCTAAGTCAGAAAGATTACTTAATTTTTCAAAGTCAGTTAGATTATTTTGAATAAAAAAAGATTTCTCATGTCTAAAGTTGGTTGGCAAAAAGTCTAAAAATTTTTTAATTTTCATTTTTTAGAGACAAATTCATTTTGACATTTTTTTGAACTTCTCCTATTACGACTGGCTTACTTACATTATCCGAAATTTTTTCAAGTTTCCTTATCTTTATTTTTACGTTTGCACCCGATCGGCTACCTTTCAATAAGTTTTCCGATAATTGTTCTAAAGTTGGTTCAATAGATTCTTCTGGAAAGTCATCATCTGCTTTAGCAATAATCAAATCGAACCCGTTGTCATAAACAATTGGAAGATATTTTGCATCATCTATTACAACTTTTTCGTTGTAACTTTGTATAAATGCCCAACTACTCAAAGAAAGCAATAATGAAAAGATAGTTGCTCCAATTATTCGAAATTTAAATCCAAAATCAAATATAAAAGCTGTTATTGTGCAAATAAAAAGAAATATTCCAAAGAATCCAAAAAATTTAGGAGTGTTTTCTAATAGTTCAAAAAAAGACATTTAGTGGCTTTGACCTGATTAATTTCTTATATTTTGTAAGCCTACTCTATTTTTGGGCTCTAACTTGAAAAAAATTAGATCTCTAAATTTAAATACTAAGATTCTTTTATTAGGGATGCTTTTCTCATTAGGTTTTTTAGGCACTTTTTTATTAAATAATTTTTTAAAAGAAATATATAGTTCTAGGAAATTAGAACTAGAAGAAAGTATTGAGAATCTTTTAGATAAAAATGTTGATTTAGGTGATTATGTCGGTATTAGATTTCTAGGTATATCTTTGGGTAATTCAAAAATTAATGATAAGAAAAATATAGATTCTGAAATTAAAGCTAAAAATTTATATGTGGGCATTATGCCTTTAAGATCTTTTTTAAAACAAAAATGGATTGTAAAAATAAGTCCTGAGCAAGCTGCAATTAATATTGATAGAGATTTTTTTAAAAGGGATAAACCTTACGGAAAAGATATAAGTACAAAAAAATCAAAATTAAATTATGACTTGAATTTTAAACTTAATAAATATTCAATTCTAACTCTTAAAAAATCAGGATTAGAAACAAAAGTAAAAGGTAACGTTATTTATAAGTCCAGTAATAGAGAAATTATTGCAAATATAAAATCAAATTTTGATGGTAAAGGTCTTCTAGAATTTAAATTTAATAAAAAATTAAATAAAGACTTTTTAAAGCTGGAGTTATTTTCTAGAGGATTAGATCTTGAGAGCTCTGAATATAGTATTGGGAATAGAAAAATTAGCTTTAAAAAGGGTAAATTTAAATCTAACTTTAAATTTAATAAATCACCAAAGCGTACATTTTGTGAAGGAATGTTTTCTTTTACTAATTTAAAAATAAAACCAGAAGATTTCTCAGAGAATATAAAATCAGATTCAACTAGTTTTTTTTGTAAAGATAATAATTTAATAGGAAATTCCGTGAACTTAAATTACGGAACTTTGAATTCAAAATTTAATCTAAATATCCCATTGAATAAAAGTTCTAATAAAATTGACCTTAAAGGAAGTGTTGGATATGTTAACAGTTTAAATCCAGATATTGAACTATCGGGCCATCTTCCCTATTGGTTTGATAGAAGAGGAATTAATTTTGGAAAAATTTATTCTAGTCTAAAAATAAATAGAACTCAATTATCTAATTTAAATATTTTCCGAAATAATGACATTAGAGGTTTTGTTACTGCTAAAGGCGAATTAAAAGGAAAAATTACTGATCCCGATATTTCAATAAAGTTTAACGTTGATTATCCGCATTTTAAAGGTATACGAATCAGAGAGATATGGGAGGGAGATTTTAAAAATAAAAATAATCAATTTATCTTAAATATGAAAAATAGATACTCTCCAATTCCTTCATTTCTTTCTATAAAGTTCGATTCTAATTTTAAACTAGATAATGTATCTTTTAGTAGATTATTTAATTCTAATAAAGGAAGCATAGAAGTATTTAAAGAGAATAATAGTTATATTTGGGAAGCTAAAAATTTTCCTCTTGATGAACTTCAATTATCAATAGGGAAAAATCAGTTCGATAGAATTGAAGGAATTATTAATGGTTCTGGATCAATAAATTCAGACCAGTTCTACCTCGATGGAAGACTGGCTTGGAGTTTAGGTAAGTATAGAAATATAAAGTTAGCAAACTCATTGTTTGATTTTAGTTTTAATGATGATTCTTTTAATGTCAATTCATCATTGTATCCAATTGACGGGGGGATAATTGAAGTCAATTATGACTCAAATAAAAATAATTTAATTAATTTAGACTTTAACGATATCAGCACTAGTTGGACTGTCCTAACTGCGCTTGATATTTTTAATTTTGATAATAAAAAAGTTATTCAACCCATAAATTTTAATATCTTGGATGACTTAGAAATAAATAAAGAAAATAATTCGTTTAAAGAGAGGATTGATTTTATAAATAACTTTATTGAAAGTAATAATGCGCAAGAAGAAAATTTTAACTTGCAAAAATATTTTAAAAAATTCAGCAGTAGATATAATGCAAAAATAATTATTGAGGGGGATAGGCCAAGCAACTATAAATTGAATGCAAAATTAAATGGCTATCTTGATGTCTTTAGAGATAATAATAAAAATAAAAAAGAGGAGTTTTCTATTGATTTAGAAGGTGGCTTATTAAAAGGTAATGGTTCTTTGAAAATTAAAAAATTACCATTAAGTGCTTCAAATATTTTTTTAAATAAACCGAGAGATTTTCTTGGAGGTTTTGATCTGGAGTTATTTTATAACCTTGATAATAAATCTTTCTTTAGTCAAATTTCTGCTAACAATTCATCAATAAAAAATAACAGATTATTATTTGAAAAAGGCATTATTGAATTTAATAACTCTGTTTTTAATATTGACTTTTCTTTGCTTATAAATGACTCTAAAATACCAATAAGTTTTAAAGGCTCAATTCCTATAAATAATTCAGATAACTTAGATCTAAGATTGTTTGGGAATGGAAAATTTATTGAGTTATTAGATATTTTTGCTGCTGAATACTTTACCTTTAAAGAAGGTAATGTGAATCTTAGAATGATTCTAAAAGGAACATTAAATAAACCTCTATTAAATGGATTTATCGTAGTTAAAGATTCCGAAATTGATTTTTTTAACAATATTCTAAAAGACATTAATAGCTTAATAATTTTTGATTTTGATTCTATAGAGATCAATAATCTTCAAGCACAGTCTGAAGATTCTGGAGAAATTTTTATAAAAGGTTCTTTGCCTTTTTATAGTAAGAATGAATCTAATAAGGCAGAGATTAATTTGATGACGAATAGATTTAATTTAAAGAAAGATAATTTTAATTTTTTAATAGATTCAGATATAGATTTAAGTGGATCATTTGAAAGACCTATTTTGGGTGGATCTCTATCTTTTAATAATGGATTTATTAATTTAAATAGTACTAATCAAAATAATAAAAAAGGAGAAAATCTTATTCGAAAAGAGGATAAAAAAGATTGGCCAGAACTCTATTGGAATAATGAAAAGAATATTGAAATAATTTCAAATGAAACAATTTTGAATTCTGTTCTTTTAGGTGAAAATTTACCAAATTATTTGGATAATTTAAGTTTTAATAATCTTAAATTAAAACTTGGACCAGATTTTAAACTTCAATATTCTGAGATAATTCAAGCTTATTTAGATACCAAATTAGATCTTAATATAAACGGAAAGGTGGGCAAAGATTTAAATGCTAGAGGTCTTATTTATCTTAAAAAAGGTAGAGCTAATTTATATACCACTCCATTTAAACTTGATAAAAATAAAGATAATTATATTTTATTTGCATCAAGAAGCGGTGTTGTCCCATTTATTAATTTTTCTCTGGTTAGTAAAGTTCCAGATTCTATAATACCCATAAGTGAAAATAATCAGGATTCAAACATCTCAGGTGATCTTGATGTAAATGCAACTTCTAGTGGTTTGGGATCATTTGGGATTGGCAATTCAAGGCTTATCAAAATTGAAGCATCTTATGAAGGATTTTTAGATCAATTATCTTTTGCTGATGAAAATAAAAGAATCCAATTAAGGAGCACGCCAAGTTATAACAGATCACAAATAATTGGTTTAATTGGAGGTAACTCTGCAAATTTAATAAATAGAGCATTTATTTCTCAACTTAATAATGCTGATGCTTTTAGTGAAAGATTTCAGTTATCTCTATATCCAGCGTTAATAGAAAATAATGATTCATTAAATAATATTTTTTCCAATGAAAATTTAGATATAGAGGATGATAGTCAATCATCTTCTAATGAAGAATTTGCTTCTCAAGCCTGGGTGGCGGAAATAGGTCTTGATATTACTGATGCGATAAATTTTGCTTTTCAAACGGTTCCAGGTAGAGATGATATTTCACCTTTAGGAATCTTGACTTTTCAGGCAAATCCAAATTTAGAATTATTAGGTTCTTATGATGCCAATGGGGATTGGAAAAGTCAAGTTCAATTATTTTTTAGATATTAATTCAGAAAGAAATTTACTTTAAAGAATCGTTAATTTGAATTATTATTAAACTAACTAAAAAATATTATGGCTAATATCTTTGAAGTTCCTCAACCAGGTAATGATCTTTTAGAAAAAGCTGAGAAAGTTCGTTTGGCATCAATAAAAATAAGTCAGACTGAAAATCAAAATCGAATTAAAGCCTTAAATTTTATGGCGGATTATCTAGAAAAAAATTCTAAAGAAATACTAGAGGCTAATGATGCGGATTATTCAAACGCAGAAAAAAAGGGTATTTCTAAAGCTTTACTTTCTAGATTAAAGTTATCAAAATCAAAATTAAATTCAGGAATTCAAGGAGTAAGAAAAGTTGGAGACTTGGCTGATCCTGTAAATCAAATTCAAATAAAAAGAGAGCTTTCAAAGGGGTTGACCTTAGAAAGAAAAACTGTACCAATTGGAGTTTTAGGGGTTATTTTTGAATCAAGGCCAGATGCCGTGATGCAGATTAGTTCTTTAGCAATAAGATCAGGAAATGGAGTGATGCTAAAAGGTGGGAGTGAGGCTAATTTAACAAATACTTCAATAGTAAAAGCATTGCAAGAAGGTTTAAATGAATCAGGTCTTGATAAAAATGCAATATGTTTACTAACAAGCAGAAAAGATAGCATGGCAATGTTAAATCTTGAGAAATATATTAATTTAATAATTCCAAGAGGAAGTAATGAATTAGTTAAATTTATTCAGGAAAATACAAGAATTCCTGTGCTAGGCCATGCTGATGGAATTTGTCACTTGTTTATAGATACTGAGGCAAATCTGAAGATGGCTTTGTCAGTCGCGTTGGACAGTAAAATTCAATATCCTGCAGCATGTAATGCTATTGAAACTCTATTAATCCATAAAGATATCGCACCAGCTTTTTTAGAAAAGGCCATACCTTTGTTTAATTCTAATGATGTTAAATTAATTGGAGATAAGAGATCAGTTGAATTAGGGTTAAAGTATCAGGCTAGTCTAGAAGATTGGGGAACTGAATATTTAGATTTAATTTTATCGATAAAAATTGTTGATGATCTTGAGGAAGCAATCACACATATTCAAAAATATAGTTCAAAACATACAGACGGAATAATTACTGAAAATTCAAATACTGCTAATAGATTTATGAATGTAGTTGATAGTGCAGGTGTTTTCCATAATTGCTCTACTAGGTTTGCAGATGGGTTTAGATATGGATTCGGAGCTGAAGTTGGCATATCTACTCAAACTCTTCCACCAAGGGGCCCTGTAGGTCTAGAAGGTTTGGTAACGTATAAATATTTCCTAAAAGGGGATGGTAATATGGTTGATGATTTTGCATCTGGAAGGGCTATCTTTACACATAAAGATCTTTAAAACTTTTAAAGATGGAAACTTTTTTAAAAATTGAGAATATTAAACTTTGGGCCAGGGTTGGAGTTCTTGATGAAGAAAGGGAATTAGGGCAATTATTTATTTTAGATATATTTTTATGGACTGATTTTGAAAAATGTACAGTAAATGATGATATAGAAAAAACAGTTGACTACTCAAGATTAGTTCAAATTTTAAAAGAACAATCAAAGAAAATATATTGTTTCACAATCGAAAAATATTCAAACTCAATTTTAGAAATCATTGATCAGGAATTTAAGCTTTCTAAAATTAAAATTGTTTTGACAAAATTCAATCCTCCAATCGCAGGTTTCGATGGGAAGGTGTCAATAGTAAGAATTCTTCAAAATAATTAAAGTATTGGAAAAAAGAAATCCCATTATATTGATTCATGGTCTTTGGAATACTTCAAGTATTTTTTCATCTATTACATCAAAACTTGATGATATTGGCATTGAATATTTTGCCCCAACTCTTAAGCATTCATTTGGAATGACTTCAATTCTGGATTTGACTAATAAATTAAACGAATTAATTTTGGATAAATATGGTTTAGTAAAAGAAATAGATATTTTAGGATTTTCTATGGGAGGAATAATTGGAAGGTACTGGCTTCAAAAATTTAATGGGCATAAAAGAACAAGAAGATTAATATCTATAGGTTCCCCTCACAAAGGAACTTTGATGGCTCAATTAATACCTAAATACCCCTTTAGAGGAATATCAGAAATGAAAATAAATAGTAAGTTTTTAAGAGAACTAGCAAATAATGATTTTTTTCTTGATGAAATTGAGTGTATAAATTTCTTTACTTATTGGGATATGATGGTTTTCCCTGGCTGGTGGACAAATTTAAATTTTGGAAAAAAAATATCAGTAAAAGTATATAAACATAGAAACCTTGTAAGAAATAAATTTGTGGTTGACAAAATAATCGATGAAATTATTAAGTAGCTCCAGATAGACCTAAGTGCCTTATTAGGGAATCAGTTTGTGGCGCTCTTCCCCTGAATAGTTTAAATATGTCTAATGGAGGTAGGCTTCCTCCTAAGCTAAGTATTGTATCTTTGAATTTCTTTCCTATTAACTTTAATTCTTCAGAGTTTTCTAGATCAGCTTCTTCAAACATTGAAAATGCATCAGCACTTAGAACTTCAGCCCATTTATATGAGTAATATCCTGCAGAATATCCGCCTGCAAATATATGACTAAAACAACAAAGAAAGTGATCTTCTTGAATTGGTTCAATAACAGTAGTTTGTTTTGCAATTTCTCTTCTTATTTCATCTGCTGTTTTACCTTGGTTTTTATCAATACTACTGTGCAATCTGAGGTCTGTAATTGCAAAATGTAGTTGTCTAAGAGTAGCCATACCACAATGAAAAGTTCTATTCTTAAGAAGCTTCTCAAAATTCTCATCGGATAATTTTTCTCCTGTTTTATAATGCTTAGCAATATTCATAAGTGTATTTTTATGAAAACACCAGTTTTCCATAAATTGACTTGGAAGTTCGACTGCATCCCACTCAACGTTGTTGATGCCAGCTGCTTGAGGAAGATTTACAGTAGTAAGCATGTGTTGAAGACCATGACCAAATTCATGGAACAGTGTCTGAACTTCTTCAAAACTCATCAAACTAGGTTTATCTTTTGATGGCGGAGTCTGATTACAAACGAGATAAGCTACGGGGAGGGTCTTTTTGCCAACATTATTTTTATTCAAACATTCATCCATCCAAGCCCCTCCTCTCTTTGATTTAGGCCTCGAATAAGGATCCAGGTAAAAAGATGCTATTTTCTTACCTTCTTTATTAAGGATATTAAAAAATAAGATGTCATCATTCCATACAGGGGCCTCATCAGTCGCCTCAACTACTTTTATTTCAAAAAGCTTCTCACTTAATTTAAATAAACCTTTCAAAACATCATTTAGTGGGAACCAAGGTCTCAAAGACTCTTGATCCAAATTAAATTTTTCCTTTCTAAGAAGTTCAGACCAATAACTAATATCCCATGGTTCAATATTCTGCGCTTTTGGAAATCCATTAACTTTAGAAAACTTATCGAGCGTTTCTAATTCAATTTTTGCAGCTTTGAATGCTGGTTCCCTCAATTCTTCTAAAAGGTTTTCTACATTTTTAATTTCTTTCGCCATTTTCGTTGACAAACTTAGTTCTGCCCAACTTTTATAACCGAGAAGATTAGCTTGTTTTGTCCTGAGAGATAATATATCTTCAATGATTTGAGAATTATTTTTTTCTCCTTGAGACGCCCTACTAACGAATGCCTTGTATAGCTTTTCTCTAAGATTACGCTCGGTGGCATATGTCATGAACGAAGTATAAGTTGGTATATCTAGACTTAATTTCCAAGGACCATTTTTAATATCAATTTCTTCATCTTTTTTTAAATGATTGTGTGCAGAAATTGCCATCAATTCAAGCACTCGTTCAGGAAGACCGTCGATTTCAGATTTTTTATTTAAAATTAAAAACCATTCGTTAGTGGCATCAAGAACATTGTTACTGAATTCAGTTGATAGTTTTCCAAGCTTTTCTGAAATTTTGTTGAATTCTTCTTGATCATTCTTTTGTAGTGAAATTCCTCTATGTTGCATCTCAAGAATTTCTTTATCTAAAATTCTGTTTTTAATTTGATCAAAATTATTTGTTTCTTTAAGCTTGACTAAAGAATTGTAAATTATTTTGCTTTGACCGAATTTATTACTCAAGCTAATAATCTCTGGAAGAAATTTTGAATAAATATCTCTTAAACTTTCAGAATTATTTACAGCATTTAGGTGACTTATTACTCCCCAACTCCATCTAAGAATTTCATTTACTTCATTTAAAGGATTAATTACCTTATCCCAATTTAAATCATTATGAATTAAATAATTAGATAGATTTTTTTCTATGTTTTTAAATTCTTCAGCTATCTTTTCTAATACTGCTGGAAATTGTTCATTAATGCTTTCAGGAGTAAATTTTTTAAATTGTGGTAACTCTCCATATTTAAAAATTGAGGTATCCATTTATTAAGATAATTTAATGAAGTAAAGTTGGGATTAATCCAACCAATTTAGCTAAAGTAAGCTGATGACTGAGAGCATTGGTTGAAGATTCGTATAAATTAATGGCGATTTTGGGCCAAAAACCTATTACCAATGTAGGAAACAATAAACTGAAACCAATAGTCAATTCTCTTCCATTCATCTCTTTAACTGTAGCTAGTGCTGGAATTCTAGGGCCAAAGAATACTCTTCTACACATTGATAATAGATATATTGGTGTTAGAACTAAGCCTATGGCTGCAATTAGAATCGTGATTGATCTAAAGATAGAGCTAAATCCCTCTTGACTAGTGATACCTAAAAATACAGTTATTTCACTTATGAAACCGCTCATCCCAGGTAGTGCTAGAGAGGCCAGTGAGCTTGTTAAGAAAAAAGCAAAAGTTATTGGCAAGACCTTTGCTAAGCCGCCCATATTTGGTATGGAAAGAGTATTTGTTCTCTCGTAAAAAGAGCCCGTAACAAAGAACATAGCTGCAGCTATAAGTCCATGACTGATCATTTGTAGCATTGCTCCGCTAATTCCTAGAGCATCTACTGCTCCAATCCCTAGCAGAACAAAACCCATATGACTCACAGAGCTACATGCAATTCTCCTTTTGACATTATCTTGTGCAAATGCATTGAGAGCTCCGTAAATTATATTAATGATTCCAAGAATAATTAACGCAGGTGCAATTTGAAGATGTACTTCAGGTAGTATTTGAACATTGAATCTTAAGAGAGCATAACCTCCCATTTTTAAGAGTATTCCAGCTAGTAACATTGAAACTGGAGCATTAGCCTCTCCATGTGCATCAGGTAACCATGTATGTAATGGAAAGATAGGAAGTTTTACTCCAAAACCAATTAAAAAGCCTAAATAAGATAATAAAGCTAGGCTACCCGTTACATGTTTATTGGTTAAATCAGTAATATTTAAAGTAAAGGTATCACCACTCAAGGCAAGCGCTAACCCACTTATTAGTATTAATAAGGAAGCTAAAGCTGTATAAAGAATGAATTTTGTGGCCGCATATAATTTCTTTTTCCCTCCCCAAATCGCAATAAGGAGATATACCGGAACTAATTCAAGTTCCCAGGCCAAGAAAAATAAGAGGAAATCTTGAGAAAGGAAAACTAGTGCCTGTGCTGATGCTTGTACTAATAAAAGAGCAAAGTATAGATTAGATTTTTTCTTAATTTTCCAACTAGCCGCAGCTGATAAAAATGTAATTAACCCACTTAATGCTATTAAAGGAGCAGATAAACCATCTACACCAAGAGACCACTCTAAGCCTATTGATGGTAACCAGGAAGCTCTTTCTACCAGTTGTAAAGAGCTATCTGAAGTATTGAATCTTTGAAAAAGGACGCCGATTATTAATAAAAAATCTATAAATAAAAAACTTAATGAGATATTTCTAGGGAGTGAATTATCTTCTCCTTCTTTTGAACTCAAGAAAGGCATTATTAATGCCCCAATTAAAGGCAGTAAGACAATAGATGATAGCCAAGGAAAAGATTCTAAATTCATTTATGTAATGAATAATTTTTTTATTCTAGTTGAAGTTGTACTAGCTTGAGACTATAACATTAAAAATGCCTAAGTAAAACTACTTACCGGAGATAGTGCTAAATTGGCTACCAGTTGTTTGTACGTTTAAGAACGGTGCTCTGCTAGCTACACCTGAGTTCTCCCATGCTTTTACCATGGCTTGACTGACGTTTTTACCATTTTCTTTTTTACACAAAGCTAAGATACTTGGCCCAGCCCCACTAATTGCGCATCCTAGAGCGCCTGCATTTAATGCGGCATCTTTAACTTCTAATCCACCCTTAATAAGTTTCCATCTGTAGGGTTCATGTAACTTATCAAACATTCCCTCTTTTATAAGTTCCGCATTACCTGCTTTTAAGCCGTTTAGTAACAAAGTAAGTGCCCCCATATTTGTAACTGCATCAGATATGGGTACATTCTTGGGCATAACCTTTCTTGCTTCACTTGTGCTTAGACGAATTGCAGGTATAGCTACAACAGCTTTAATTGAATCGTGCCAATCACATCTAATGATTCTCCATCTTTGAGAAGAAGACCTGGCTGTCAAGCAAAGCCCACCGAGAAGAGAGGGTACTACATTATCAGGATGTCCTTCTATGTCAATGGCAAGTTCAAGGAGTTTTTCTTTGGACAATGGAGAGTTCATTATTGCATTTGCTCCGATTAATCCAGCAACTATTGCTGTAGCGCTACTTCCAAGCCCGCGGGCAGGAGGAACTGCCAACTTAACTCTTGCTTCAAGTGCAAAAGGATCCATATTTGCGCACTTCCATACTTTCTGAGCTGCTCTAAAAACTAAGTTTTCAGGTCCGCCTCTTAAATGATTACCATCTGTGCTTTCCATTATTAAATCAAATCTATCTCCACCACCTTCAATTCTTGTAAAAATAAACTCATTATATAAATCTAATGCTGCTCCAAGGCAATCGAATCCAGGCCCTAAATTTGCAGTTGTGGAAGGCACTGTTACCCTTATTTTTTTACCTACTTCAGGAATAGACATGTTTTGTTTTTAAGTTTTTAAAAGCATTTTTGCTCTGCAGGCTGCACTAAAAAGTCCAAACTCTTCATCTAAAATTACTTTTATAGGTATTTTTTTAAGAATATCTTTTAATCTTCCCTTGTCGAAAAATTGTTTTAAAAATAAGTCTGATTTAAAGTTTTTGAAATGTTTTGACGCTGTTCCTCCAGAAATCCATAATCCCCCAAAGCACAATTCTTGAAGAGCAACATCTCCCAATAAAGAGGCATAAGCGCCTAACCAAAGCTTCTCAACTTCAATCATTAGCTGATCACCTTCTTGAGAAAGATTACAAATTTTTTCAGGAAGTTCTTTTCTCGCAGCATCAAAAATTTTAATTGTTTTTAAATATTTTTGTAGAGGATGGTTTTGGGCATCAGGTTTGCTTAGTCTCCATTCGGCAATTCTTGATAAACCAGTGCCGCTAATAATTCTTTCACAAGATATCCTTTCAACTTTTAGGTAATTCTTAAGCCAAATTTTCAAATCCCATTCTAATTTTGACTTTGGGGAGTACTCAACATGACCACCTTCACTAGCTAAAACTTTTACCTTTTCCCCTGATATTATTCCTCTTGCAATCCCCAAGCCAGTCCCTGCTCCAATAATGGCATGCAAATCATTATTAGTACTTTCAGAATCGGATCCATTTTGGATAGTAGAATATTGATTTTTTTTTAAAAAAGGTATTCCATAAATTTGTACAGCGAAATCATTGATTATCTCGCAGTTTTTAAAATTAAATTTGTTCTGTAAATCATTCCCAGAAATATTCCATGACAAGTTAACGATTTTTGCGTTGTTTTTAGATAAAGGGCCAGCTACGGCGAAACATGCAGAAGAAGGATGAGTAATATTCTTACATTCTTTTTTGATAAAATCTTCTAGGATTAGTTCAAAAGAACTCCAATCAGACGATATATATTTCTTTTTAAATATTAACTTAGGCGAATTATTATTTATTTCCTTTTCGAAAATTCCTAAAAGAACCTTTGTTCCTCCTAAATCACAAGCGAGAAAATTCATATATAAGAAATTATTCCGTTCTCCCTTTTTTTTCTATTAATTCATCCATTAATTTGAAAAGGTTTGGTAAATTGAAAATTCCTAAATTTCTTCCATTCAAAGCTCTTAAGGCGACTGAATCAATTTCCTCTTCTTTATCACCAATAACTGCAATTAAAGGAACTCTGCAGAGAGTTGCCTCTCGTATTTTATATCCTATTTTTTCATTCCTAATATCAACTTTTGATCGATAACCATTATTATTTATTAATTCATTAAACTTTAAACATTTTTCAATATTTCTATCAGTAATGCTTAATAAAATTATTTGATAAGGGGCAAGCCAAATTGGGAATTTTGCCTCATATTGTTCAATTAAGATTCCTATAAATCTTTCAAAGGATCCTAAAATTGCTCTATGCAGCATAACTGGATTTCTTTTTTCATTGTCTATATCTACATAAGTTGCATCCAATCTAATAGGCATTGAGAAATCAACCTGAATAGTTCCGCATTGCCAAACTCTATTAAGACAATCCTTTAACGAGAATTCTATTTTTGGACCATAAAAAGCACCTTCTCCAGGTTGTAGTTCCCATTTTAGATTCTTATTGTCGAGCGCTTTGGTGAGAGCCTCTTCTGATTTATCCCAAATATCTTCACTACCTACCCTTTTTTCAGGACGTGTTGATAATTTTATAATGATTTCATCAAAACCAAAAGTTTTATAAACTTCGAAAACAAGATCTATAAAAGTAGATACCTCTTCTTGAATTTGTTCTTCTGAGCAGAATATGTGTGCATCATCTTGAGTAAAGTTTCTTACTCTCATTAAGCCATGTAATGCACCTGAGGGCTCGTTTCTGTGACATGAACCAAATTCAGCAAGACGAATTGGTAAATCTTTATAACTTTTTAAACCTTGATTAAATACTTGAATATGGCATGGACAATTCATTGGTTTAATTGCATATGTACGATTTTCTGATGCTGTAGTAAACATATCGTCTCTAAATTTCTCCCAATGACCGGATTTTTCCCAAAGAGATTTATCAACAGCTTGTGGGGTTTTAATTTCTAAATAATCATTTTTTTTGAGTATTTCTCTTATGTACTTTTCCAGTACTTGGTAGATTGTCCATCCATTTGGATGCCAAAAAATCATTCCTGGAGATTCTTCTTGTATATGAAATAGTGAATGTTTTTTACCAAGTTTTCTATGATCTCTTTTTTCCGCTTCTTCAATTCTTGTTAAGTAGTCATTGAGTTCTTTTTCTTTTGCCCATGCAGTTCCATATATTCTCTGTAATGATTCATTCTCGCTATTACCTCTCCAATATGAACCTGATAATTTAAGTAATTTAAAGTGTCTCAAATGTCTAGTGTTAGGAACGTGAGGCCCTCTACACATGTCGATGTATTCTTGGTGCTTGTATAAATTAATGAGACCTTCTTCAGTAATTTCTTCAATTATTCTTAATTTAAAAGTCTCATCTCTTTCTTTAAAAGTTTTAATGGCCTCCTCTTTAGAAACTTGTAAAATTTCAACGTCATAATTTGTTTTTATTAATTTATTAATTCTATTTTCGATTTTTATTAAATCTTCAGGAGTAAATCTGTATTCAGAGAAAACATCATAATAAAAACCATCTTCAATTACAGGCCCAATCGCCATTTTAATATCAGAGTAAATTTGTTTAATTGCATGACCAATAAGATGAGCGAAGGAATGTCTTATTATTTCAATTCCTTCTTTATCTTTTGATGTGATGATTACAACTTTTGAATCTTTATTTATAGGAATTGTTGCATCAAGAAGAACATCATTTACTTTCCCAGCAATTGTTGCTTTAGCTAATCCAGTGCCTATACTCTGGGCAATTTCTAGAATAGTTACAGATTTTTCGAAAACCTTTTTTGAACCATCAGGCAAGGTAATTATTGGCATAATTTATTTCTCCATTTCAAAGAAGCCCAATTTTGATTTAACTCTCTTTAAAGTCTGATCCGCTAAATCTTCAGCTTTTTCCTTCCCTTCATTAAGGATTTTATTTAGTTGATAGGGATCATTAATTAATAATTTATATTTTTTCTGAATAGGTTCTAGTGATTCAATAAGTTGTTCAGTAATTAATTTTTTAAATGTCCCCCATCCAGTCTCTAAGAATTCATTTTCACATTGAGAAATTTCTTTGCCAGATAATATTGAATAAATCATCAAAAGATTTTTAGATTCTGGTCTCTCAGGGTTGTTAAATTCAATTCCAATAGAACTGTCACTTTTTGCTCTTTTAATTTTTTTTGTGATTATTTCAGGAGGATCTAATAAGTTAATGCGACTGCCCTCATTAGGATCACTTTTGCTCATCTTTTTTGAACCATCAATTAAACTCATTATTTTTGAACCATTCTTCATGATGATTGGTTGAGGGATCTTTAAAATATTTTTATCCTTACTAAATCTGGCATTAATTCTCTGTTGTGCAATATCTCTTGCAAGTTCAAGATGTTGTTTTTGATCCTCACCTACTGGTACGAAGTCAGCATCATAAAGAAGGATGTCTGCAGCCATAAGTATTGGATAGTCAAATAATCCAATAGATACATTATTACCTTGTTGTATGGATTTTTCTTTAAATTGAATCATTCTTTCCATCCAATTTATTGGGGTCATGCAATTTAATATCCAACAAAGTTCTGAATGCGCTGAAATCTGACTTTGGACAAAAATTGAGCATGTATTGGGATTTATCCCACAAGCGACGTACAAAGCCGCTGTAGAGATAGTGTTTTTAGACAATTCTTTAGGATTATATGAGGCTGTTATTGCGTGCAAATCAACTACACATAGAAATGTTTCATATTGCTCTTGAAGCCTAACCCAATTATTTATGGCCCCAAGCCAATTCCCAATATGTAAATCACCAGTTGGTTGAACTCCCGAAAGAATTCTTTTTTTATTTGCCATCCTCTTCTACTTCGCTAGATTGGATCTCTTCAGTTGATGTACTTTTTAAAGGTCTTGCAAAAGGGTCAGGTGCTGTTTCTGTCTTTTTTTCATAAGAATCTTGTGATTGTCTACTCGGAGAAGAGTTTTTATTATTTTTTGCATATTCTTGGATTGACGCAATCAATTTTTCGTCTTTGATCATTTCGCTAAGTGTTCTAACAGAGAAACCCAGAACTGCAACGGTAGATCTTAATTGAAAGGTCTCTTGAATAGATTTAACAGCTTTCATTTCGTTATCACTCAATCTTATGCGGAATCCTCCTCCATCTCTTCTGCCACCTGATCTATCTCTGAAATTAGATCGTTCATTGTTAGAACGACCTCTGTAATTTTCTTGTCCAGGATTATTGCTGAAATTTGAATTAGACATCTTAATGTTTCTTAAGTTATTTAAATAGTCTATTAACTTAGCATCTTGTTATGCAATAAGTCTTTTTAAAAGGTTTAAATTTTTATCTTTTGATTAACGACTTATGAAATTTTGCTTTTCTCATTCCCAACTTGCATTAAAATAAAATTAGAAAAATAAAATATTGTGTTTGATATTAGTAAAGACAACCTTTTGAAGGATTTCATAAAGTTTCCAAAAAAAAATCTTATTATTATTTTATTATTGTTAGGTTTTGGGGAATGGTTTGTCAGTGACTTAATTCATTTTGCAGGAGGCTCAATAGGATTTTTTGCGTTGTGTTTGGGGGGATATTTTTACTTGAAGAATGATAAGCCTAAATTTAATGAGCCAAATAATTTAGATGGTTGGAAAAATCTATGTAATGAAGACTTAAATTTTTTTGAAGAACTTGAAGCAACAAATCAATTAGAAAAACAGAATTCAAAAAGACAAAAAACACTTGAATCTATTCTTAATAGATGTGAAAAAGAAAAAATAAGTTGCATTGGACAAAAAGATTATCAAAGTTTTCAATCTGTTTTGAAAAGTAATTTTAAAGCAGATAAGTTTGAGTTTGATTTATACGAAAAACTGCCTAAATACAATTCATCTCAAGTTATTCCAGAAGAAGCTTTGAAGAGTGATGCAATTTTGTATTTTATAAACTTGCCTTTGTCGGCAAATGATTTTTTGTGGCTGGAAAAGTTTCCTAAGAATATGCCAATCTGGTTGGTGGCTTTAACTTCCAACCAAATAGAAGCCAAAAATCAGATAGAAGACCTAAAGTCTCAAATTTCAAGTGACTTTATAAACAAAATTATTACTTTTGATTCGAATAAGAATGAAATAACAAATATACCTTTTTCTTTAAGGAAGTTTTTCATAAGTTCATCTAAAAATATTGAAAATACAAAAAAAAGGCTCTTGAAAGAACTACATGCTGCCTGGCAATCTGAAATTGAAGGTATAAGAAGAATGCAGTTAAAAGGTATACAAAGAAAAAATCAAATTCTTGTCGCAACAACTGTTTTCTTATCTCCTATCCCTTCAATTGATGTTATGGCAATGACAGTCCTAAATTCATTAATGATTAAAGAAATTAAGTCTATATGGGGATGTAATTGGTCTCCTGAAATTTTAGATAAAGTATCCAAAGAGATTTTAAAGACTGCAATCGCTCAGGGAGTTATTGAATGGAGTGGACAGACTCTAATTGGCATAACAAAATTACATGGCCCAAATTGGCTTGTCTCTGGAACATTTCAGGCTGTAAGTGCTGCCTATTTAACAAGAGTAGTATCAAGTTCTCTGGCTGATTTTATGGCAATAACAAAAGGAGTAGAAGAACCTGATTTGGATTTTATAAAGAAAAATTCTGAGAAAATTGTTGAAGAAGCTTTTGAAAAAGAAAAAATAAATTGGAAAGGATTTATTTCTGATCTTAAAAAACCACTTATGAAACTATCTTTTAATTCATAATCTTGGAATGAATGTTAAATATGAAAAAAAATATTCTTTTTTTAAGTTTGATACTTCTTTTTTCTCTTTCTTCAGGCTCATGTAAGAGAATATCAAATAAAAATGAAACTAAAGAAGTAATACTAGCAAGTTTCACTGTTTTGGCGGACATAATTAGCAATGTCGCTAAAGATGATTTTATTGTTAGATCAATAACTAAACCTGGAGTTGAAGTTCATGGCTACCAACCAACTCCAAGCGATTTGGTAAATGCCTCTAATGCTTTTGTTTTTATTGATAATGGATTTGGATTTGAATTATGGGCTGAAAAATTTGTTTCTAATTTAAAAGTTAAAAGAATTACTGTCGCGGAAGATTTGGATCCTATTTTTATTAGTGAAGATTTTTATAAAGGGAAACCCAATCCTCATGCCTGGATTTCTCCAAAAAGAGGGATCCTATACGTTGATATTCTCGTGGATTCTCTATCAGAATTGAGGCCATCCAAAAGGAGATTATTTGAAGAAAATGGAAAAATTTATAAAGATAAACTATCTAAAATAGATAAAGAATTCTCACTTTTTATTAATAACTTAAATAAAGACAGGAGGTATCTAGTAAGTTGTGAAGGTGCTTTTTCGTATCTAACAAATGATTATGGATTAGAGGAAGTTTATTTGTGGCCAGTTAATGCTGAGAGTCAAATTACTCCCAAAAGAATGGCAAGAACAATCTCACTAGTTAAAGAAAAAAATGTCCCATCTGTATTTTGCGAAAGTACTGTAAGTAACGAATCTCAAATGGTAGTTGCAAACGAAACTGGGGCTAATTTTGGAGGAAATCTTTTTGTTGATTCATTATCTGATGATAGTGGGCCTGCTAGTTCATATATAAAAATGCTTGAGCATAATTTGGAATTGATAAAAAAAGGACTTTTTTGAATTATGGAAACAATCAATTATCAAAACTTTAGGATTGAGGCAGAGAATATTTGCGTAGATTACAACGGTAAGGTGGCTTTGTATGATGCCAATTTAAGATTGAAACCTGGCCAGATTTGTGGGTTAGTAGGGATGAACGGGGCTGGTAAAACAACTTTTTTTAATGCTTTAACTGGCTTTGTAAATATTTCAAAGGGAAAAATTAGAATAAATGGAGAGTCTGTAAGATCTGCTCAAAAAGATCAGACAATTGCTTATGTTCCTCAAAATGAGGGAATTGATAGTCAATTTCCAATAAGTGTTTGGGATGTAGTGATGATGGGAAGATATGGTTCGATGAATATTTTTAGGTGTCCGAGAGAGTCTGATGTTCAGGCGGTTAAAGATGCTATTGAGAGAGTTGATCTTACTGATCATTTATCTACCCCTATTGGAAACTTATCTGGAGGTCAGAGAAAACGAACTTTTTTAGCTAGAGCAATTGCGCAAAGAGCTTCAATATTACTTCTTGATGAGCCTTTTTCAGGTGTTGATATAAGAACTGAGAAACTTATCTCGGAATTATTTATTCAATTTAAAAATGAGGGGAAAACTATATTATTATCAACTCACGATATGATTCATGTCCGTGAATTCTGTGATTTGGTTCTTTTAATAAATAAAACTGTTGTAGCTTACGGAGAGACCTCTGAAGTGTTTACCCCTGAAAATATTACAACCACTTTTGGAGGGATCTCACCTGATTTCTTATTTGGACCTGAATCCTAAATTTAAAATTATATGGAACTCTGTACTTTTTTGACCTTAGATTCATACCTAAAAGATCCTTTAACTCATGAATTTATGAGAAAAGCACTTCTTATGAGTTCACTAGTTGCAGCTGTTTGTGGTTTCCTGTCAAGTTATTTGACTCTTAAAGGATGGGCTTTAATGGGAGATGCAGTATCACATTCAGTAATGCCTGGTGTTGTGGTTGCTTATGCATTAGGTCTTCCTTTCTCATTAGGGGCATTTATTTTTGGAGTTGGGTCTGTAGCACTGATAGGGTTTATTAAGCAGAAATCTAGAGTAAAGGAAGATACTGTTATTGGGTTAGTATTTACTGGGTTTTTTGCTCTTGGAATCGTATTGGTTTCTAAGATTAAAAGTAATATTGATCTGCACTCTATTCTTTTTGGTAGTCCATTAGGAATATCGCTTTCAGATGTAAAACAAACTATATTTATTTGTTTATTGGTAGTAATCCTTTTATCAATTTTTAGAAAAGATTTAATGCTTTATTGTTTTGATCCTAGGCATGCAAAAACAGTTGGGATTAATGTATTTTTTCTTCATTATTTACTCCTCACATGCTTATCTTTAGCAGCTGTTGTTGGCTTGCAGTCAGTTGGAATTATTTTGGTAGTTGCAATGTTGATTACACCAGGGGCTACAGCATATTTACTTACGGATAAGTTCGATAATATGACATTAATTTCAGTATTAAGTGCTATTATCTCAAGCCTTATAGGAATCTATGTTAGTTTTTGGTTTGATCTTGAAACTGGTGGATCAATTGTCTTGGCACAAACTTTTATTTTTTTATTTGCTTTTTTATTTGCTCCAAGATATGGAATATTTAAGTTAAAGAAATTATTTGCTGGGTATAAATGATAGCGGTGGAAGAAACTTTAAATAAAAAATGGAGATGGTGGCCATTATTTCCCCTTTATCCTTATGGAAAAAAGAAAACAATTTTTAGAGAATTAATCCCTGATCAAATATGGTCCTTGGAACAAATACAGGGACTTTATTATGTTGCTGTTCCAATAAGAATGACTGTAATAAAGGTTGATAATGGATTGATGCTAATAAATCCACTGCCTCCGACAAAAGAATTAATAAATGAGTTAAAAAAATTAATTGCGATTCACGGTAAAGTAAAAACAATAATTTTACCGAGTGCCTCTGGACTAGAACATAAAATTGGACTGCCTGCACTTTCAAGAATTTTTAAAGATGCAGAAATTTGGCTTTGTCCTGGGCAATGGAGTTTCCCCATAAATCTACCACTAGATTTTTTAGGGATTCCATCAAAAAGATCAAGAATACTGTTTGAGGAAGGTACTCCACATACAAACTCCTTTAAATGGTCTTCATTAGGCCCACTAAATTTAGGACTTGGAAGATATCAGGAGATAAGCTGTTTCCATTACCCTACGAAAACTCTTCATGTAACAGACGCAATAGTTGGAATAGACTCCACACCACCTGAGATATTTAATTTTGATCCAACTCCACTTCTTTTTCATTCTAGAGAGAGAGGAGATGAACCTTTGCTTGACACCATCGAACAAAGAAAAAAAGGATGGAAAAGGTTAGTCTTATTTTCATCTTTTTTGAAACCAGGTAAATTAAATATTCCACCTTTAAAAAAGGTATTTAAGTATTCATTCAAAAAAGATCTTAGAAATTGGAGATCTCATTTCGGTATTTATCCCTTTTTATGGGACGAAGATTGGGAATCCTCTCTTGTTGAAATAATGGGTAAAGATACTCCTAAGGTTCAAATTGCACCAGTTTTACAAAAATTAATTTTTCCTCGTTCAAAAGAAGTTTTACTTAAATGGTTAGAAAATATCAAGTCTTTTGAAGATATGGAATATTTAATTCCAGCTCATTTTTCTGCACCTATAAAATTCACAATAGAAGATTGTCAAAAATTAATTAATGAAATTAATTCCCAAAAGTGGGACAAACTTCCAGAGGATAATAAATTTCTGATGGTTTTATATGAAAAGTTGTTTGAACTAGGAATAATTCCTGAAGAAGTAAATCTTTAAAAAATATTATTCTTCAATAGACATGTTTTCATCATTTTTAAGAGTTTGTTCTAACTCTTTTCTTTGCTCCATTTGTCTTAAGAAATATCCTGTCATCATTGCAGAAGATAATAAATTGGCGATGTTGTCTTTTGAAGATGTAATTTTTACATCAAATTGATCTGAAGGAAGCATTCCAAGAAGACCTTGAACATTATGTCTAATAATTTCTTGAATATCTTCACTAGCTGATTTTGCTACTCTTTGCAAAACTTCTGGAGATTGTTTTTGTAAATATTGGATTAAATCATTCTCATCGTTTGGATCGTTATTTTCAGTAGCAAGAAATTCTGGATTAAACATTTCTACAATTTCAAGATATAAAAACCTTACATCATCATGTACCCATTAATTTCAATTATTAAGGGCAGGGAACCGAATAGGTCCAATTTTATTTAACGGCCAGTATCTAAAAATAGCTTTACCAAAAACCTTTTCATAGGGTAAAAATCCCCAAATATGTGAGTCCATACTGTTATTTCTATTATCTCCCATCACCCATAATGACTCTTCAGGGACAATAAAAGGCCCTATAGAGTAACTAATATTTTTGTCAAAAACGTAATTCTTTTGAGCGATATCATTTATATAAAGGTTACCGTCTCTTACTTCTACTTTGTCTCCAGGTATTCCAATTACTCTTTTTATTAGTGCAGTATCTGCTTCATAACCTGCATTAATTAATTGTTCAGGAACGTTAAAAACAACTATTTTATTTTTTAATTTTGAAAGATTTGATTTGGAAGTGATTTTGGGGGTTATCTTCTCAACAAGAATTTTATCTTGTATTTGAAGAGTTGGAAGCATTGAACCAGATGGGATCCATCTTGGCTCTATAACCTGCCATCGTATAATTAAAGCTATAGATATCCAGATTAAAAGATTTTTTAAATCCTTTAGTATTGAATTTCTTTTTTCTTGAGTTGTAGACATGTTTTATTTAATTCAGTTATAAGGAAAATCCCAAAGCATTTATATAAATTATGACATCATCTATTGAATGCAAAAATTTTCTTAGAAGTTTACAACTTTTGAATCTCTTCATAAAAATAGGAGTTCAAAATTTAATACTATGTCCAGGTAGTAGATCAGCACCTCTAGCGATAGCTGCTGGAGAATTAAATAAATTAGGACTGGTAAATATTTTTAATTCAATAGATGAGAGATCTGCGGGATTCCACTCTCTTGGGATTTCTGCTGCATCAGGTAATCTTTCTTTAGTTATTACCACTTCTGGGACTGCCGTAAGTAACTTATTGCCAGCAGCAGTTGAGGCAGACCGATCTTGTAAAGGTATTATATTTCTTACTGCTGATAGACCCTTAAGATTAAAAGATTGTGGCGCTAATCAAACAGTAAATCAAGAAGATTTTTTGAGTTCAGTCTGCAGAAAAGTATTAAGTACAAATCTAAACGGACTGCATGAAACCCAAGAAAATGAAATCTTAAATTTAGTTCGAATTACTGAGAAGCAAATATCAACCTTCCCTGGTCCTATTCATTTAAATATTCCTATTGATAAGCCTTTAGATATTTCATTTTTAAATAAAAAAAATGTTTTAGAGGTTTTTGAGAGAATTTATTTGAAGAAAAAATATGTCTTTCAAAAAGTCGAAATAACGTCTGATAAAAACAAATTCTTAGAAATTTCAAAAAGTTTAAATTTAGATGAATCTGGCATTATTTTGGTAGGTCCCTATCAAGGTTCAGTAAATGACTTATCTTCTTTCAATAAATCTTTAGAACAATTACAAGAAATTACTGGTTGGCCAGTATTTGCTGATCCTGTTTCAGGAGTTTATTCTGATTTGAGAGGATTAGTTGTAAATTGGGAATTAGTTTTAAGAAAACATAAAAATCGTATCAATTGTAAACAACTTTTAAGGCTTGGTCCTATGTCATCCTCAATTGATTTAGAGAAGTTTCTAACAAAGTTTGAAGGTATACAAATTCTTATAAAAGAAAAAAACTATAGAAAATTGGACCCTATAAAAAAATCATTTGAATATGATTTTGGGCTATCAAATTTTACTTCTATATTGTTAGAAGAATTATCAATTAATGGAAAAAACAATAAGTCACTTACGCCGTTAGCCCTAGATTTAATAGAGGAAGGTGAGCAAATTAAAGAAATTTTAAAAGAGAAAATTAATAATGATAATCAAATTACTGAATATAAGCTTGCAAATCTTGTTCCAAAACTTTGGCCAGCTGAAAATCCTATAATGCTCTCCGCTAGTAGCCCGATTAGAGATTGGCTTACTTTTTCTGAGAATGGTACTTTAACAAGAAATTGTTTCAGCTTTAGAGGGGCCTCTGGAATAGATGGTACTTTATCACTTGCATTAGGAATCTCTAGAATTAAAAATCCTCTACTTCTTGTGACTGGGGATTTGGCTTTTATTCATGATATAAACGGTTGGCTAATTGAGAATTCAGTTGACATGAATTTAACAATCCTTCTAATTGATAATAATGGCGGAAATATATTTAATCGTATTTATAAAAAAAATTTAAAAGAAGATGAATTAAAAAAACTATTTCTTATGCCTAAAGAAATAAACTGGCCAAAACTCTCAGAGAGCTATCAAGTAAACTTTAAAAGTGTGGCAAATTTTAAAAAATTACGAGAGGCATTCGATTGGAGCATTTCTATCCAGAAATCTGTAATAATTAAAGTTGAGATTGATCCAGAAAATGAAATTTGTGAAAAAAATGCTCTGCTAGAAAAAATAATTGGCAGTTAAATTCATTATTTTCTATCTTTAAATAATTAGGATTCATGAAAGTATTACCCGGTAAAACAACCTTAAATTGGACAGAATGCAAATCTTACGAGGATATATTGTTTCATAAATCAGATGAGGGAATTGCGAGAATTGCAATTAATCGGCCTGAAAAAAGAAATGCATTTAGGCCACAAACTGTAGATGAACTCATTAATGCATTTAATATCGTAAGAAATGATGAAACTGTTGGAGTAGTTCTCTTTACAGGTGCGGGACCTGACAAGAAAGGTATTTATTCTTTTTGCTCTGGAGGTGATCAGAGTGTGAGAGGTGAAAATGGATATAAAAATGATGAAGGGAAGCAGAGATTAAATGTACTTGAACTTCAAAGATTAATGAGAAGTTTGCCTAAAGTGGTTATTGCCTTAGTTCCTGGTTTTGCGATTGGAGGAGGTCAGGTACTTCATTTAATTTGTGATCTTAGCATTGCTTCAGAAAATGCAATATTTGGTCAAACAGGTCCAAGAGTTGGTAGTTTTGATGCTGGATTTGGATCTAGTTATTTGGCAAGACTTGTTGGTCAAAGAAAAGCAAAAGAAATTTGGTTTTTATGTAGAAAATATAATTCGAAAGAAGCATTAGAGATGGGCCTGATAAATGCAATTACAAAGATTGAAGAATTAGAAGCTGAGGGTGTAATCTGGGCAAGAGAGATTTTACGTAATAGTCCAACTGCTATTCGTATTCTTAAAGCTTCATTCAATGCGGAGAATGATGGGATTGCAGGTATTCAAGAATTATCTGGATACACAACTCAATTATTTTATTCGACTGAAGAAGCTCAAGAAGGCAGAGATGCCTTTCTCGAAAAGCGTCCACCAGACTTTTCTGACTATAAGTGGACCCCCTAGTTTATTTTTCAAAAGACCTTTTTTAATAATTATCAATGAGAATTCTTCTTGCCGCTGCTGAATGTGCTCCAATGATCAAAGTTGGAGGTATGGGAGATGTGGTTGGATCATTACCTCCATCTTTGATAAAACTTGGTCACGATGTAAGGGTAATAATTCCAGGATATGGGAAATTGTGGAGTCTTTTAGAGGTATCGAATGAACCAGTCTTTAGAGCAAATACAATGGGTACTGATTTCTCTGTATATCAAGCAAAACATCCCATTCATAATTATGTGATTTACCTAGTGGGTCATCCAACATTTGACTCTGAACAAATATATGGAGGCGAAAATGAGGACTGGCGTTTTACATTTTTTGCTAGTGCCACTGCAGAATTTGCCTGGAATTGTTGGAAACCTCAAGTTCTCCATTGCCATGATTGGCACACTGGGATGATTCCTGTATGGATGCATCAAGACCCCGAAATTAGTACTGTCTTCACAATTCATAATTTAAAGTATCAAGGCCCTTGGAGATGGAAACTAGAAAAAATGACTTGGTGTCCTTGGTATATGCATGGAGACCATACAATGGCTGCGGCAATGTTGTACGCAGATAGAGTAAATGCTGTTTCTCCGACTTATGCAGATGAAATTAAAACTCATGAATACGGGGAAAGTCTTGAAGGATTACTTAATTACATTTCAGGTAAATTAAGGGGAATTCTTAATGGCATAGATCTTGATGAATGGAATCCAGCGAAAGATCCGGTTTTACCAGCAAAATTTAGTATTAAGAATTTAGAAGATAGGCTAGAAAATAAAAAAATTCTGCAGAGAGAAATGGGTCTCGAAGTTAATCCTAAAAAATATCTCTTAGGTATGGTTAGTAGGTTAGTTGATCAGAAAGGGGTTGACTTACTTCTACAAGTTTCAAGAAGACTTTTAGCCTATACAGATTCTCAAATAGCTGTTTTAGGGACTGGAGATAGATATTTGGAGTCTGGATTATGGCAACTTGCATTAGATTACCCAGGAAGATTTTCAGTATTTTTAACATATGATGATTCTTTATCAAGGCTTATATATGGCGGATCTGATGCATTCTTAATGCCCAGTAGATTCGAACCTTGCGGTATTAGTCAACTCCTGGCTATGAGATATGGCTCTATTCCAATAGTAAGGCGAGTTGGAGGTTTAGTTGATACCGTTTTACCTCATGATCCAGAAAATAATAATGGTACAGGGTTCTGCTTTGATCGCTTTGAACCTATTGATTTCTATACTTCTTTAGTGAGGTCTTGGGAAGCTTTTAGGCATAAGGATAGTTGGGAATTACTACAAAAAAGAGCTATGACTCAAGAGTTTAGTTGGCAAAGATCAGCTCTTGAATACGAAATTATGTATAAGGATGTTTGCGGAATAAAGGAACCATCACCAGATGTTGCTGAAGTTGAGAAATTTTCTTACGGACAATCAGCTGATCCATCTTTAAAAAAAGTATGACTTAAATTTTTAATGGATCTTTCTTTATTAGAGTTAAAAGATGTTTTGGGTGATATTAAAAATCTGGGCGAGGGGGAAGTAGATTCTTTAAATTTTAAGAATATAAGTATTGATAGTAGAACTTGTTTAAAAAATGATCTTTTTATAGCTATCAAGGGTAAAAATTTTGACGGACATAGTTTTCTTCCAGAGGTTTTAAATAAAGGGGTTAAATCAGTAGTTATAAAAAAAGGTATGCAGAAATTACTTCCTGATAATTTTCCTTGTTGGGTTGTGAATGACACTTTAGAGGCATTTCAAAAATTAACCTTGCTCAAAAGAAAAAAACTAAGTATCCCTGTGGTTGCGATAACTGGCTCAGTCGGTAAAACAACTACAAAAGAAATGGTTGGTGAAGTTTTAAAGAAACTTGGAAAAATTAAATTATCCCATGCAAATTTCAATAATGAGATTGGGGTTGGTCTTACTATTCTTGCCACCGATAAAGAAGATAAAGTTTTGGTCCTTGAGATGGGAATGAGAGGTCTTGGACAGATCGAAAATTTATCAAAATATAGTGAACCCGATATTGCAGTAATTACTAACATTGGGACAGCCCATATTGGATTGTTAGGCTCTAAAAAAAATATTACTTATGCAAAGTGTGAAATTAGTAAATTTTTAAATACCAAAGGAGTTGTAATTATACCAGCAAATGATTTATTTCTTGAAAAAACTTTAACAGAATACTGGAAAGGTAGAGTAATAAAAGTAGAACTTTTAAATATAGAAAATCAAAAGGAGAGTTTTAAGAAAGATGATAATTTACGAGGATTTTATGATCCTTCGAAAAAAACAATTTTAATTGAAGAAAATACCTTTAAAATTTCATTTGAGGGATTTCACAATGCTTCAAATTTCTTATTTGCTTATGCAGTTGCTAAAGAGCTTGGCGTTGATTTTGAAAGTTTTAATAAACTTGATTTTGTAAGTTTAGGTGGAAGAAATAAAATTCTTAAATCAGTAAAAACAACAATATATGATGAATCATATAATGCTTCGCCAGAGTCGGTAAAAGCATGTATTAAAAACCTAATTGAAAAACCGAGAAATAAATTTTTCATATTTGGAAGTATGCAAGAATTGGGAGAAGAATCTGAAAAATATCATAAAGAAATATTCAACTTAATAAATAATTTAGACATAGAAAAGTGTTTATTTATTTGCGATAAAAAAAATGAAAAGATTTACACCAATTATCTAAAAGATAAGAAAAAATTTTTAGTTCTAAATAATATTAAAGATGTACCTAAAGAGATAAACAAATCTACAAAAAAGGGTGATTCTATTCTTATAAAAGGGAGCCGATGTTGGCAACTTGAAAAAATTATTGAATTAATTAATTAGATCAGGATTTCTTTCTTTCCCAATTTTCAATATTTACTTGCTTAGTTCTTGAGATTACCAATGAATTATCTTTGGAGTCTTTTGTGATAACTGAACCAGCTCCAGTTGTAACTGATTCCCCGAGATTAATTGGCGCTACAAAAACTGTATTTGCACCAATACTGGAATTTTTACCAATTTTTGTTTGATGTTTTTTCTGACCATCAAAATTTGCAGTAATAGTACCTGCTCCAATATTTGTAGAGCTTCCAATAATAGAATCGCCAATATAACTTAAGTGATTTACTTTAGATTCTTCCTCTAATTGACTATTTTTGATTTCAACAAAATTACCTATTTTGCTAAAGGAAGATATTTTGGAATTAGGTCTTATATGACTATAAGGGCCAATTTTTATAGAGTCTATTATCTGAGAAGCATAAACAGTAGAGTTTGAAATTTCACAATTTAATCCCACATTAGAACTCTCAATAAAAGTATTTGGTCCGATAATGCAATGACTATTTATTTTGGTATTTCCTCTTATATGTGTATTAGCCTCTATAATTACGTCCTTACCAATTTCAGCTTCTTCACTAATTGAACAACTTGCTTTATTTATGAAAGTCACACCATTCAGCATATGCTTTTCTTTAATTGAATTCTGAATACTTTCCTCACACTCTGACAGTTGAATTCTGTTATTAATTCCCTGAAGCTCTCCATTATCCTCTACCTCGAGGCCTAGGGAATTTTTTAGCAAAGATACCGTATCTGTTAAGTAAATCTCTTTTTGATTATTATTGCTTTGCAAGGTATTAATAATTTCTGACAAGTTACTCCAGTTAAAACAGTAAACACCTGCATTTATTAATGGATTTTCTCTTTCTAGATCATTGCAATCTTTTTCTTCAACAATTCTCTCTATAAAATCACCCTTCAAAAAAACTCTGCCATATCCATGAGGATTTGTTTTCTTTGTAGTAATTAAAGAAACATCAGCATTTTTTGAATCGTGTAAATACAAAAGTCTTTTTAGAGTGGTAGGCCTAATGAGTGGAACATCGCCGTTAAGTACCAAAAGTTTTCCTTCATGATTTTTTACTTCTCTACAAAGTACTTGGATAGCATGACCGGTTCCTGATTGAGGTTCTTGAATAACAAAATGGATTTTTTTATCGTTTGGGATTGACTTTTTTACTTCTTTTGATTTGTGTCCAGTAATTACGAAAATTTGATCAGGTTTTAATTCGACACATGAATCAATTACTCTTTCTAGAAGACTTTTGCCCGAAATTTTATGTAAAACTTTTGGCAATGAGCTTTTCATCCTAGTGCCCTTGCCTGCCGCTAATATCGCAATGCTTAACATGTTTATTTTAAATCCTTATTTAAATCTAACTCTTAATGGATAATTTCGTCATTCCCCACTTCTCTCTCCATTTATTTGTCGATAATAGATTTGAGAATAATTGCTCATCTAATCTTCTCTTGATTATATCTTCTTTACTCGAGTTTAAATCTTGATCTCTATATGGAATACTAGCTTTAGTTAAGAGATGTTCCTCTTCCATTAAAGATAACTTTTCAAAATTGAAACTAGGTTTCAATATATTATTATCAAATTTTGATATTGCGACAGTTCCCTGACTCCAAAAAGTTCTGTTTTTAAAACTTGGTTTAATATTAAAAATTTCCAATCCAAGATTTCTTAAAGTTTTTCTTACTGCCGCTGAAGAAGAATAAGTTATTAAATAACCTTGAGAATTAAGATTTTCTATAACTTTAGATAAAAATTCAATTGTCCACACTTGTGGGCATTTTTGAGGAGAAAACCCATCTAAATAAATCAAATCGAACTTAATAGATGAAGGAATAATTTTGATTTTTTCTCTAGCATCACCCCACAAAACACTGCACTTAAAAAATTGATCCTCAAAGTAATCTTTTCGATAAAGTGATTCAAATATTGTTCTGACTTTTGGAGCCCATAATTTAAAAAAAGATTCATTTCTAAGCGAATATTCAAGAGGCTTTTTATCAATCTCCAAAGCATACAAATTTAAATACGATTTTTGTGTAATTAATTCATCTAATAAAGAAGCGGAATTGTATCCTAAACCAAAACATATATCCAAAACATTTAGAGATTTCCCCTTAAATCTTTGCAAATTAGAAGTAGCTGTAAACTTTGACTTTGTTTCCTCCAATGCGCCCAATAAACTATGGAAGTTCTCTTGAAAAAACACACTTCTTAGAGAGTAACTACCATCTTTAGTTAAAACTTCTATTAATTCAGACAAAAACTTTTTAAGGCTAGTAAGTTAGTTTGGCCAGCTCTTCCCAAAAAGTGGGGTACGAGACGCTAGCTGCATCTGCTCTTATGATTTTTGAGGTACCTTTGGCAAGAAGTGCAGCAATAGCAAGACTCATTGCTACTCGATGATCTGTCTCACTGTCTACTTCAGCAGAATGAAATTTTGATTGCCCATTAATAATTAATCCATCCTCTTTTTCTGCTATTTCAGCACCAAATTTTTGTAACTGTCGTGCCATAACTTTTAATCGATCTGTCTCCTTAACTCTTAATTCTTGTGCATCCTTAATTTCAGAAACTCCCTTACAAAAACAGGCAGCCACAGTAAGGATGGGAATTTCATCTATAAGTTTTGGGAGAATATCTCCTTCAATAGTGAATGATCTTAAATTATTTGAAGACTTTACTTTAATAGATCCAATAGGTTCACCTGCGATAGTCGATTTATCTAAAATCTCATAATTGCAACCCATTGAATCCATTACATTTAAAATCCCGGTTCTAGTAGGATTTAGTCCTACATTCTGAATTAAAATCTCTGAATTTGGAACAATAGATGCAGCAATCATCCAAAAAGAAGCAGAGCTTATGTCTCCAGGAATCAATATTCTCTGGCCAATTAAGTTACCCCCTGACTTGATAACTACATTCCTTCCTAATTCTCCTCTGATACTGATGTCTGCTCCAAATGCTTTTAACATTCTTTCAGTATGGTCTCTGGAAGATGCTGGTTCAATAACAGAAGTGGTTCCAGAAGCTTTGAGGCCAGCCAATAAGATTGCAGATTTTACTTGAGCACTCGCTACAGGGGTTCCTATAACACACCCTTTTAATTTATTCCCATCAATTGAGATTGGAGCTTTGTTTCCTTTTTCTCTACCAAAAATTCTGCCACCCATCAAAGATAATGGTTTGCCTACTCTCCCCATTGGCCTTTCATTAAGAGAAGTGTCACCATTTAAGATGAAATTCTTGCCTTCTTGACCGGCAAGTAACCCCATTAATAATCTCATGGTGGTTCCCGAATTCCCGCAATTTAGAATTTCTGTGGGCTCTTTGAATCCATCAAGACCCAATCCTGAAATCGTAAAAGGCTCATTTTTTTTTATTTCTGGTATATTTACACCTAACTTTCTTAGACAATCAGCAGTTGAAAGTGGATCTTCAGAATGTAAGAACCCCTCAATAGTCGTCTCACCCTCTGCAATACTTCCTATTATTAGAGCTCTATGAGAAATAGATTTATCTCCAGGTACTTTTACTTTTCCTCTTAAATTAACTCCACCTTTTATTGTGCGGATATTATTCATTTTCAAATTAATTACTTGATAAAATTTCTGTAAAAACAAATTAGTTTTATATTATCAATAAGTTTGTTTTTTAAAAAAAATTATCAAATTAAGTAACTGTTTTCTATAATAGATTCAGAAAAAAGGTTTTGATTATTAATCTTACTTATTATCACGTTGCAAAGGATGTTCCTGAAAATAGTCCAGATATTGCAGTTGTCATTGATGTTTTAAGAGCCACAACCACAATTTCTTGGGCTTTAAAAAATGGAGCTGATTCAATACAAGTATTTGCAGATTTAGATTTATTAAAAAAATCTGCAATTAAGTGGCAAGCTGAAAATAGACTAATGCTTGGAGAGAGAGGCGGAAAGAAGATTGAGGGCTTTGATCTAGGAAATTCTCCTTTATCAGTAACAAAAAAAGTTGTTAATGGTAAAAGATTATTTATGAGTACGACTAATGGGACTAAATCATTGCAAAAAGTTCAAAATGCTAAGCATTTATTTGCTATGGGTCTCCCAAATAGGAAAGCAGTTGCCGAAAAAATCATTTCATTAAAAAGTGAAAATGTTTTAATACTTGGTAGTGGTTGGGAAGGTTCTTATTCACTTGAGGATTCTTTAGCTGCTGGAGCTTTGGCTTCATACCTAAAACAGAACTGTGATTTCGAAATTAATATTCTGAATGACGAATTACAAGCTGCTTTGGCACTTTGGGATGTCTGGAAAAATGATATTTTGAAATGTTTAAAAACAGCAACCCATGGCAAAAGATTGACAAGTCTTGGAGATTATGAGGATGATTTTAAATGTTGCTCTGAACTTGATTGCTTAGATATTGTTCCAGCTCAAGTTGAAAGAGGTGTGATTCGTGCCTCATGATTTACGAATTGGTTCATTAGGAGTAAAGTCTTGACTGATTTTTTGGTGGCTGCATTGCAAATTACGAGCACTTCAAATGTTGAAGCCAATTTTGCTGAAGCTGAAGAACAGATTGAATTAGCTGCTAGAAGAGGTGCTGAGTTAATAGGATTGCCTGAGAATTTTGCTTTTTTAGGAGGAGATGATGAAAAACTTAGATTAGCTTCTGAATTGTCAGAGAAGTGTACAAATTTTCTAAAAACTATGTCACAAAGATATCAAGTATTTCTTCTGGGAGGAGGTTATCCTGTCCCTGCTGGTGATGATAGTCATACTTTTAATAGGTCAGCCTTATTTGGGAAAGATGGACAGATTTTGGCAAAATACGACAAGATTCATTTGTTTGATGTTGATTTGCCAGATGGAAATCTATACAAGGAATCATCCACTATTTTATCTGGAGCAGAGTACCCACCTGTTGTAGATGTCCCAGGTTTATGCAAAATAGGATTATCGATTTGTTACGACGTTAGATTTCCTGAACTCTATAGATATTTGTCTTTCAATGGTGCAGAGCTAATTATGATTCCCGCAGCTTTTACAGCATTTACTGGAAAAGATCATTGGCAAATCCTATTACAAGCAAGAGCAATTGAGAATACAGCATATGTAGTCGCTCCAGCTCAAACTGGTATTCATTATGGAAGAAGGCAAAGTCATGGCCATGCAATGGTAATTGATCCTTGGGGTACGGTTTTATCTGATGCCGGAAAAACTCAGGGAGCTGCAATAGCACCTGCTGATAAAGAAAGAGTAAAGAAAATTAGGGAGCAGATGCCAAGCCTTAAACATAGAAAAAATAAATTGTTTTCAAACTAATGATAAAGTTTTTAGATAATAAACTTTTTCGTTATTTATCCGTTTTTTTATTTTTAAATTCTTCAATTCTTCCAGTTAAATCTTCAAGTGCTCTTGCAGCATGGGCTATAAATACTAATGGCGTTTTAGAATTAAGAACTAAATCAAATACAAATTTAAAAGCATACTTTCAGAAGGCTAACCAAATATCAGGAGATAGATTCTGGGTAGATTTTCCAGGAGAATTAAAAAATCCCAGAAAAATAAAAGGTAATGGCCCAATAAAAGAAATTAGATTAGGTAAACCAGATAAGGGTAAAACAAGACTAGTAATTGAATTCAAGGAAGAGACTTATTTGAAACCTTTGACTTGGCAAATGGTTGGCTTAGATCAAAATAGATGGAGAATTAAACTATTTAACCCAAAATATTCATTTAAAAAGATTGGTGAAGGTTTAGTTGAAAAGAAAAGAGGAAATATCAAAGCAAATCAAAATTCAATTCATAAGAAGAAAAACAATTATGGTTACTTGAAACTACCAGAGGTAAAACGAAACAAGTTTGAGGTTGTAATTGATCCAGGGCATGGAGGACCTGACCCAGGAGCAATAGGTATAGGTGGTATTAGAGAAACAGATGTTGTCCTAGAGGTTTCAAAAAAAGTTAAAAATTTACTTTCTGAGAAAGGTGTCAAAGTAAGGTTGACTAGAACAAATGAAGTTGATTTGGATTTGCCTCCAAGAGTTTCCATTGCTAATAATATTGATGCAGATATTTTTGTAAGTATTCATGCAAATGCTTCAAGAGGTAAAAGAAGAGACATAAATGGTTTGGAAACCTTCTATTACAGAGGGTGGAGAGGAAGATTACTCGCGAAAAGAATTCAAAAACAAATTTTAAGAGTTTCCCCTGGGAGTCCTGATCGAGGAGTTAAACAAGGTCGATTTTATGTAATTAAAAATACTAGGATGCCCGCAGTCCTTGTAGAAATTGGATTTTTAACGGGAAGATTAGATGCAAGAAGATTAGAGAAAATAACCCATCGAAAAAGATTAGCCTATGCAATTGCAAAAGGCATCTTAGAATATCTTGATAAAGTAGGGTGAAACTTAAAATAGGTATATTTGATAGCGGAATAGGTGGTTTTACTATCCTTAATTCTTTACTAAAAACTCGTAAAGATGTAGAAGTTTTTTATTTGGCGGACACAAAAAGAATACCTTTTGGGAACAAAAATTCTAAAGAGATTAGATTAATTGCAAAGGAGATTTGTACTTTTTTTGTTGATAAGAATTTGGATGCACTTTTAGTTGCTTGTAACACTACAAATGCGTGTGCGCTTGATATTCTAGAAGAAAATCTAAAGGTCCCTTGTTTTGACCTTATAAACTCAGTATCGGAAAAAGTTGAAAAACAAATAATTGGCGTCCTGGCAACACAAACAACCGTTCGTTCATCATATTACAAGAAAGCTATAAATGCTAAAAAAGAGAATACGATAATATTTCAGCAAGAATGTCCAGAATTTGTATCAGAAATTGAAAAAGAAAAATTAAATCTTGATAAATTAAATAGCCTATCAGACTTATACTTAAGACCACTAATAAACAAAAATATAGAAGAATTAATACTTGGATGTAGTCACTATCCTTTAATTTATGACTTTTTAAGAAAAAAATTAGATTCCAATATAAAAATTATTGATCCATCGGTAGAATTAACAAAAAAATTTAATGAATCTTTTAATATTCCAGAAACTTACCGCTATGAGAGTATTTCTTTCGAAAATGTAAAATTTTTTGTTACTTCAGAAAGAGATGAGTTTTCCAATAAAGTAAAATTTTGGCTTGGAATTAATAAAGAAATTAGGTTGGTTAACCTCCGAAGTAATGTTTGATTCCTTAAGATAGGTAAGAGGTCAATCATGAATACAGTAACAGAGCTACTCCAACCAGTTGAAAATGATCTTGATGATCTTATTTTAGAACTGAAAAATCTAATAGGAGCTGGTCACCCAATTCTTCAAGCCGCAGCAGAACACCTTTTTAGTGCTGGGGGGAAAAGGTTGAGACCTGGAATAGTTTTATTGATTTCAAAAGCTATATCCCCTGAATTTTGCTTGACAACTAAACATAAAAGGCTTGCTGAAATAACTGAGATGATTCATACAGCCTCATTAGTTCATGATGATGTTGTTGATGAGGCGTCCACAAGAAGAGGAGTAGATACAGTTCATAGTCGATTTAATACCAGAGTAGCTGTTTTGGCGGGTGACTTTTTATTCGCTCAAGCAAGTTGGCACCTAGCAAATCTTGATAATGTAAATGTAGTTAAATTACTTAGTAGAGTAATAATGGATTTAGCAGAGGGTGAAATTAAACAAAATTTAAATAGATTTGATTCGGCTCAATCTTTTCCCAAATACATCAACAAAAGTTATTGCAAAACAGCATCCTTAATAGCCAATAGTTGCAAAGCAGCCGGAGTTTTGAGTGGGATTAATGACGAAAACTTAACCTCGTTATACGATTTTGGCAAAAATATTGGTTTGGCATTTCAAGTTGTAGATGACATTCTTGACTTTACTGGAAATGATAAACAACTTGGAAAACCTGCTGTAAGTGATCTTGCTAGTGGTTATCTTACCGCCCCAGTTTTATATGCCATAGAAGAAAATAAACAATTGTCAGTTCTTATAAATAGAGAACTTGCTGAAAAAAATGATTTAGATGATGCTCTTAATATCATCATGAACTCTAAGGCTATTGAAAGTTCCAGAAAACTAGCTGAAGATTTTGCAATGCTTTCTAAAGAAGCTATAGTCTGGCTTCCTGATTCAGAATATAAAAGAGCTTTAATGGCTCTTCCAGAATTTGTTCTAAGCCGTATTTATTAGATCTATTAGAAATAAATCTTTGAGCTTAATTAATATTAAAAATTTTTGAAAACCCTAATTTTTTCGACTAAATTTATTAAGCATCGATTTATTTAATGTCATTAGATAAAAAAAATTCAATCAATAACATACTTGAAGAAAAGAGAATTTTCCCTCCATCAAAAGAATTTACAGAAAACTCAAATATTAGTACTCAAGAATTACTAAGTCTAAAAAAACAAGCATCAAATAATCCTATTCAATTTTGGAAATCTTTTGCAAATTCTGAATTAGATTGGTTTGAGCCATTTCAAACTGTATTAGATAACGAAAATGCACCCTTTTTTAAATGGTTCAAAGAAGGGAAACTCAATATTACATATAACTGCTTAGATAGACACATTAAGAGAGGGCTTGGAGGAAAGACTGCACTTATATGGGAAGGCGAACCCGGAGATAGCAAAAAATATACTTACGAAGAACTTCTAAAAGAGGTATGTAAAGCAGCTAATGCATTAAAAGCAATTGGTGTAAAAAAAGGAGATTTGGTATGTATTTATATGCCGATGATTCCTGAAGCGATGTTTGCGATGTTAGCTTGTGCAAGAATTGGCGCTCCTCATTCAGTTGTCTTTGGAGGATTTTCTTCAGAAGCTTTAAAAGAAAGGTTAATTGATGGAAACGCAAGATTTGTTGTTACTGCTGATGGTGGCTTTAGAAAAGATAAGGTGATTGAACTTAAGAAAGCAGTTGATGCGGCCATTGAAAGTGGGGCAGATAAAGTTGTTGAAAAAGTAGTTGTTGTTCAACGAACCCAAAAAAATATTTCAATGGTTGATGATAGAGATTATTGGTGGCACGAATTATTAAAAGATCAAAAAGATCATTGTGAACCAGAAATAATGAATAGCGAAGATAGACTTTTTATCCTTTACACTTCAGGCTCTACTGGAAAGCCCAAAGGTGTAGTTCACACTACAGGTGGTTACAATCTTTGGTCCCATTTGACATTTAAATGGATTTTTGATTTGAAAGATGACGACATTTACTGGTGTACTGCTGATGTTGGTTGGATTACAGGTCATAGTTACATAGTTTATGGGCCTTTATCTAATGGTGCTACAACCTTAATGTATGAGGGAGTGCCAAGACCCACAAATTTAGGGGCTTTTTGGGAAATTGTCCAAAAATATAAGGTTTCTATTTTTTATACTGCACCAACTGCAATAAGAGCATTTATGAAGTCTGGGCGTGAAATACCTGATAAATATAATTTGGAGAGTCTTAGACTTTTGGGCACAGTTGGTGAACCAATTAACCCTGAAGCATGGATGTGGTACAAGGATGTTATTGGTAAAGATAAATGCCCTATTATTGATACTTGGTGGCAAACTGAGACTGGTGGCGTGATGATAAGTCCCTTGCCTGGAGTCGTCGCTACAAAGCCAGGTTCAGCTACTTTCCCTCTGCCAGGAATCGAAGTTGAAATTGTCGATAAGAATGGAGATAAAGTTAAGGAGAACGAGGGTGGATATTTAATTATTAAAAAACCTTGGCCAGGAATGATGAGAACAATTCACGGAAACTCAGAGAGATATTTGGAGAGTTATTGGGAATACATTTCCTTTAAAGGAGAAAAAAATGTTTATTTTGCTGGAGATGGAGCACGCATTGATGAAGATGGATATATATGGATTATGGGAAGAGTTGATGATGTCATAAGTGTTTCTGGACATCGGTTAGGAACAATGGAAATAGAATCTGCTTTGGTAAGTCATAAATCAGTTGCAGAGTCTGCAGTGGTTGGCAAAAAAGATGATTTAAAAGGTGAAGTTATAGTTGCTTTTGTATCTTTAGAGAAAGAGGTTAACGGTTCTTCAGAATTAGTAGAGGATCTAAAGAAACATGTTGTTAATGAAATTGGCATTATCGCAAAGCCTGAAAAGATTATAATTTCTGACTCTCTTCCTAAAACACGTAGCGGAAAAATTATGAGGCGAATTTTAAGATCTTTGGCTGCTGGAGAAAAAATTAGCGGTGATATAAGCACTCTTGAAGATAGTTCTGTTTTGGAAAAGCTGAAAGAATTATCCTAATCAGATTCATCAATTAAATTGGAAATTTTTTTTATAGTATTTCTTTTGAATTCATCATCGGCCCAGTCTCCCAAAAAATTTTCTCTTAGTCCTGCGCTTGCAATTATAGTATGAGTACCTTTTAACATTACCCCCTTAGAATTATCTTCTTTTCTTGCTTTCAGACAAGAAAATAATTTATCTGTTTGATCTAATTCGTCTGAGTTGAATTTTATTAGGAAGTTATTTTTTTGATTATATGTTTTTTCAATTAATCGCAAAGTTCTTTCAGGGCTTGGACTGAATTCACTTTTGAATTCTAATTTTTGAGAAATTTGTTTCAATAATGGAATAGATTTGTTAGCACTGAAATTATTAAAACTTATTGATATGAATTTTTCGCAATTTCTTCCACCATCAGGGGAAATTAGATGAAGTTTGCAGCCTAGACTATGACCAATTCTTATGGATGGAATTGATGTTCCTATTCTCTTTAATAAAGATATTCGGCAATTCTTGAAATCCCTCCATGCTTTAATAGCAAGTTGTTGGTGATCAAATTGTGGAGTGTATTTATATGCATGTACTGCATAGTTTTTATTAATTAAACTCTCAATGAATCTTCTATAAGTTAAATCTGGTTTAGAAGCTAGATAACTTCCACCAATAAATTCCACAATTTTTTTTGGGTTTGAAGGCCAATAACAAAAATTATTAAATTGATATTTTGTAAAAGTCATCTTTCATAAACTAAGAATGTTTCAAAAATTATTTTCTAATCATGTTTCTTAATTTATATTAATTTAAGAGAAATTTTTATTAAATGCGTCAAGATAAATGAAAGTGTTTTTAGCTAATTGGAACTATCTAATAAAAAAGAATTAAATCAATTGGATATTCTTCAGGATCAAGTTATCAGTTATCCATCTGAAGATAGTGTTGCAAATCAGAATAAAAAAATTGAAAAAATTTTAATTCTTGATACTGAAACAACAGGTTTAGATGAAAATAAAGATGAAGTTATAGAGATAGGTTGTATTTTGTTTGATGTATCTTTTAAATGTGTACTTTCACAGGTCTCATTCTTATTCCCGGTTAATAATAATGAAGCAGAATATGTTAATGGCATATCTGCAGAAGTAACTAATATCTCTCAACCATGGGAGGATGGATTGAATTTCTTTTTAAAACTTGTTGATTGTTCGGATTTCATTGTCGCGCATAATGTAGAGTTTGATAAGAAATGGTTTGGGAAAGGAAGATTACCTAAACTTAATAAAAAATGGATATGCAGTTTAGAAGATATTAATTGGTCTTTTCAAAAATCACTAAAAAATAGACCCTCAGTAACTGATCTAGCTTTATCTTTTTCAATACCAGTTTGGAATTTACATAGAGCTTTATCTGATTGCTTTTACATATCTGAGGTCTTCAAAAAATGTGATAATTTAGAGGAACTTTTACTTAAAGCTACTGAACCTAGGTTTTTATACAAGGCACTGATTAGTTACGAAGATAGGTCTTTAGCTAAAAATGCTGGGTTCAGATGGAATAGTCCTGTGCAAGGAGCTTGGTCAAGAAAATTAACTAGTGATGAGGCAAAAAATCTTGATTTTAGAGTAGAGATTTTGAATTAATATTTAATAAAGTTTTGACTAAGAAAATATTTAGTGCATCTTACAAGGCATCCATTTATCACCCATTTTATGTGCTCCAACACATCCGTATTTTGAGGCAGCTTCTTCAGCTTCTTGTTTAGTGTTAAATAGATCTGACATTATATTTTCCTTATTTGAATTTGAGATTTGTTTGGAATGATTATTATGAGAATTAGGTGAATACTCCCATATTCCCATAGTAGTAACACCGGCAGAGATAATTCCCATCCCAACTACTGATAAATTGACTATTCCCATTGCAACTGCACCAAAAGAAAATACACCCATTGGGACTACCCCAATACTTATTACTCCCATTGGTACTATTCCTATTGAAACTATACCAAGAGGTGCTATTCCAAAAGCAATTTTTTTTGGCTTTGTACCGCAATGCTGATTCTCTTTACTTTTATTAATTCCCAATAGTTTTTCTAAATGTTAAATTAAAATTGTCTCACAGAATAACTAATCAAAGATTAATTTCTAGAGAAATTAAAAATTTTGAATTATTTTTTAGAACTTTGAATAACTTAAAAAATCTTAGAGGAACAGTAGACTTATTGCCTAATCAATTAATAAAGTGGCAAAACGTTGAGAAAATTTTATTGGAGCAGCTTTCAAGAGCATCTATCAAAGAAATAAGAACACCAATACTTGAAATGACCGAGTTATTTATAAGAGGAATTGGAGAAGGAACAGATGTTGTCAGTAAGGAAATGTATACATTTCTTGATAGGGGGGAGAGATCCTGTACTCTCAGACCCGAAGGAACAGCCTCAGTAGCACGAGCGTTAATACAAAATGGGATATCGTCTAATCCTCTTCAAAAACTTTGGTACATGGGTCCTATGTTTCGATACGAAAGACCTCAAGCAGGCAGGCAAAGACAATTTCATCAGTTAGGCGTTGAGTTTATAGGGCATGATTCAGTTAGAAGTGATGTTGAAATTATTGCTTTAGCTTGGGATATCTTAGGAAAATTAGGAATAAAAGAACTCAATCTTGAAATAAACACTTTAGGTGATACTAATGACAGATTAAATTTTCAAAAATCCTTTTTAAAATGGCTAGAAATAAATAAAGATTTTCTAGATTTAGATTCTCAGAATAGGATTACTAAAAACCCTTTGAGAATTTTGGACTCAAAGAATATTCAAACAAAAAAAGCTCTTGAAAATGCACCAAGATTATTTGATTTTTTGTCTGAAAAAAGTCATAAAAGATATTCAGACTTAAAAAAACAATTGGAGGTTTTAAAAATACCTTACGTGGAAAATTTTAATTTAGTAAGAGGTTTAGATTATTACACCCATACTGCTTTTGAAATCACTAGTGGTGCTTTAGGTTCCCAGGCTACAGTTTGTGGGGGAGGAAGATACGATGATTTAATAAAACAAATGGGAGGGCCAAATACCCCGGCAATTGGATTTGCTATTGGTCTAGAAAGATTAATTCTACTAGCAGGAAAAGATCTTGAAGTTCCAAGAAATACTGATATTTATATTATTAATCAAGGCTTAATTGCTGAAACATTAGCTTTGGATTTATCTAGAAAATTAAGGAATTATGATTTGATAGTTGAGTTGGATTTAAGTGGAGCCTCATTTTCTAAACAATTTAAAAAGGCAAATAAACTAAAATCTAAAAGTATTATTGTAATTGGTGATGATGAGGCATTTAAAGGTGAATTTATTATAAGACTCTTCGATCAATCAGGTAATGGGAATGAAGAAGAGGTTATATCTTTTGATAATGATATTGAATTGGAAAAATGGATAAATAACAATTTACTTGCAAAGTGATGCTCTTAAAGTTTGTGATAATTTTTCTTTTTATATTTATTTTCTTTTATTTAAGAAATTTTCTTAAATTAAATAGAAAACAAAAAGTTTTGAAGGCTAAAAAATTAACAACATTCAATAAAAAGAATCTTAATAACTGGATGAATTTAACTAAAAAAGAAAGATATAACTTATCTAAACAAGATTCTGTTAACTATATGGATAGAAGAAAACTTTTATTAGAAGAAATTAGAACTGAATATAAGAAAATATCTAGAAAAAATTATGAGCGGAATATTAAGAAAAAATAATTATGGAAAATTACTGGACTTCTAATAAAACCATAAATGGATTGAGACATTTTGTTTTATTAAATGAGAATAAAGAAAAAGGAAATATTAGTTATTTAATGGTTTCTGTCCTTGATTCTGAAATTAACTTAACAACTACATACGAAGAATTAATAAATAGTGGAAATTGGCAAAAGGGTTGGATCAATCTTTCAAAGCATCAATCGATTACAGAAGAATACCTTAACTATAAATCCATAAATAAAGGAAAGGGTGTCGATGAGATATTCATTAATGAAGATTCTTTATTTAATATTTCTTAATTTGATATAAATCTTTCAAATCTCTTTTCTTTGTAAATACTAGGTTTTTTGTTACTTAATAATTATTTAAAAGTTTTACCCCTTTCAAAAAAATAAAATTAACGTTATCAAGGATTAATAATATTTACTTAATTCAATGTTAGGGGATATGTGGAGCTCATCTGAGTTGACCGCGGAAAAACTAGGAATAACTGAAATTAAACTTTCTTTTTTACGTGAAAATGGAATACTCAAGCCTGGGATTCATTGGAAAAGCTCTCCACTCGGTCAGAAAAAACCTTGGAAACCCAAAGCTCTATACAATATAAAAATGTGCAGACAAATATGTAATAAATTTTATTCTGAAGAAAACTATAATATCGCAGCTTAAAAACTAATAAATTTTCTGATTAACTTGGAAAAAATTTTCAAATTTTTATTCTATTAGGTTCTCATCCTTACACTCAATTAGAGTGTTTTGCAAAGTTGGATATAAGTTAATCATATTTATGTATTGTTTTGATTTCCTGTAAGATTTCGCAGCCTTTTTGTAATGAACTTCAGATTTCATTTCTAGTGAAAATTTTCTAGAAGACTCTTGAGAAGTAGTCATAATATTAGATGTCTTATTTAATATTTAATAATTGTTTGAGAATGAGGCAATAAATAGGATGATTTAATGAAACAAAACATCGTTTAATGTCAGCAAAATAAAATTTATTAAAATAATTTGAATTGGAAAATAATGGTTTATTTTATGGAACTTATATCTCTGAGAATAATTTTTCTTCATTAAATCTACCTTCTTTGCTCTTGTATTGCCTTATGAAGATTTTTTGTTTAGTAATTACTAGGATTACTAACCTTTACAATTTTGTTATTAATTCAACTGTTTGGTGAAATATAAAGTATTCTCAAAACGTTTAAGCTAATCAATTCCTAAATGCAAACCTATGGAAATCCAGATACTACCTATGGATGGTGGGCTGGTAATTCAGGTGTAGCGAATCGCTCAGGAAAATTCATTGCTGCTCATGTAGCTCATGCAGGATTAATTGTTTTCTGGGCGGGTGCATTCACCCTTTTTGAACTTTCACGATTTGACCCAAGCGTCCCAATGGGTCATCAACCTCTAATCGTTCTTCCTCATTTAGCAACTCTTGGAATAGGGTTCGATGCTAATGGTGTTGCTATGGGAGATACTAAACCTGTTCTAGCGATAGCAATAGTTCACTTAGTCTCTTCTATGGTTTTAGCAGCTGGGGGACTTTTACATTCTTTACTTCTTCCTGGAAATCTTGAAGATTCTGATGTAGCAAGAGCCAGAAAATTCAATATTGAATGGGATAATCCAGACAAATTGACATTTATTCTTGGTCACCATCTAATTATTCTTGGTTTCGCAGTTATTGCTTTTGTCGAATGGGCAAGGGTTCATGGAATTTATGATCCAGCTATTGGTTCTGTAAGACAGGTTGAGTATGAATTAAATTTGGCCAAAATTTGGAATCACCAAACAGACTTTTTGACTATTGATAGCCTTGAAGAAGTAATGGGAGGCCATGCTTTTCTTGCTTTCGTTGAGATCACTGGTGGTGCTTGGCATATTGCTACTAAGCAAGTTGGTGAATATACCAAATTTAAAGGTAAAGGACTTCTATCTGCAGAAGCTGTCCTCTCATGGTCACTAGCTGGAATAGGCTGGATGGCTATTATTGCAGCCTTCTGGAGTGCAGCTAACACAACAGTTTATCCAACTGAATTCTTTGGTGAACCACTTGAATTGAAGTTTAGTATTTCTCCTTATTGGGTTGATACTGTTGATCTTCCTGATGGTGAGTACACTTCAAGGGCATGGTTAGCTAATGTTCATTATTATTTTGGATTCTTCTTTATTCAAGGTCATCTATGGCATGCTTTAAGAGCACTAGGCTTTGATTTCAAGAGAGTTACTAATGCTATCAGTAATATTGATAGTGCAACAGTTACTCTTAAAGATTAATTTTCAAATTTTCTTACTAATATCAAAAGGCTCCTCTTACAGGAGCCTTTTTTATTTGAAAAATTTTGTTTATTAATTTAGATTTAGAATTATATGTCTTTGAAATCATTGAATATTTTTTCTCTACATAATAAAGATATTTTTTCAAATTCTCTATTGATAAGTTTTTTGGGATTATTAATTATATTTTTTTTGTTGATATTTGGGAGAAAATTTAAACTAGCTGTTCAACTCGAGAGATTTGGATTGCCGATAGCAGTTATATCAGGGATTTTAGGTATATCAATAGGCCCATTTGGAGCGATACACTTTTTGCCAAAAGAAACAATCAATGTTTGGAGTAATTTTCCTACTCCTCTTTTATCATTAGTATTCGCAACTTTAATGATGGGAAGACCTATCCCGAATATAAATGGTTTAGTTAAACCAATTTTTAATCAATTTCTATTAGCTCTTTCACTAGGTTTCGGACAATTTTTTGTCGGTGGTCTTGTTGTTAAATATTTTCTACCTCCATCTATGGATGCAAATCCTCTAATGGGTTGTTTAATAGAGGTGGGTTTTGAGGGTGGTCATGGAGCTGCATCAATAATCGGGGAAAGCTTTAATAAACTAGGTTTCCCCAATGGTCTAGATCTTGGCTTGGCTATGGCAACAATGGGTCTTTTATCCTCTTCAATTTTGGGTAGCATATTTATCTTTCTTGGTAGAACTTTAGGTCTTTCAGATACTGAGCAAATTCTTGAACAAAAAGATACTCTTAAGGGAAAAAATAATATAGGAATTTTTGCAGATTTAAGAATTTTCATAATAAATCTTGGATTCTCTGGTTTGGCAATTTTTTTTGGTGTTTTGCTACTTAAATTTTTAAGGTATATTTCAAGTTCTTTTGGTGATTTTTCGAAGGAAATTATTTTTTCACTACCAGTATTCCCTTTTATCCTTATAGGTTCGCTCCTTATTAGATATATTTTAGAGAAAACCAAAAATACAGAATTTATTTCAAATATTCTGCAAAGGGAAATTGGTATTTTATCAACTGACTTATTGATTTTTACAGCCATGGCGAGTTTAGATATTGCAGTTGTTTTTGATAATTGGATACTTATTTTAGTATTTACTGTTTTCGGTTTATTTTGGAATTTAATCTGTATTGCTTATTTTGCATACTTTATTTTTGATGATTATTGGTTTGAAAAAAGTTTGATAGAGTTTGGAAATTCTACAGGTGTTGTAGCTTCTGGGTTACTTCTTTTAAGGCTTGCAGATCCTAAAAATATTTCTAAGACTTTACCAATTTTTACGTCAAAACAGCTATTCGCTCAGTTAATTCTTTCTGGGGGACTATTCACAGTTCTTGCACCATTAATGATTTCTAAAATTGGGTTAGATTATTGGACAGAAATTTGTGCCCTAATTACATTCGCAATTCTTTTTATTGCATTGATTTTTAATAAAGTAGATATGAAAAAGTTTCAATAAGAACCCTAGAATAGTAAAAGCCTTAATTTTATTTTAATGTCATTTACTCCCTACAATATTCCACCTCAAGAAAATAAAGGGAAGTGGTTTAGAAGTCATTTACTTGGAAGGGAAATCGAACTTGGTGAATTGTATAGTCTTGGATCAAATGATTTAGATTTGCTTATGGCGGAAACTGCAGAAATTAGAAGCGATCTTGATTTTAAGGAAAAAAATATAGGTAAATTTAGGACTGCAGGATATTTTTTAGAGTTAGCAAGAATAATTGAGAAAAGGAAGTTGATGGAGAGTTAATTAGATGGGAAATAATTCTTTATAGAATTTGGTTCCCATAATTCGTATTTATACATTAAGGATTTAAATTCTCTATTTTTCTCAAATGAATCTAACCAGTTTTTTATTGAGGATTCAAAATAATTGGTTCTTTTTTGACTTTCACAAGCGATTCTAAATTGTCTTACAAAAGGCCAAATAGACCAATCAGCGATTGTGGGACTATCCCCAAAAAAGTATTTTTTTTCTGCAAGAAGTTCGTTCCATCTCTTTATGAATTTAATCGCATTTGTGAAATGAAATTCTTCATCACTATTCTTATATCTTGTGGCATATTTAAATCGATCTAAATGATATTTGAATTCGTTATCGTTTTCATTAATCAATTCAAAAATTTCTTTCTTTTTGTTTTCAGGGAAATAAATTAATTTGATGTTTTCCTTTTTTGACTCTGAGAGAGCCCACAGGATGATTTCAAGACTTTCTTCAATAACTTGACTATTTTTTTTTATAAGTATTGGAACCGTTTTCGTCTTTGAATTATTTAAAAAATCTAGAGGTTTGTTTTTTAAATCAATTTCTCTTATCTCTACTTTTATTTCACAAATTAACAGGGCCCATCTTGCACGAATTGCATATGGACATCTTCGAAATGAATATAAAATATCGTTTTTCATATTGTAAAAACTTTTAATTTCCCCAATTCTTTTAGTATTATCTAAGTAAGAACAGTATTAACTTTACAACGCAAATGTCGGGATATGTTTATCTTATTAGAGTAGGAGACCTTTATAGAATTGGGAAAACGGATAATCTTGAAAAGAAAATTAAGAAATTAAAGCCAGATGAATTATTAACATCAATTATGACAAAGGAGCCAGAAACTCTTGAAGCAAGATTACTAAGAAAATATAAGTCGCAAAGAATTCCTGAAACTGGTTATTTAAAACTTTCTAAAAGACAAATTAGAGAATGTAAAAAGCAATTTGAATTAAAGGGTAGCTTACCTCACACTTTAGATGCTGAAGTTTCCATAACTCTATTTGCCTCTTTTTTATTGTTTTTATTAAGTTCTTTTATTTTTAATTATTTAAATTTTGGATTTGTAAAATCAATATCTTATTCTTTCGGAATAGCATCTCTACCAATGGTTATATTATTTATAACAGGTAGTTTTGGCGGATACTTTTCTGAAGATTTATCTCTTTTTTCATTGTTAACTAATCGAATAAAAGGTTTATTTATTGCAATTGCAATGCTTTCAATAGCTTACTTAATTTTCAATTTAGGTTAAATTTCATAATTACAATTTAAGGCAATTTCAAATGGAACTGATTGGGTAGGTAACTTCAGAATAGTTGAGGATATTTCAGCAATATCTTCAGGTTGTGTCATGCTTGATTTATCTAGAGTAGAGATATTTTGGGCCATTTTTGTATTAACCCAGCTTGGACAAATTGCTGAAACCCTTATATTTTTATCCCAACCTTTATTTTTCATCGTTTGGCATAATCCCATCAAAGCAAACTTTGAAGAAGAATAAGCGGCTAAATCACCTTTAGATCTTTTTCCACTCATTGAAACTAAAACAATAATTCTGCCTCTACCTGAGATACATAAATGATCCCAAGAAAGCCTACATAAATTCCAAATTGCTAAAAAATTGATATTAAATGTATTTAAAATATCTTCTTCATCGCCATCTTTGTATAAGAAAGGAACTTTTGATAATACTCCAGAACAATTTATTACTGAATCAAATCCTCCAAATTCATCTACGGTATTCTTTATCCAATTTTCGGCTGTAAATTTTTTTAATGCATCATAGTGGTTGATTATGATTTTCCCTTTTGGCCATTTATTTGGATCAATAACGCTTCCTTTTAATGATTCTAAATCTCTTATGCCAACACTAATTCTATTGCCTTCTTTTAATTCTTTATGTGCAATATTTAGTCCAATACCTCTACTGGCTCCACTTATTAGTATGGTTCTCATTTTTAAACTATATGTTTGGAAATATAATCCTAAGTAACATTTTAAATTCTCTACCATGCATAATCATAAGACCTTTCTTTACACTCCAAGGAGCCTTTATAAACATTACGCACATCGCATATACAATCTCTTTTAAAGAAAGAGTATCAGTTAGAAAACCATACCATTGATTTTTAGGTAGTTGGAAAAAACTACCAAAAAATTCTCTCAATAGCTTCTCGTCAAACCTCATGAGTTTTTCTAATCCAAATTGGTAAAGTGATTTCTTCCTAATTAATTCTTTTGACCATAAGGTTTCCCAACCTTTTCTAGCAATATGATAGGTACTTAGATTTTTGTTTTTTATTGCTTCTGAGACTGCCTTGGCCACAAGTGGAGCTCTTCTTAAAACATTACCAATTAAATATCCAGATGCAGGATGTACCATTGAAGCAGCTCCTCCATATCCAAGTATTTGTTGTTTGAAATCTGGGATGGGCATATTCATAGGGAGAAATAAGCCAAGCTCTTCATGTTGCATGCTTGTGATTGATATATTTCTATAAGAAAGCCTCTTCTCTAATCTCTCTTTTAAATTTTCCATTGTTAGAGGATTTACTAAACCAAGAGATGTCTCTTCAAGAAAATATTTCCCATCCCCCATATCCATGGCGTAAAGAAAAGTGGGCGGTTCTTTTTTTTGCTCATCGTTGAGATGGTCATTTCTATAGTCCATTAATACAAACTGCCCTTTCTTAAGTGGAGGTTTACTAAAATTACCTACTATTCCATAACAAGTTTGAACTGCTAAGGGACCAAACGATTTTAATTTAAGAAAAACAGGATCATATCCTGTTGCATCTACTACTAATCTTGCAGAGTAAGTCTTGCCATCTTTTGTAGTTACTATACTTTTGTATTTTTCAAAATGTATTTTGTTTGCAAAGCCTTGATGCCATTTAATAAGAGACTTATTGCATTCATTAAACCAATAATTGTGGAGTTTCTTCTTATCAAATAGTCCATAATCCAGTGAATGTTCCGTGGCTTTATTCTCATCGTCTTGCTCTTCTAAAGCGCCATGCCCAAAAAAACTTACAGTATTCTTCCATCTATATTCAAGTAAATCCTGAAGCCCGAGTTGATCAACTTCTTTCCCCCAAATGCCATATGTGTTTGGCCAAGGTTCATCTGGTCCATTTGGAGAAAGCACTTCAACATCTAATTTTTCCTTTCCTAGGGCTGATGCAATTGCCATACCTGCAGGCCCTGCACCCAAAACAAGAACATCTGGCATATTTTCTTTTGACATTAAATGTAAATCTTATGAT
>QCMB01000005.1 GCA_003214085.1 Prochlorococcus sp. AG-418-J17
TAAATATGAATATTTTCATATTGCCAGTTTCTTTTTTAGTACTTGTTGGCATAAGTAATTCAGTAAATTTGACTGATGGACTAGATGGATTAGCTGCTGGATGCAGTGGGATTGTCTTTTATGGATTAGGAACAGAAATACTACTGAAAGAACAGCAAGAACTTTTTGTTTTTAGCATCTTATGTTTTTCGATGTCCGGCATATGCTTAGGATTTCTCAAGTATAATAGTTATCCTGCAAAAATATTTATGGGTGACACAGGATCCCTAAGTATTGGAGCAATTCTGGGTTCTATAGCGTTATTAACCAATAGCATTTTTACCTTATCTATTTTCTCAGGAATATTTATTATTGAATCATTATCAGTAATGATTCAAGTAGGGTTTTTTAAAATTACAAAAAAATTATTTCATAAAGGTAAACGCATATTTTTAATGGCTCCACTACACCACCACTTTGAACTTAAAGGAATGAAGGAACAAAATATAGTTGGAAATTTTTGGAAAATCAACATTTTACTTATAATTTTAGGTATAGTTTTAAAAATAAATCTTTAAAAAATTTGTTATGAATTTTTTTACATGGAAAGATAATGGATTAACAAGTGACTGCTCAAGTCTTGATGCAATGGCATCAAGATTTGAAGAAACTGCTAACTTAATGAAAAAACTATCTAAGAAAGGCTTTAAACTAAAGAAAACTCAAAATAATCAACTAATTCTTCATCCTGATCCTGAGATTTTTGATCAATGGGGTTTTATAAGTGAGGAAGTCCCTTTTAAACAACTTTGTTTAATGTCAGATGAAGAATAACTATTTGAACTTGAAAATTCTTCAGTAAGTACTGATAAATAATTGCGTACATGAGTGTTCCAACTAAAGTGCCTGTTAACGCCCTCAATTCCATTTCTGCTCCATATTTTCCACTGATTATTATTTGATATTCCTTTTTCAAGAATAACTTTCAAATTATTAATATCAGTAACATCTACTAGAAGTCCATTTTCACATTTTGAACGTATTTCTTTTGGTCCTCCATCATTTGTTGAGATTATTGGCAATCCACATGAAGAAGCTTCGAGAAGAGTTAACCCAAAAGGCTCTGTTAAAGCAGGATTTACAAATACACCACCTCTGCTAGCAGCCCACCTATATAAAGCAGGAATCTGACTTGGTAGATGTTTTTTTGGATATGCTACCTTTCCATACAAATTATATTTATCAATTGTTTCAAAAATATTATTGAAAACATCTTTTTGTTGAGAGTCAAGTTTAGAAGTATTATCTCTGCAGCCCAAAATCAAAATTAAATTAGTTTTTCTTTTTAATTTTTCAGATCTTCCATATGCCTCAATCAAAGAAGGAATATTTTTTCTTCGTACAGCTCTAGAAATAGCCAAAAATGGAGGTTTAGTAGAATCCTTTAGAAAAGGTTTCATCATATTATCAATTTCGGCTGTCTCGCTTGTGGAGTGAATATGGTGAAACTTATTATGATCAACACCAGGAGGAATTACTCTAGCTTTGTGAGGTGAAAAAGAAGAATATTGGGAATATTGAAACACTGACTCTTGTTTAGTGCTTGTGACGACAATATCTGCAGACTTCAATGCTTTTTCTTCTGCCTCAATTCTTTTACTTATAGAATAAAGTTTTTCTATTTGATTATTTTTTAAACCAGTATCAAGCAATTTCCTTTTTTTCTCTCTTCCTAAAGAATGACCAGTAAAAATAAGAGGAACGTTTAAGGATTTGCTTAGTTTAACTCCTACATATCCAGCATCTGCATAATGTGCATGAATAAAATTAGGCTTTTTGTTTTTTTTATAGTAAGAAATCAGTTTTTCAGTTAAATGATCTAAATAAGGCCAAAGCAATTCCTTTCTTAAATATTTATTAGGTCCAAATTTGAATCTTAAAATTCTAACTCCAGGTTCTACAAATTCTTCTTCTTGAGAATATTCATCTTCTACTTTAGGGTCTCTTATTAAACGAGTAACTAAATCAACTTGATCAACTTCTGAAGTATTAGCCAAACTTTTAATTAACTCTAAAACATATTGTGTTTGCCCTCCTGTATCTGCATCCCTGCCTAACTCAAGATTTTTAGAACGTATAAGACCATGTAAATGTAAATGTAAAAATTTCAACCTCATTCAGAAAATCCTCAGATCAACGGCCTTTAATACAAATAAGCTGAATTTTCTAAGGAAATATTAAGAAAGCATTATGATTTGAAAATTTTTTAATATAAAATTTTTCCAAAAAGCTGTTATGGAGGAGTTTTATGCCCCTTTAAAAAAGAATTTAATTTTGCTGAAATAATTCAAATAAAAAGAAATACAACAAGGATTTTCTTATTTCAGAACCTTTTTAAGATATTTTGCTGTATAGCTTATAGGATTTTTAGCTACATCCTCAGGAATACCTTCTGCAATGATTTCTCCTCCTTTATCCCCTCCATCGGGTCCTAAATCAATAATCCAATCTGAACATCTAATAACATCTAGATTATGTTCAATAACAATTACTGAATTACCTTTATCTACCAAACGTTGTATCACATCCATTAATTTATGAACGTCATAAAAACTTAACCCTGTAGTTGGTTCATCAATCAAATATAAGGTTTTTCCAGTGGCCCTTTTTGACAATTCTGTGGCTAACTTAACTCTTTGAGCCTCTCCACCAGATAATGTAGGAGCTGGCTGGCCTAATTTGACATATCCTAAACCAACATCTACCAATGTAGATAATCTATCAGCAGCTTGAGGAATAGCAGAGAAAGTTTCTGCAGCTTGTTCAACAGTCATCTCTAAGACATCAGATATATTGAAACCTTTATATTTAACTTGAAGAGTTTCCCTATTAAAACGAGCTCCTTTACATACTTCACATTGAACATAAACATCAGGTAAGAAATTCATTTCAATAACATTGACTCCCTGGCCTTTACAAGCTTCGCATCTTCCTCCTTTCACGTTAAAGCTAAATTGACCAGCCTGATAACCTCTTGCTTTTGCTTCTACTGTGGCAGTAAATATCTGCCTTATAGGATCAAAAGCACCAGTATATGTAGCAGGATTTGATCTAGGAGTTCTTCCTATTGGAGATTGATCAATAACGATAACTTTATCTATTGCCTTTATACCCTTTAACTCTTTTACACCTTGAGGAAAAGGGACTTTTAATCCTAGAGAATGACATAATGCAGGATGAAGTAATTCATTTATCAAAGTGCTCTTTCCACTTCCACTCACACCAGTTACAGAAACTAATCTTCCCAAAGGAAATTCAACAGAAATATTTTTTAAATTATTTTTAGAGCAATTATTTAAAATTAAACTTTTTTTTAAAGATGATCTACGTTCTTTTGGGGTAGGAATTGATTTCCTACCACTGAGATAAGCTCCAGTTAATGACTTTTCTGAATTTAAGACATCTTGATAAGATCCTTTAGCAATAATTTCCCCACCATAAACACCTGCCCCTGGTCCAATATCTACTAAATAATCTGCGGATTTCATAGTATCTTCATCATGTTCAACGACAACCAAAGTATTTCCCAAGTCTCTTAAACTTTTTAATGTTTCTAATAATCTGTCATTGTCTCTCTGATGCAAACCAATACTTGGTTCATCTAATACATATAAAACGCCAGTAAGACCTGCACCTATTTGTGTAGCCAATCTAATACGCTGAGCCTCACCACCAGACAAAGTCATAGCTGGTCTATCTAAAGTCAAATAATCTAAACCTACATTAATTAAAAACTTCAAACGTAAACGAATCTCTTTTAAAACCAATTCACCTATCTGCTTTTGTTTTTCTGATAAAGATATATTTTCTTTCTTTGTCTTACCTAAACCCATGATACGCTCTACGTGATTTAGGGTTTCAGAAACGCTTATAGAAGTTAAGTCAGTAATGTTATATGGACCAAGTTTAACGGCTAAAGCTTCGGGTCTTAATCTTTTTCCAGAACATGTCTTACAGGGAACTAATTCTAGATACTTTTCTAATTTTTGTTTAACTGATTCTCCATTGGCTTCATTGAATTGCCTTTCTAATATTGGTAAAATCCCCTCAAAAGGTCTTTCAAAACCACTAGAAGTTTTAAAACGACTATCAGCTTGAATTAATATTGGTTTATCTGACCCCAAGAGTAGAACTTGTTTTTGCAAATCACTTAAATCTTTCCAAGGAGTTTTTAATTCAAAACCATAAGCTTGTCCTACAGAATAAAGTAAAGAGAAATAATAAGTATTATCTTTCTCACTCCAAGGAGCTATTGCAGCATAAACAGGCAATGTTTTATCAGGTATAACTCTATCTGCAGTAAATTTTTTTAAAAAACCAATTCCATGACAATCTGGACAGGCACCATATGGGCTATTAAAAGAAAATAATCTAGGAGAAAGTTCTTCAACAATAGAGCCATGTACAGGACATGCATAATTTTCTGAGTAAAGTTTTTCTCTCTCTAAGTTAGAAGGTAAGTTTTCTCCTTTTTTTGGAACAACTTCTACTACTGCTAAGCCATCGCCTCTTTTAAGACAAGTTTGTAGTGAATCATTTAATCTTTCTTGTATTCCTTCTCTTGCAATTAATCTATCAACTACTACCTCAATATTATGAATTTGATTTTTATCTAATTCAATACTATCAGCAAGTTCTCTTACCTCTCCATTGATTCTTACCCTAGCAAATCCTTCAGCAGCTAGTCCGCTTATCAATTTTGTATGTGTTCCTTTCTTACCTCTTACAACAGGAGCCAACAATTGGTACCTTGTTCCTTCTGGCAAAAGAAGAATTTGATCCACCATTTCATCAATTGTTTGAGGCGCAATTGGAATCCCGCAGTGGTGACAATGCGGGTCACCAGCACGACCAAACAATAATCTTAAGTAATCTTGAATTTCAGTTACTGTTCCAACTGTTGATCGAGGATTATGACTTGTAGATTTTTGATCAATTGAAATAGCAGGTGATAAACCTTCAATATTGTCAACATCTGGTTTATCTACTTGACCCAAAAATTGCCTTGCGTATGCAGAAAGACTCTCAACATATCTTCTTTGACCTTCAGCGAAAATAGTATCAAAAGCCAAAGAACTTTTACCACTTCCACTCACACCTGTAAAAACTATAAATTTATTCCTAGGTAGAGAAAGGTCAATATTTTTTAAATTATGCTGACGAGCTCCCCTAATATTAATTGAGTTATCTTCTCCAAAACTACTATCAACTTTATTAACCATGTTTAAATCTAATTTATGATTTAAAAAGACTATTATAGTAGAATTTTTTCTATTTTACGCCGCTGAAAGATCTAGAAGTCTAGATGCATATTCCTTTACTTCGCGAGAACCTCCACCTATAAGTTCTATTAATTCATTTTTTCTTTGATTTTTTGTAGTTAATTTTGCAATTGAAGTATAAGTTATTCCATTAATTACGTTTTTATTAACTTTAAAATGAGCTACTCCCCTAGCAGCTAAGAATGGCTGATGTGTAATACATAAAACTTGTTGATTTTTAGAAATTTCTTTAATAAGCTCAACCAAGGAAAATAGAGATTTACCACTTAAACCACTATCAATTTCATCTAAAAAGAAAGTATTAGGTTTTTTAGAAATACTAGATTTAATAGCTAACAAGAATCTTGACATTTCTCCACCAGAAATAACATTTGATAATGGAGCAAGCTTCTGATCAGGGTTAGCCGAAAACAAAAAATTTATATCATCCATTCCATCACCAGAAGGTTTACATTCAGAAAATTGAATTGAAAAATTTGCATTTTCTAAGCCTAGATTACTTAAAATCGACATAACTGAATTTTGTAACTGTTTAGCGATTTTTTTTCTTTCAGTAGATTGAATAACAAATAAAGAATTTAAATTAGTTTGTAAATTTTCAATTTGAGCTTGAATCCTACAAATCTCATTACTTTGATCATTTTCTTGAAAATACGTTTTTAATTGATCGCGCTTTTCAATTAATTGAGTTAAGTCCAATGAAAAAGTTCTCTCTAAATTTTTTAAAAAGAATAATCTTTTTTGTATTTCTGGAAGATTAGATTCATAATTTTCTATTTCTTGCAAATATGAATTAAGATCAAAAATTAAATCTTCAACATCAGCATGAATATTTAATAACTTCTCTCTAAATTTTTGAATCTTTAAATCGAAATCTGCTGTTTTATTTAAATTCTTTATTGATTGATTTATCAAAGAATTTATTGAAGGCTCATCATGACTGAAATTATTTAACTTTTCTAATGATGATTTAATTGAATTATTAATTTCTAGATTATTTACAAGTTTATTTTCTAGTAACTCTAATTCTAAAATTTCTTCACTGGAATTTAAATCAGCTTCTTCTAAACTCTTCAACATATGTTTAATTGCCAAGTTTTTTTCTGTTTGATTCCTAGAAAATTCTATTTTTTCATGCATTAATCCTTCTAAAACTTTAGTTTCTCCCCATAAAGTTTTAATCCTTTCGCTAGTATGTCTTGATTCTTGGGAACATAAGTCATCAATAATTAATCTTCTCTTATCTAAAGAATCAAATATAAAAGTGTCGGATTGACCTGCAAAATCAATTAAAAATCGTCCAAGTTTTTCTAATAATTGTCTATTTATTGATACATTATTAACGCTATATTTGGATAAAATTTTATTATTTTTTTTATAAGATTTTCTTTTAATTTGTAGTTCTGAAGAAGTTATTTCAAAACCATTAACAATTAACCAATCATTAATTTGGGGAGAAGAAGAAAAGATGGCCTCGATAAAGCAAAAATCTTTTCCTGGACGTATTAAATGTTTTAGAGGTATATTAGTTCCACCAAATAAAGCATTTAGGGAATCCAGAATTAATGATTTTCCTGAACCTGAATCTCCCGTTATGATATTCAAACCTTTTTCGAAATTAATTTCTATAATTTCTATTAAGGCAATATTTTCTATTTTTAGTTGTATTAACATGATAATTCTTCCATATAGAAAAATTAACTTCTTTTTTAAAAAAATAAAGGTTTTAAATATATAAAGTTATGAAAGAAGATTTTACCGATTTTATTGAGGTCTCTGGACTCTTAAATTATGATCCAGATACAATTTCTAAAATATACAAAAAAAATCCTAAAAGACTTTTAAAAAGACTTTGGCAAACACTCCTACCTATTTTTGCTTACATCTTTTCCGTGGGATGGGATAAATTAACTGGAAGACTGAAAAATGAAGAGCAGGCAAGATTTAGAGCAAGAGAATTAACAAATTTGTTAGTAGAACTTGGACCTGCATTTGTTAAGGCAGGCCAAGCTTTATCAACAAGACCAGATATAATCCCAGCTATTCTTCTAGAAGAATTATCTGAATTGCAAGATCAGCTCCCTGGTTTTGATGGAGATAAAGCTATGGAATTAATAGAAGAAGATTTAGGAAAAAAAATAGATGAGATTTTTTTAGAAATTGATAAAGAGCCAATTTCTGCTGCCTCTTTAGGTCAAGTGCATAAAGCTAAATTAAAAAATGAAGAGATCGTTGCAATAAAAGTACAACGGCCAGGTTTAAGAGAACAAATAACCTTAGACCTTTACATTGTAAGAAATATTGCTTATTGGCTAAAAAACAATATCGGATTGATAAGAAGTGATCTAGTTGCTTTGATTGATGAATTAGGTAAGAGAGTTTTTGAAGAGATGGATTATCTAAACGAAGCTGCAAATGCAGAAAAATTTAGAGATATGCATAAACATAACAAGATGATTGCCGTACCAAAAATTTATAAAGAAATAACTTCAAGAAGAGTTTTAGCAATGGAATGGATAGACGGTACAAAATTAACAAATTTAGAGGACGTAAAAAAATTAGGAATTAATCCTGATGAAATGATTGATATAGGGGTGCAATGCAGTTTAGAACAGCTTTTAGAACATGGTTTTTTTCATGCAGACCCGCATCCAGGTAATTTATTAGCCTTAGAAGATGGAAGATTATGTTATCTAGATTTTGGAATGATGAGCGAGGTTTCCAGAGAATCTAGGTCAGGATTAATTCAAGCAGTAGTCCACTTAGTAAATAAGAACTTCGATAAATTGTCTCAAGATTTCGTAAAATTAGGATTTTTATCAGAGGAAGTTAATCTAGAACCCATTGTTCCAGCATTTCAAGATGTTTTCATTAACGCCGTTGAACAAGGAGTTTCGAAAATGGATTTTAAGAGCGTTACTGACGATATGTCTGGTGTTATGTATAAATTCCCCTTCAGACTACCCCCGTATTATGCTCTTATAATTAGATCATTACTTACATTAGAGGGAATAGCTTTAAGCGTAGATCCAAACTTCAAAATATTAGGCGCAGCTTATCCCTATTTTGCAAGAAGATTAATGGAAGACCCTGATCCACAATTAAGGGAAAGCCTTAAAGAAATGCTTTTTGATAATAAAAAATTTAAATGGGATCGTTTAGAAGATCTTCTTTCTAACGCTGCAAAGCAAACAAACCTCGATTTAGAAAAACTTTTAGACGAAGTTATAAATCTTCTCTTTTCTTCAAATGGAGGATTTCTTAGAAATGAGATAGTTGAAGGTTTAACAAATCAGATAGATTTACTTAGTCTAAAAATATTGAAAAGTTTTAATAATTATCTTCCACAATCAATTAAATTAAACACTACTAATGAAAATAATAACTTGAGTGACCTTATTATTTATGTTGAGCCATTAAGAAACTTTTTAGAGATTTTACAAAAAGTACCAGGGTATTCAATTGACATTTTTCTAAAAAGATTGCCAAGACTTGTTAATGAGCCCCACACAAAAGAAATGGGTATAAAAATTGCAAAAAAAGTAACTGAAAAAGGAGTAGTAAGACTTGTTAAGATTGCAGCTGGTGCAAATATATAAATGAACTTTAATAAATTTTTAAAATTTAAAATATTTTTTATTTTAGTAATTTCTCCATTATTTTTTAATGTTCCAAAAGCTTATACTGCTGAAGAAATTAAAATCACTTACAGCATATTTTCTAGAACAATTAAAGTAAATTCATTAAAAACTTTTGCTAAAGAAGGTAAATCTACAAAACAATTAAAAAGAATTTTGAAAGCAACTGGATCTCCCGATAAAGAAATTAGAAAAGTTTTAAACAAAGATTTTGAAGTACCTATTACCATTGCAAGCAAACTAGTATATTCTGAAATAGGAAATGTTTTTTTAACAAGACTTTCATCTATAATCCACCCACCCAGAGCAACTGACGAAAGAACAGGTATGCTGGCCCTAAGAGCAAGCGTAATTCAAGGAATTAACATAGGAAATGGAAAAATAAATCTAGTAGATTTTTTTGAAGGATATCCAACTAAAACTGTAATTTTAGATGTCAGCGCTTTGAGCAAAGTTATGAATAAAGTAGAATCGATTTCAGAATTATTAACCTTTTTCACCAACTCACCTCTAGAAAAAATCAAAACGAATTAAACAACCATGGTGTTATTCAATAAAATAAAAAATAAACTGCGTATTAATTACAGAAAAAAAAGATGGCCGGGTCTAATAGAAGCTTATAAACAATATCTTCCAGTTACAAAGAAAACTCCTATTATTTCCCTAAATGAAGGAAATACACCACTAATTCTAAGCGAGTCAATTAGCAACTTAATTGGAAATGGAACAAAAGTTTTTTTAAAATATGATGGCCTTAATCCAACAGGATCTTTTAAAGATCGTGGAATGACTATGGCAATTAGCAAAGCAAAAGAAGAAGGCCGTGAAGCAGTAATTTGTGCAAGTACTGGAAATACCTCTGCTGCTGCTGCTGCATATGCTTCGAGAGGAGGATTAAAACCTTATGTTTTAATCCCAGAAGGATTTGTTGCACAAGGAAAGCTTGCTCAAGCATTAATGTATGGTGCTGAAATAATATCTATTAATGGAAACTTTGATAAGGCTCTTGAAATTGTTAGAGATTTATCCTCAGAACATCCTATAGAGCTTGTTAATTCTGTTAATCCATATCGAATACAAGGACAAAAGACGGCAGCTTTTGAAATAGTTGATGACTTAGGTTATGCTCCTGATTGGCTTTGTATTCCAATGGGTAATGCAGGAAACATAACTGCTTATTGGATGGGATTTAAGGAATATTCAACAATAAAAAGGAATTTGAAATTACCAATAATGATGGGTTTTCAGTCCGAAGGCTCTGCTCCATTAGTAAAAAATATAATAGTTAAGGATCCAGAAACAATTGCAACTGCAATAAGAATTGGAAATCCTGTAAATAGAGAAAAAGCAAAAAAAGTAAGGAAAGAGAGTAAAGGAGACTTTCAATCAGTTACAGATGAAGAAATAATCAATGCTTATAAAATTCTTGCCAAAGAGGGAGTATTTTGTGAACCTGCCAGTGCAGCATCAGTTGCTGGACTGATTAAAAATAAAAATAGAATTCAGAAAGAATCGACTATTGTTTGTGTTCTGACTGGAAATGGATTGAAAGATCCTGATTGCGCTATAAAAAACAACGATGCTATTTTTAGGAAAAATATTGAACCTTCATTAAAAAATATAACTAAAATCTTAGGATATTAAAATCCAAAAAAAATAGTGTCTGTGGAAATCAATTAAAAATAGACCTCATTTGTTGAAAAGTACATAACAAGTAATTTTATTTGTTGAATAAATTTAAAATCTTAGAAAAAAGTAAAAAAAATTCAACAAATAAAAAAACTTTTACACATATTCTTTTCTTCGTAAACTAAATAAACAAGCTGTTTTATTGAAGAATTCCACAGTTCCCACAAAAACTACTACTACTAGATTTTTTATTTTATTACTTATTTTTATATTAGAAAAAGAGTGAAAATAAATTTATTGAATTTAATTTACGAAAAAAGTATATTGTATTTGTAAAAAGTTCCAAATTCTGATGGAAATTATTTGTAATCAAAATGAATTAAATAATGCTATACAACTAGTAAGCAAGGCAGTTGCTTCAAGGCCAACGCATCCAATTCTTGCAAACATACTTTTAACAGCTGACGAAGGAACTAATAAAATTAGTGTCACAGGATTTGACTTAAATTTAGGAATTCAAACTTCTTTTGATGGAACTGTCAAAAATAGTGGAGCTATTACTATACCTTCAAAACTTTTATCCGAAATAGTAAACAAACTACCTAATGAAACTCCTGTTTCTTTAGAAGTTGAAGAGAATTCAGATAATATCCTAATAAAAAGTGATAGAGGTTCTTTTAATCTAAAAGGGATTCCCTCTGATGAATATCCTAATTTGCCATTTGTTGAAAGCGGTACTTCTTTGAATATTGATCCTAGTTCTTTTTTAAAAGCTTTAAAATCCACCATTTTTGCCAGTAGTAATGATGATTCAAAGCAACTACTAACAGGTGTTAATTTTACTTTTAAACCAAATTATTTAGAGTCTGCTTCTACAGATGGTCATAGATTAGCTGTTGCTTTAATTGGTAATGAAGAACATATTAAAAATAAAGAAAACTTATCTTCAAATGTTGATGATTTATCGGTAACTATCCCAACTAGATCATTGAGAGAAATTGAAAAACTAGTATCTTTGAGAACCTCAGAAAATTCAATTAAGCTTTTCTATGACAAAGGTCAAGTAGTATTTATATCTTCTAATCAAATAATTACTACAAGAACTTTAGAAGGTACTTATCCTAATTATTCACAATTAATTCCTGATTCTTTTTCTAAAATTCTAAATTTTAATACAAAAAAATTAATTGATTCATTAGAAAGAATTGCTGTTTTGGCTGATCAGCAAAGTAGTGTTGTAAAGATTAAATTAGATGATACAGATTTAGCTTCAATCAGTGCAGATGCTCAAGATATTGGAAATGCAAATGAATCAATACCTGTTTCTTATTCTGGAGAAAATTTTGATATTGCATTTAACGTAAGATATTTATTAGAAGGTTTAAAAGTTATTTCTTCTGAAAATGTACTTTTAAAGTGTAATATTGCAACTACTCCAGCGGTTTTTGTGCCAGAAGATAATCTTAATTCTTTTACTTATTTAGTTATGCCTGTGCAGGTTCGTTCTTAATTTGAAATTACCTAAAGAAATTTTATTAAGTGAATTATTAAATTATACTGTTAAGGGTAATATGGTCCTTAATTATGGAAATGGTGAAAATGTTTGGATGCATCCTCCAGTTCACCGGATTCTAGGATGGTACTCTCGTCCTTCAAATTTTGATTTAAAAAGAAATGTTTGGCGATTAAATCAAATTACTCAAATAATAGATAATGAAATTTATGTCAAAGGCGATCCAGCTATTTCGGATTTAGCAACTTTAAATAGGTTCCCAACTTTAATAGAAGCTAATCTTATAAATATAAATGGATCAAAAATAGGAATCATTGCAGATTTTTTATTTGAAATGAAAACGGGAAAAATTAAATATTACTTAGTTTCTAGATCTAATCCTAGGATTCCAGGTTCTAGTAGATGGAAATTAACTATTGATAATATCAATGATCAACAACCGGGATTGGTATTTTGTGAAAGTAATTCTTTAGATGATTTATCTTTAATAAAATCAAGTATTAAAAATGAATTTATGCAAAAAGGAAAAAAAATTTTTGATAGATTTGATGATATGAAAAATATTGCTTCTAATAGATTAGAGGAATGGCTTGAAGAAGATGAAGATATTAGCCAAAACTTAGATTTTAAACAAAAAAGTTTTTATAATAATGACAGAACATCTATACCGTTTAGTGAAAAAAAAGAAGATGACCCTTGGATATAAATAATGATAAATCAAGAAAATAATGATCTGTATGATCTTAATGAAGCACTACAAGTTGAAAATTTAACACTTAATGATTACGAAGAAATTTGCAAAAGATTAAAGAGAAAACCTAATAGAACGGAATTAGGTATGTTTGGCGTAATGTGGTCTGAACATTGTTGTTATAGAAATTCAAAACCTTTACTATCTAAGTTTCCTACTAAAGGTAAAAATGTTTTAGTTGGACCTGGAGAAAATGCTGGAGTTATTGATGTTGGAAATAATCAAAAACTTGTTTTTAAAATAGAAAGTCATAATCATCCTTCTGCTATTGAACCTTTTCAAGGCGCAGCAACAGGTGTAGGAGGAATTTTAAGAGATATATTTACAATGGGTGCCAGGCCAATCGCAGTCTTGAATTCATTAAGATTCGGCAACCTTGATAAATCATCAAATATTGATTTACTACGAGGAGTTGTATCCGGTATTGCACATTATGGAAATTGCGTAGGTGTGCCGACTGTTGGAGGTGAAATTGACTTCGATGATAGTTACTCTGGAAATCCTCTAGTGAATGTTATGGCTTTAGGACTTTTAGAGACCGAGGAAATCGTTTGTTCTGGAGCTAAAAATGTAGGATCACCAGTTTTATATGTTGGTAATACAACTGGCAGAGATGGTGTTGGTGGTGCTAGTTTTGCTAGTTCAGAATTAACTACAACTTCATTGGATGATAGACCTGCAGTTCAGGTAGGTGATCCGTTTGTTGAGAAAAGTCTTATTGAAGCTTGTTTGGATGCTTTCAAGACAGGGGATGTAATTGCAGCTCAAGATATGGGCGCTGCAGGTTTAACATGCAGTAGTGCAGAAATGGCCGCAAATGGAAATTTAGGGATATCTATTGATTTAGATTTGGTCCCTTCTAGAGAAGATGATATGTCCTCATACCAATATTTATTATCTGAATCCCAAGAAAGAATGTTGTTTGTCGTTAAAGAAGAAAAAATTAATGATCTTATTGAAAAATTTAATAAATGGGGATTATATGCCAGTGTTATTGGTGAAGTGATAGGAACTAATGAGGTAATTATTTCTCATAAAGGTAAAATTGTAGCCCAAATACCTACTTCCGCCTTATCTGATGATACTCCTGTAAATTTTCACAATGTGATTAATAATCCACCAGATAATCTTTTAAATAAATGGGAATGGAAAGAAAATGATTTACCAGAAATTCATGAGCAAAAAATATTTTCATTGAAGGAAAAGAAGAATTTTTCTTTTTCAGAAATCATTTTAAAACTACTCTCTAATCCATCAATAGCTTCTAAACGATGGATTTATAAACAATATGACTCTCAAGTACAAACAAATACAGTATTTACACCTGGAAAATCAGATGCAGCCGTTGTAAGACTAAGGGAACAAAATAAAAAAAATAAAAGTAAAGTATTTTCTGGTGTAGCTGCTTCTGTTGATTGCAATAGTAGATGGGTTGCGCTTGATCCTTTTAGAGGGTCCATCGCTGCCGTTGCAGAGTCAGCTAGAAATGTTAGTTGTGTTGGTGCTGAACCAATAGCTATTACAAATAATTTAAATTTTTCTTCTCCCGAGAATGAAGTAGGATATTGGCAACTCTCATCTTCATGTAATGGAATTGCTGAAGCTTGTAAAGCTTTAGAAACTCCTGTTACAGGAGGTAATGTATCTTTATATAATGAATCTAAAAATAAAGATAATCTAATTACTCCTATCAATCCTACTCCTGTGATTGGAATGGTTGGAAAAATAGATAATGTCGAAAAAGCTATAAGTAGTGAATGGAAAAATATTGAAGATCAGATCTGGTTAATTGGTTCTTCCAAATCAGAAATAAAAATTGCAGCTAGTTCTTATCTTGAATATTTTCATGGAGAAATTACAGGTCGGCCTCCAAAAATAGATTTGTTGGATGAAAAGTTTTGTCAGAGCTTTTTAAGAAATGCGATTTTAAATAGTCTTGTGGTTTCTTCTCACGATATAAGTGACGGAGGTTTAGCTATAGCTTTAGCAGAGTCTTGCATTTTGTCCTCAATGGGCGCAACTATAGAATTAGAGAAAGATGTAAATAGAGTTGATAATTTATTGTTTGCCGAAGGGGGGTCAAGAATTATTTTTTCAATTAGTAAAATGAAAAAAAATGAATGGTTTAATTATTTAAAACAAAATCAAATAAATTTCCCATCAAGTGTTTTTGTAAAAAAAATAGGATACGTATCTAGTGACACGCTGAAGATAAAAATCAATGAAAAAAATATTTGCAATATTAGGGTTGAGGAATTAACCGAAAAATTTAATAATAGTATTTCAGGTTACTTTTAAATATGAAAAATATTTTTCAACTATTAATCATTTTAAGATATTAAGCTATGTGCGGAATAGTTGGAATTGTTTCTTCAAATGATGTAAATCAACAAATTTACGATAGTCTTTTGCTTTTGCAGCATAGAGGTCAAGACTCAACAGGCATAGCAACAATGGAAAATACTGTTTTTCATATACATAAGGTTAAAGGTCAGGTTAATACAGCTTATAGAACTAGAGATATGAGGAATTTAATTGGCAAAATTGGATTGGGTCATGTTAGGTATGCAACAAAAGGATCAGCAGAAAGTGTAGAAGAAGCACAGCCTTTTTATGTTAATGCTCCTTATGGAATTGTTTTGATACATAATGGAAATTTGACTAATACCAGAGATTTAGAAAAACAGTTATTTAATGTCGACAAGAGGCATACAAATTCTTCCAGTGATACTGAAATGTTGTTAAATGTATTTGCTACAGAATTACAAGAACAAATTAATAATCAAGAATTAGAACCTGATATTATTTTTAATGCGGTCAAATCTTTACATAAAAGAATTCAGGGGTCATATGCTTCAATTGCGTTAATTTCAGGACATGGTTTATTAGCATTTAGAGATCCTTTTGGTATTAGGCCTTTAGTCATAGGGAAAAGACTTTCATTAACCACAAAAAAAGAAGAATGGATGGTTGCAAGCGAATCTTTAGTACTTGAGAATAATGATTATGAAGTAGTGAGAGATGTAGATCCAGGAGAAGCTGTTTTTATAAATCTTGATGGGGAGTTTTTCTCTAAGCAATGTTCTGAAAATCCAATGTTATTTCCCTGTGCTTTTGAATATGTTTACTTAGCTAGGCCAGATTCAATTATGAATGGAATTTCAGTCTATAAAGCTCGTTTAAAAATGGGAGATTATTTAGCAGAAACAATAAAACAAACAATTAATTCTGGAGATATTGATGTAGTTATGCCTATTCCTGATTCCTCTCGACCCGCGGCAATGCAAGTTGCAAGACAGTTAGGGATAGAATATAGGGAAGGTTTTTTTAAAAATAGATATGTTGGCAGAACATTTATAATGCCTGGTCAGCAGAAACGTAAGAAATCTGTAAGGCAAAAATTAAATGCCATGAGTGCAGAGTTTAAAAATAAAAATGTATTAATTGTTGATGACTCGATAGTAAGAGGTACTACTTCAAAAGAAATTGTTCAGATGGCTAAAGATGCAGGAGCAAATAAAGTTTTTTTTACATCAGCAGCTCCTCCCGTTCGTTATCCTCACGTTTATGGAATTAATATGCCTAATAGAGATGAATTAATAGCTCATAATAGGACAATAAGTGAAATCGCCGATAAACTTGAAATTGATAACCTTGTCTATCAAAGTGTTGAAAGCTTGCGTAAATCTATAATTGGTGATTCTCCTATTAAAGGTTTAGAGATGAGTTGTTTTACTGGTGATTATGTAACAGGAACAGTAAATCAAGAATACTTAAATTGGGTTGAAAATGAATATAAATCTTAGTCAAGAAAGTTTTCAAGTCGGAAACAATTTTCAAGGTATTCATCATTATCTAATTTTAAAAAATCAATTAAAAAGTTTGATTTATTGGATTTGAAATTTAATTTATTTAGGTCTAATCTTGCCGATTTATTTTTATTAGTTTCAATATCAAGGTAATGGTTACTTGCCATGATTTTGAGGAAGTAATCGTTTTTTAGTTGGTTTTTTTCATTCAAATATCCCAAACTGTATTCATTTGAGCAGTAAATTTCATTACTATTTATACAAAAGATTTTTCCTTGTTTAGATATTAAAAAAATATTTTCTCCATCATGAAATGTACAACAAGAAACGATTTTTTCAGATGGTAAAAGTTTTGCAATTATTAATCCTTGGGATTGTTTAGAAGTAGGCGTTAAAAATTTATTTGATAAATTAAATTTAAAAATTCTTCCTATCGAGGTTAATATTATTAAATCTTTGCTTTCATTAGAAATAAAAGAATCAATTGTTTTAAAATTATTTTTTAATTTTGTAATAGTGAAAGATCTATTGCTTTTAATCATATCTTCATCAAATAAAACTTTTTTAAATCTTCCATCTGAATTTAATATGCATAAATAATTTCTAGTTTCTTTTTTAATTGAATGAAAATTTATTATTTCACTAGGATGAATATTTCCAAGAATTTTATTATCTAATTTATAGTCTTTATTAATACTTGATTCCCAATCAATGTTAAATACTTTTCCCGTATTTGTTATTCCAATTAATTTTATATTTTTTTCAATATTACATATAAATTTTTGAATATTTTTATTATCTATAATTTTATTTACAACCTCAAATGATTTCTTGTAATTACTAAAAATCATCCTTTTTAAATAAAGTCTATTATCTATGTATAATTTTGTTTTTTTATTTATAAAGTCTTCTAATATTTGATTATTAAGTGTTTCTAATTGTTCATTTTGATTTATATTTTTAATTATTTTTGTTTTACGTATAACATTATATTTTTTCTTTAATATTAATAATTCTTCTATGAGTAATTTAAGTAATAATTCTCTTTCATTCAATAATTTTTGAAAATAATTCTTTTTTTCTTCTAAATTTTTTATATCTTTATCAATTTGATTTTTTTCTAGAGTTGTTAATCTTTTTAGTGGCATATCTAAAACTGAATTTGCCTGTTTTTCACTCAAGAAAAAATTTTCTACTAATTTTGATTTAGCTTGCAAAGAATTTTCTGATTCTTCAATAATTGCGATAACTTTTTTTATGTTTTTTTGTAGCTTTAGATAAACCTTCTGATATTTCTAGTTTATCTAGGGTGTTTTTTAGAAAATAAAAAGTTCTTTTTCTAATTGTTTCTTCTCTAAATTCGAGAAAATAGTTGAGATATTTTTTTAGATTTAGTTGTACAGGCTTGCCTTTAATTAAAGCTAAGAATATTGCGCCAAAATTTGTTTGGAGAGTTGTTTTTTTATATAAATTAGAAATAACAAGTTCAGAATTAGAATCTTTTTTTAGTTCTATTACAATTCTCATTCCATCTCTGTCGCTCTCATCCCTAATATCAGAAATCCCAATAATCTTGCCTGAATTAACAAGTTCTGCGAGTTTTTCAATCCAACCTGCTTTATTAATTTGGTAAGGAAGTTCAGTAATGACTATTGCATTCTTTTTATGTTTCCCTTTCCCTAAATTTACCTCTTCCGTATTTACAACTCCTCTTATCGTTATAGATCCTTTTCCAGTTTGATAAAGTTCTTCTATTGCACGGCTATAAATTAATTCTCCGCCTGTAGGAAAATCAGGTCCTTTGATTATGTTAGAAAGTTTTTTATCACTAATATCTTTATTTTTAACTAAGGCAACTAAACCATCTACAATTTCGCCTAGATTATGAGGCGGAATATTTGTTGCCATGCCAACAGCAATACCTGATGAGCCGTTTAATAATAAAAATGGAAGTTGGGCTGGAAGAACATCTGGTTCTTTTTGAGAACCGTCAAAGTTATTTGAAAAGTTTACTGTTTCTGATGCAATTTCTTCAAGAAATCCTTTATTAGCTATTGGAGCTAATCTGGTCTCTGTATACCTCATTGCTGCCGGCGGGTCATTATCCACAGATCCAAAATTCCCATGCCCGTCAAGAGTAGGATATTTAGTTGAGAAATTTTGTACTAGCTTTACTAATGCATCGTAAACTGCTTGATCTCCATGAGGATGGTATTTCCCAAGTACATCTCCGACAACTCTCGCACACTTCCTGAATGGTTTATCAGGAGTTAAACCTAATTCGTGCATCGCAAATATGATTCTTCTTTGTACAGGTTTAAGACCATCTCTTGCATCAGGCAACGCACGTCCAACTATGACGCTCATCGCATACTCCAAATAAGAACGTTGCATTTCTTCTTGAAGCGAGATGGAAGTGAATTTTTTCTTATCCATTAGAGCGCAAAATTGAATAATTATTAATTAACTAAATTAAGACTAATAGGTAAAACAATATTTACCAGTATTGAACATTAAGATGATTCACTTATTTTGGATTTTGCCAGTATTACATCTTTTTTTAGTTGTTCATTTTGCAAAAGAATTTCTGTAGAGGTTTGTAATTTTTCTCCCCATAACTGTTCTTTTCTATAATCATAATTAACATATTTGGGATCTTTATTCAAAGCTTTTTTTGCTAGCTGAATTGCTAATTTATTATCTTGGATATTCATACATGAAGCTAGGCCTAGTAATGGTTCTGCATTCTCCTCGATTGAGATTGCACTTTCAAAAAGTTTGATTGAGAGATTTATATCGTTTCTCTCGAAATAAGCTAAACCTTGATTATTTATTGCTTGCCAGAAATCAGGCTTGATTTTTATAGATTTATCAAACAATTTGATAGCTCCCAAATAATTTTTTTCCATTAATAAAATATTTCCTAATTGAAAAATAGCTTTGTGGTTATTGGGCTCAATTTTGATTCCTTTTTCTAAAGCATTCTTTGCTTTTGTCTGTTGGGAAATTTTTAAGTAAATAGTACTTTTAGCAAAATATATTTCGCTAATATTTGAATTGATCTTTTCTGCTTTATTTAGAGAACTTAATGCATTTTTGTATTCTTTTTTAGCTATTTGTGCGTCAGCCAGAATCAACCAAAGTTTTTCATCCTTTGCATTTATTTTTACTGCTAATTTGGCTAAGTTAAGACTGTCTTCATATTGACCAAAATAAAGTAGTTGATATGCATTTTTGCCAATATATAAACTTTGCTTTTGTAAATTTTTTATTGTTGGGAAATAATAATAGGGAACTATTGCTCGAACTATTTCTATTTGAAAAAAATAAAAACAGATCAAGGAGATCCAGATTATTTTTTTAAAAAAAGACTTCATAGTTTAATTTTTTTATTATTTATATTTGCTTGTATATTTCTTTTCCACATCCATGGTTTAATTCTTTTTAAAGTAGTTCCTTTAAGATTTTCTTGCCACGTTTTATCTTCCCAATTGAGGGCCTCAATATTAAGATTTTTAATCCATTCTTTCGGTGTGGTTTCATGATTATTGTTGTATGGCACTGATTTATTCCATGGACAAACATCTTGACAAATATCACATCCTGCAACCCATCCACCTAAATTTTTTTCTATTTTCTTTGGAATAGTTTTATCTCTGCTCTCTATTGTGTGATACGCAATGCATAAATCTGATTGTATTACAAATGGTTCTACAATTGCTTTTGTGGGACAATGTTTAATACAAAGATCACATTTTCCGCAAAGTGATTGATGAGGTTTATCTGGCATTAAATCTTTTGTGAGAATCATAAAACCCAAAGTAAACCAAGAACCATTTTTTTTGCTGATTAAATTACTATTTTTACCTATCCAACCAATCCCTGCTTCCTCTGCCCATGCTTTTTCAAGAAGAGGAGAGGTATCAACACATATTTTCCATTTGCAATCAGGAATTTCTAAGTTTATCCATTTACCAATATTCTTTAATTTTTTGTGAATCACATTATGATAATCCTCACCTTGGCTAAATTTAGCTACCTTGAGGAAATTATTGTTGCTGTTTTGTGAATTAATGTAAGTAAATCCAACGCTTAAAACACTTTTTGCATCTTCAAAAAGTGAGCCTATATTTTTTCTTTTTTCTGCTTCCATCCATTTCATTTCAGCATGATAATTATTTGACAACCATCTTTCTAATGCATTAGTTCTTAATTTTACGCGCGAACTTCCGGGGATTGAAGCTATTCCGGCAAGTGTAAAACCCTCAAAAATAGCTCTTTCTTTTAATTTTCTACTTATTTCTTTTTTGTCTTGAATCGTATCAATCATTTCTTTTTCTTTATAGCATTTCTTTTAAAAGTTATGTTTGGGAGAAAAAACTTATAAATAAAATAGATATATTTAAGAAAAATATATCCTAACTTAGTAAAAACAGTTAAATTATTAGTAAAGTTAATATAGTTAAAACGTTATTTTGGTTGAATCTAATCAAAATCAAGATTCGAATTTAGGATCTAGGCTTCAACAAGATCTCAAAAATGATCTTATTGCTGGGTTGTTAGTTGTAATACCCTTAGCAACAACTATCTGGTTGTCATCATTAGTTAGTAAATTTGTTTTAACGTTAGTTACCTCAGTCCCAAAGCAATTAAATCCTTTTATTACTTTAAATCCTTTATTACAGGATTTAATTAATCTCACCTTGGGTTTAACTGTTCCTTTATTAGCTATTTTGCTTATAGGCTTGATGGCAAGAAATTTTGTAGGAAGATGGTTATTAGAATTTGGAGAGGGCACTTTATCAAAAATCCCAGTAGCTGGAGCGGTTTATAAAACTCTTAAACAATTGCTAGAAACTTTTTTAAGTAATAAATCTAATAGATTTAGACGAGTTGTTTTAGTTGAATATCCTCGTGAGGGACTATATAGTGTAGGATTTGTAACTGGAAACGTAGGGCCTTCTCTACAGCCAGAATTGGAAGAAAAGTTACTTAGTGTTTTCATTCCTACAGCACCAAACCCAACGACTGGCTGGTATACACTCGTTCCTGAGTCTTCTGTTAAGGATTTGGATATTTCTGTTGAAGATGCTTTTAGAACAATAATTTCTGCTGGGATAGTTAATCCAGATGAGAAAAATAACACCACAAATCCAACATTTTCAAAATTGTTTTCTCAATTACGAGCTTCAACTAATACTTCTTCTTAATTGATGCATAATAGATCCCTTTCTAGAGAATTATCTTTAATTTCTCTTGGCCTCATAAAAGATAAAGGTAATTTTAAATTAAATAAATTTCAGATAGAAGAAATTTTTGAATCTGCGTTGGATTCTCTAATAAACCATTGCAGAGATGAATTAGATAATTGTGAGTCAGAGTTAGAAAATGCTTCACAAAAAATATTAGATAGTGAATTGCAAGAGGGTGTTGATTCTTCTTATTCAAATGTTCGAGATGAGTTAAAAAAATCTTTGACAAAAATTGAAACCGTAATGAATACACTTTCTGTCACTTTAGATTTTCCAAAATTAATTGTTTCTAGCGGTCAAATTGATATTCGAGAGGATGTAAATCAAAGGATTTGTAATTTAATTAATAATCTTAAAAGTATTGATTCTGATATTGATCAAGTAATGGATGGCTGGAGATTAAAAAGATTACCAAGAATTGATAGGGATATTCTGCGACTAGCTTACGTGGATATCAATTTTTTGAACACACCTTTCGCCGTTGCTTGTGATGAGGCAGTTAATTTAGCCAATAAATATAGTGATTTGCAAGGAAGAAAATTTATTAATGGAGTTTTAAGGAGATTACAAACAATTTAATTGTCATAATTATTTGATATAAATAAATAGTATTTAGAAAATTTTTATTACGAACTAAATATAATAATGACAAATACTGATTCTGATAATTCTCGTGAATGGGCTGCACAAGCTTATGCACTTTTAAAAAAGCGACAGGAAGAGCAAAAGCAAGAATTAGAGAAACAGGAAAATCAAAAGCAAGAATTAGAGAAACAGGAAAATCAAAAGCAAGAATTAGAGAAACAGGAAAATCAAAAGCAAGAATTAGAGAAACAGGAAAATCAAAAGCAAGAATTGATTGATCTTCCTAATAAAGAAAATATTGCTGGACAGTCTAAAACTATCGCTGAATCTGAATTAGGAGAATTTGATGATAATTTTACTTGGTCTGCAATGGTATTAGCTGCTCAAGGAAAAAAAATAAATCAAATATCGATTGATGAAATTGATTGGTTAACTAAATTACGGAGAGGATTAGAAGAGACCCGAAAAGGATTTGTTACTGAATTATTGGATAAATTGGGAGATGATCCTCTTACTCCTGAATCTCTTGATGATTTAGAAACTCTACTAATAAGAGCTGATGTGGGGATTGATTCAACCGATAAAGTTATAAGTTCTCTTAGAACAAAATTAAACGAGGAAGTCGTGGGTGGAGAAGCAGGAATAAAATTCTTGAAGAAGGAATTAAAATTAATTATCGATAAACCAATAAAAAATTCGGGCTCTGATCTTTTAGTTCCCCAAAAGGGTAAGTTAAATGTCTGGTTATTAGTAGGAGTTAATGGTGTTGGTAAAACTACTACATTAGGAAAATTAGCATATCTGTCATCAAAAAGTAATTATAAAACTTTGATTGCTGCTGCTGATACTTTTAGAGCGGCTGCAGTAGAACAACTTAAAGTATGGGGAGATAGAAGTAATGTTGACGTTATATCTAATCAATCAAAAAATGCTGATCCAGCTGCTGTGGTTTTTGATGCAATTAATTCTGCAAAAAAAAGAAATATTGATTTATTACTTGTTGATACAGCGGGTAGATTGCAAACAAAAAATAATTTAATGGATGAATTAGCAAAAATAAAAAAAATTATTGATAAAAAGGTCCCAGATGCAATTGTTGAATCATTATTAGTTTTAGATGCAAGTCAGGGACAAAATGGCTTAAAACAAGCAAAAAGTTTCGCTAAATCAGCAGATTTAAGTGGAGCAATTATTACTAAATTAGATGGCACTTCTAGAGGAGGTGTCTCTTTAGCTGTATCTGCAGAAGTAAATTTGCCTATAAGGTTTATTGGAGCTGGAGAAGGTATAAAAGATCTGAGACCATTTAATAGTTATGAATTTGTAGAGGCTATGCTTGCAGATAAATAAATATTTAATTAATTTTTTTTAAAAACCTAAATTTAATGTTAAAACATACTTATCTAATAGATTTGTTTTGACAAATAATCAAAAAGAAAAAATATTTTCGAATAACTTTATCCAAAATTTTTTAGAAAATGATTCTAAAGTAACTCTAAAAAATAAATATAAATTTGCTGAAATTGCATCTTCTTTAGCATATTATTTAAAATCTTTTTCCAACATAAATAAATTACTGGATTATATATGCTTAACTTTTAAACATATTTTTCCTGAGAATATAATTTTAATTATTCCTTTAAACTACGAGGGGGAGATATGGAATGAAAATATTAAAATTTCTGTTAATAATGAATATTTAACGATTGAAGAAGAAATTAAAAGTTTTTTGGACCAATTTCATTTTTCAAAAAATTTTAAAATTAAAGAAATTATAACTTTTGAAAATGCTTTAAAAAGTAAATTTAAAGAATATAAAATTGAAACAAAAAAAATAATTTCTAGAGGTAAATGCAGAGGATTTATTTATATTTTTAGCGAAGCTATTTCTAGACACTCGATTACTGAAGATAGTAATTTTAACTTTATTGAAAATTGTCTAGCTGTTGGATTAGAAAATCACTACTTAATAAAAACAAAGAAAAAGCATGAAAATGTTGATAGAGAAATTTCCACTGGAGCAGAAATTCAATCTCAACTTCTCCCGGATTATTGTCCAATTATCCATGGTATAGACCTGGCCGCACATTGTAGACCAGCTCTTCAGCTCGGTGGAGATTACTATGATTTTATGTGCTTAAAGACGAATATCTCTGAAAAAAGGAAAGAAAAATCAAGATGGGCTTTTGTAATAGGTGATGTCATGGGTAAAGGGATTCCAGCCGGTCTTTTAATGACTATGTTGCGAGGAATGCTTCGTGCAGAGGTTCTAACAGGTCTGCCTCCAGATAGAATTTTGCATGATTTGAATCAACTAGCAATAAATGATTTAGATCAATCGCATAGATTTGTGACTTTATTTTACTCAGATTATGATCCTAGAACTAAAAAATTGAGATTTGCAAATGCAGCTCATAATCCTCCTCTGCTTTGGAAAAATTCAGATCAGAAAATTATTAAATTAGATGCAAAAGGATTTGTACTTGGACTACAACAAGATGCTGAATATCACTGTGGTGAAATCAAGCTTAATCAAAATGATTTAGTTCTTTATTACACAGATGGAGTAATTGATACTTCTAATTCTTTAGGACAAAGATTTGATGAAGAAAGATTAATTAAAACCCTCACAAAATTATGCAAGCAATCTTATACATCCCAAGAAATCTTAAATAAAATATTTAAAAAGTTAGATGATTTTACAGGGCAAAATAGACATCTTCAAGATGATGCCTCGATGGTTATTTTTCAATTGAAATAGATATTTTTTGTCACTTATATAAAAAAATGCTTTATTAGAGATACTTAAAGTTACTAATTGATATGGCAAAAGTTTGGAGTAAAAGGTTTGATAATGCACTTGACCCTTTTATTGAAAAGTTTAATGCCTCAATTGGTTTTGATAGAAAGCTTATTTTAGAAGATTTAGATTGTTCGATTGCTCATGCGAAAATGCTTGGCAAAACAAAAGTTTTATCCTCTTCTGAGGCTTACCAAATTATTAATGGTTTAGAATTAATAAAAGTTGAGTATTTGGAGGGCAAATTTTCTCCTAGTCCACCTTCTGAAGATATTCACTATTGTATAGAAGAAAAGCTGATAAGTTTAATTGGTGAAACTGGAAAAAAATTACACACAGGTAGAAGTAGAAATGATCAAGTTGGTACAGATATAAGATTGTGGCTAAGAAAAGAGATTGACAATATTGAAATTTTAATAATCGATTTGCAAAAATCCTTCTTAAATCTTGCGAAATCTAATATTTATACCTTAATTCCTGGATATACTCACATGCAAAGAGCGCAACCATTATCCTTGGCTCATCATTTATTGGCTTACATAGAAATGCTCCAAAGAGACCGTGAAAGGTATAAAGAAGTACGCTCAAGAGTTAATATTTCTCCGTTAGGAGCTGCAGCATTAGCTGGAACAAAAATAAAAATAGATAGACATTTTACAGCTGCAGAATTAGGTTTTAAAAAGATTTATAAAAACAGTATTGATGCAGTGAGTGATAGAGATTTTTGTATAGAGTTTGTTTCTGCATCTGCTATATTGATGTCTCATTTAAGTAAAATTTCAGAGGAAATAATTTTATGGGTAACTGATGAATTTTCTTTTGCAAAATTAACAGATAAATGTGCCACAGGAAGTAGCTTAATGCCGCAGAAAAAAAATCCTGATGTTCCAGAATTGATTAGAGGTAAGACAGGAAGAGTATATGGACATCTCCAGGCATTGTTAACGATGGTCAAAGGGGTACCACTTGCTTATAATAAGGATTTTCAAGAAGATAAAGAGCCAATATTTGATACTGCAGAAACAATATCTTCTTGTATTAAAGCAATGATTATTCTAATTAATGAGGGTATTGAATTTAATATTGAAAATCTAGCAGATTCTGTAGAAAACGATTTTTCTAATGCTACTGATCTGGCAGATTACTTAGTTGATAAAGATGTTCCTTTTAGGACCGCTTATCAAGTTGTTGGTCAAATAGTTAAATTTTGCCTGGAGAGAAAAATTTTATTAAAAAATCTTAAAATTGAAGAATTTAAAAAATTTCATCCCAAATTTGATGAAGATGTTTTTGTAGATCTTAAACCGCTTAATGTCGTTAAATCAAGAAATAGCGAAGGTGGTACAGGATTTGTTCAAGTAGAAAAAGAGGTTAATAATTGGCAAAAAAGATTGTTACTTTGAATCTCAATTATTTTTCTACAACAAGGGTATGCTTTGAAGTAGAATAGTAAAGCAACATTATTAGACTACTAATTGTAGTTTTTTTAAAAGGTAAATTTTTGTTGAGTTTAAAGTGAGTATTTTTGTTGGCAATTTGCCCTTCCGCGCAGAGCGTGAAGATGTTATACAGTTGTTTGCCCCTTTTGGTGAGGTTTTAAATTGTTCTCTTCCCTTGGAGAGGGATACTGGAAGGAAAAGAGGATTCGCATTTATTGAAATGGCAGATGAAGCGATTGAGTCAAAAGCTATTGATGGTTTGCAAGGAACGGAACTTATGGGTAGGCCATTAAGAATTAATAAAGCTGAGCCTAGAGGTTCTGGTGGATCTCGTAGAGGAGGAAGAGGCGGCTATGGCGGCGGTAACAATGGCGGCGGCTATGGAGGCGGCGGCTACGGCGGCGGTAACAATGGCGGCTATGGAGGTGGCGGCTATGGCGGCGGTAATAATGGTGGCTACGGCGGCGGCTACGGCGGAGGCAACAATGGCGGCGGCTATGGAGGTGGCTACGGCGGCGGTAATAATGGATCTAATAGCTCTAACGCTAATAAGTCTTCTGGAGCAGAAGGTTGGGAAGACAGAAGTTATGGAGATTCTTCTGATAACTCTGAATATGAAAATGGTAGAAGTAGAAGAAAAAGGGGAGTGTCCAATGAGAGCAATGCTTCAAACGAGACAAATTAATAACCCATTTCTTCAAGTGATGTCGTTAATTTAAATAAATATTCAATATTTAATTCATTTTTTATAGATTTATTAGTAATTTGATTTCTCCAAATTTTAGCTTTTGGTATACCTTCAACTAAATTTATAAGATGTTTACAAATATCCCAAGATTTTCCTCCATTACTTAAATGCACTTCTATGTATGGAATTAAGGAGAATATAATATTTGAAGCTGATTTAGGTTTTTTATTAATTCCATAAATCTTTTGATCAATTTCAGCCCATCTCAAAGGATGTTTATAAATTGACCGTCCAATCATGACCCCATCAAAATCACTCAAGGCTTTTAGTGATTCATCGATATTTGTTAAACCTCCATTGATTTCTATTAATAATTCTGGATTTGAATTTTTCAATTTTTTTACTACATCATAATTTAGTGGTGGTATGGTCCTATTTTGTTTTGGATTTAGACCTTTTAATATGGCTTTCCTTGCATGAACTGTAAATCTGTCTGCACCAGCATTTGCGATAATTCTTACGAAATTATTTAAATTAGTAAAACTATCATCATTGTCTACACCGATTCTGTGTTTGATCGTAACCGGTAAGTTGCAATTATTTTTTAAGGATTCTATACATTTTGCTGCTTTTTCAGGTTCTTTCATAAGTGAAGCCCCAAAATTTCCAGAACAGACCCTTGGACTAGGACAACCAACATTAAAGTTTATTTCGTCATAACCCCAATCCTGTGCCATTTGCGCTGCCTCTTTAAGGATTTTAGGATCGTCCCCTCCAAACTGAATTGATATCGGGTGTTCTTCATCATTAAAATCTAGAAAATTTTCTTTTTTATTTGTAAAAACTAAACTCTGGGCTACAATCATTTCCGTATACAAAAGAGCTTTAGAACTTATTTTTCTCATTATCATTCTGAAGTGTTTATCAGTACAATCCATCATTGGAGCAATACTTAATTTATGAATATTTTTAATAGAATTAGGCTTAATGAAATCCATTATTTTTTTGTGATTTAAATATATGAATCAATTTCTATCAAGAAGAACTTTTATTCTAATTCCTACCATGTCAATCTTAAAAAAAATCTTTGCTCCCATTCAAGTATTAGCATCTTCACTGCCTTCTAAAGAAGAGTGGAATTTATCAAAAGATGAATGGAAGGTTAGGCTTAGTCCGGAATCATATTATATTTTGAGAGAGGAAGGGACTGAAAGAGCTTTTAGCAGCCAATTAAATAATGAGAAGAGGAAAGGGATTTTTCACTGTGCAGGATGCGATTTGCCGCTTTTTTCCTCAGATAAAAAATTTGAGAGTGGTACAGGATGGCCAAGTTTTTGGGACTCAATTCAAGGATCAGTAGAAACAAAAGTTGATTTCAAGTTAATTGTTCCTAGAACCGAATATCATTGCTCTAGGTGTGGAGGTCATCAGGGACATGTCTTCAATGATGGGCCACGTCCCACTGGCAAAAGATACTGCAACAATGGATTAGCATTAAGGTTTGTTCCTGAATAAATATTTGTGCGGCCTTCCGCAACTTGTTTTGTGCATCACTTTATTGGACAATAGTTCTATTAAATTCTAGAAAAATGATTGAAAATCAATCAGACAATATTGATAATAAAGAAAATGATGATTCTAATCAGGATAATGCTCCTGAAGATACGTCATCTACCCAAAATTCAACTACCGAAATTGATGAATTATCTTCTCCAAAATCAGAGGAAATAAATACTGAAGAATTAAAAAATACTATCTCAAATAATGATGCAAGATTAGAACAATTAGAAAAAGAACATGAAACACTAAAAAATCAATATGTAAGAATTTCAGCAGATTTTGATAATTTCAGAAAAAGGCAGTCTAGGGATCAGGACGATTTAAAAATCCAACTTGTTTCAAAGACTTTAACTGCAATACTACCTATTGTTGATAATTTTGAGAGAGCAAGACAACAACTTAAACCAGAAAGTGAAGAAGCTCAAGCTCTTCATAGAAGTTATCAAGGATTGTATAAGCAACTAGTAGAAGTTTTAAAACAACAGGGAGTTTCACCCATGAGAGTTCTTGGTCAGCAATTTGATCCAAACTTGCATGAAGCTGTATTAAGAGAACCTAGTGAAGAGTTTGAAGAGGATTTTATTATTGAAGAATTACAGCGAGGATATCATCTAGAAGGTAAGGTTTTGAGACATGCATTGGTTAAGGTTTCTATGGGACCTGGCAAACAAAATTCACAACAGGAAGTAGAACAGGATACAGTTGAAGGGGATGTTAATTCAGAGGCAAATACTTCTGAAGATGTATAAATTCCAAATTCTTATTTGAGCATTATCTAATGGCTGATTTTTACCAAATACTTGGAGTTTCAAGAGATGCTGATGCGGATACCTTAAAAAGGGCTTATAGAAAATTAGCACGACAATATCATCCTGATGTTAATAAAGAACCTGGAGCGGAAGATAAATTTAAAGAAATTGGTAAGGCTTACGAAGCATTAGCTGATCCTGAAACTAGAGCAAGATATGACCAATTTGGAGAGGCTGGCCTTGGTGGTGCAGCTGGAATGCCTGATATGGGAGATATGGGTGGCTTTGCAGATTTATTTGAAACTTTTTTCAATGGCTTTGGGGGGCAAAATCCACAAGGAGGAAGAACACAAAGAAGAGGTCCTCAACAAGGAGATGATCTAAGGTATGACCTTAATGTTGACTTTAAAGATGCAATTTTTGGCCAACAAAGAGAAATTAAAATTCCTCATTTGGAGACATGTGAAGTCTGTAGGGGAACAGGTGCAAAACCAGGAACCGGCCCCAAAACTTGTTCAACATGTGGTGGAAGTGGACAAGTTAGAAGAGCTACAAGAACACCTTTTGGTAATTTCACACAAGTAGCTGAATGTCCTTCATGTAATGGTGTTGGCCAGATAATTGCAGATCCATGTGTAAATTGCGGTGGCAATGGCGTAAAGCAAGTCAGAAAAAAATTAAGAATTAATATTCCTGCAGGAGTTGATACTGGCACTAAATTAAGAGTTTCCGGCGAGGGAAATGTTGGTTTGAAAGGAGGTCCACCTGGAGATCTTTATGTTTTTATAAAGGTTAAGAATGATTCGAAACTTAAAAGAGATGGTGTAACTATTTACTCAGAAATAGTAGTAAGTTATTTACAGGCTATTTTAGGTGACACTGTAAAAATCACTACAGTTGATGGAGATGTTAATTTAAAAATTCCAAGTGGTACGCAGCCAAATACAACTCTTTCTCTTGAGAATAAAGGAGTACCTAGACTTGGTAATCCGGTTGCGAGAGGAAATCATGAAGTCTTAGTAAAAGTAAAATTACCAACTCGTATAACCGATGCAGAACGAGAGCTTTTAGAGGGTTTAGCTTCTCAATATTCAGATAAAAATATTAATTCCAGTAGTGGACTTTTTAGTAAATTATTTGGTAAAGAATCTTCATGACTTCCTTAAAGCATTTGGATCTTAAATCTGTTCCATGTCCTTTAAATGTCGTCAAAATTAAATTGGCTTTGGAGAAGTTATCTAAAAATGAGCAACTTATTGTTGAATTAGATAAAGGTGAACCAGAAGAAATGGTATTAAACAATTTAAGAGAGATGGGATGGTTCTTTAAACAAATTAAAGAAAATGAAAAATTTATAAAAATAAAAATATTGAATGAAAATTAATAGTAAATATTTAGGTTTAGTTACAAAAAAATTTAATGATTTTTTTTTAGTTGATTTAAAAAATCAAGAAAACCCTGGAAATAGCGAGAAATTTTTATGTAAGGTTAAGAAGTCTATAAATTTCAAGGATCAATTAATTTATGTTGGAGACGAAGTAGAGATTGAAAAAATTGATTTTAAAAGTAAACGCGCAGTGATAACAAGTCTAAAAAAAAGAAAAAATCTTTTAGTTAGACCCTCAGTTGCAAATATTTCTAATATATATGTTACTTTTTCCGTTGAAGAACCAGAGTTAAATTTATCTCAAGTTAATAGGTTTTTAATATCAGCAGAATCAATGGGAGTTGAAGTGTCATTAGTTTTGACAAAGTGTGATTTAATTTCTGATATAAGAAGAGCATATCTACTTGATAAATTTGGGAAATGGGGTTACCAAGTAATAACTTTAAATTTACAGAAATCTGATTGTTTTAACAATTTATTAGCCGAGTTAAAGCAAAAAGAATGTTCAATTTTTATGGGTCCTTCAGGTGTTGGCAAAACTACTTTGCTAAATATGATTATTCCAGGTCTTCAAAATAGTACTTCTCCAGTTTCCAATAAAATTAAGAGAGGAAAAAATACTACTCGAAATGTTGAGTTATTTTCTATGTCGAATCAAAGTTATATTGTGGATACTCCTGGTTTTAATATGCAACCCCTAGAGATTGATATTAAGTTGTTACCAAATCTTTATTCAGAAATATATAAACAGGTAATCGAAGAAGGAATTAAGTGTAAATTTCGTAACTGCTTACATTTAAATGATGAGGGATGTAATTTAAATAAATCCTTCGAAAGATATTCTTTTTATAAAGAAATGATTGAGTCGTCTAAGAGTCACTATTATCAAAACCAGGAAGATTAAGATTTAATCCACCAGTCAAATCATTCATCCTTTCTTTCATAGTTGTGGTTGATAATTCATGAGCTTTTTGAATAGCTTGTAGAATATTTTGCTCTATTTTTTCTTTATCTGCATTTAAAATATTTTCTTGTACTTCTACCTTTAAAGGAAGTTGGTTGCCACTTATCCAAACTTTTATCATCTCATCATCACTTTTGCCTTCAATCTCCATATTTTCAAGTTCATCTTGTAATTTTTGAGCATCTTGCTGAATTTGTTTAGCTTTTTTAAAAGCTTCTGTAAGTTGTCCAAAGTTAGGAAGTCCAAAACCCGCCATTTTGTAAAAACGTTTCTTTAGTAAGGATAGTCAAAACCAATCATTCTTACTTCCGGTTGCAAATAAATCCCTTTGTTTTGTAGTACTTTTTGTTGAATTACTGTTATTAATTCGTAAATATCTTTTGAACTTGCTGAAGAAGTATTAATTATAAAATTTGAATGCATTGTAGAAATTTCAGCACCGCCAATTTTAAATCCCTTTAAACCCATATCATCAATTATTTTTGCAGCATAATTATTTTCAGGATTTTTAAAAACACTACCAAAACTTGGTTGATGATATGGTTGTGTTTCTGTTTTTAATTTAAGGTTACTTTTGGTTGTTTGAATTAATTTTTCTATATTTCCATTAGGTTCAAAATGTAATTTTGCACTAATAATTGATAAATCATTTCTTTGAAAAGAGCTAAATCTATACTCAAAATTGATATCTTTTTTTTCAATTTCAAGTTTTTCAAGAGTTTTATTATTAATAACTTTTACGGAAATAAGATTTTTTGCTAGCGAAAAATTACCTGTGCCAGCATTCATATAAATTGCTCCTCCTAATGTTCCTGGAATTCCGACAGCCCATTCACCTCCTTGTAATCCATTTTTAGCAAGAAAATTAGATAATGTTGGGAGCATTACACCTGCTTCCGCTTCAATAATTCCTGAATATGGTTCTATCTTTAATGATTTCAATTTTTTTGTACAAACAACTAAGCCTTTTATAAAAATATTATTTATTAAAAGATTTGAACCTGCGCCAATTATTTGACATCTTTGTTTATTTAAATTAGCCCATTTTATTAGATATGAAAGTTCTTCAACGCTTCTTGGCTCAGCAAAATATTCAGCTACTCCTCCCACTTTTATAGTTGTATAACTACTTAAATTACGGTTTTCAGAAAAAATTTTTTTATTCATAAATTAGTTATTAATTTTAATTTTTTTTTCATTTAAAATTGACCAGAAATTATGACAATCACCAGCTCCCATATTCAAAATTAAATCCCCTTTTTGAGTTAATTCGTAAAAATTCTTTGTAACTTCATGATAATTATTTATGTAACTAACATTTTTATTTTTTTTATAAATCAAATCTGTAATAATTTTCGAAGTAATTTTATCTTCGTTTCCTTCTCCTGCTCCATAAATACTTGTCACATAAATAACATCTGCTTTTGATAATTCTTCAGCGAATTCTTTATTAAATTGCTTTACTCGAGAATATCTATGAGGTTGAAATAAAGCAACTAATCTATTTTTTTGAAATTCATTATTATTTTTTTGCTTAATAAATAATCTTCCTAATTTAATCGTCTCTTTTATTTCGTTTGGGTGATGAGCATAATCATCGTATAAACTTCTTTCATCTATTTGGCCTCTAAATTCAAATCTTTTTTTTGGCAGTTTCAAATATTTTAAATTTTTCTTAATTTCTATAAAATCTACTCCTATCATTCTGGAAGCTGCTATTGCCGCGGTGATATTGGATAGATTGTGTAGTCCTGGAATTGGAATATTTAAATTACTGATAAAATTTCCATTTTCATAATATTTTCCAATTGTATACTTTGAATTAATTTCAGTCGGGATTATTGCATATGCTACGTTTTTAGCCGTAGAGTTTGACCACTTATAATTAGAATAAAAATTTTTTCTTGAGGTTTCACAATCAAAATTAAGTAATAATTTTTTGGAGTTTTTAGCGAAACTTTTAAAAGAAGATATGACTTCACTTAAATTAGAAAAGTGATCGCAATGATCAAAATCAATATTATTGATTATTCCAATATCAGATTTATATTTGTCAATAGTCCCATCAGATTCATCAACTTCAGCAACTAAGTATTTTGTATTTTCTAGATGACAATTAGAGTTGTAAATAGGAATTATTCCTCCAGTTATTGAAGAAGAATTACGCGTGCATAACTCAAGTATCGTAGAAAGAAATGTACTAGTTGATGTTTTTCCGTGGCTGCCTGCTATCGCCAATGCCGTATAAGTGCGCATTAGCATCGCAAGTATCTCTGAACGATGTTTTATTGATAAATTTTTTTCTTTGCAATACGAAAATTCTTCATTTTCTGGCTTGATCGCGGAGCTTACAACAAAATTAATCAATCTGTTGGTAAATTTTGAAGTAACAAATTCAATATTTTGTCGAACTTGAGAAGTAAAGATTACTGCACCTAGTTTCTCCAATTTATTAGTTTCATCGTTTTTAACTAAATCAGATCCTGAAACTGAACAACCATTTTTAAGTAAACCCATTGCTAATGCTGACATTCCAATACCTCCGATCCCAATAAAATGAAAATGACTTTTCAAAAGTAATTTTTTATCCAATGTTTATCTTTTACTTAAATCAAAATAACTTCTAGGTAAAATTTTGCTATTTTTTCTTAAAAAAAAATGTTTTTTTTTCTTGAATTAATACAAAACTAGACTTATTTGCTTAATAAATCAAAAAAACCTTACGTTATTGCACAAAATTCAGTATGATCAGCAACTTAGGTTAATCATTTAGAAATTATTAGTTATGACTTTGCGTGTTGCAATTAACGGCTTTGGCAGAATTGGTCGAAATTTTATGCGTTGTTGGCTTAGTAGAGGGGCTTACACCAATATTGAAGTAGTTGGAATTAACGTTACATCAGATCCTAAGACTAATGCTCATTTATTAAAATACGACTCAGTCCTTGGTCAACTTGATGGTGTTGATATTCAATATACTGATGATACTTTTGTAATTAATAACAAAACAATTAAATGTTTCTCAGATAGAAACCCAATGAATCTCCCTTGGAAAGACTGGGGTGTAGATTTGGTTATTGAATCTACTGGAGTATTTAATACAGACGTAGGTGCAAGTAAGCACTTAGAGGTAGGAGCAAAAAAAGTTATCTTAACTGCGCCTGGTAAAGGGGATGGCGTTGGTACTTATGTAGTTGGAGTTAATGCTGATACATATAAACATAAAGATTACGATATTTTGAGTAATGCTAGTTGTACAACAAACTGTTTAGCTCCAGTAGTCAAAGTTTTAGATCAAACTTTTGGGATTAATAAAGGTTTGATGACTACAATTCATAGTTATACAGGTGATCAAAGAATTTTAGATAATAGTCATAGAGATCTAAGAAGGGCTAGAGCCGCTGCTACAAACATAGTTCCTACTTCTACAGGAGCTGCAAAAGCAGTAGCTCTTGTATACCCAGAAATGAAAGGCAAATTAACTGGAATTGCAATGAGAGTTCCAACTCCTAACGTTTCAGCAGTAGATTTTGTTTTTGAATCTTCTAAATCTGTCACAGCTGAAGAAGTCAATAAAGCCCTCAAGGAAGCATCTCTTAGTACAATGAAAGGCATTATTAAGTATGGAGATGAACCATTAGTGTCAAGCGATTATGCAGGTACCAATGAATCATCAATTGTAGATAGTGATCTTACTATGTGTATCGGAGATAACCTTGTAAAGGTGCTTGCATGGTACGACAATGAGTGGGGTTATAGTCAGAGAGTTGTAGATTTAGCAGAGATTGTTGCTAAAAATTGGGAGTAATTAAAAGTGTTTGAAAGGTGTGTTGTTAAATAATTTGTTTTTTTTATAATCTTTGAATTCTATTGATGGTTCACCATCAGTAAAAAAACCAATCTTATTAATATTTTTATCCAGTTTAGATAAATTTTCTGCCCATTTTTTAGGCAATGAGAAAACTAATTCATAATCTTCTCCTCCAAAAAAATAGTATTCGTCCCATTTATCTCCTTTAGGCCAATCCTTAATTTTAGGTATTTTTTCATAGTTTATGATCGCTTTGCAGTTGCTAGCTATTGCTAAATCTTGTAAGGCTTGAAATAGGCCATCACTGCTATCAGTACATCCTATTCTCGTTATATTTTTATTGGAGCGAGTTTTGAGGAGATTATTTAGAAAATTTGGGTAAACTCTAGGACGACAAAAATGTTCAATAGACTTAATGATTAATCTTTCATTAAGAGAAAATTCATTATCGAAATTAATTTTATTTTGTATCAAAAATCCCAGTTTGCTAAGACCATGAATTCCTGTAGTTAAGATTATATCTCCTGGTTTAGATGCGTTTCTTCTTAATTCAAGCTCACCTTGAATTCCAAAGGCCGTAATTGAAATGATTTTTTCATTCCCCTTTGAGCAGTCTCCCCCTAGAATCAATCCGCCATATTCTTTTAATGCTTTATTTATGCCTTTGTATAATTCTTCAACCCACATCCACTCAGTTTTAGTAGGTAGAACTAGGCTTATTGTAATACCAATAGTTTTTTGGCTTCCACTAGATAATAAGTCAGAGATGTTGCTTACAACTGCTTTCCAACCAAGGTCTTGAGGACAAATACTAATGTCATTAAAATGAACATTTTCTACTAAAGAATCAGTATTAACAAGTAAATTTTCATTTTTAGTTTTGATTAAAGCGCAATCATCTGCAACTTGATTTTTAGGCATAAATTTTCCTAGCCTATTTATTAATTCTTTTTCCCCTATATCTTCTAATATTTCTCTATGCATTTAATTTGAGGTTTTCAATCCCTTCTAAAACATCAATCGAAATTATTGTGTCATCTTTAGTAAGCTCTTCTAATACATCAAATCCATCTACAACGTAACCAAAGGCAGCATTCCTTCCGTCAATTAAATTGCGACCCGCTGGATTTAATTCTGCTTCATATAAAAAGAAGAAAAATTGCGATGACCCATCATCAACTGCGGCATTCGAATGGGACCATCCTAGAGTTCCAAGTGTTGCAAAAGGCAATGTCGGCGTCTCTGTGTAAAGACCTAAATCTTCAAAAGTTTGATTGTAAAAAGTATCTTGTTCATCAGGAATTCTTATTTCTAAGGGAACGTGACGTTCTTCGTTCGTTTCAGGATCTATGTACCCAATATCATCACCAATTGGATCACCTGTTTGCAGTACAAAAAATTCTTCTGCTCTGTTAATGGGTAAATCTTTGTAGAAGTTTTTTGAAGATAAATCTATAAATGCACCTGCTGTAAGTGGGGCGTTAAATCCATCCACAATTGCTTGCATATCTCCTTTGGAGGTTTTTATATTGACTTTTGCTCTGCCTAGTAATCTTGGTAAATTATCAAATTCCTGGGGAATAGAGTATGGAAATTCTTTTGGTAAAAAATATTCTTCTAATCCACCTATTTTATCTAAAGCATTTCTTCGAGTCGATATAAACGAGTATTTATCCTTTGATTTAGAGTAATCTTGAAGGCTATCAAAATTTTCTTTGAGTTCTAAAAATGTTTTTTCAGCAATCTTCTTTTTATCTTTTGGTAATTCTTGAATAATTTTACTTTGGTATTTTTTTAGCAAAGATTGACATTTTGTAACAGTTTTCGTAAGAGCGGGCCATCTTCCTCCTCTTACAAGGTCACTAGTTTCTTCCAATTTGTGTTGAATTTCTTGTAACTCAACTTGCTTGATAGGGAGTGCGTTTCTGAGGATTGCATTAGGGTCTTTTACTGCATTTCCAGTAGGTAAATCAGCTAATACTTGAATAGGTTTTAAAAGAAAAAACTGTAAAATTACAATTGATATAATTAAGAAAAGTTTGTTCTGATTTGATAAGAATTTTTGCATAGCACTCTTGCAGGTTTATGATCCTTGGGGGATGTAATACAGGAATGATTTCCAGTAACGATTTTCGCACAGGCACTACCATCGAATTGGATGGACAAGTTTGGCGTGTTGTAGAATTTCTACATGTCAAGCCTGGTAAGGGTTCTGCTTTCGTACGAACAAAATTAAAATCAGTTCAAACCGGCAACGTTGTTGAAAAAACTTTTCGAGCCGGAGAATCAGTACAGCAGGCTATCCTTGAGAAGTCTAACCTGCAGCATACTTATGTGGAGTCTGGTGATTATGTTTTTATGGACATGACAAGTTTTGAAGAGACAAGACTCACCTCTGAACAAATCGGTAAGGGCGCAAAGTATTTGAAAGAGGGAATGGAGGTTAATGTAATTTTCCATAATGGTAAAGTTTTAGAAGTAGACCTTCCAATATCTATTACTTTGAAAGTTACAGAGACTGATCCAGGAGTTAAAGGTGACACTGCTAGTGGGGGCACGAAACCAGCTATTCTTGAAACAGGTGCTCAAGTTATGGTTCCTTTATTTATTTCTGTGGGAGAAATGATTAAAGTTGATACTCGAAATGACACTTATCTTGGACGTGAAAATTAATGGCTATGAAATTAGATCATGATGACTTAGATCGCTTAATAGAGAAAATCTCTACAAGTGATATACAAGAGTTCTCGCTAGAGGGAGAAGATTTTAAACTTGAAATAAAAAGGAATGTATTTGATCAGAATCAAGTTATTAATAATTTAGTTTCTAATACTTCATTTGATAAGCAGACAATTGCTAATCAAAAAACTATTAATGATAATATCTCCGTTGTTAATGAGCCTGAACCACCTCAGGTGGCACCTCCAGGACGTTCTGATCTAGCTGAAATTACTTCTCCTATGGTTGGGACATTTTATAGGGCTGCAGCGCCTGGCGAGGAGCCATTTGTCGAAGTAGGAAATAACGTTAAGGTCGGTCAAACTATTTGTATTTTGGAAGCAATGAAGTTAATGAATGAAATTGAATCTGAATTTAATGCTGAAATTGTAGAGATTCTCGTTGAAAATGGAACACCAGTTGAATTTGGTCAAGTTTTAATGCGTGTTAAGCAGTCTTGAATTGTTAGTCATCTCTACGGCAGCCTTAATAGCCTCAATCATGCTTTGACATTGAGCAATTCCTTTGCCAGTAATATCAAATCCCGTTCCATGATCTGGAGATGTTCTTATAAAAGGTAAACCGATTGTGGTATTTACTGAGTAATTAAGAGCTATTACTTTCATTGGTATTAAACCTTGATCATGATACATAGCAAGAATGCCATCATGTTTTTCAGCATTTTTGTCATTCCATGCTCTTACCGAAGAATTCCAGCAACTATCTGGTGATAAAGGGCCAAATAATCTAATATCTTTATTATTCTCATTCCATGTAATTAATGCATCATTGAGCCAATTCTTTTCTTCATGACCTAAAAGACCTTCTTCGCCAGCATGAGGGTTTAATCCTGCGACTTTTAAAGTAGGTTTATCAGAATAGGTATTACAAAAATCTTTGAAAAGATCCAATTTAGAGTGAATTAATTCTTTAGTTAATTTCTTGGGAACCTCAGAAAGGGATATGTGGGTTGTAGCTAGTAAAGTATTAAATCTCCAACCTGTAATTGGTGATTTTGCTGTAAATAACATTCCAACGTTTTTCACTCCACATGCTTGTGCTAATACTTCAGTTTGACCGGAGAAGTAATGACCTGCTAAAGACCATGATTTCTTGCAAATTGGCCCAGTTACAAGTGCTGAATTGGGATGTTGTTTTACAATTTCTATTGCTTTTATTAGGTAATAAAAACTTGCATTTCCGTAATTTGATTTTGGGTTATTATCAGATGAGGAAATTTCGGGATCATAAATCTTCAAATTTTTAGGATTTGCAAGGTTTTCTAATCCCAAGAATCTAAGGTGTTTATATGTATTTTGTAGATTTTTTTTTGATCCAACTAACACGTAGTCAATATTTTCTGGTATTTTATTAGAACTAAGTGCTTTTAAGATGATTTCAGGTCCAATACCTGACTCATCTCCGACGCTTAATACTACCTTAAATTTATTATTTCGAAAATTCATAATAAAGTTTTTAAATTTATTTTTTTAACAATTCAAATAGCAATCTTTTAGGCCTATTTTATAGTTTTTATAAATTAGTTTATATCCGAGTTTTTTGCATAAAAGTTTATTAGAAACTCTCCTATTTTCCATCCAAAAAGATTGGGCGATAGAAGATAATTCCTCTTTTGCGTTCTCAAATAATATTGGCTTTGGCATTGTTAAACCAAGTAAATCGTAACAATATTGAATAACTTCTAACTGAGAACATGGCTCATCATCTGCAATATTTATAATTTGGTAGAACTTTAAGGTATTTTTATTCTGTAACAGATAGATTATTGCATTTGTAATATCAGCAACATGAATTCTCGAAAATACCTGATTTTTTTTTGAAATAACGCGAATTTTTTTATTTTTTATTGCTTCAAAAGTGGATCTTCCTGGCCCATAAATTCCAGGTAACCTAAAAATTTGTACAGGTAAACCAGATTCAATCCATTCTTTTTCACAATTTAACCTATTACAACTTCTTTTTTGGAAAGGGTTTGGTTCGTCAATTTCAGAAACCCAATCTCCCTTGGTATTCCCATAAACTCCTGTTGTAGATAAATAGCCAACCCATTCAAGAGAAGAACTTTTTAATTGACTTTTAAAGCAGCTTAGTACTGGATCATTTCCATTTTTATCGGGAGGTATGCAACTAAGAATATGTGTTACTCTATCAAAAATTTTTGCATCAGGAACAACACTGTTTTCACTGTTGAAAACAAAACTATTTAGATCCCTGCTTATAGATCTTGAGCTTGTTAAAACAGTACAACCGAATTTTTTAATAGTTTTTGCAAAATAACTACCGCTGTAACCACATCCAAAGATTAAAAATTTATTTTTATTTCCGATTAAACTTGCGGGCTTATTCATGCTGGGTTAAAGTAGTACATATGTATTAATTAATGATGAAGACAGACCTTAAGCCCGATTTAAAATCAAACACTTTCTGCGTTAGCAAAAGTTATCCACGCCTCATAGAGAGAGAAATTGGTTTAGTTAATTTTAAATTCTACCAAAAATTATTTGTCTTTCTTCTTGCATTTTCGACAATTTTAATATTTCCAGAATCCCCAAAAGAATTAGAAAATATATGTGAGAGTTATAACTCTAGAAAAATATGTATCGTTTGGTAGTCAAGCTGCTTTATATTCTGATTCATCATTTTCATAATTTTTATTTTTTACCTTTAAATTAGGATTAGCCCATTGCAGTAATCTAATAGCTAATCTTAAATCTCCCTCTAACCAGGCTCTTATAGCCATTGCTCTTCGAGGATCATAAAATTTTTGCCTTCTATACCAATACAAAGCATTTTCATCTGATTTATCCCCATTACAGGAAAGACAAGCAGGAACACAGTTTTCTGTTGAACTTAAGCCTCCTTGGCATCTTGGTATTACATGGTCAATAGATTCAGATGGTTTTCCACAATATATACAACTTTTTCCTGTAAACCTATGAATAGATTTTCGCCATTGTCTCAATCTGAACTTAGGACATAAATCCTCTAAAAACACCGCATCATTAATATGCATTCAGAATATTTAGTTAAATAAATAATGGCTTGAATATATTAAAAGTCAATAATTTCTTACCCTTTATTAGGGTAAATTTGCAAGTAAAAATATGTTTTAGTGTGTTTAGATACAAAATAGTATTTAGTAAACTGGGAAAAAATTATTATCTTTCTAAAAACTTTATTAATAACTGTATCTATCAAGTATTTCATCAGTAAATTCTTCAGAAATTTCTTTATTAGCTTCTTCTAATTCTTTTTCTAATTTTATTCTTTTGTTTTCTCTATTTTGTGCTTCTTTTTCTTTTCTTTTTTCTTCTTTTTCTAAATCTCGTATTAGTTGTCTATTTGGATGAAGATTATCTAAATATTCAACACAATAACTAAATTTTTCTCTTTCTCTTATAACTGTTTCAGTAATTTGCGCTGCTGCATTTTTTGGTGAAACTTTGAATAATCCTCCCTTTTGTTTTTTGATATACGTATAAGCTGCATCCCAACTACTTTCATGGTCATTTCCGCCATCTCGCATAGTACAAAAAATTTCTGCACCAAATGAACTTGCATTAACTTTTGCATTAGTAAGGAATATAGGAGTGAAAACTCCTAATGATACTAATATTAGTTTTTTATCCCTAAATCTTTGCATTAGCTATTTATCTTCTATTTAAAAATATCTTTTATTGTGAATATGTCTATAGAAATTTAAGATTTAATTACTCCAAATATATTCAAGCATTTCACAACTAAAGGAAGAATTAGAAGTACAGTAATCAACCTAACTGCATGTAGAGTAGCTACAGCAGCTCCTACTCCATACTCTGACCCTACAAGACTCATACCGCTAATACCTCCTGGTGCTGCACCAAGAATTGTTGTTATCACATCGATATTAAGTAATCTGCTTGTCCATAATCCAATTGCTAATCCTGTAATAACTAAAGTAAAAGTTATTAAAATAGCTGGCCTCCATAAGGTTTGAAGATCAATTAATGAGCCTTTGGTTAATGATGTACCAATAACTGTTCCAATGCCGATTTCTAAAATTGTTCTCGTGCCTATTGGCCATGCTGCAATATCGACTTTGCCACTGATACTTAGTATGCTTGCGCCAATTAAGGCCCCTGCAAGAGGAGCTGCTGGGATACCTGTTTTTAGAGCTAAAACTCCAAAAATGCCGCCAGCAAGAAGGTAATATATGAGATTTATGTTTGGCATAATTTTTGGTGATGTTTGGACATAATATTAGATAAAATTTTTTTTGCTTAAGTTTATAGTCAAATAATATTTTTGATTTCCTCTCGTAATGTCCCCTTTTCTTGGCATAATGTTAATTAAAGGATGAATTTTTATGTCTTCACAAATTTCATGCAAAGATAATAAAAACCGCATAAGGAAAAAATTATCTTTTATTGAGGGTGGCCACCAGCTCGAAAAATTAGAGTTTGCCCTTGCAATCGCTCAAACCAACGGTGATGAAAAAAAATCAATTTTTCTTAGAAAAAAGATTGTTGAATTAGGCGGAAATGTTGAAGAGCCAGGTACTTAACTTAATTTTCTTCAAGATATCTAGACGCTACAACTAACGCTTCGCCAGCTTGTTGGGGTGAGATCTTTCCGAGGCTGAGAAGTGTATTACTAATAGCAGAAACTACAGTAATAATATCTCTATCGTTAACATAACCTAAGTGTCCGACTCTAAATATTTTTCCCTTCATATGATCTTGACCACCAGCAAGTAAAATATCAAAATTATTTTTTATAGTTTTTCTAAATTCTTCAGCATCTATTTCTTCAGTTTTTACCGCAGTAACTGAAGGGCTCAAGTATTTTTCATCGGCAAATAATTTTAGATTTAAAGCCTTTACAGCATTGCTCATTGCTAATTTATGTTTATTGTGTCTGAAGAAAATGTTATCTAAGCCTTCTTCTCTCATCATTTTTAAAGATTCATCTAAAGCAAAAACCAAATTAACTGCTGGAGTATATGGATTACTGTTAGTTAAAAGACTTTTTTTGTAGGATTTTAAATTTAAATAAAATTTTGGTAAATTAGACTTATCTGCAGCTTCCCATGCTTTTTGGCTTATTGCTATAAAACTAAGCCCTGGAGGTATCATATATCCCTTTTGTGATCCTGAAGCAACAATATCTAATTCCCATTCATCTACAGGTACATTGCAAGCTCCAAGACTTGTAACGCAATCAACAATTGATAAGGCTGTATTGTGTTTGCGAATATAAGAACTTATAGTTTTTAGATCATTAATTACACCTGTTGAGGTTTCAGAATGAGTCAAAATAACAGCTTTTATTTCTTTTTGTGTATCTTCTTCTAATATCTTTTTGAATTTTTCTGGATCAAGTGGAGTACCCCATTCGGAATCAATTTTTATTACTTCTAGACCAAATTCTTTAGCAACTTTTACCCATCTTTCGCCAAATTTTCCATTTTCTCCACAAATTACTTTATCTCCTTTACTTAAGGTATTTATTATTCCAGCCTCCATTGCGGCCGTCCCACTTCCAGTGATTGTTAGCACATCATTTTGAGTTTGATGAAGCCACTGTAAATTTTTAGTAGTACTCTCTACGAGATCTTGAAATTCTTTACTGCGATGGCCTATTGGATGTTTACTTAATGCTTGTAAAACTTTTTCTGGAACCGGCGTGGGTCCAGGAATCATCAATGATAATTTTTGTTGTATGGCCACTTTTTGTTAAATAGGTCATTCTTAGATTAGTTCTCATTATATATTTTTCAATTACTTGATTTGAAAAAAGGATTTTCTTTACCTTTGTGGGTTGCTGGAGCTGCTAGTTCAGCATTAAAAAAACTAGTAGGGTTACCATTTGATAACTATGAACTAATAAAAATTCCTAATGAAAAAAAAGAAATAAAAATTGAAATTCATTCTGTTGGTTTACTTAAAGATGATTCGCATGCATTAGGAATTACCTTCGCAAAGTCAGGCTTAGATCTTGACATTACACAAAACTTAGAAATATGGACAATAGTTTCTTTAGAAAAAATTTCTTTCAATAATCCTGTTCAAACAATTCCAATAAATATTATTGCAGGATCTGGTGTAGGTATCAAAGAAGATACATCAGAGATATGCATTTCTAATTTTGCAAAAGAAGTTTTATATGCAAATTTATTAGATAGAATTCCTGAAGGCTTTAATTTGAATTTAGAAATTATTTTCCCAAAAGGCGCATTTTTAGCTGAAAGAACAAGTAATAAGTCTTTTGGTATTGTTGATGGATTATCTATTATTGGTACTTCTGCTGAGACTTATTCGAGTGCTTCACCTGATCAACTAGAAGAGGCTAAGACTAACCTAGCAAAGTTAATTCAAAATGATTTTAAAGGGAAAGTTGTTTTTGTTATTGGTGAAAATGGTTTAAATTTGGCAGAAACTTATAATGTTGAGTTTCCAATTATAAAAGTTGGCAATTGGATAGGACCTCTTGTAGTGGATGCTGCAATTAAAAAAGTGAAAACTGTAATTCTTTTTGGCTATCACGGAAAATTGATTAAATTAGCAGGGGGTATTTTTCATACACATAATCATTTAGCTGATGGAAGAATAGAGATCCTCATTTATTTAGCCGTCAAAGAAAAAGTTCCATCTGAAATAGTAGTTAAGTTATCTGAATTAAAAACTCTTGAAGATGCCTTATTACTTCTTGAAAAATTTAATAAATCTATAGCTGAGAAATTATTCCAAAATTTAACAAATACTATTGAAAAGCGTACTCACGATTATGTTAATAGGTATGTAAAAACAGATATGGAAATAGCATCAATCATTTTTGATAGAAAAAGGGAAATAAGGTGGGCTGGAATTTGCGGTAGTAAGTATATTTCTTATTTTCGATGAGATTAATTTGTTATTCATTATGCTTTTGCAAATAAATTGAGCTAACTTTTATACATGAGTCAAACACCTTTTACAAAAGAACGAGATCCTTCAATATTAATTTTAGATTTCGGATCTCAATATTCTGAATTAATTGCAAGAAGAATTAGAGAGACTAATGTCTTTTCTCTGGTAGTAAGTAATTATATTTCAATTGAGGAAATTAAAGATATAAATCCTAAAGGGATCATTTTAAGTGGAGGACCTAATTCTGTATATGAACAAAATGCTCCTAAATGCGATGAAAAAATTTTTAATTTAGGAATTCCAATTCTTGGCATATGCTACGGAATGCAATTAATGGTCAAAGAACTTGGAGGATCTGTTATTTCAGCAATCAAAAAAGCCGAATATGGTAGAGCACCAATAAATATAGATCAAGAATCGAACTTACTTTTTAATGTAAAAGATAAATCTATAATGTGGATGAGTCATGGCGATTCAATTAATTGTTTGCCTGATGGATTTAATAAAATTGCTCATACCGAGAATACTCCCCATGCTGCAATTTCAAATGATGTAAAGAAATTATTTGGCGTGCAATTTCATCCTGAAGTTATTCATTCAGAGTTTGGGATGACTGTAATTAAAAATTTTGTTTATAAAATTTCTTGTTGCGCGGCTGATTGGACAACCGAAACCTATATAGATGAAACTATTCCCAGGATAAGAGAGCAAGTTGGCAATAAAAAAGTTTTGCTTGCCTTGTCAGGAGGAGTTGATTCCTCAACTCTTGCTTTTCTTCTTAATAAAGCTATTGGAAATCAGCTTACATGCATGTTTATAGACCAAGGTTTTATGAGAAAAGGTGAACCAGAATTTTTAATGAATTTTTTTGATAAGAAATTTCATATAAAAGTTGAATATATTAATGCAAGGGAAAGGTTTATTTCCAAATTAAAAGGTATTACTGATCCAGAACAAAAAAGAAAAATTATAGGTGAAGAATTTATTAGAGTATTTGAGGAAGAAAGTAATAGATTGGGCCCTTTTCAGTATTTAGCCCAAGGTACTCTTTATCCTGATGTTATTGAAAGTGCTGGTACTAATGTTGACCCTAAAACAGGTGAAAGAATAGCTGTAAAAATAAAGAGCCATCATAATGTGGGTGGATTGCCAAAAGATTTACAATTTAAATTAGTTGAGCCATTAAGAAAACTTTTTAAAGATGAAGTCCGAAAAGTTGGAGCTGCATTAGGTCTGCCGGATGAAATCATAAAAAGGCATCCATTCCCAGGACCAGGATTAGCTATAAGAATTTTGGGAGAAGTGAATAATGAAAAACTTGATTGTTTAAGAGATGCAGATTGGATAGTAAGAGACGAAATTAAAAAAGCAGGTCTTTACAATGATATTTGGCAAGCTTTTGCAGTATTGTTACCTGTAAAAACAGTAGGAGTTATGGGTGATAAAAGGACTTATGCTTGGCCAATAGTTTTACGTTGTGTATCTAGTGAAGATGGTATGACAGCTGATTGGTCAAAAATTCCTTTTCAGATTTTGGAGAGGATTGCGAATAGAATTGCAAACGAGGTAATTTCAGTTAATAGAGTTGTTTATGATATTACAAGCAAACCTCCTGGAACTATTGAGTGGGAGTAGTTGAAAAATTTTTATAAAAAAATTAGGTCTTTTATTTTATTTAAGAAATATTTTTAAATGGGGTTTTAACTGTAATGAGCGAGATTATTAAATTAAGTCGATCTACTGTTGAGAAATATCTTAGTTGTCCAAGATGTTGTGTGCTTGACAAAAAATATCAAATAAAACCTCCATCATTACCTTTTACTTTAAATATAGCTGTAGATAATTTATGTAAAAATGAATTTGATTATTACAGAAAAATTCAGGAGCCCCATCCTTTATTTATTGAACATGGTATTGATGCTGTTCCTTTCAAACACAAAGATTTAGAACGTTGGAGAAGTAATTTTCAAGGCATAAGATATCTGTCAATAGAACATAACTATGATTTTGGTGGTGCTGTGGATGATATTTGGCAGAAAAAAAATGGTGATCTTATTATTGTTGATGTGAAAGCAACCTCTAGAAATAATTTTGATTGGTCTGAGACTTTTAATAAATACGAATATGCAAAAGCCTATAAGAGACAATTAGAAATGTATCAGTGGTTATTTAAAAAAAATTGTTTTCAAGTGGCTAATGAAGCTTATCTTTTATATTTCAATGGGAAGAAAAATGAAGAGTTATTTAATAACCAATTAAATTTTGACGTACATCTAATTAAATTAGATTGTTCTACTTCATGGGTAGAAAATAAGATAATTGATACGGTTAATTTATTACGTTCGGATAATTTCCCAAAACCTTCATTAAAGTGTGAATACTGCAATTATTTAAAGAAGCGTTGGCAGTTATCGATAACTTAATATTCATAGGATAATTTTTCATATTCCTGGAAAAATAGTGAATAAAAGATAATCTTTAATTAGATTAATAATTTGGACTTTTGATAAATTCTAAAAATTCTGAAAGAAAGATAACTAATCATCTGCAACAAGATGTAGTCAAAGTATCTGGCAAAACAATTTTTATTAATCCTTTTTTATATTGGCGAAGATTTGACGAAAATACTAATAGATGGCTTAGAGAACCTGGTCAAATGTCAGATGATCAAATTGCACCAAACAGGAATCGTTTTTATCCAGAAATAGAGTGGGCTGATTTGAGTCATGAGCAAAAGCTCATAAAAGATGCAACTGTTGAGATGTTTTTAAAAACTCTTGAATTGATAAGTACATTTCATCCTTATCTTAGTTCCGGACAATTATTAGAAGTGGAGAGGAAGATGGCGATTACAAAAAAAATTCCTTTCGAAAAATGGGTAACAAAATCTTTCGCCAAAAAAACGAGATTATTAGAAAATGAAAAAAGAAAATTTCAAAGAGAAAGATTTTTTAATAGCTGGAGAGAATGGTTCAGTCTTACAAATACTCAACAAGCAATTTTGCCGTTAATTGTCACGATATTTATTTCTTCGTTTGTTGGGTGGTCTTTAGGGATATCAAAGAATAGTTGTAATCCTTATTTTGAACAAAATATAAATAAATTAAATTAATTTGTTTTTGATATTTCTTAAGTATCTAAGTAAGAATAATTTTGAAAAAATAAATTTATTATTTAGAATTCCATTAATTGAATTAATTGTTTTAAAAAGTATAAGTTTTATGAGTGAAAATTTAAATTTAAATAATCTTGAAAACGACGAGTTCGATCTGAACAATGAAGATAGTGATTTTCAAGATTTAATCAATAGACTTAACGAGATAAAATCAACCATTGCTTTATTGGAAAAAACAATATTTAAATAAATTTATATTTTTGATAAAAACAAGTCCTAATAAAAATCTTATTTCATTAAAAAGACAACCACTAGTCTTACTTATTTTTTCTTCTGTTTCCTTTTTATTGATTCTATTCAGGTTAATTTTTTTACAACTTTTAAATTATGAATCTTTTAAGAAAATGTCAGATGAGAATAGGATCAGACTTATTGCTTCACAGCCAATACGCGGAAGAATACTAGATAAAAATGGTTATGTTTTAGCAGATAGTAGAGTTAAATATTCTTTGATAATAAAGCCTCAATCTGTGAATAAAAGCAATTGGGAAAGTCACAAATCAAGTATTTCTAACTTGTTAAATATTGATAGTAATGTAATTCAAAAAAAATACTCTGATGGTTTAAAAAATCAGAAATTTTCAGTAATTATTCTTGATGATTTAAACGTAGATCAATTAATAAAATTTAAGGAGAATGAAGATAATTTAATTAGTTTTGAGATAGCTACTAAATTAATTAGAAATTATCCTTTTAAATCCCTTGCTGCCCATGTAATTGGTTATACTCAGCCAGTTACTGAATTAGAATATAAATTCTTATCTAAGAGTGGTTATAAATTAAATGACTTAATTGGTAGAACTGGAATTGAATATGTTTACGAAGATTTTATAAGAGGTGAATGGGGTGGAGAAATGGTTGAAGTAAATTCATTAGGAAAATTTCAAAGATCACTGGGTATAAGACCTCCAGTACAAGGTAATGATATTGAACTAACAATCGACCTTAATCTGCAATTAGTTGCTGAGGAAGTTCTTAAAGATAAAAAAGCTGGAGCCATAATAGTAATGGATCCAAGAGATGGTGCAATAAGAGCAATGACAAGTAAACCTACATTCGATTTAAATTTTTTCTCAAAGGATTTTAAACCTGAGAAAGAATATAATAAACTTTTTAATTCTCCTGAAAAACCTTTATTTAATAGAGCATTAAATGCCTACGATCCAGGAAGTGTTTGGAAAATTGTAACGGCTTTAGCTGGCTTGGAAAGTGGGAAATTTCCTAGAGAAACCATGTTAGATACGAAACCATGTATAACTTATGGGAGCCAATGTTTTAGAGAGCATAATGATTTAGGCTTTGGGTTAATAGGTTATGAAGATGCTTTAAGAGTTTCTAGTAATACATTTTTTTATCAAGTAGGTTATGGAGTAGGAGTTGATGAAATTCATAAGGTCTCACGAAAGCTTGGTTTTAATTCTTTATCTGGAATTGAAATTTCTGAACAAGAAACTATAGGATTAGTAGCTAGTAGTGAATGGGCTAAAGAAGGCAGAGGATGGGGGCAACCAGGAAGAACCCCTTGGGTTCCAGAAGATATTGCGAGTATGTCTATTGGACAATTCGTTGTACAAGTTACCCCTATTCAAATAGCTAGAGCATATGCTGCAATTGCAAATGGAGGTTATTTAGTTACTCCACATTTGACTAAAAAAGATAAAGAAAATCTTTTAGATAAAAAACGTATTCCAATTGACATTGACCCACAAAATATTCAATTGATAAAAAGTGGTCTCCGGAAAGTAGTAGAGTCTGGCACAGGAGTATCAATTAATTATGGAGTTTCAAATTTACCTCCAGTGTCAGGTAAAACAGGAACTGCTGAAGATGGTGAAGGTGGCTCAGATCACGCTTGGTTCGTTTGCTTTACCCCCTCTGAAAATAGCGAGTTAATTGTAGTTGCTTTTGCACAGAATACTCCTGGTGGTGGATCTGTTCACGCCCTGCCAATGGCAAGAGAAATTTTAAAAGTTTGGAATGAGAAAAAATGAGATTAATTTTTAGCTATTAAAAGTTTATGTTTTTAATTTTTTCATTTGTAAAAGTCTTTGAATAATATCCTCAATAGTTTTTGTATCTATAGGTTTGCTATATGACGACAAAAGTTGTCTTCCTAATACTTGACTTCCTAAATGCACTAATTGAATTCGTAATGAGGTTAGTAGTTCTAACCCTATGCCACCAGAAAATGTTGCAATTGCAATAGGTTGACCATTAAATAAATTCCTAAAGTCATCTCCCGAAATAGATAGCCATGCTATGAAGTTCGAGAGAATGGGAGGTATAGATCCATTATATTCAGGCGCACAAATCACCCACCTTTCAATCTCGAAAAGCTTTTTTTTTAATTCTTCTATTTCATTTGGAATATTTTCTTTGCTGTGAATTCTTGGATTAAATAATGGAATATCAAGAGTAGTAAGATCTAAAATTTCAGAACTTATTTTCAATTCATTACTTTTTTCAAGAAATTTTTCAGAAAGTTCTAGATTTTTACCACAACTAGCTGTAATGATTATTAGATCTTTTGTTTCAGTCATAAATTAGATAAATAAATTTAATAGTTAGCACCTGTTTTGCGGTGATGAACTGCCGTTAAACTATCGGATTTTAGTATATTACCGTGTAGTACTTCGGCGTAAATTACCCAATGATCTCCACATTCCATTCTCTCTTTTACAGAAGCATCTAACCATGCTAACGATTCAGGAATTATTATCTGTTCATTAGGAGTTAATTCAATATTTAATCCTTCAAATCTATCTTCTCCTGGGGCAAAGGGTTTAGTGAATCTTTTCAAAGGTTCTTTAAAATCTTTTTCACTTAAAATATTTAATGCAAATGAATCTCCAACTTGAAGTAGAGACTCTACAGATCTATCTTTTGCTACTGCAATACTTAATCCAGGTGGAGAAAAACTTGCTTGACTAACCCAGGATGCAAGCATAGCTCCTCTAATATTATTCTCATGTTTTCCTTTAGAGGCAGTTAGAACACAGAGTGAGCCTATTACTCTTCCAAGAGCTTGTAACTTTGGATCCGTTTTACTTGTAATCATTCCAGTATCTGATTTTCTAGGTTTTTTCTTAGCTTTCTTGATAATTTTTCTCCCAAAGTGAGTTCCTATTTCTTCTAGCTCTTTAATTTTTGGTTTATTTGGACTGAATTTAATTCTTATAGGATCAAAACTAAACTGAAAACCACCGTCTTTTAATTTTGATTCAAGTAAATCTATCGCCTCCCCGCTCCAGCCAAAACTACCAAAAATCCCAACAGGTTTATCTCTATTGCCTTCAGATAACAATGTCCCTAGTGCACTTACTATTGGCGTTGGAGCGTGCCCCCCAAGTGTGGGAGATCCTATTAAATATCCATCAGCATTTTGGATGGATTTTATAAGTACATCATTTGATGTAAATTCACAATTAATACTTTCTACTTCAACAGAAGTTCTATTTATCCCTTTGGCCAAAGCATCACCTATGGAGGCTGTATTTCCATAAGCACTTGCATAAATAAGAGCGATTTTAGGATTATTTGTTGAGAGATTTTCACCCCATCTAATGTAGTCATTTAAAAAGCTTTTTAAGCTATATTCGATAGCTGGACCGTGTAATGGCGCAATAGTTTTAATGTCATAATCTGCAATTTTTTCAGTTATTGATACTACTTGATTAGACATTGGTGCCATCAAACAATCATAAAAGTGTTTTCTATCAATTTCTGTACTAATTCGATTTGTCTCAGACCAATATTCAGATGCAATGTGTGCAGAGAAAATTTTTTCACTTAGAAGTATTTCTTGATTACGTTCATAAATTATTAGTCCTCCGGGCCAACGTGCAGTTGGAATAGGAATTAACTCTAGTGAGATGTTGTCTAATTCTAAATTAAGTTCTTTTTTGATTATGTTAATTTCAGGTAATTGAATATCAACGAATTCTTTTAAGTTAGGATTTCTTTGATTCCAAAGTTCGCTAATAAGTTTATAACCTGGATTAGAGCAAGTTATAGTTAAGTCTTTAAATTGCTTACTAACGTTTTTTATAGTTTCTATGATTTGGGGATTTATATGTCCAGAGATGACGTTAATCTTTTCTAATTTATATTGATTAAAAAAGTTAGATATTATCTCATTAAATGAATTTAAATATTGTTTCTCAGGTGGATGAATAATAAAAAGTTCCTCATGACTTCTAATGAAAAAAGTATTAAAAGAGGTTCCTTTTTCAAGGTTAAATTCAAGTTCAAATCGTTCTTTATTTTGGTCTAAGAATCTTATACAAGAAAAATTTTCGGTAATTTCAAATTCTGATAAGTTATGATTTTCTGCAAGTAAGCCTATATTAATTTCTGACATTTTAAAGACTTATTTTTTTAATAGTGATTAGCAACTTTTCTGTGATGAACTGCTGTCTTGCATGATAAGTCAGAAACATTACCATTTTCAACAATTCCGTAAATTATCCAATGGTCTGGAGTCTCGAGCCTGGAACTAACTTTACAATCTAAAAAGGCGAGTGAATCTGAAAGAACTGGTCCTCCTTCTGCGATATTGCTAATTACATCTACATCTGCAAATCTATCAGCTCCAGGGGCAAATCTTTTTAAAAAATGTCTGAACATTTTTTGATAGTTATCTTCTCTCAGAATATTCACAACAAAACCTTTCCCAACTTGCATATATGATTCAATAGCTCTATCTTTTGCTACTGCAACTGTAATACCTGGTGGAGAAAAGCTTGCTTGACTAACCCAACTTGCGACCATTGCACTTTGTCTAAATGTAGAACCTTCGCCTTGGCTCGCTGTAACTACATATAATCCACCACTTAATCTCCCTAACGCTTTATCTAAATTTGAATCAAGGCTCTTCATAGAGTCAATATTCTTCTTTTTATTGATCAATTGACCCAAGTCAGTTCCAGCTTCTTCGAATTGTTGATAAACAATGGGATCTGGAATATTTTTAACTCTTAAGGGAGAGAAAGCTTCTTTTTGACCAAGTTCTCTTAATTTATTTGCTAAGGAATCTATAGGTTCATCATTTCCACCAAATGCATCATAAACTGCAGTAAATTGCTTTGATTTTAGTGCTGCAAATAAAGTACCGAAAGATTCTTTTAATTCATTATCTGAGTCTACTGGCCATGTAGGAATGACTACTGCTTTTGATTCGGAAATTAAACTTGTTAATTCTTGCGGATCAGAAGATCTTAAATCAATTAACTGAACCTGCGCATCTGCTTTGCTTATTCCATGAGATATCGCTTGACTTAGTCGATCACAATAACCATAGTCGCTTATGTAGCAGACTGACACAAAATCATTGCCTTTGCTTTTAATACTACTCCATTCAAGATATTTTCCTTTCCAAAAATTGACCTGATTATGGAGCAGAGGCCCATGACCAACAGCTATTGTTTTTAATTCAGGTAGCTTATCTATTCTTTTAATTGCCTGCATAACGCTTCTAGCGTTTGGACCCATAAGGCAATCGTAATAAAAACGAAAATCATCATATATTTCTTTTTGATCAGTGTCAAAAAATTCGTCAGAACAATAATGTAGTCCAAATGCATCGCATGTATAGAGAACATTTGTGCTGTGATCATATGAAAATATGGTATCAGGCCAATGTAAATTTGGTGCACTTATAAATTCAATATTATGTTCTAAACCACTATTAGGATTAGTTCCGAGATTTAAAAACTCTCCACTCTTAACCTCTAGACGTTTAAAGGGAATATGTATTTGGTCTTCAATAAATTTAAGAGCTAATTTTGATCCAACTACTGTAATATTTTGGTTTAATTCTAAAAGATTACCTATTAAACCAGAATGATCAGGTTCTGTATGACTAGTAATTAGATAATCAACTTCTTGCGGCTTTACCTTTTTCAGTAATTCTTCAAACCATAATTCTTTGAACTTTGCGTGACTAGTATCAATAATTGCTAGTTTCTCGCCTTTAATAATAAAACTATTGTAAGTAGTTCCATTTCTTAAACCAAATTCAATATCAAATCTACTGCGATCCCAATCCAAAGATCTTATGGCACAAGAATCATCAGCAAAGTTTTGAGATTGAACCGTCAACTTGTTATTAGTTTGTGCCAATTTAAAATTACTTGTCTGGGCAGAGGCTATCATAGGATAATTAGCTTTATAAATTAACTTTAGTTATATAGAATATAAATTCGCGTGATTATCTTTGCGAAATAACCGAAATTACGCTTTTCTTTAATTTTTACTCTTCTTATTCTGGATAAATGACATCTCAATTAATTAAAAAAATAGTTACTGGAGATGAGATAAGAAATGCTTTTTTAAAATTTTATAGTGAAAAATTACATAAAATCATTCCAAGTGCATCTTTGATTCCAGATGACCCTACTGTTATGCTCACAATTGCTGGAATGCTACCTTTTAAACCAGTTTTTTTAGGTTTAAAAGAAAGACCATCAAAAAGGGCTACATCTAGCCAAAAGTGCATCAGAACAAACGATATAGAAAACGTTGGAGTTACAGCTAGACACCATACTTTTTTTGAAATGCTTGGTAATTTCTCTTTTGGAGATTATTTTAAACGAGAGGCTATTCAATGGGCTTGGGAATTAGTTACTAATATTTATCAACTTTCTGTTGAAAATATAATTGTGAGTGTTTTTCACGAAGACGAAGAGTCTGCAAAAATTTGGAGAGATGAAATTGGTATTCATCCAGATAGGATAGTCAAACTAGGTGCGGAAGATAATTTTTGGTCATCTGGCAAAACAGGTCCATGTGGACCTTGTTCAGAACTTTATTATGATTTTCATCCTGAAAAGGGTCTGCAGAATATTGATTTAGAAGATGGAGAGCGTTTTATTGAATTTTATAATCTTGTTTTTATGCAATATAATCGGGATCCTAATGGAAAATTGACAGATTTAAAATTTAAAAATATTGATACCGGAATGGGTCTTGAAAGGATGGCTCAAATACTACAAAAAAAGCAAAATAATTATGAGACAGATTTAATTTTTCCTATTATTCAAAAAATTTGTGAGATTGCAAATATTGATTATTTTTCTTCAGATGATAAAAACAAAATTTCTTTAAAAATCATTGGTGATCATACAAGAGCTGTTATTCATTTAATTTCTGATGGAGTATCAGCAAGTAATCTCGGTAGGGGATATATATTAAGAAGGCTCATTAGAAGAATGGTCAGACATGGCAGATTATTAGGTATAACAAATGAATTTTTACCTCATATTGCTACTGTCGGGATTAACTTAATGCAAAATAATTATCCTGATTTAAAAAATAATAATGATTTAATTTTGAATGAGATAAAAATTGAAGAAATAAGATTTAGGGAAACTCTTGAAAGAGGAGAGAAATTGCTAGATGAGTTAATTTCTTCAGGGCAGAAATTAATTTCTGGTTTTAAAGCTTTTGAACTTTATGATACTTATGGATTTCCTCTCGAACTTACTGTAGAAATTGCTGAAGAACATAGGATCAGTGTAGATGTAAAGGGTTTTGAAGAAGAAATGAATAAACAAAAAGAGAGAGCTAAAGCGTCTTCAAGTAATATTGATTTGACATTAGAGGGATCATTAGAGCGAGAAATAGATCTTTTTAACAAAACTGTTTTTAATGGTTATGAGTCACTCCTTTCGGAAGCTGAAATAAAGGGTATATTCTTGGATTCAACATTAGTTAAGGAAGCAAGTGAAGGTCAGAAAGTTTTAATTGTTCTTGATCAGACAACTTTTTATGGAGAATCTGGCGGGCAAGTTGGTGATATTGGAACGATATTTTCAAACGATGTTGAGGTCTTGGTTGATAATGTCATGCGAAAGAAAAATGTTTTTTTACATTATGGAACGATCAAAAAAGGAAAATTAATTATTGGACAAAAAGTTAAGACTAATGTTAGCTCCTCTAATAGAGCTAAGGCTGCTGCAAATCATACAGCTACTCATTTATTACAATCTGCACTTAAATCAGTTATTAATGAAAGTGTTGGACAAAAAGGTTCATTAGTAGCCTTTAATAAATTACGATTTGACTTTAATTCCTCTAATCCTATTTCTAAAGATCAAATTTCTAAGATTGAGACTTTAGTTAACTCTTGGATTATGGAAAATCATGCCCTAGAAATAAAAAATATGTCTAAGAGTGAGGCTCTTGAAAAGGGCGCAGTCGCCATGTTTGGAGAAAAATATGATGATGAAGTGCGCGTTGTTAATGTACCAGGAGTTTCAATGGAACTTTGTGGTGGCACACATGTTAAAACTACATCCGAATTAGGTTCTTTCAAAATAATTAGTGAGGAAGGAATCTCAGCTGGAGTCAGAAGAATCGAAGCATTATCAGGCCAATCAGCATTAGAATATTTCAGTGATAGAAATTCATTAGTAAACCAACTAAGTGATTTGTTAAAAGCAAATCCTAATCAACTTTTTGAAAGGGTTAATAATTTGCAAGCAGAGCTTATTAAAAAGAATAAAGAGATACAAAAAATGAAAGATGAAATTGCATATTTTAAATACTCTTCTATAAAATCATCCGCAGAAATAGTAAATTCTTTTTCAATTTTAGTAAATCAGATTGATGGCTTAGATGGGAATTCTTTGCAATCTGCAGCACTTAATTTAACTTCTCATTTGGGAAATAAAGCAATAGTGATTCTTGGGGGAATACCAAATCCAGAAAATAGAAAGTTGTTATTTGTAGTTTCTTTAGGTGATGATGTAGTAAAAATAGGATTGCATGCAGGTAAATTAATTAATGAGATTGCAAGAATTTGTTCGGGAGGTGGAGGAGGAAAGCCTAACTTTGCTCAAGCAGGTGCTAAAGATATTGATAAGTTAAGTGATGCTTTAGATTATGCTAAAAATTATTTACAAAAAACATTAGTTAGTCATTCTGATAAATAACTACTTTTTCTGAGACTAATTTCGATTTGATCCATTAATTTCCTTGCTTCTTCGATAGTTAATTTTTTTTGATCAATTGCTGATTCAGTATTAATTCTTATAGATTCAACCAAAGAAGCTGAACTGTAATCTAATAATTGTAAAATTTCAGATTTACTGTCCTCTTTAATAATATTTCTGACCTTATATGAATTATCTTGATTTATGTCTATATGAACAACGTTGGTACTGCCAAATAAATTGTGCAAGTTTCCTAATGCTTCTTGATAGGCTCCAGTCATAAAAATTCCAATTAGGTAATCTTTATCTTCTTCTGGCTTATGCAAATTTAGTAGTGATTTAATTTTTCCATTATCAATAAAATTATTTAGTTTCCCATCTGAATCACAAGTTAAATCTGCAAAGTTGCCTTTGCAGAAAGGCTCCTCTAAGTGCCTATGTATTGGTACTATTGGAAAAATCTGATTTATTGCCCAGCTATCAGGAATAGATTTAAAGATAGATAAATTTGCATAATAAGTTGATGCAAGAGTTTCTGTAATTTCAGATAAATCAGGGTGATTGATTTCATCATTATTCAGGTTATTAGAAATTTCTTTTGCGCAAGCCCAAGTAAGTTCTTCGGCATAAGCTCTTTCTGCCAAACTTAAAAATCCTAATCTAAAAGCGACTAAGCAATCTTTTTTAAACTTTTTTGCATCATTCCAAAGTTCAATTATTTGAGATAAATTTATTTTTTTATTTTTAAGTTTTTTTAATTCATAGAAAGTATCAAGTAAATTTGAAATTATTAATTGTTGATTTTTTTTATCAAAAATTTGTAGTTTGGAACTGACATGACTTGTTCCTAAGACATTAAAAATTAAAACTGAACAATGACTAATTATTGCTCTTCCACTTTCTGAGATTATGGTTGGATGCTTGATATTATTTACTTCACATGAATCCTTAATAGTTGCAATTACATCGTTAGCATAATTTTGGAGAGAATAATTAGTAGAAGTGTTGGAGGAGGTTTTAGTTCCATCAAAATCTATTCCTAATCCTCCCCCAACGTCGATATATTGCATTGGGGCTCCTAGTTTGCATAGTTCAACATATATTTGACTCGCTTCTTGTAATGCGTCTTTGATCACAGCAATATCACTTATTTGACTGCCTATATGAAAATGGAGCAATTTCATTTCGTTGATAAGATTTGCTTCTTTTAGTTCTTTTATTGTCAACATAATTTCTGGGATTGATAATCCAAATTTGGAATTATCTCCAATAGATTTACCCCATCTACCACTACTTTTACTTGATAACTTTGCTCTAATTCCTATCAATGGAGTCGCGTTAAGTGCTTGAACTGCTTGAATAATTCTTTTTACCTCATCTCGTTGTTCAATAACTATTATTGGATTTTTGCCGAGTTTTCTGGCCAAAGTAGCAATCTCAATATATTTTTTATCTTTATATCCGTTGCATATTAATAATGAATTTTGGTTTTCAAGAAGTGCAAGGCCAATTAATAGTTCTGATTTACTTCCTACTTCTAAACCAAAATTCCATTGGCTACCAAACTCTATTATCTTTTCTAGGACATTTTTCTGTTGATTACATTTGACAGGAAAAACGCCTTGATAAATGTTCTTATATTTATAGGTTTTTATTGCTTTTAAAAAAGAGTCATGTAATGCATTTATTCGATCTTTCAAGATATCATTAAATCTTATGATCAATGGAGGATTTATTTCTCTACTCTTAAGTTCTTTGACAAGCTTAAAAAGATCAATCTTATTTTCAGATTTTATATCTTTAGTTACTGATATATTTCCTTTGGAATTTATAGAAAAATATTTATCTCCCCATTTGTCTATGTTATAAGTCGCAATACTATCTTTAATAGTCCAAATATTTTTTAATTTTTTCGGCTCAAAATTGGTCAATTTATGTCTTAGTAATTAATAAATGTTTTTGAAAATAACTCAAAACAATATCTTTTATTTTAATGATTACTTGCCAAGTTACCACCTAAAAGTTGAATATACATAGAGTGATTATTAACTAAATGACTCAAGAGAGAACCTTTATTGCAATTAAACCAGATGGAGTTCAAAGAGGATATATTTCTGAGATTATTGGCAGATTTGAAAAAAAAGGATTTAAATTGGTTGCATTAAAGCAATTAATTCCTTCAAAAGAACTTGCTCAAAATCATTATGGAGTACATAGAGAAAGACCCTTTTTTGGTGATTTAGTAGACTTTATTTCAAGTGGTCCTGTTGTAGCAATGGTGTGGGAAGGCGAAGGAGTTATTTTGAGTGCTAGAAAACTAATTGGTGCAACCAAACCTCTGGAAGCAGAGCCTGGAACAATTAGAGGTGATTTAGCTATTGATATTGGGAGGAATATTATTCATGGTTCTGATGGAGAAGATACAGCAAAGTTTGAAATTGATCTATGGTTTAACGAAGAAGAATTATGTGAGTGGGAAACTTCTGATTCGAAATGGCGATCTGAAAATTAAAATTTAAATCGCAAATCTATCTAAACTAAATTTTTCTAAAAAGCTTTTTTCTATTTCATTAAGATTTTTATTTTGAACTATTTTCAAAAGAAGATCACTTGTTATTGCAGAAAATAAAACTCCATTTCTGTAATGTCCTGTAGCTATAAAAAGATTTTCAATTTTTGATTTTCCAATTATTGGTTTTAGATCTGGTGTGCAAGGTCTAAATCCCCACCAATGTTCCATTTGTGGCCAATTAATAGCTTCTGGCAATAAGGAGCGAATGCCTTCTTGCAGTTGTTTTATTCCATTAGGAGTATTGCCTTGATTAAATTTTGAATCTTTTTCAACTGTCGCTCCAACTATAATAAGTCCATCATTACGGGGCACTAGATAAGTTTTTGGACCAAAAATAACTCTTTTCAAAAAATTTGTTGGACCCTGTATTGATAGCATTTGTCCCTTTACAGGAAAGACTGGAATCTTATTAAAAATTTTTTTACTCCAAGCACCGCTGCATATAATTGCTTTTTCGCATTTAATTTTTTTTATTTCCCCAGTGGCACATAAAACTGTTGCACCTGTAATTTTGTTTTTTTCGAATGTCAAATCCTCTACTTCTGATCCCTCTTGAAATTCGACTCCATGCAAGGAGCATGCTCTCTCGAGAGCACGCATCAGTCTTCTTCGGTTATCTATTTGACCATCTTGTTCAAAAAGTAAACCATGTTTCCAAATAGAATTAATTCCATTAATTTCTGTTAGAAGATCTTTGTGATTTAAATATTTTCCATATTCATAAGTGGGAAACTCTTCAAGATCTTCTTTATTTTTAAAAGGAACTACTATCCCACATTTTTTTAAACCGCATTTAATATTACTATCTTGTTCAATACTTTTTATCCACTTTGGAATTAAATTTTGACTTTCTTGGCCAAATTTTAGTAATTCATCTTCGAGACCTTCAGCATGAGTAGCTAACATTCCTGCAGCAACAAATCCAGCTGATTCATTTCTGTTTTTGCTTAAAACTAAAACTTTGAAGTTATTTCTAGAAAATTCATAAGCAATAGATAAACCTAAAAGTCCACCGCCAATTATTAATATTGAATTTTTCGTTGCTTGTGCCATTTAAAAATTAATATTTTTATTTGTGTTTTGGTCCTCTTTTCCTTTATATCCAATAATATTGATAAAGAGACTTTTGATAATGAACAATTTAGAATCTTGGGAAGCTGTGATTGGTTTAGAAACTCATGTACAGCTTAATACGAAAAGTAAAATATTTACATCTGCGTCAACAGCTTTTGGTGATGCACCTAATACGCATATAGATCCTGTAGTTTGTGGGTTGCCAGGAACTCTTCCAGTTTTGAATGAGACTGTTCTTGAGTATGCTGTAAAAACTTCTTTAGCATTAAATTTAAACGTTGCAGAACATTGTAAATTTGATAGAAAACAATATTTTTATCCTGATCTGCCTAAAAATTATCAAATTTCACAATTCGATGAGCCACTAGCTGAAAATGGCTGGTTAGAGGTTGAAATAATTGAAAAGGACAAAGAACCTTATATAAAAAAAATTGGTATAGAAAGGCTACATATGGAAGAAGATGCCGGAAAACTAGTCCATTCAGGAAGTGATAGATTAGCTGGCTCTAAGTATTCTTTAGTTGATTATAATCGTGCCGGAATAGCACTTTGTGAGATTGTAAGTAAACCAGATATTAGATCAGGTAAAGAGGCATCTGAATATGCTTCAGAGATTAGAAGAACAGTTAGATATCTAGGAGTATCAGACGGAAATATGCAAGAGGGTTCATTACGCTGTGATGTCAATATTTCAGTTAGAAAAGGACCTAATGCTCCTTTTGGTACCAAAGTGGAAATAAAAAATATGAATTCATTTTCTGCAATTCAAAAGGCTTGTGATTATGAAATAGCCAGACAAATAGAAGTTTATGAAAATGGAGGAAAAATTTTCCAAGAAACAAGGTTATGGGATGAAGCTAAGCAATTAACGAAAAGTATGAGATTAAAAGAAGGTAGCAGTGACTATAGATATTTTCCTGATCCTGATTTAGGTCCAATTGAAATAACAAAAGCTCAACAAGACATATGGTTTAAAGAACTACCAGAATTACCTTCAAAGAAAAGAAATAAATATGTAAGTCAATTTGGGTTGTCTGCATATGATGCAAGGGTAATTTCCGATGAAATAAGCATGGCAAACTTTTTTGAAGAAACAGTAGCAAATGGTGCTGAAGTCAAATTAGCTTCAAATTGGGTAACAAGTGATATTGTCGGTTATTTAAAATCAAACAAACTAAGTTTTAGTGAATTAAAGCTTAGTCCTGAAAATCTTGCTGAAATGATTAGCATGATTTCAAAAAATATAATTAGTGGAAAAATTGCAAAAGAAATTTTACCTGAACTTATTAAAAAAAATATTTCTCCGAAAAAATTAGTTGAAGAAAAAGGGTTGGCAATGATATCTGATTCTTCAAGTATTTTACCAATAATTGATGAACTTATAAATGAGCATCCAAATGAAGTTCAAGCATTTAAAAATGGCAAAACTAAGTTGCTTGGTTTTTTTGTTGGTCAACTTATGAAAAGAACCAAAGGTAAAGCTGACCCGAAACTTGCAAATAAACTTCTTATGGAAAAATTGAATAGCTAAAGCCTAAAGGAGCTCTTTTATCGTATTCATCCATTTATTTTGATCATCCGAATTATCTAAAATAATATCTGAAAATTTTCTTTTTTCTTCGAAACTTAATTGAAAATTTATTAATTCATATGCTTCTTTTTCGCTAATTTTATCTCTTGTGATAAGTCTTTTTTTTTGCAGTTCTTTAGGACATTTGACTAACCATATTTCAGTGCAAATATCTTCAAATTTTGCTTCAAACAATAATGGAATAACCAATACTATACTTTGATTATTTTTGTATTGACTGCAATCTTCTATCATTTTTTCTTTAATTAAGGGGTGAAGAAGTTTTTCAATCCATTCCTTGCATTCTGAATGTTTAAAAATAATGTTCCTTAAAAGTTTTCTGTTTATTTCCCTTTCTGAATTGTTCTTATTATCAATAATTTTACTTCCAAAATAATCTAAAATTTTCTTATAGCCATATGTGTTTGGTTTGATCAATTCTCTTGATAAATGATCTGCATCTATTATTGGTATGTTTTTATGTTTTCTAATGTAATTAGTTATGGTTGTTTTCCCACTTGCAATACCACCTGTTAAACCAATTCTTCTTTGGTTATTTTTTGATTTTTGAAGAATATCCATATAATTAATAATAATCTAATTACTTAGTTTCTTTAGTATTAAAGTGAAGTTAGTATGAATTAAAATACCAAAAAGTTTGAGCCAGTTAGCTGCCAATTGGTCGTTTATTGATGACATTAAGGTAACACCTAAGGGGTTTCTTTTTGCTGGGATATCTGCTGGCTTAAAAGCTTCTAATAAAAAAGATTTAGCACTAATACTCGCTCCAGAGGGAAGTATTTTTAGTGGGATGTTTACCCAATCAATAGTTCGAGCTTCTTGTGTGGATATTTGTGAGGAAAGGATTCAAACAACTTCAGGTTTTGTAAGAGCAATACTAATTAATTCTGGGCAAGCAAATGCATGTACAGGAAATCTTGGCATTCAACATTTTCAAATTGCTACAGGAAAGATTGCGGAACTTTTAGAAATAAAAGAAGAAGAAGTTTTAATGTGCTCAACTGGTGTAATTGGTATTCCAATACAAATCAATGATTTAGTAAAAAATCTACCAAATTTAGTTAGAGATTTAAAGGGTAATAATTTTCAAAATGCAGCAGAAGCAATTTTAACTACTGATTTGACTTTGAAAAAAGTGTCAATAGAGACGATTATTCAAGGTAGAAAAATAAAAATAGCAGGATTTGCAAAAGGTTCAGGAATGATTTACCCCAACATGGCTACAATGCTTGCTTTTATAACCTGTGATGCGGGTATTGAAAAAGAAGATTGGGACAAAATGATTGCTATTGCAGTTAAAAAATCTTTTAATGCAATATCAGTTGATGGAGAGACAAGCACAAACGATTCTTTTGTTGGAATAAATGCAGGAGAGAAAATTGAAAGAAGGTTTTTCCCAATTATCCAACAAGGGATTGAAATCGTATGTCAAAACTTGGCAAAAAAAATTGCACGTGATGGAGAGGGAGCAAATTGTTTATTAGAAGTTTTGGTTCAAGGAGCAAAAAATACTGATGATGCAATTGTCATCGCGAAATCTATTTGTAATTCTGCCTTAGTAAAAACTGCGATACATGGTTGTGATCCGAATTGGGGACGAATCATATCTGCCGCAGGCAATTCTGGAGTTAAATTTAATTTATATGAGGTTGACTTGTATATAGGAAACGTTCAGATTTTGGAAAAAGGCAAGTTAAATAAATATGATCCACAAAAAGTCACAGACTATATTAAGTCCAGAATGAAAGGAAGATATTTAGTTGATGATATTGTAAAAATTATGATTAATTTAAATTCTGGTGAATCGAAAGGCACTGCTTGGGGGTGCGATCTTTCTAAAAAGTATGTTGAAATAAATAGCGAATATACTACTTAAGTCTTAGTAAATCTAATGGTAGATATTCATTCATATAAAGAAACAGTATTGTTAATGTTCCAATTACAGAGCCTATAAAACCTCCAAAAAAATTAACTAATAATCCAGATTGTCTAATTATTGCTTCTTCGTTTTTTTCTTCTTTAAAATTAGGAGAATCAACTACTTTTAAGCGCTGATTGGTTGTTGGTTGTTTAAGTTGTTGGTGTCGGATGAGGGCTTCGAAATCAGGCATGGAATTTGTGAGGCAATTGAACAATAAGCAGACCAGCCCGTCATTCGACGAGGATCTGATCTACCTAAATCATCTACAGCTTCAAATACAGCATTGCCCGAGGCTTCTGCTTTATCAAATGCTGAAAGTAAGGGTATAAATGTATCAAAAACATACAAACCAAAATTTTCTAGAGCTGCTTTGGCTTGTTGCGCTGCTTTTTGCTGCCTAAAATCAACTTTTACTATTACTACTGCATGGTTAACTTTTAAGTTGCTTAACAAATTAGCCAGTTCAACAGTTAATTCTACTGATCTTGCTTTTGCAGTTGTAGGTAAGATAACTAAATCTGAACCATACGCTAAGTGTTTAAGTTCTTCTTGATCACTGCTAGCCTGGCCATCAGTTATTACAATTTCTGATGATCTTGATGCTTTAGCGGCTGAACTGACGGGGAAAACTGGAAATGGAAGATTGCCTCTTGATGCGTATGCTAAAGCAGATCTATTCTTATCGGCATCGACTATGCAAACTTTTTTACCTTCAGAATGCCAAACACTAGCAAGGTGAATACTTGTGCAGGTCTTGGCCACTCCCCCTTTTTGTCCGCAAACGGTGATGAACAATTTTTTATTTTTATTTCTTTTACTTTGGAGAATAATTTCTTAATGTCAAGAGAAATTGATTTTTAATGCTTTAAAACTTATTTTTTGAAACATTTTAAAGAAATTAATATTTTTAGATAACCTTATAAAGTTCCTTATTTAAATTGGCTAGTGAAGAAAAGAATTGGATTAGGTACGTGGTCTTGGGGGAATAAGCTTTTCTGGAATTACCAATCTACAAATGACGATGATTTACGTGAGACATATAATGAAGCGTTACGAAGAGGTTTCGATCTAATTGATACTGCAGATTCTTACGGTACTGGGAATCTTCAGGGCAGAAGTGAATTGTTGATAGGAAAATTTTTACTAAGTACTCCTTCAGCAAAGAAAAAAAGAATTCAAGTAGCAACCAAACTTGCACCTTATCCCTGGAGAATAGGTAACAGAGGTTTTAATAAGCCTTTTTTGAAAAGTTTAGAAAGACTTAATAACAAATTAGATATAGTGCAACTACATTGGTCAACTGCAAAATACAATCCTTGGCAGGAATTAGCGCTGTTGAATAATCTTTGCGATTTAAAAGATCAAGGCTTTGATTTTCAAATAGGCTTATCAAATATAGGCCCTAAAAGATTGTTGAAATTAATTAATTTCTTGGCAAAAAGAGATCAGAGCCTAAAAAGTGTTCAGACACAGTTTTCTTTGCTTGCTCCCGATTTAGGAAAACAATATCAGGTAAAAAAAATTTGCGAAGAAAATAATATTGATTTCTTTGCTTATAGTCCTTTGTCCTTTGGAATACTTTGTATTGATCCAGATAAAGAAGAGTATAAAGAAAAAAGTTTTATTCGCAATGCATTATTTGAAAACTATAAAAAACCAACATATGAATTGCGGAGGTGTTTAAAAAGAATTGCAAATCAAAGATCAGTTTCCCAAGCGCAAGTAGCAATTAATTGGTGTTGTTATCAAGGAGCTATTCCACTCGTTGGAATGCGAAAAAAATCTCAAGTTATAGATGTATCCAATGTATTAAAGTGGAATTTAAATAAAAGTGAATTTAAAGTACTTCAGGAATTTTCAAAAAAATGTTTAAAAAAAATGCCTAAAAATCCTTTTTCAAGTATTTAAATAAATTTTTAGCTGGATATTTTCTTATTTTTTTTTATTTGACAACCACTATTCCATAGTTCATTGGGAAATTTTTCGCCAGTGAATCTAATAACTTTTGGTTTGAGATTTATTATCAAGTCATTCAGTTTTTTATTTGATTCCATTTTGCAAGATTCATTTTTTAATAAGATAAATTAATTTAAAACTTATCTTCTCAGTATTTATACTTATAAAATTAAAAAAATTCTTTTTAATACAAGCATTTGCAGCAATATTTACACAGTAATAAATTATCTATTACAACTTCATAGCTATTTAAAAAAAATGGAGTCCTTCCAGACTCCTCGTATCATTTGGTCGATAAGGCTGATATAACCCCATCTCCTTTAGGATCAAGCAGCAACTGGTGCTGTTTGACGGGAGAAACTAACTATTTTGTTAGCATTTGTGTTTTTGCTCTAACCGAGCCGGCTTCAGTCACCTTCCTTATGCCCCGTCGAAACCATTACAACCCCAAATAGTGGAGTTGAGCGGAATCGAACCGCTGTCCGAAACATCGGTTGAGATCACCTAGTCCAATTGGACATTTATATTCTGACAGGCAAAATGGTTATTGAATAGTTTTTTTATTAAGTTTTATCGTATATGAATGTAGTGGCATCATCTCCTGAGGGACTAGAGAAATCTTTAGCAGAAGAAATTTCAACTTTAGGGGGCTTAAATATTAATACTTATAAAAGATTTATTAATTTTGAATGTGATTTTGAAACTTTTTATAGAGTTCATTTCTATTCCCGATTAGCTTTTCGTTTTTATAGAGAAATTGCAAGTTTTAATTGCTATGACAAGCAATCTTTATATGCGGGGGTTAGAGATTCATTTGATTGGTTAAATTGGTTGCATTTTGATAAAACGTTTAATGTTCAAGTAACTGGGAGAACATCTTCTTTAAGTCATACTCATTTCACTGCTCTTGAAGTAAAAAATTCTATAACTGATTTGCAACAGTCAATTTGGAATAAAAGATCAAATATTTCTTTAGATAATCCTGATTTTATAATTCATCTGCATTTAAATAACAATAAAGCAATTCTCAGTCTTCAAAGCAGCGCAGAAAGCTTACACAAAAGAGGCTATAGACCCGCAATTGGAAATGCTCCATTAAAAGAAAATTTAGCTTCTGGATTGATAAATATGACTCAATGGAATGGCAAAGTTCCATTAATAGATTTTATGTGTGGCTCAGGAACTTTTTTAATTGAGGCAGTCAACCAATTCCTTAGAGTTCCCATAAATATTGATAAAGTATATCTTTTTGAGAATTGGTTGGACTTTAAGAAAGATATTTATCTTAATGAAAAAAATAAGGCAAAAAATAAAATTATAAATTATGAAAAATTACCGACAATAATAGGATGTGAAATTAATAAAAAGGTTTTTGAGCAGGCGAATTTAAACATATCATTAGCTGGACTCGAAAATTATATTGAGCTTATAAATAATGATTTTTTAGCACTCCAATTAAGTTGCAAACCTGGGATAATCATATGTAATCCTCCATACGGCAAGAAATTAGGCGATGAAAATGAATTGATTTGTTTATATGAACAAATGGGAATCTTCCTAAAGAATAATTTTTCAGGTTGGGAATTTTGGCTGCTAAGTGGAAATCCAAAACTAACAAAATATTTGAAAATGAAATCTTCATTGAAAATTCCCGTTAGCAATGGGGGGATAGATTGTAGATGGATAAAGTATTTAATAAGATAATTTATTTTTTGCCTAAAACGGCCTTTGTTGTCTTTCCTAAACCCTCTAATGTTTGAGGAAGATAAGGTCCTTTGGCTAATTTTCCTCCAAGCTTCAAACTTAAGCCTGCAAGAAATAAATCGATAAATATTATAAGTAATAAATTATATTCAATATTCCAGTTATTATATTTCGTTAGAAAAAGATAAAAAATAATATGGATGCAAATTAGTACTAATAATAATAATGTGCTGCCAATTGCCAAAAATATTCCACCACTAATTAATCTTCTTTTTTCTCTATCTACTTCTTGAAGAGCTATTCTTACATGCAAATCCATCACTGAACTTGCGATAGCCGAAATTCTAGAAGCAGTATTTGCAAAGTTTTTATTTTTTGGTTTGTCCATATTATTTTCTGCCACTGTTAAGGAGAGTTCCTATTAGTAAACCAATACCAGCCGCAATAGCGATAGATAGTAGTGGTTTTTTTCTTATTGGATTTTCTATTTTTGGTCTAAGTGTATTGTTAAGTTCTTCTAATAATTCTTCTAATTGACTTTCGATAGGTTCAATTTTTTCTGATATTTCCCAATTGCTTTCTCCTATTGAATCAATGATTTCAAATAATTGGCTTTTTATTCCAATTACTGAGGTTCCACTATGGCTAGCTATTACTTCAACTAAATCATCAATACTCCCTTTTGTGGCTTCAAGGGTTTGTTGTGCAATGTTAGGCCATTTTTCTTTGATTAAAGGTATTAAACTATCAATTTTTTCAAGTAACCATTTTTCCGAAATAACTTCTTTTTCAGGAAGATCAGAGTTATTTTCTTTTTCTTCTACTTCTTTGGGAGGATGGTAAGTCTCCATTATTTAAACTTATTTATTTTAAGATTAGACCCTATTTTCTTAATTTGGAACCCTTATCTAAAGAATTGTTCGATTTATATAGAATAAAAACATATAAAAGTTTATTTACATTTTATTTATCTACTCTGTTCTGCAAGAAGGTTTTGTTAAGCTATTACTGAATTTATTAAATGAGTTTAAATTTCATCATGGATATTACATTTGCATCATTAATTTTTGCATCTCGCACAATCCCTACAGATTTTGGATTAGTAGCTGCTGCTATCGCTGGAGCTGGAAGTTTGCTATTCATTGCTTTAAGATTTGTTCCTGATGCAAGTAATTAAATAACAGGAACTATCTTTAATAAAATATATCTTTAGCTCAACTTTGTTTTGAAAATAGATTTGATTTATTTATCAACTAGATAATGAATAAATGGGTTTTGCTTGAACATAAAGTTTATTTTGATAACTCTGTGGATATTCATTATGATTTTCTTGTTGAAAATGGAATAGATTGTTTAACTTGGAAATTTTTAAAACTACCTCTATTAAATCAAGCCTCAATAGAAATTTATAAGCAGCCAAATCATAGACTTGTATGGCTATCCAGGATAGAACACGAACTTTCTGATAGTAGAGGGTTTGTAAAAAGAATTGACCATGGAATATTTAAAAACGTTTCTGATAAATTTGACTCTGAATATTATAGATTCATTTTGGATGGTGCACTTCTTTATGGTTTGTTTGAAATTTCGGCTAATTCTTGCCGATTGAGCAAAAATTATTAATATTCATTTATAAATAAACGTAATATTTCTATTGAGAATTTTTGCAAATTAGTTATTCTTATTTAGCTATTGAGACTTGAGATTGGTACATATCAATCAGGTCGAGTTTGAAAATTTTAAATCTTTTGGGGGAAATGTAAAAATTCCTCTTGAAGAAGGTTTTACAGTGGTGACAGGTCCTAACGGTTCTGGGAAAAGCAATATTTTAGATGGAATTTTATTCTGTTTAGGTCTAGCTAATAGTAGAGGGATGAGGGCTGAAAGATTACCAGATCTAATAAATAACTCCAAAGTTAAAGAGGGTAAGTCATCAGAAACATCTGTATCGGTAAAATTCAATATTCAAGATTGGTCTCCCAGAGAGGACCTTCCGCCTTTGGAATTAGAAGAAGAAGAAATTACCCTTAATAAAGGTCAAAAAGAATGGGTAGTTTCTAGAAAATTAAGGCTCATGCCAGGTGGTTCTTATGCTTCTACTTATACTTCTGATGGAAATCAATGTACCTTGCAACAAATACAGAGAATATTAAGAGATATTAGTGTTGATCCAGAGGGTAGCAATGTAGTTATGCAGGGTGATGTAACAAGAATAGTATCAATGAATAATAAGGAGAGGAGAAATCTTATTGATGAATTAGCAGGAGTCGCACTTTTTGATACAAGAATAGAACAAACCAATGCAAAATTAAATGACGTTTTCGAAAGACAAGAAAGATGTGAAATTTTAGAAAATGAATTGCAATCTAGTAAAAATAAGCTTGAAAAAGAATGTGAAAAAGCAAAGCAATATAAAGAGTTAAAGGCAAAACTATTACAAATAGTGGAACTAGAGAAAGTTCTTATTTTTGAAAAACAAGTTAAGCATGTTGAAGCTATAGAAAAAAAAGAAAGTGAAATTGAAAAAGATAAAATTTTATTTAATAAACAAAAAGAATCTATTAGTAAGGAAATATCAGTCTTAGAAGATGCTTTGAAAATACTTGTTGATGAGCTTAAGGAGAAAGGAGAGGATAAATTGATAAAAGTGAATTCTGATATTGGAAGTATTAATTCTAGCTTGAGAGAACTTGATAGGATATCAAGTCTGAATAAAGAAGAAGGTATTAAATTACAAAAGCAGAGAGATGAAATTGCAATTTCTAAAAGGAATATCGAGTTAGAAAAGATGAGACAAGAAAATTTCGATGATAATTTTTTAAATCGATTGAACTTGCAAATTGATGATCTCACTTTAAAACACAAACTATCCAGAAAAAAACTTTCTGATGCGGCTGGAGAATCTGGAGAATTCTCAAAACAAAGTATCAAATTAACTGCTGAGCTTGAAAGTATAAAAAATCAAATTAATCCTTTGGAAATAAAAAAAAGGAAAATTGAAGAAGAAACTATTCAAAATAATATTCAAAAAGATGAGATATTGTCTCAGATCGACTCCTTAGACTTAGAAAAGAAGAAACTTTTTGAGGGAAATCAAAGAATAAAAGAGATGTCCGATACAAAGAATAAAAACTTGGTAAGTAATAGCGCAGAAATTAATTCTTTAAAAAATGAAATTGATTTATTAATTAAAACTAAATCAAGGCTCAATAACGAGCAATTAAGGCTTGAAAAGGATTTATCTAGATTCGAAAGCAGGAAGGAAGCTTTAAACGAATCTAGAGGTTCGTATGCTCTCAGAATTCTCTTAGAAGCAGGGTTAGAGGGTATACATGGTTATGTAGCTCAACTTGGAGAGGTCAGTGAAAAAAATAGATATGCATTAGAAATTGCTGCTGGAAATAGATTAGGACAAATTGTTGTTGATAATGATCATATTGCTGCTAAAGCAATTGAAATTCTTAAAAATAAGAAAGCGGGAAGATTAACTTTTTTACCTTTAAATAGAATTAAAAGTCAAAAAAAGAATTATGCAATTTCAAGATTTGAAAATAACAGGGAGAATGGGTTTATTGATAAGGCTATTAATCTAATTACTTTTGAAGAAGTCTATTTAGATGTTTTTCGATATGTGTTTGGAGATACTTTGGTTTTTTCAGACTTATCCTCAGCTAGGTTATCTACACAAAAAAACAGGTTGGTTACTTTAAGTGGTGAATTATTAGAAACAAGTGGTGCTATTACAGGAGGCAGTAAGTTAAATAAAGATTTGGCTTATAGGTTTGGAATCAACAATGATATTGATGATTCTAGTCCCATAAAAGAAAGATTATTAGTTATCGAAGAAGCATTAAAAGAGTCAAATAATGATTTGATAATAAAAAATAATAGACTTAGTAAATTAAATTCTAACCACAGTCAAATAATTGAGGATTGTGCCTCATTTAATACAGAAATTGAGGTCAATCAAGATTCTCTTAAGGCTGTCTCACAAAGAATTGAGGAATGTATATCGAGATTAAATAAACTTGATACTGCTAATAATTTACTAGTTAACGAGTTAGATAATTTAAGAAATGAATTGAAGCCTTATCATGATAAGGTTGGACAATTACAAACCATTCAAAAGGTAAATTATGAAAAAAATCAAAAATCATCATTAATAGCTTTTAATAGCGATTTTAATAATCTTGATAAAAAACTTGAATTACTTATTAAGGAGAGAGATACATTAATAGATAAAAAAAATCAATTTGCTTTAAATAAAGAGCGCATCAATAATTCATTAAAAATTACTTTACTACAAGAAAAAAACTTGCAGGAATCTATTAAACAACTTGCATTTGCTCATAGTGAATGGATAGAAAAAAGAGATGAATTTAAAAAAGAGCTTTTAGATCTCGATGATCAAAAAAATTCTCTTGAGAAGGATTTAGGTTTATTGAGGAGGAAAAGAGATGAATTAAACTCTACAATTTCAAATAAAAGGCAAGAATATAATAACTATCTGTTGAAGCTTGAATATCTTGAAAGGGATATGCATTCTCTTAAAGAAGAGATGAGGAGCGAGAAAATAAAATTAGAAAATTATAAAAAAGATCTACCTAATCCTTCTCCGCAGTTTGGAGAATATGAAGGGAAGAGTCTTGAATCTTTGCAATCAGAAATTTCGATCATAAATGCAAAATTACAAAGCTTAGAACCTGTGAATATGTTAGCTCTTGATGAACTAGAAGAATTAATTGAGAGATTAAATGGTTTGCAAGAAAAATTAGAAATTCTATCTAATGAAAGATCTGAATTATTGCTGAGAATAGAAACTGTATCTACGATGCGTCAGGAGGCTTTTATGCAAGCATTTAAAGAAGTTGATAAACATTTTAGAGAAATTTTTGCAAATTTATCTGATGGAGATGGATTTCTTCAACTTGAAAATCCTAATTCTCCTTTAGAAGGAGGATTAACTTTAGTGGCTCATCCTAAGGGAAAAAATGTCAGAAGATTAGCCTCTATGTCAGGTGGTGAAAAATCGTTAACTGCTTTAAGTTTTTTATTTGCTTTGCAAAAGTATAAACCTTCACCTTTTTATGCATTAGATGAGGTTGATAGTTTTTTAGATGGTATTAATGTTGAAAGGTTGTCAAAACTAATATCGAATCAGTCATCAAATGCTCAATTTATAGTCGTAAGTCATAGAAGGCCTATGATTAATGCGTCTGAACGAACAATTGGAGTTGCGCAAGCAAGAGGTGCTAATACTCAAGTTATTGGGTTACCAAATGCTGCATAAACACACTTTTTTAAATTTATACGTCAGAATGATAAAAAGAAATTTATGAGCTTGTCTAACACATCTGCTAATAAGAATCTCCCTAACTCAGTTCCTAGCGAACGTTTATGGTTAAGGTCAGAATTAATGGGAACACAAGTGATAACTACTGATACTGGGAGGCGGCTAGGCGTAGTTGGCGAAGTTGTTGTTGATATCGATAGAAGAGAAGTGGTCGCTTTGGGACTAAGAGACAATCCACTTACAAGATTTTTACCAGGGTTGCCAAAATGGATGCCTTTAGAGAGTATAAAGCAAGTTGGAGATGTCATATTAGTTGACTCTCTTGATTCTTTGAGTGAGAGTTTTTCTCCAGAAAGATATGGGAAGGTAATTAATTGTCAAGTGATCACAGAATCTGGACAACTTTTAGGAAGAGTTCTTGGCTTTTCTTTTGATATTGAGACTGGTGATTTGATATCTCTTGTTATGGGTGCTGTTGGTGTTCCGCTTTTAGGTGAGGGTGTTTTAAGTACTTGGGAAATACCTGTTGAGGAAATTGTAAGTAGTGGTACCGATAGGATTATTGTTTATGAAGGTGCGGAAGAGAAATTGAAGCAACTAAGTAGTGGACTACTAGAGAAACTTGGAGTCGGGGGTTCTTCATGGGATGAAGGGGAAGCAAATGGATACTCAGCAAACCTTGTACCTGTTGAGAATCAGTTACTTTCAGGTTCTGAATCAGAACAGCAAAATAATTTGGTCGAAGAATATGAAGAAGTTTTTGAACAAGATGATTATGAAGATAATTATGAAGATGAACTTGAATATGTTGAAATAAAGGGTTCTGAAGAAGAAATAAATAATAGAAAAAAGCTATACATGGATAATGATGATTCTGATCAGATCCAGAATCAAAATAGTGTTAATCAAATAGATGAAAAAAATAATATTGATTTTAAGCAAAAAAAACAATCAACTACTAATTTAGCTTCGAAAAGACCAATTCAAAATGCAACTGAAACTTTAGATATTGAACCATTAAACGAACAAAATTTAGTTCAAGATAATAAAAAATCAGAAAAGTTTGAAATTGATGATCCCTGGTAATTGTTAAAGTTTTTTTATTGAATTAACAATTATAGAAGCAAGTTTTTTTGCAGCACCTTTATCGCCTCTTTCTTTGTTTAGATTATCCCTAATACTTTTTAATTGATCTCTATTTTGAATAAGAAATAATACTTCTCTTGCAATTTTTATTGTAGAAATATTACCTATCCTTTCAGGGACAATCATTCTTTTAGCTTTAATATTTGGCCAAGCAAAAAACTTCTTTTTTTTAAAATAGAAATTTTTAATTAAAAAAGTTAGGAATCTATTTATTAATGAAATTTTTCCAACCACTCCAAAAATACCATCCCAAGCGTTCATCATATTTAAATGTTGAGTTGGCAGAACAACTAACATTGGAAGACTAATTGCCGCTAATTCTGCAGTATTTGCTCCCACAGTTGTAATTGCAAGGTCACATTCTTTCAATATTTCATAGCAAGGATGTTTCTTAATTAGATAAATCTTTGTTTTTTTTGATGTTTCAATTACATAATCAAAACTAGAGTCTTTGAAGTTTTTAATTGTTTTGATTCTTGATGAGTAATATTTAGCAATTGGATTTTTGTTGCTTTGAAAAAATAAATATTCACTTTTATCAGTAGTTGGTGCAATGGGGATTATAAAATTTATATTTTGATTTTCTTTAGCAATATGATCTGCAACTTCTAAGAAGAAAGGAATTCCAATAGAAAGCTTTGCTTTCTTAGAACCAGGCAATAATGCAACGTAGTGTTTTTCTTTATTTCTTAGTGATATTTCGCTATTAAGTTTGATATCTGCCATCAAATCGCCAATTACTTTACATTTATATTTATATCTTTTAGGTATTAACTCTTTTACTTTTAAATTCATAGCAGCAATTTCATTGGTCCATTTAGGCCATCGTGAAACCCACTCAGCATATGTGATATTTAAATAACCTAATCTTTTAGCTAATAAAATGCTCCAAAATTGATCCCCACCAAGGAAAATAACTATCCCTTTTTTTGGCCAATCAGCAAAAGAATTTGGCTTTATTAATAATTTCCAAAAACTTTTGGATTTTGTAATTAATTCGAATTTATTCCATGACTTTGCAACTAAAAATTCTTTACCAGTGGCATTTGGGCAAGGAACAAGGACTAACCTAAGAGTGAAATCTTGTTTATCTTCGTCACTTAGTGATTTATTTATTTTGTTTAGCTCATCCACTACAGGATTGACCCATGTAGTTAATTCACCAGGACCATTGGAAATTATAACTACTGCAACTGATTCTTTTTTCATTGCAGTTAAGCCAGAATACATTAAATGCGGACGGCGAGACTTGAACTCGCAAGGCCGAAGCCACACGCTCCTTAGACGTGCGCGTCTACCAATTCCGCCACGTCCGCAAAGGGTTTTTAGCAGCCGGGAGATGCTTAAACCTTAAAAATATCATACATTATTGGTTGAATTAAGGATGTAGTTCGAAAAGAGTTTTTTTGAATATGATGAATAATTTTTCTATTGCATAAAACAAATATTTATACATATATAACGTTTTAGGTTGTATTGTAAAAAATGTCCTCTGATCACTAAAAAATTTTGTTGAATACTTTGGCAAATAATTTTTTTATTTTAAGTCATTTCATTTCTTCAATTTTATTTTCATAATGGTTGAAAAAGTTTTAATTGCTAATCGTGGAGAAATAGCTTTACGAATTGTCAGAAGTTGTAGAGAACTAGGTATTGCAACCGTTGCAGTTTTTAGCACTGTAGATAAAAAAGCATTGCATGTTCAGCTTGCTGATGAGGCGGTTTGCGTAGGAGATTCATTAAGTAATAAGAGTTATTTAAATATTCCAAATATACTTGCTGCTGCTACATCGAGAGGAGTTGATGCTATTCATCCTGGTTATGGATTTCTTGCGGAAAATGACAAATTTGCTGAGATGTGTAATGATCACGGCATAGTTTTTATTGGCCCATCTCCTAAAGCTATTAGATCAATGGGAGATAAATCTACAGCTAAAGAAACTATGGAAGCAGTTGGAGTTCCAACAGTACCTGGTAGTAAAGGCTTGTTATCAAATGTTGATGAGGCTTATAAATTGGCAGATGATATTGGCTATCCGGTAATTATTAAAGCCACTGCTGGAGGAGGTGGAAGAGGTATGCGGTTGGTTGAAAACTCTGATAATCTAGAAAAAATGTTTAAAGCAGCTCAAGGCGAAGCAGAAGCAGCTTTTGGTAATGATGGTTTATATATGGAGAAATTTATAAAGAAGCCAAGACATGTAGAAATTCAAATTTTGGCCGACAGGTCGGGTAATGTTGTTCATTTAGGAGAGCGAGATTGTTCAGTTCAAAGAAGACATCAGAAGTTACTAGAGGAGTCTCCTAGTCCTGCAATTAATACTGAGCTAAGAAAAAAAATGGGGAACGCAGCTATTGCTGCTGCAAAAAGTATCGGCTACGAAGGGGCGGGGACAGTTGAATTTTTAGTTGATGATGAAGATAATTTTTATTTTATGGAAATGAATACAAGAATTCAAGTTGAACATCCTGTTACTGAAATGGTTACAGGAGTTGATTTAATAGCTGAGCAAATTAAAATTGCAAGCGGAGCAAACTTGGAATTTAATCAGGATGATATACATTTAAACGGTCATGCCATTGAATGTAGAATTAATGCTGAAGACCCTTCTCACAATTTCCGACCATCACCCGGAAAAATAACTGGGTGGCTTCCTCCTGGTGGCCCTGGTGTAAGGGTGGATAGTCATGTCTATACAGGTTATGAAATCCCTCCTTTCTATGACTCATTAATTGGTAAATTAATAGTCTGGGGAAAGGATCGTAATACTGCAATTAAACGTATGAATAGGGCTTTAAATGAATGTGCAGTAACTGGTATTCCTACAACAATTAACTTTCATCTAACTTTACTGAATAAATCTAAATTTAAGCAGGGTAAGATACATACTAAATATGTAGAAGAAGAATTATTGCCAAATTACAGATAATTAAAAGATTTCTATGAAATATTTGTATGCAATGCAAGTTTTATAAGCCCTTGCTGACCGACTAATATTTCTCTTAAAAAGCTTATAATTCCGATCCAAATTACGGGTCCAACATCAACGCCTCCAATAGGAGGAATTAGTTTTCTTGTTAAATTAAGAATATAGCTTGATGGTATTGAAACTAATAACCATAAACCTTTACTTAAATCAATTTTTGGGTACCAAGTAAGTATTAATCTTATTAGAAAAACTATAGTTAGATATGAAAGAGAAATTCCTAAACTAATATCTAAAATTTGAAGAGAGTTTACAAGCAAGGAAATCACAATTATTTAATTCATCTTAATAAATAACCCATTGAAACGTATTTAATTCGTATTATAAATTGAGAATTTAATATTTAAAAAGTGTTTCAAATCTCAAATTTATTACTAGCCGCAGATTTCTCTGCTGAAGTTGCAAATAATTCCGCAGTGGGAATGATAGGTAGTTTTATTGCTGCTGCCTTACTTATCGTTATTCCAGCCACTGCATTTTTGATTTTTGTCAGCCAGAAGGATTCCCTCGATCGTACTTCTGCTGGAAGACGCTAGTTTTTGTAAAAGTTTTAAGTACACTATATATATAAGGGATATAAGTAACCCTTTAAAAAATAAATTTTTGGAGAAAGAATGTGGTCAATGCTAGTCTCAATTGGGCCAGTATTGTTGGTATAGTTCTCGCGGTATGTGGAGGAGGCCTTTATTTTTTGAGGTCCTTTAAGCCTGCCTTGGCGAGGGATTATGATGTTTTCTTCGCAGCAATTGGACTTTTGTGCGGAGGAATATTATTTTTTCAAGGCTGGAGGTTAGATCCTATCCTTCAGTTTGGTCAGTTTTTATTAGCAGGAACTACAGTTTTTTTCGCATATGAAAGTGTGCGATTGAGGGGAGTTGCTACTGATCAAGCTAGAAGGTCATCTTATTTTGATGACGATCCTATTCCTGATGTTCCAAGGAATTCTAGAGGTCGATTTAATGACGATTATGATAGGTTTGAAGAATCTGAAAGACCATCTAGAAGATTTAAACCTCAAGAAGATGAATTTGAAGAAGACTATACGGAGGGGAGATCTCGTAGGAGGAATGTTTCAAGAGCTATACCCTCTGCTGCAGCAAGTAGAAGTAGGCCATCCACAAGGGAAATAAGTCAGTTTGAAAATGATGACCCTTTAAGAAGGAGAAGACAGACTTCTGAAGATAGAAATAGGAAACAACCAGAAACAAATAACTTTGGTGAAAGAAGAAATTTATCTCGCGATGAAGTTAAAACAGGCTCAAGACCTAGAATTAATCGTAGAGTTTCTAGACAAGATAATATCTCTCCTCCTGCTGATTCTTCTCCATTAAGAAAGAAACCTAGATCCCCTATTAGGCAGCAAACTTCAACTGCTCAAGTAGAAGATGCTTCATTTAAAGAAGCTAATCAAGCCAAAAAATCAAGTGAGAGTCGTAGAGCAAGCTCTTCAGCTAGATCAAGTTCAAAAAATCAAAATAGTAGATATAACGTTGGAACAAACAAGAAAAAACCTAGAGATAACAGTTCTAGATTTGATGATTAATTATAGGATTCCTGCCCATTTTAAAAACGATTGTTTACTTAATAGTTCAATCAATATTATTGAAAGAAAGCCAATCATTGCAAATCTTCCGTTAGTTTTTTCAGAATAACTACTCCATCCAAATTTATATTCATCTTTAATATCTATCGATTTTTCATCTAATTGATTATCTCCAATTTGTTCATTGATATAATTTGGATCTTTCTGCTCTTCTATAAAACTCTCATTCTCTAAGTTAGTGACTTCTGAGTTAGTTTGTTCTTCTTTCGAATTCATTTTTTTTGTTAATCCTTAAAATTATACTTATCAGACGTCAATAATTTCCAGTCTCCTTGTCCATTTAATTCTAAAATATTCTCGTGAAAATCTTTTAAGCTAGGTCTATGTCCAACACTTATGAGAGAAAGTTCTCTTTCCTTAAGTAAACTATATAGTTTTTTTTCAGTATTAATATCTAAAGCACTTGTTGCTTCATCAAGCACTGCAAATCTAGGAGAATTTAGTAACAGTCTGGCAAAAGCCAATCTTTGTTGCTCGCCTAAGGAAAGAATTCGTGGCCAATCTTGTTTGATATCAAGGTTAGGATACCGATCCACTAAAGTTTTTAAATTTACTTCATGAAGTACAGAAGTAAGATGTTCATCACTAAATTTCTTGACTTCTGTGGGATAACATAATTGTTCCCTTAAAGAACCAAGTAGCATATATGGTTTTTGAGGTATGAATAATAACTCCCCAATTTTTGGTTTTTTAATTACTCCCTGATCGGGTTCCCATAAACCACTAATCATTCTTAGTAAAGATGTTTTCCCGCACCCAGATGGTCCTACTACCAAAAGTGATTGATTATTTTCGATGCTCAAATTTAAATTTTTAATTATTGTTTTATTTGATCCTGGTGGGCAAAGGTCAGCATTATTAATAAGAATTGAGGGGTAATCTGAAATAACGTTTTGATTGCTTTTTGGGTTGGTTTGACTAATGGATTCAACTTTTGATTGGAATCCTTCTAATCTGCCAATACCAGCAGTAAATTTTGCAAGTTCTTCGATTTGATTAACAATGAAAAATAACGAACCTTCAACCATTCCAAATGCAAAGCTTGCCTGAATAAAGCGTCCATAATCAATATCACCTTTAAAGTAAGGGATTGCCATTATTAAATATGGAAAGAAATTTCCAGCATAATTAATGGATCTTCTCATGACATCTATTATTACTCTCCATATAATCAGTAAATTGAAGTTTCTCACCACTTCTCCTAAGCGTCTTTCAGTTTCACTTTGCTCAGGATTCTCCCCAGAGTAAAAGGCTATTGATTCAGCATTATCTCGAATGTGTACTAAGCCATATCGAAAATCTGCTTCATATCTGAGTTGATCAAAGTCAATCTTTACAAGATTTTTTCCAGCAATTAAGAGGATAGAAGTTGCAAATGCGGCGTAACCAAATAAAGAAAAAGTAAGTGTTGTACTAATACTCCATAAAATAAGAATATTAAGTGAAAATGTTAGTAGGGCATCAAAAATACCTAACGTGAAAGAGAGACTTTGCCCGGTAAAAGCTCGGGTATCATCTGTTATTCTTTGATCGGGATTATCTACATCGGTTTGTTCTTCATCATTGGGATTTAACTGGTAATAAGCTTTATTAGTCATATAATCTTTGACTAGACTTTTTGAAAGCCATTCTCTCCAAATTATTCCTAACTTATATGTAAAAAATATTTGGGAAACCCGTATTGGGAGAGCCACAGCGAAACAACAAGCGTAAATCCCCAATATCCGATAAAATCCATCTTCTTGTTTTTCTACTAAAGCATTTGTTAAATCTCTTGCAATAAATCCAATACCTGCGTTTATACCGTTTACAGCTAAAAGCATTAATACAATTATCGCAAGGAATAACCAATGTAACCATCTACGGTTTTTTAATTGACGTCTTAAGCTAAAAAAGCTACCTGATCCAATTAGAAATAATGCAGAGAGAAGCAATCCCCAACTACCAGCCCAAATTGAATTAACAGTACTTACTACACCTCCGAAATACTTTTCAAGAAAAATTGGTTGAAAGCTTTCAAAAAAACTTATTATTCCTGTAAGACCAACAAGTACTACTCCACCAACACAAAATAAAAGAGAAATCAAAAGCCATATGAATTGGAATCCATTACATTGGTCTATGGGAAGAAAAAATGGCTGAGATAGCTTCCTTAATTTTTGTAATTGAT
>QCMB01000006.1 GCA_003214085.1 Prochlorococcus sp. AG-418-J17
TTAATAGTTTTTTGAATAATAAGAAACCTTTTTCTACTCTTTTTGGACCTAAAATTGAAAGCAAAATTATTAATATTATGAATATTTCAGGTGAATTTAAACCTAATAGTTTCATAAAATTTCATATTCTATTTATATTTTAGTACATGCTAAAATTTTAATCTAATTATTCTCAAAAGTTGGTAAATAGAGTTCCCTATTTGATGCAATTAAACCTTCTTCTTTAAAAAAAATCTCTAGTTCTTTTAGATCATTTATATCTACAAATTCACCACAATTATCTAATATATTATTATGGGTGAAATTCCATAAATCAGCCAAATATTCGTCATCATCTGGAAATGCTACAAATTTCAAATATGTATTATTCAAAGCATATTCACTAGCAAAATCAGAATCTAAACCCTCCCTCTTAGCATCACAAAAAACTTTAGCGAATCTTTTGCCTACAGATGTTTGAGCACTTGATAAATCTAAATTACCTTGAATAGCATTTACATTTAGTGGTGCAATAAAAATAATTATTGGAAGAAAAATAGATACTAATATAAACAAAAAAATTTCCTTTTTAAATTTCAACTCAACATAAACTAGCAAAAAAAGTAATCAATTAGGCCTATTTAAGTAAAAGCACTTATTATAAATAAAGAAATAAATAGAAAACATAAAATCAAATCCGCATCTGAATTTATAATAAAGAAAGATAAAATAAATTAAAAATTATATGTCTTCAAGTATAAGTCTAAAAGGAAGGGGAGTTAACAGGATAATTACGAGTAAAGTCATGCTATCGCCATTAGCAGGAGTTACAGATAACATTTTTAGACGAATTGTACGTAAATGGGCTCCAAACTCTTTACTTTTTACAGAAATGATAAATGCCACAAGTCTTAAAAAAGGATATGGCACTCAAAAAATAAATCAAATAGATTTAGAAGAAGGTCCAATTGGAGTACAAATATTTGATAATAGACCATATGCTGTTTCTGAAGCTGCGAAACAAGCTGAGGACTCTGGAGCTTTCTTAATAGATATAAATATGGGATGTCCCGTAAAAAAAATTGCAAAGAAAGGTGGAGGCAGTGCTTTAATTAAAGACCAAAAACTTGCTATAGAATTAGTCAAAAATGTTGTAAAAGCTGTTAGGGTTCCAGTAACAGTAAAAACACGACTCGGATGGGATAGTAAAGAGGAAAATATAGAGGATTTCTTATTTAAACTTCGAGATGCGGGAGCAACGATGATCACACTTCATGGAAGAACTAGAAAACAGGGTTTTTCAGGCAAGTCAGATTGGGAAATGATCGGGAGACTTAAAAAGTTGTTAGAAATTCCAGTAATTGCTAATGGAGATATCAAAAATCCAGATGATGCTCTTAATTGTTTAAAAAAAACAAATGCTGATGGTGTAATGATTGGACGAGGAATTTTAGGATCCCCATGGAAAATAGGAGAAATAGATTATGCCCTTAGAGAAAATAAAAATTTTAAAGTACCAAACACAGAAGAAAAACTATATTTAATTATTGAGCATCTTGATGAATTAATAAAAGAAAAAGGAGATCACGGATTGCTAATTGCAAGGAAACATATCTCATGGACATGCAAAGACTTTAAAGGAGCATCAAATTTGAGAAATAACTTGGTTAGAGCTGTTGATAAAAATGAAGTTAAAAATTTAATAATTAAAATGATTAAAACTTTGAATAATGAAAAAATAGATTAGCTTAAAACAAATTGATTTTTTAAATGAAAATTATTAGTAACGAAACAAGTAGAAGAGTTTGTGATCACATGAACAATGATCACATTGATTCAGTGCACAAATATCTTATCCATTATGGGAAGATATCAAGATTTGAAAATGCTTATATGGAAGAAATTAATAATAGTTATATAAAAATCAATTATGATGGCCAATCAGCAATTATCAATTTTAAAAATGAAATATCTGAAGAAGAAATTCATTCAACTTTAGTATCAATGATTAAAGACATTAAAAAATAAAATAATTTATAAAATAATTCTAATTTTTATTTTCATAGTAATCAGTTATCTTTTTACATTCTTCAAATGAAAGCATGCTTAATCTAGATGTGGCTTTTATTTTTAGAATTGCACAAACAGCTAATAAATCAGCGCTATCAACATTAAGTGCTTCAGAAAGTTCTAGGACCCTAAGACCTTTCATTAGTATTAAAAATCTTTTCTAGATTATCAAGAAGCTTAAAATCAATGGGCTGCATTTTTCCCTAAACCTGCAACGAATGGAAAAGTTTGTTCATCACCAAATATATCTTCTACCGAAGAATTAGAAATATTAGTTTTTTTACTATCAGGCTTAATTTCTTCAATTTTATTAGAAATATTATCTTTAATATTATTTTCAATTTCTTTTGCTAATAAATTATTCGTATTAGAAAATATTGAAAAAACTAATACACATAAAAACAAAACAATTCTATTCATAAAAAAAATTTATCTAATACTATTGTTATATGCCAATAGAGTTTTTTAGAAAGACTAGATAATTTTAAAACAAATCTAAATAAATCAAAATCAAAAACTATTTATCTTCCCAACTTATTTCTATTTTTAAATCTAATTAAAAAATAAAGACCAAGTATCAAAAGAATTGCCAAGGAGTACTGATTAAGAAAAACATAAACCATATAGACAAGAAAGGGAAATAAGCACGCCCTCTTGAAATTTAATTTCTGTTCCTTTGACATATTTTTCCAATTTAAATATTCTTCCCATTGAAAAATCTTCTTCATTTTTCTACTTCTATTTTTACGATTAAACATAACTTTATAAATATAGTTTTGATGATTCTTATGTTAATAACCAAAACTAATCTACAATATCAAAATAATTTTTTTCATTGAATAAAAATATTTTTTATATAAAAGATGAACTCAAAACCAGTTTGGAAAATAGAAAAAATTGTTTTACCACAACATGCAGATCATGCAGGCGTAATGTGGCACGGTAAATATTTTAATTGGCTTGAAGAAAGCCGAATAAGTGCACTTTCAGAAGTAGGTATAAGTTATTTCGAGCTAACTAAAAATGGCTTAGATTTACCTTTAATAAATACTTCAATAAAATATAAATCTCCCTTATTTCTTGGTGAAAAAATAACAATCGAGAGCGAATTCAATATTGATAAAAGTCCTAGGATTAATGTAATTTCAAAATTTCATAACAAGAATAATGAAATCTTAACGATTGCTGAAGTCAATTTAGTCTTAATAAATAAACTGAATTTTTCTATAATAAGAAAAAGGCCAGATTTCCTATCGGAAGCCTTTAGTAAATTAAACGGTTGAAATTATTATCCGCCAATTGAACGATTTATTAATTATGCATATATTTCAAGTTATTGATTCTTATCAATATGAAATGGAATCAAGATATCAAGAAAAATCAATGCTCACAAATCTTTTTACAGAGCACAAATTTATAGGATGGTTAGGGTTGTTTATAGTGTTTTTCTCTATCTTTGCAATTTTTGTTTTTCAATTTCTTGAGTGGGAAAGTAATGACAATAATAAAAGTTAAGAAGATTTAATGCTTATAATTCAACTGAATGACTTAAAAAATGGCTATCTACTTAAAAATAACTAACCCTACAGAGGTTGTAAAAAAAAAGACCTCAAAATGGCTTACAGATATTACACCTGAAAGAATTGATAGAAAATTGGTCGAGGATGAAGTAATAAAAGGCATTATCGAGCAATTAACATTAGAAGGCATAAAAGGAGAAATATCAGCAATTAATGGGTTTGAAGTAAATGAATCTTCAGTAATAACAAAAAATAATTTTGTTATTAGAAAAACAAAAACTTTTTAGATAGAAAATAAAAATCTTTAATGAAAATTTTTTTTATTTTAATTATTTTTATCATTTTTTTAATTTTTATAATTGTAAGAGATTATCAAATTAAAAAGAAAAAGTTTAAATTAAATAATGCTTTAAATTCTAATTTCTTTATTCAAACAATTAATAATTTAATAGAAGAGAACAAATACAATTTGCTAGAGGAGAGGATCAGATTAAGGGGAATAGATGCTTACGGTAACGAGGATTTTAAAAAATGGATTGGCAATCCACCTCTTGATGAAAAAGCCATTGAGAAAAATATATTTAATGGATCCAAGCGATTTAAAGAGGGTATACCATACTTCTGGGAAAAAGTAATTTTAAAAAAATTTGGTAGTGTAGAATTATTTTTTGTAAAATGGAGATCATATTGTAATGAAAATCCTACTATTGATGATGAGATAATTGGATCTATTAGAAAGCTCGAGAATGAAGATTGGTTTGTATTCATAGCAAGTCAAATAGAGAAATCATGCTTAAACCTAATAGAAAAAAACTACACAAGTAAAAACAAGGAAAACTACAAAAAAGGTATTAGATTTGAAAATCATTGTATGGAAATTCTCAAACAAAATGGCTGGGAAGTAAAAGAAACCCCTAATACAGGAGATCAAGGGGTTGACTTAATTGCTTCAATAAATGATTTAAGAATATGTATTCAATGCAAAGATCATGAAAAAGCTATTGGAAATAAAGCAGTTCAGGAAATTTCAGCTGGTAAATTATTTTGGAAGGGTACACATGCAATAATAGTTTCAAAATCAGGCTTTACAAAGTCTGCTCATCAACTAGCAAAATCAAATAAAGTGGAACTAATCAATGAATATCAATTAAAAGATTTAGAAAAGTTTATTGTTTAAATAGTTTATATCAATTGTGTTAAGCCCTCTTTGTAAAGTAAAAGTGTTGTAAAAATTCCTGAGGCCCACATTAAACCTCTAGCTGTTGGGATATTAAATACATATGCACCAATATATAAAAAACGAAAAAAAGGATGAATCAATGCTGCAATTATTGCAATATTAGAGTCAGTTAAAGTAATCAAACAAAGAAGACATGCGGGTGCATGTAGGGAAAAACTTTCCCAACAATTTTGATGACACCAAACTGCTCTTTTTCCAAATGAAGGTAATTCATCAAATAAAGCCCTTGGAGCAGACATGTTTTCAACAGAGTATCCTGCTTTAACTCTCCCTATAGTTAATGGAATAATTGATAATAAAACAACACCAACTGATAGACAAAGGCTCCAGGCAAAAGCTACTTGCATATGATTTAAATAATATTATTAGCTTAATAATTGAAGCTCGTTATCGTGATAAATGAAAAATCATTACTATAGATAAAACTTTGCAAAAAATGCTGTAATTTATAAAAAAAATCATTTATGGATATTTCAAAGATAGTTTTAATTTTTGGCATAAGTTTATCTATATATTTTGCTTTTCTGTTTTTAGGATTTTTTCTTAAGAATAAAAATCTAAAGTCACAGAATCTAAAAAAAGAAGAATAGATTATTAATTCCACGAAAATTTACTATTTTCTCAATATTTTTATATCTTTTTGAATATATTTCATGGAAATAAAATTTGATCCAATTAATAATAAGAGATATTTGAAATTAAATAAGACAGTTGCTGGTATATGAAAAAATTTTATAAATTTCTAAAAAGTTTTCTATTTATATCACTTTGGTTTATTTTATCCTCATTTTTAACCCAATATTGGAATACCTTTCATTGGGAATATATTTACTTAAACTTCAGAATTATATTTGATAAAGAATTTTGGTTTGTTGTAGAAAAAATTCTTTTAGGATTTGATATTGGTTACTGGTTAGAAGAAGGACTAAAATTCTTAAGTTATGAAATACCTAAAGAATCATTTAAATATTTACCAATTTATTTCGTATTAAAGTCTATTTGGATAAAGAATTAATTTATATTTTTAATAGATTTTAATAAATTCCTTGAAATTCTTGAATAAAGTCGGTGAATTTATTTTTCTTAAAACAAATAAAGTTCCTTTATCACCTCTACAGATTCTAAGTTTATTACTTAAATAAGTTATCTCTAGCCACCCTAATTGTTCATTATTTATTTCTTTAATAGCCTTTATATTTTTTCCTCCAAATTTAGGACCTATAACACCAGCATGTGTAAATTTGACCCCAATTTTTTTTTCATTTATGTAATTAAGTCTTATTAAAATACCAGTACCAATAATTGAATTTATTCCTCTAGGTTTAAGTAAATTAAGACCATTTAAATTTAAGGGATCAAGAATTTGAAGGTTATCAATAAAAGGAGAATACTTTAAAAAAGGACTGTTAGAACTACTCCACCTAAGCTCCCAAACACCCTGTAAATCATTTCTATCTTTGCCAAAGGAAAAATTATGATGAATTTCAAGTTGTTCGGCAATAAATTGAATCTTATCTGAATTTGGAGATTTAAGAAGTAAATTTAATAAATCATCTTCGGAATACATCTGATAACCGCTTAATATATAACTAAGGATAAATACTTACCTCTTTGTGCTATATTCTACCCAGAATATGTTGATTTGATGACAAAGAGCTATTGGCTAAAGAAAATTTCAATTCCAAATGCTGATTTATTTCTGGAATATATAAGAACAGTGTTACCTTGGATTAAATCTGTGGGTGGAGTAATAGTAAAAAGAGATTTGATACAAGAATCAACCTCAAATGAATGGGACGGAGGGCAGCTTGGATTAGTAATAGAATTCGAATCAAAATTTGCTGCTAAAAAAGCATTTTATTCTGAAGTATTTCAAAATTATCTGCAGTCCAGAGATTTAATGGAACTAGTTACTATAAGTACTCTTTAAAAAATCAACCAATAGCGATATCACACAAACAACTTATAAGTATTTATTACTATTAAATTATTTATGTAATATTTATAACTTCACTAGCAATAGCATATTTTGCAAAATTTAATTATAAAAGTAATCCGTTAATCAAATGAACTATTCAACAGAAAAGGACGATTATTTGATGACAACTCCATATACAAAAAAAATTCAGCAAAAATTTGAAAAGGTTAAATCTTTTTTAGAGCAAAATGGATTTAATCCTTCATCAGAGAGCTTAATGCAAGATATAGTTAGCTCAGAAGAATATATTGCTAAAAATGGCTTATAAAATATCAGAATATATTCAGAGTCCTTAAATAATAAAAACCGCCTATTAGAAAAGGTAATAATATTCCAATAAATAAAAATATGGATTTCTTTGATTCGCCTTCTGATATGGGGTTAATTTCTGGTTCAATTGCAAAACCATTTTGTCTACCACCGCTTTCGGTTGTATAACCTTTTTTATTCATAAGCAAAATAATCTAAGCAGATTATCTCATGTAAAAACTTATTTAAAAAAAATTTTTACATTTAGAATTAAACTAATTTTGATATCTAATAATTGATTTCAATCTGAGATTTCAATTTGGCAGCTTTTTTTAAAAGACCTACAACTTCCTTACGGCCATTAGCAAACTCAGCCTTGTTAAGTAACTCGCTATATTTTTTTGTGATTTCTCTATGGTTCATTATGAATGTTATATTCATTAAATTATAAAGTTACTAAAAATATTTTTTGTATAAAAGATATCAAAATAAAGTTTAAGTACCTTTACCTATTTAAACCAACCTTTTTTCTTTGGTTTAATCTCTTCTTTAATAACTTCTTTTTTTCTCCCAAATAATCCTTTTTTCTGGATTGTGATATTCTCTTCAACAGGTTTAGATTTTCTGTTAAATAAGCCTTTTTTGGGTTCTTTTTTAATTGATTCTTTTGTGTCGGAAATCTTTGTTTTTTTAGAAATTGATTTTGAATTTTTGATTTTTCTATCTGCGAATAAAGTTTGATATACAAAAAAACCAAAAATAGCAAAGAAGCCTAATGCCTGTACCAGAGCAGTTCCAAGATTATCAAACATTTAGGCCTCAACTTTGTATAGTGATTCTTTTTCTTCCGCTTCTAAACATTTTTTATCATCAGACAAGCATTCAATTTCTGCCTTCTTCTCAGTATGAGAACGGCAACCACCTGCATTTGCATTAGATATTGAAAAAAAAGTTAATGCCCCTAAAATTAAGGCGCATGAAGTGTTAATCGGTTTCATGAGTTTTATTTTTATTATGGAAAAATAATTTCGCAATTGCGAAGATAATCTTCTCTTCTGCTAAAAGTATCTCCTTTTTATATATCTATTTGTAGTAATTAACTAAATCGATAATTAATATTGCTAGTAATGAAAAACCTAAAATGAAAGGTAAATAAGGATATTTATTTAAAATTTTGTTTAGTGAATTTTTCGGTAGTTGTTTTTCCTTTTTCTTTTCTCTAGGCGGTAAGCCTAACTCCTCCCTTCTCTTAGCTTCTCCCATAATTTTTTAAATTATTTAAGACCATTTTATACTCTTAGAAAAAATAGTGTATTGTTCTTGATTTAAATTATTAACGGTTAATTTAGTTTAAATTTTGGATATATTAAAAATATACAAAAAAATTACATGATAGAAGTAGTTTGGTCAGTAAATATAATGATTGCAATTCTGATTATTGGTGTAGCCTGGGTTCTTTATTACATATTTACTTATGATCAAAAATTTACTTCCTAGATAAATGTCAGATAAAGATCTAAGTAATTTTCTAAAAAAAATAGAGCAACTTAATCAAATTGCTGAGCTAATAAAAAATAACCCTAGTAAAAAGTTATCCCTTTCAAAATGCAAGAATCATGATGAAGTAATTAGATTAACCACTGAATGGGGTTTTCATATTGGTAAAAGGTGGGGAGAATATTAATTGATTTTATTACCAGCATTATTAAAATTGCCATCAACTTCAAATTAAATTCCTAAGATACATTAGTATTTCTTGTATTGGAGTTATGAAAGAAATTGGAGAGATAAAGTCAAATATATATAAAATAGCTGCTGTTACAGATAGAGGGCAAAGATTAAATAAATTAATTTCTCCTATGTATGTGGAAAAAACTTATGAAATGGATGAATTGATTGATGCTCTTAAAGACTTTAGTTTTGAAATATCAGAAAAATTATTGTCTGGAGAGTGGGAATTGATTTTTTCTAATGTTGAATTATTTCGAAGTTCTCCTTTCTTCCTTGCTATTGAAAAGGCATTAAATGATGAATTTAAAAGTAATCTTTTTTTTAAATTACATCAATTGCAAGTAGGATCCTTTGGCTTATCAACTATTGGGAGAATTGCTCAAAAGATTGATTTTGACAAAAAAGAATTTATCTCTACTTTTGACACTACAATATTTGGGCTCACAACAATACCTATCTTGGGTTGGTTCAAACTATTGCCAACTTTTGGTGGAAGAGTAATAACCCTAGCAAGTGATTTAGTTTTAAGAAATAATTTACTTGATATGAACTTACAAAAGACAAAAGTTTCCAAAGTTGATGGACTTAATAAGATTCCATTATTTAGTGAATTACTTATGGATAGATGGTATCCAGTTAAAGAGGTATGGAATAAGTTACCTTGGAATAGAGAATCGCCAAATTGCCAGGTTTCAATTTTATATTTAGACGATGAAATGAGAATTATGCAAGATATGTATGGGTCTATTTTTATTTATATTAGGCCCTCAATTTCCTTGTTGAATTCAAATAAAATCTCCAATAATTAATAAAAACACTGAATAATAATTTTGTAATTTATAGAAAAACCATTAAAAATTTATTTTAAAGATTAATTAATAAAAACATCTCACATCTTAAATACAAATAGGTTATGTTCATAATGAACATTTTTTAATTATGCTTAGAAATCAAGAAAAAAATTCAGTTGTTAGAGGAATATTCCTAATAGGAGGTTGGGGCTTAGGTCTAGACAGATTTTACGAAGGAAATAAAAAAGGTGGCTTTTTATCAATCATTGGTTGGAGTATCACATTTTTTAGCTTTATTTTTCTTAAATGTTCAGGTTATGAATATGTTGAGGGTGTGAAAAATTATTCAGATTATTCCCCCAACCCTTTAATAGTATTACCTTTACTGGCAGGAGCATATGGTGGCTTTCTAATAATTAAGAAGGCGTTTAGGTTAGCAAAGCAATTTGAGAATGCTGAATAATAAAATAATACCAGCAGTCAAATTTAAGATAATAATCCGGATCCTTTCAAATAAAATTTAAATAAAAGAATTACTAAAAGGTTCACTATTGCTAAGGCTACTAAACCATTTCTGTTTTTTACATCTAATTTCTTGACTAAATTAGAAAGATAAAATACTGGATTTTCTGGCTCTTTATTATCCAAATTTTATTTAAATATTAATTTGACAAGAAAATATCACAGTTTCATTTGAAGAATCAAAATTGTAAAGATGATTATCCAAAAAGAAATAAATAATTTCTAACCCATAATTCCAGCATTTCTTAAAAACGCTTTACCCATATTGCCAATTACAAAAAATAGAGACAAATTAATTAAAAGGATTATTAATAATGCCAACATTTTATAGTTTGGATTTGTTGAAATTCCATCAAATCCATTATTAAGAAATCTTTTAAAAAGTGATTTGTCAATTTTTGGTTTTTGTTCCTCAGAGTCAAGTTTTACTTTTTCTTCTGAAGAATCTTGACTACTTGCTTTCTCTAGAAATTCTGTAAATGCTTTAACATTTTCTTCTTTCCTAATCCCCTCATTAAGATCTTTATTGTCTTCATTCAAATTGGGGGACGATTCGATTGAATTATTTTCATCAGGATTAAGTTTTGAATCTTCCAATTTAGTATTAAATGCTAGGAGTATATTACACCATAAAAAAAACCCACTCGATCAATTGAAGAGAGGGTTAGCTAAGGATAAAGTTCTTATTTATATAATAATTTATTTTAATTAAGTTTGCGGTTGTAGCATAATGAAGTTTTAATTTAGATTAAATTCAAGAAGATTTTTTTTAGTAAATATGTTAGATGCGAATACTAAAAAAGCATGTAAAGAAGATCCTTCAATAAGAGAAATTAAAATTAGAAATATAGAACATGCTATTGAACAAGCAGAATTGATGATAAAAGAATCAAAAATGAGCCAAGAAGAATTAATCTTCTTAAAAAGAAAAATATCGGACTCAAGACAGGATTTAGAAATACTTTATTTAATGAAAATTCAATGAATATAAATTTTTTAATCTTTTAAAAGAATTGAATTTTTGCAAAGAAAATTAATTTGTATATTTGAAGACTTATAAAGTTTAAAGAGAATGTAAGAATTTTTATAGATGTTTTAGTTATGTCTAAAAATAATCTATATATACCTTTAAAGGTTATTCCATACATCTTTATTTCAATTACTGCTATAGCAATAACAGCAGCTACATATGTAATTACTTAGTTCTATAAGCTATGTAAAGTTTTTAGATATTAAATTAATTAAAATATTTGTAATAACTATAGTATGAATAAATTCAAAATAGCAATTTTTACAATATTAATAATCATATTTTCCCTTATTGGGATTAAAAAATTAATTTATATAAATCAAGTTAAAGATTTAAAAAATAAAGAAGAATTTTTTTTAAATGAATCAATACGTGTTTTAAATGAATGCTTCGATCTAGAAAATAAAAATAAAAGAACTCTTAATAAATCAATTGAATTAATTGAGTATTGCGTAGAGGAATATGGATATAAAAACTGATTTCAAAACTTGAATGACGAATTTCCTTAATACTCTACTAATATGCAAATAAAAATTTCTCATCAATAACCTTGATATGTTCCATAATTTTTTATTAATAATATTTTCCTAATTTAATTTTAAAAATGACTAAAGTTAAATGTTCTTATTTAGGAAATTTAAACTGTGAGGCTATTCATCTACAATCTGGAAGTCTTATTAGGACCGATGCACCTTTAGATCACTGTGGGAAAGGTGAAAGTTTTTCCCCAACTGATTTATTAGCAACATCTCTAGGTACTTGCCTGCTAACCATTATGGCAATCAAATCTAAATCTAAAGGATTTGATTTGAAAGGTATATATTTAAATATTGAAAAAGTAATGACACAAAATAGCGAGAGGAAGATAAAAGAACTAATAATAGATATTTTTATACCAGGGAGCACTTCTAATGAAACTATTGATTTTTTGATAAAAGCTTCCAAAGAATGTCCAGTTACAAGAAATTTATCTCAAGAAATAGATATTAAAATTAGTTGGCATAATGAATAGATTTAAATCATAGTAATAATATAAAATTAATGAAATACTTTATTGGAATAGTCATTCTTTTATTTGGAATATATATAATGACAGATTTGGCTTTAAAGACTAGATATAAAAGAAAAAGACTTTCAAAAGGAAAAAAATGAATTTTATAAATTTTAATATTGCAGATTAAGGAAATAGATTTATTTTTGTACTAACAGTTAAGGTATATTTTAGTTTTATTTTTTCACTATTTTTTGGTCAATCAAACTTATCATAGGGATCATGAAATTTACATTTATTCCAACAGTACACCATGTATAAATAATAAGAAAAAATATTTTTATAAATAAATTAGGGGGTAAGGTGAAAAATATTTTGAAAAACCCACCAATGAATAATACCAATATTCCAATTTGAAAAAGACCTTTGATTATCCATTTAAGTCCATTTTTTTTAATGTTTATATAAAACCAGAAAATAACAAAGCTAGATAACAATAAATATATAAAATTTATGATCATCTTTTCAGTGAAAATCTAATAAATTTGCCATTATCAAGGCATGATCACAATTATCACTTTTTTATATGCTATTTTTTTTTTAAAATGGGAAAGTTATACAAAAAACAATAAAAACAAATTATTTTTTTTACTTTTTATTTTAAAACATTTTCGATTTTAATAAATCAACTCTTTTTTGATTCACTCCCAAATCACTTTCTCCAACTCTTGATTCTGATCTTATTGATAAGATGTTTGATTCAGGTAGAAAGGATACTTCTAAGTCGTCTACATATTTCATCCATTTACTGGTTGCCTCAGCATGAAGAAAATCGCCATCAATTTCTACAATCTCAGTTCTTGGAGTGTTTTCGATAAATGTTTTAATCTTTTCAAAAGGTTTCTCAATATTGTTTACCTCCCATTCTTCTCGTACACAATGAGCAATCTCTACGCAAGGTTTTAGTTCTATATGTGAAGCAAATGATGAAGAGGGGAATAAAAAGCTTGAACAAATTAAAATTGCAAAAAAAAGTATTCGCATAAACAGAAGAATTCAACGGCTCATAATCTAACGAATTAAATTACTAATTTGTAATTACGAACTAATAATTTTGGAAGAAAGCATATATGTTTTTATATTCAGAATTTAATATGTATTTCTAATAATCCAAAAAAAAAAAGACCCCTCAAAGAGAGATCTTTTAAAATTGATTTATTTCAAGTGTTTCCTTGTTTCCACTGAAATAAATCAATTCCTCCTACACACAAACTTAATATCACACCAAAATTCAAAATATGTAATGCTTAATAGACCTCTATCTTAACTGTCACATGGCAAAAAATACAAAAAGTACTCAAACATCGAGGTCGAGTACTTTTAAAGTTATCAGAAAAAAGTGTGTGAGGAGTTTCTGATGTATTTAATCTACTCCGTAAGTAATTTAAAAGGCTACAGTATAAATTACTAATTATTTAAATCTTTCAGAAGAATTGGGCTTTGATGAAAAAAAATAATCAAAAACATAAAAAATTCATGAAAAGCATTTACAAAAAAATCATTTTTATTATTTCAGCAATTGCTCTTTTTTCAGTAATAGTGAGTGTTGTCAAATATTCGCTTACTTACATTGAAAATAATCCCGAAAAATACTTACCTACACAAAAGTAAGACAAAAATTAAGTATAAATTCACTTCAAAAAATCTATAAAGTGTCTTAAATATGTTCTACATAGACAGCTTGAGTCATGAAAATTAAAAACACTTCAGTTCTTAATCAGAATAATATTCATTTAAGTCAATTCAAAAATAAGCATAAATATCAAATACTTGAGAATTACTGGAAGAAAAGAAAGAAAGAAAGAATGTGAAAAAAATCTTTCTAAATTTTGCTAACCGATAATTATGAATTTTATTTTTTCTTTTTTATTAGCATCTGTGATGTGGGTACAAGTTCCACAGTGGGAAGCTGACTGGTCAAAATGTGCTGTAGATGTTCCCGATTCATCATGTCACTGGTACGTGGCTGCTCCCGATAATACGTTTGGGGAAGGATTTAATTGGGAAAACGCTCCTTGGTTTGATGCTAATGGATTACAGGATGTAGCTAAGATTGAGAAAGAATCTGTAGTAGAAAAACTTCAGAATAACTAAAGTTTCTATTTCATCAATTAACTTTTAAAAGTATTTAAATCTAGTTGCTTAGTGGTTAACTTTTGATTAATTAAATAATCTTTATGCGTTTCAAAGTAAGTCTCAAAAAAAATGGAAAGGAATTTGATGAAGTTGTTATAGCTAATAATAAAAAAGAAGCTATGGAAGTAGCTTTAAAAAACAATCCAGAAGCTCAAGCATTAAATTCTGATTGGACATTTAAGATTTAATTATTTGCGAAGCTTAGGAATTAAAAGGGACGCAACACAAATAACGCTAATGGCAGGTCCAGGCGAAAGATTAAAGACTATAGAGAGAATAAAGCCCAGAAGTGAGATACATAATCCAAAAAATGAAGACCTCATCATTGCAATTCTTAAACTATGAGCCTTATTTAGCCCTAACAAAGTTGGCGTAGAAAGAAGAGCAATTACAAGAATTACTCCCACTGCTGACATTGAACTAACAATTACTAATGCAGTCGTAAAACTCAAAGCTAGATTTAATAAAGAAACGTTTATACCACTTGCTGATGCGCCTTCTGGATCTAATCCAACATAAACAACCTTTTCATATCCAAAAGTCATTAAAATTATAAATACTAAAAAAGCTATTATTGTTCTAAGTAAATCCTCAAAATTTGCTGTCAATAAATCGCCAAATAATACTGCCTCCAAATCAATCCTTATACCGAGCAGAGGGATTATGAGGACTCCAAACCCAAGCATTCCAGCTAATATTGTGTTCATTATTGCTTCATAGTTTTCATTCTTTTTATTAGTTAAACTTTCCGCAATTACAGAACCTAAAAGACCACTGATAACCCCACCAATTGAAGGATGAATTCCAAGCGCTAAGGCTAAAGCAAGTCCTGGCAAAACGCAGTGAGAGATTAAATTTACTTGAAGTAATCTCCTATGTGTTATTAATACAGTTCCCATCGCTGGACATAGAATTCCTGAAAAAATAGTTATTATTAAAGGAACAAGCCACCAACTGCTATTAATAAAAGACATTAATCTAAAGATTCGGTATGATCAAAAATACGGGACAAAAAAAGATTTCGGAAACAATGGTAACTAAGTCTGACATTACCAAAAGACAAGAGCAACTTCTTGAAGAACTTAATAAATGCGAGGATGAACTGAGCGGTCAAGAGTTGCATAGACAATTGATTGAAAGCGGAAAAGCTATGGGACTGACAACTGTTTACAGGAATCTTCAGGTTCTTATAAAGCATGGTTTAATACGTTCTAGACATCTTCCAACAGGAGAGGTTCTTTACACGCCAGTAGATAGAGACATTCATCATTTGACCTGTGTTCAATGTGGTGAGACATCAAAAATGGAAGGGTGCCCTGTAAAAGACATTCATACACCCAAAACAAATACGAAGAAATTCCAATTGTTGTTTCATACCCTAGAGTATTTCGGGCTTTGCCAGAACTGCTATCAAGCACAAAGTTAAAACTAAATATTTTTTTAATCACAACAATTATTATCCTCAATTGAGCTGATATTTATATCTTCTAATTTATCTTTTATAGAATCAGGGCTTCCAGAAGCTAATACAGCTTTATCCAAAACAATAACTTGATCATAACTATTTAACGAGGTGCCCCAATCATGACTGCTAACCATTAAAGAAAGACCGGCATCAGCAAGTTGACGAACAATTTTTAGAAAATCCTCCTTTGCAGGTGGATCTAAAGCTGCACAAGGTTCATCAAGAAGGTAAATTTTTGCTGGAGACATTAATGTTTTCGCTAATAAGGCTCTTTGTTGTTGTCCACCAGATAAAGAATCAAGCCTTCTGTTAGCAATATTTGCGATGCCTACTCTTTGCATTGTGGCTTCCAATTCACAGCATTTATTAATCCAAGCATTAGGGTTGGCAAGAAGAGCTTTTATTTGAAAAGGACTACTATTTTTTGATTTTGAATATTTTATTTGTCCTAATGAAACTAGTTTTTCTACAGTTATTGGAAATTTCCAATTCATAGAGCTTCTTTGTGGCATAAGTGAGACTTGAGATCTTTGTCTAATTAACTTCTCCCCATCAATTGTTATCTGGCCATTATCAGGAATACATTGTCCTTGCAATATTCTTAAAAGAGTAGATTTGCCAGCTCCATTTGGACCAACTAGCGCTGTTAGAGTTCCAGGTTTAATCTCAACCGATACCTTATTTAAAGCTGGCTTACTTTTTTTTGTGTACGAATAGGTTAAATTTTCAGCGACTAAAGTAGCCATTAATTAATCTTTAAAAAAAGTCACTTTACAAGCTTACCAATAATACAAGTTTCATATTAATTTCATAACATTTGATACCTTTACTTGCTACGAATAATGAAAATGATTATCATTTTTATGTACCAAATAATTTTTATGTCAATTTTGAAAAGACTTCTAACAAATAAAAAAAGTTCAAGTAATTCAATTATTAAAAATTCCGTGATAGCAGGAACAATAATATTTTCTGGTTTTGGGCAGGATGTTATGGCTAAAGGAAAGTCATATGTAGCAGTAGAACCACTAGTTTGTGATTTAGTTAAATCAATTGCATTACCTTCTGATGAAGTTACATGCTTAGTTGATAGAAAGCAGGATGTTCATGACTTTAAGATCAATCCAAGACAAGCTCAATTACTTAATAACGCCGATAAAGTATTCACTCTTGGTAAAGAAATGACTCCAAGTATGAGAAATTGGGAAAGCAAAAAGCAAACTGTTGTTGTAGGTGTTAGTGCAATAGATGTAGATGACCACTCTGATCATGAAGGTCACGATGATCATTCAGACCATGGAGGACACGATGATCACTCAAGCCATGGTGGACATGATGATCATGCTGAACATTCAGCTAAGGTAGATGATCATTCTGATCATGGCGGTCACGATGACCACTCAGATCATGGTGGACATGATGATCATGCTGAGGGTGCTTTCGAATGGGCAGGTAAATTCCAACTTTCTAAGGGTTCTTACAAATGGTCATTTGAAAAAGTCGATGGCGAATATGCAGATCCTGCAATGAAGATGGTGATTCTCAAATCAAATGACATAGAAGGGTCTGAAGATTTAGCTAAAGAATTATTAGGATCTAAAGACTCAATAAGCAGAAAAAATAATGGTACTCTGATTGCAAGTAATAAAGCTTTTGTTCTTAACTTTGATCAAAAAAAAGATAGTACTGTTTTTAACGTGGATATCAAAGAAGATGGTCAATATATATTTTTTACTGAACACATGCCTTTTGAGTTTGAAGCAACTCAACACTTTTTTAAAGACGTTTTAGATAGTGATGTAGAACCAATAGCACAAGTACCAGATGAAGGAGAGGGGCATCATCATCATGACCATGGAGGTCTAGATCCACATGTATGGCATGATCCACATAACATCATAAAAATGGGAGATCTTATAAGCAAAAGTTTAAAAAAAGATATTTCAGTTTTTAATAGAGGGGACAGAAAACTTATTAATGAAAGATTCGAAAAAGCTGATTCTATCTTGGATGACTTGGATAGTTGGATCGTCGAACAAGTAAGCTCTATTTCTGAGGAGAACAGAGTAATTGTGTCTAAACACAAAGCGATGGAATACTACGGCAATGCTTTTGGTTTTGAAACCATTAGTTTACTTGACTTTCTTGGAGACTCCTCAAGCTTAAGACCAGAAAATATAAAGTCTGTACTTAAAGAACTTAAAGAAGATAATGTTTTAGCTCTTTTCCCAGAGCAAAAACCGGCTTCCAAACTGTTAAGAAATCTAAGCAGACAAAGTTCTATTCCTATTTCTTCTGATCAAATATTTGTTGATGGATTGATGATGGATGGTAATACGGTTTCAGTAGCCGTTCACAACACTTGTACAATTGTTGATGCATTAGGTGGAAGCTGCGATAAAGAATCTGGCTCCAATCTTGAAGCTGAATGGTACAAACTTTCAGATTAAATTTTTCTAATAAAAACGGTTTTCATTTCTAGTTATTACTATTATTAAATTATTGTTTATTAAGTAAAAATCAGTAAATGAGCATCAAAGATAAAGTTCCCGTAACGATCCTAACTGGATTCTTAGGTTCAGGGAAGACTACTTTGCTTAATAGAATATTGAGTGAAGAGCACGGGAAAAGAATAGCAGTAATTGAAAATGAATACGGTGAAGTAGGTATAGATCAAGGGCTCGTAATTAATGCCGATGAAGAAGTGTTTGAGATGTCAAACGGGTGCATTTGTTGTACTGTTCGCGGCGATTTAATAAGAGTCCTTGGCAACCTTATGAAAAGAAGAGATAAGTTTGACTATGTTTTAGTAGAAACGACAGGATTAGCAGATCCAGGGCCAGTTGCTCAGACATTTTTCATGGATGAAGAGATTAGTTCTGAATTTACTCTTGATGGAATTGTGACTTTAGTTGATGCTGCCCACATTGATCAACAGTTAGGCAGGAGTGATGAAAGTTCAGAACAAGTGGCATTTGCAGATGTTCTTGTCCTTAACAAAACTGATTTAGTCTCTGATGATGCACTAAATACTCTTGAATCGAGATTGAGAGATATGAACCGAATGACCCGAATTATTAGAGCCGAGAACGCCAAAGTACCAATTGAAACAGTCTTAAATCTAAGTGCATTTGATCTTGATCAGATCCTTAAACGCAGGCCAACATTCCTTGAACCAGAATATCCTTTTGAATGGACAGGTGTTTACGATCTTGATGCAGGTAAATATGAATTAATGCTAGAAGAAGGACCCGATCCAGAAATGTCCTTAGTAGCCCTCGCTAACCAAGGAGAGAGTGAAGAGGAACTTAAAGATGGTGCTGAATCCTCCGTGAGACTTTATGCAGAAAAAGCTAATAGTTTAGATCCTGGAAATACCATCCCATATGGAGAACATATAAATCTCAAATTGGAGGATAAAGGAAATAAATCCTTCATCCTGAACATAGAAAAACCAACAAAAATAGGTTTGTTTACACAGCACACTGCTGAAGAATTCAATATGAAAGTCATTAAAAGTGACGAAAATAAAGAGATTCAATTTAATACTGAAAGATTCTGGCAAGCAGAGCACGAACATGATGATGAAGTAGGCTCAATTGCTATAGAGCGTTTTGGAGATGTTGACCCAGAAAAACTAAATACTTGGATGGGAAGACTTCTATCAGAAAAAGGAGTGGATATATTCAGAACTAAAGGTTTCATAAGTTACTCAGGTAACCCAAGGAGAATAGTTTTCCAGGGAGTTCACATGTTATTTACTGCACAACCTGATAAAGAATGGGGTAACGAACCTCGTAGAAATCAACTTGTTTTTATCGGTAGAAATTTAAATGAGAAAGAGATGCAAGAAGGCTTTGATAAATGCCTGATATAGAACCATTTAGCCCAAGAGGCATGTTCCATGAAGGATGGACTGCTGAAGTTAACGATTATGCCATAGCATGTGGCTGGGCTCTTAAAGGAAAACAATTTATTGTTGGCGACGTAGCAGGAGGTCTTTTTTCGTTCGAAGGAGATACTGGAAAAATTATTTGGAAAAAAGAAAATACTCACTCTGGTGGTCTACTAGCAATGGCAATTCATCCAGAGGGTGAAATTTTTGCAACATCAGGTCAGGATGGAAATGTTCAAATTTGTAATTGCCATGAAGGTAAAGTTATTAAAACACTTGATCTTGGCAAAGGTTGGGTAGAACACCTCAAGTGGTCTAATGACGGTTTATTTCTAGCGATAGCTTCCTCAAAAAAAGTATATGTTTTTAATGAAATTGGTGAAGAGAAATGGATCTCAGAAGACCATCCAAGCACAGTAAGTGCAATAACGTGGTCAAATAAAAATGAGCTAGCAACTGCTTGCTATGGAAGAGTGACATTCTTTGACATTCTTAATAATAAAACGAATCAAAAACTCGAATGGCAAGGATCATTGGTATCTATGGAATTAAGCCCTGATGGAGATATAGTCGCCTGTGGGAGTCAAGACAATTCAGTTCATTTTTGGAGAAGATCAACAGGAATGGATGCTGAAATGACTGGATACCCTGGTAAACCAAGTCATCTTTCTTTTGATGACAGCGGAAAATTATTAGCAACTAGTGGCAGTGAAAGAATTACAGTTTGGAGCTTTATAGGAAATGGTCCAGAAGGCACTATGCCAGGAGAGCTATGTCACCATACAGAACCCATTTCGAGCCTAGCCTTTTCAAATAAAGGTATGCTTGTAGCCTCAGGATCTAGGGATGGTTCTGTTGTCGCAAGTTTTCTCAAAAATGACGGTAATGGTGATCCCGTTGGGGCTGCATTCGCAGGAGATTTAGTAGGGGCAATATCTTGGAGACCTGATGATTGTGCACTTGCAGCAGTCAATGCAAAAGGTGTTGTAAATGTATGGAAATTTAAAGTTCGTACTAACCTTTTTTCAAAGGGATTTAAGTAAAAAGTAAAAATTTATTAATTACCAATAGTTAGCTTTTAAATGTCTTTCCATACATATAACCTCACAGTCATTATCTATCCCTTTTGGGTGAATATCGCAATATGAAAGACATTGAAAATATTCGTCTATGGGATTAGATTTATCAGTTTTACTAACTTCTTTCGAATGATTCATAAAAGATTTCCTCAATTATTTAAAATTAAGATAGACGAATTAAATATCAAAGGAAATAAGCAAAACTTACTAAAAATATCTCAAAAAAATTAGAACGATTGATTACTACTCTCGGACATTTTTAATTAAAAAGCAATGCGTATAAAAACGGATTGTCTTTAGAGAAATATTTTCCTAATTTTATATTGTTGAGTTCTAGGAGGTCTTTCAAAATGATCGATAGCCTGCCTGAAATTTCGGAATAAACCGAACTAATTTAATTAACTGCTCCAATTATTTTTTATTAATGTCTAAGCTTCCTTCTTCTGCATCGTATAGGTGCCCTTTAAGAAACAAGCTTAATTCTAGAGTTTTTGCCCCAGTTAAAGACAATTAGTTAATTTTGGTGAGCATTAGCTTAATAGAAGTTAGCAACAAGGATCCATGATTTAGGTGCGTTATTAACTTCAGTAAAAAATATAAGTAAGAGATAAAAGAGGGCTTAAATAAGCCCTCTTTTTTTATTAAGATGACTTTCTTCCAGTTTTATAGATAATGATTAAAACAATAAAATTTAAAAATGGTTCGATATTATTGCCCATATTGCAATCCTAAATATCAATTTCAAAAACAATCCTTAAAAGGTAATTTGATTTGTGGATTATGCGGAGAGGATCTCGTAAAAAAACCATATATTAGGTTAAACCAGATAATCGCTTTAGTTGCTGCTTCATCATTACTTCTACCGTTGATTTATAATTTAATTTTTTTAATTAAAAATCAAATAAATCCTCCTAATAAAAATTATCAAGCAAATGGTAATTTAATGATAATTATCAAAGAACAAACTTCATAAAATAATTAAAAAAATCTCAAGAGGTCAACCTCTACAAAGTGATTTATTTAAACAAGAATTTTTACTTTCAATATTTATTTGATCATTAATATTTTTTAATTTGTTTTTATTACTTATTGCTTTAACTTTTTGCCCACAATGTTCTTTGCAACCACCATTAAATAAATTATGCGCATATAAACTGGAACTATTCGTAAGTAATAAAAGAAAAATTATTTTATAAATTTGATTAAAATAAGAATTCATTTTTTATTATGATTTTCCCAGAATTAGTAAATAAATAATATCAGTTAATTCCAAGGAGTGTTTATAAGTCCCCAGATATCGAAAAAGAAAAATAAAACTGCAATAACAACAAGATCCCATGCTCTTTCCCTAAAAGCCCAAGGCGCAATAAAAACTTCCCCAAGTCCGTGAAGTGCCGCCCCTACTGGTAGATGATCAAGAACCAGCAAACTATGAGAGAGGATAAAAAGAAAGCTTGCGAAATATCTAAAAAAAACAAATTGCCAATTACTAGAACTCATGCTTTTTAGATTTTTAAGAAATATACTTCAATGATCAAAATAATGATATAGATCTAGTCAAGAGATATTATTTTTGGTAGCCATAAATACGAATAAAGATATAAAGCTAAAGTAAAAGTTACTAAACGATGAAATATATGTTTTCAAGTTATCAACCTAAAAATAGCTTTGATGAATATTTTAAGGACAATGTTAACTCTGCTAGAGAAATATTGATTCCACTTCTTTCATCTTTAGATAATATGGGACTTGAAGAATTAAACAGGAATCACTCTGCCGCAAAAAAATTATTGCTAAGACATGGTGCAACTTTTAGATTAAACGATACTGGTTTTAAAGGTACTGAGAGAATATTACCTTTTGATCCACTTCCCAGAATAATTAGTAAAGATGATTGGGTAACGTTAGAAAAAGGCCTAAAACAAAGGCTTGAGGCAATTGATTTATTCCTAGATGATATTTATAATTCTCAAAAAATAATAAATGATGGAATAATTCCAAGAGAATTAATAGAGAGTTCAGAAGGTTGGAGACCTCAGATGATAGGTTTCAAACCTCCACTAAGTAAATGGTGTCAAATTTCGGGACTTGATTTAATAAGGGATAGAAGAGGAGATTGGCATGTTTTAGAAGATAATTTAAGGTGCCCTTCTGGGGTTGCTTATTTTTTAGAAAATAGATTAGTTATGAAAAATATTTTTCCTAATCTTTTCTCAGGAAGAATAGTAAAACCAATTGACGAATATCCATCATATCTTTTAAAAACTCTTCAAGAACTTGCTGTTTGGACTGACACTCCCAAGATAGTTCTACTAACTCCAGGAATTTTTAATAGTGCTTATTTTGAACATAGTTATTTAGCTCAAGAAATGGGCATCCAATTAGTTCAGGGTCATGACTTAGTTTGTAATGATGATTATGTATATTTAAAAACCACATCAGGATTAAAAAGAGTAGATGTCATTTACAGACGAATTGATGATGATTTCTTAGATCCTCTTAATTTCAGAAAAGATTCTTGCCTTGGTGTTAGCGGATTACTTGATGTTTTTAAGGCAGGTCATGTTGCTTTAGCAAATGCTCCTGGGACTGGAATAGCAGATGACAAAATGATTTATTCTTTTGTTCCAAAAATGATTAAATATTATCTTGATGAAGAAATTATTATTAAAAATGTAGAAACTTATATTTGTCATTATCAAAAGGATCGAGAATATGTTCTAGAAAATTTATCAAAACTTGTTGTTAAGTCTGTCGCAGAAGCTGGGGGTTATGGAATGTTAATTGGCCCTCACTCAACAACGAGTGAGATAGAAGAATTCGCTAATAAAATTAAAAATAATCCTAGAAATTTCATAGCACAACCAACATTAGAATTATCTACTGTGCCATCTTTATGTGAAGGAGAACTATATCCATGTCATGTTGATTTAAGACCATATATCTTAAGAGGAAAAGATTCATGGGTTAGCCCAGGCGGGCTTACGCGGGTAGCATTAAAGAAAGGATCACTAGTCGTTAATTCTTCTCAAGGTGGAGGATGCAAAGATACATGGGTTGTAGGTGAATAATATGCTTTTAAGTCGTGTTGCAGAATCTCTTTATTGGATCAATCGTTATTTAGAACGTGCAGAAAACATATCTCGTTTCGTGGAAGTAAGTGAAGCAATGTCATTAGATTGTCCGCCAGGAAGTGCAGAGCCTTGGCTCCCCTTAATTGATGCTTCAAGTGATAGAGAATCTTTTGATAAAAGATTCCCAGAGAAAAAACCTGATGACGTTATTAATTTTTTAATAAGAGATCGTTTAAACCCAAACAGTATAATTTCTTGCATTCAAATGGCAAGAGAAAATGCACGACAAATCAGAGATGTCATGACCACCGAAATGTGGGAACAGATAAATATTTTATATTGGAATATGCAAGAAGGAGAAGCAATATGGAATAAACCAAGACAAGAACAATTAAGTGAGATAAGGAGGGAATGTCAGCTTTTTTATGGAATTACAGATGCGACTCTAAGCAAAGACCTCGCCTGGAGATTTAGCATTCTTGGAAGATTGATCGAAAGAGCTGACAAAACATCAAGAATTTTAGATGTTAAATATTATTTACTCCTACCCAGCTTAGATGAACTTGGAGGGGTTCTTGATGAGCTGCAATGGATAGCACTTTTACGTTCAGCTGGAGCTTATCAAATGTTTAGGAAAGCAGTGCAAAATTCTATAAAGCCTAATTCAGTTGCGAGATTTCTTTTACTTGATCCAATTTTCCCTAGATCAGTAAGATACTGTCTTGATGGGATAAGCAATACACTTAAAACGATAGATACCTCACCATCTACTGAAAATCCTTCAGAATTAGAATGTATGAGAGGTTTGCTTAAAGCAAAGTGGAGTTATATCAGAATTGAAGATATAATCAATGATGGTTTACATGAGGCAATCGATTCATTGCAAATGGATTTAAATAAATTAAATGATCTCATTCAAGAAAAATATTTTATTAATTAATAAGTTTATTAATGAGAATTAAATACATTCACAAACTTGAATATAAATACGAAGAACCTGTTCAATTAGGCGAACATAGATTATGTATAAAGCCAAGGTCAAATGGATTCCAAAAGCTAAAGAATTTTGAATTAAAAATAACTCCAGAACCAGAAATTATTTATCCATTACTTGCTGCCAGCGGAGAAGAGATTAATAGAATCAGATTCGATGGATTAACAGATAATTTAACTATTGAATCAATCAGCGAAGTTGAAACTATTAAACATCCAAACATTATTGATGGAGTTAAAAATAGAGATTTAACATTACCTTTTTGTAGAAGCATTATTAACAGAGATTTACAGGGAGCATTAGAGGGATGGATGCCAAATGGACAACACGATCCCTCCGCAGTAGAACTTGCCCAAGAAGCCTTAGCAGGAAGCATTAATAACGCATTATCATTTACATACCAACTAATAGAAATTATTCAAGATCGGGTTAAATATACCAAAAGACATACTGGTCCAGCATGGCCGGCTAGCAGAACGCTTAGAGAACGTATAGGTTCATGCAGAGATTTAGCAATGCTAATGGTTGAAGCTTGCAGGTCTATAGGTATCCCAAGTAGGTTTGTAAGTGGTTATCATTTTGAAGATCCCTTACCCTCTGAGTTGGATTTACATGCTTGGGCTGAATTATATATTCCAGGTGCTGGTTGGAGAGGTTTTGATCCAAGCGGAAAAGGATTAATAGATGATAGATATTTAACATTGGTATCCTCTTCAAAATCTAATTTAACCTCTGTAATTACAGGAAACTTTATAGGAAAAAATAATTTAGAAAATACTTTATCCTGGGAAATCAAACCTCTTGAAATTAAATAAACACTAAATTTTTAATCTTTTAAAATAACAAAGAAATATAAATAATAATATGTTTCTTTTTTAGTGTTAATTGATACGTTCTTGGATGTATATATCTGTTTTCATTTGTTTAATAATTAAAGAAAATTGAACTCAAGTTTAGAAATTCCAGTTATCAAATCAAACAAATCGAAAATGTTTGAATTGATAAGTTATGAAAAATTTCGCGATACAAAAGATGTAAGATTTTTTGATATTAGTGTTAATGAATCAAACTATAGAGATCTAGTTATTCACAGTGGACCTGCAGTTAGTCCTCCAAATGATGAAGAATTTAAGAATTGGCAATTTTACATACATCACAATCAAGAAGATAATCTACTGGCTATCTCTGGGGGAAGAACATTTTTTCTTGTCAATTTTGGCTGGGATTATCCTTTTTATAAAGTTAGATTAGAATCTTGCGGATACATTTTAAAAATACCTAGAGGAACTTTTCATAGATCAGTATCTGACGAAAACGGTTCCATAGTTTTAAATCAAGCTATAAGAGATAAAGAAGGTACAGTTGAATCTGAATTCAAGGTTACGAATAGCAGAGATAACAAAAAACTTCTTGATTGTATAACCAATTTAGAGCCTAGATTCAAAATTTATAGTGTTAAATAATTTTAAAAAGGAGTTCCAAATTTAGTCATCAATTTTAAAAATTATCTAATTGTTATAAAATAGAATTACTCAAATTTATTAATATGAAATTTTTTAGGTTATTAAGATATTTTTTATGTATAACTTTTTCTTTCTTGGTTTTATCCTCTCCAGTTTTTGCTGGGGCGAATGTTGCTGTTAAGGGAGAAGGAGATGAAGTTCCAAGTTATGTAAGATCTAATATCACTGGATTTGATTTCCATGGAGAGGATCTTCATTTATCTTCTATAGCTGGAGCAGTTGCTAGAGACGCAGATTTTAGTGATGTTGATTTACATGGAACTACATTAACCCTATCTGATTTAAAAGGTTCTAATTTAAATGGAATCGACCTGACCGATACTCTTTCAGATAGAGTTAATTTCCAAAAAACAGATCTTAGAAATGCTGTTTTAATAAATATGATTGCATCAGGCAGCAGTTTTGCAGGAGCTCAAATAGAAGGAGCAGATTTTTCTTATGCCATCCTTGACAGCGAAGACCAAAGAAATCTTTGTGAAATCGCTGATGGGATCAATCCAACAACAGGAGTTTCAACAAGAGAAAGTCTTGAGTGTAGTTAGCATTAAAAATTATAAGTAAACTTTCTTACCGTCATTAAATTTATAAATCCTTTGTTCATCGTCTTGAAATATCATCTCACCATTTAATTTGGATTTCTTAAATTTTGAAAGTCTTGCTCTGTGTATATTGGATTTTCTATTTATATTTTCTTCGTTGTCATAAACCCCAATATAAATATTTATATTAGGATTTGAAAAGGTTTTTTCTTCCTCTCTTAAAAAAATCCTGTCAATATTTGTTTGCGTGCTCTGTAGTTTATTTTTAAATTTATCTAATTTTAAGTTCTTTGTTTTTTTAGAACTAATTTTTTTGTAGCCCAAAAAGATAACTCCTAAAATTAGAAAAACTAAAAATATATTCATTTATTTACTTAATTTTTATTTTTATATCTACGCCTAAGTTACTTTTAGTAGTTAATATTTCTTTTTTTATGATTCCATAGGTAAAAATTTTAGATAAAGTTTTTAAAGAATTAAAAACTAAAAAAACAATAAATAAAAAGAAAACAATAATGTTTTCTACAAGTAGATTTTTATTTTTATTATCTAGATTGATCATATAAGTCTTAATTCAACTATTTTTCATCACTATTTGCATATGGGCCGAAAAATTCACTGGCGTCTCTTCCCATTACTTTAGCAAGATTTAAACTTTTATCTATATCCCATTTAGATGCCATTCCATAAAGAATCCCAGCCGCAAAAGAATCGCCACATCCATAAGAATCAACCATTAATTTTTTGTTTTTAAGAGCCTTATATCTTCCTCCAGGGAATATTATGCCACCCTTCTCTCCCTCGGTTTTAATAGTATATTTGGGTTTTAACGATAATTCAGAAAAAGAAAAAAATTCTCCGGGATCAAGATTACTGCCTATTAATCCATCTAAAAGAATATTTGAATTATTAATTGTATTTAATCCTACCCTTGGTGTTGTACAAAGTATTGAAGCTGATCTAGCCATTTTAAAAATCTCTGAATCAGATGCAGTAATAAAAATTCCGTCCATTTTTTTTAAAATGTTCCATTCTAAATTGTCTTTATGAGTTGGAGCTAACCTTTCTCCAATAACTGTTATTGCTCTTTCACCTTGAGAGTCAATTAAACTAAATCCTCTTCTAGTTGGTTTATCACGCCAAGCTACATGCAACTTAATTCCCATATTTGAGAGAATCTTGAAACACTTATCTCCATAATCATCATTACCTAATGACGTAAAAAAATGAATTTGGTTTAAAGATAAATCAGAAAGTATTTTCGCGATAATAGATCCACCACCAGCTGGATACTCAAGGGACTTTTCAGAATGAGAAATAACTCCGGGTTTTGGTAATTGATCAACCTTCAAAAAATTTATCCACTCAACATGACCAACAACCGCAAAATTTAAATTTCCTTTTTCAAATTTATAGTCTTCAACTTTATTATTCTTTTCAACAACCATAAGCTTTTAAATACTATTATTAAAAGAAATATTTTTGACAAGTGAATTCATTTAACATTTTAAAAGATAATAAACAGATACTATCTTTTCTTTACCTTTTTCTATCAATTTTGGGAGCTGTACTGCCAATGTTGGCAAATTTTGAATTTGCTAGGGAATATGGAAACAGCTTTGATATAAATAACTTCATTTCTTTAGCAAATGCAAACCCTGCAGCTCAGTCAATTTCTAGAGACTTATTAGTAGGTGCAAGCGCTATTTTTATATGGATAGTAAATGAATCAAAAAAACTAAACATGAAGAATATGTGGGTTGTATACATTGGAACTTTTCTTATAGCCTTCGCATTCTCTGCACCTTTTTTCTTATTTCTAAGAGAGAGAAGAATTATTGAATTAGAAAAGATTAATTAAAATAATCTCTTAAATAGAATTGTAAAGGCAATAAAGCAACAACCAGAAATTGAAAGCCAGATTATTGAAGCATAACCAAATAGATCTAATATGCGTCCTGAAATAAATGGTCCAAAAAAATAACCCATAGCGAAACATTGAGATAACAAAGCAAGTGCAAAACCTTTTTTATTTGAAGGAGCTATTCTGAAAACGACATCTGTTGATGTTGGAAGAAATGAAGCAGTCCCTAAACTTACTAAAATCAATGCCAAAGAAATTAAATAAAACGCTGGGATATTTAAATAACTAGAAATAAATAATAAAAATGAAGCGAAAGAGAAATTTATTAAACTAAATTTCAAGCCAAATAATCTTTCTTTCTTAGATATCCAAGAACCGACAGGCCATTGTAAAAACAACAATAAAATTAACTGAATAGAAATTATAAGACTAATAATTTCTTTGTTTAATGCGTTACGATATACTCCACCTTTAACAAGATCCAGAGGCAAAGTTACTTGTATCAAGGCTAAAGAGGTAGTTATCAATAAAATAGATAAAATTATTATTGTTGAATTTTTATTCCATTTCAATTGTCCATGATTAATTGGATCTGCTAACTTTTTTTGAAAATTTTCTAAGTTTCTTTTTATAGAAGAACTATTTCTAGATATTAAATACGTGATAACTAACATGCAAAATATATCATTTATAAATATTGATTTAGAATACAAAAAATTCGTCATATACCCCCCTAAGAATACCCCTAGAAATATTCCTAAAGCTTCCGAACTTCTAACAAGGGCATAAGCTTTACGTGTTTCAACAGGATGACAAAAATAGGGCACCCCAAATTCGGCAGCAGGCCAATATATTCCTGCAGCGGCCCCTACAAGTGATTGTCCAATTATGTACAAAAAAGTATCTCTTGAAAAAATGAGGCATAAGCTTGCGGCAATACTTAGTATTGAAGAAGTAATTATAGGTAATTGTATTTTTCCCGTTTTATTAAGATAATTACCTGTAAAGAGTCTTGTTAAGGTTCCAATTATTGCTGAAATGGTAAATCCCAAGCCAATATCTGTCGCCGATAATCCTAGGTTATTAAAAATAAGTGATGTTAAATAAATAACACCTCCTGCTCCAAATGCAGCGAAAAATCTTATCTTGGTTATTAACCTCAAATGATAAGGAAATTGAATCCACCAATTTTTGCTAATTTGTAAACTATTTGGACTAATCACTAGTGAAATACATTTTTATAATTTTTTTTAGTTTTTGTGGTTTATTTTTTAATAATGGTTTAAAGGCTGCTGAAAAGATAAATATTAAGTTTGAAGAGATGGAAATCCCTCTTACTATAGAACAATTATCAAAATTAGAAAAATACAAAGATGATTCAACAGAATTAATAAATTGGTTAAAAAAAAACGGATTTATAAGAGTTTTTGAATTATCCAAATTTTTAGAATTTCCAGTTTTCAAAGAAGAGGGATTAAATAGAGAAATATTAAGAAGTTGGATAGGGCGTAAAATTCTTACAGAATTAAGCAAAAGCATTAAAGTTCAAAATGACAATAATGGAACAGAAATATATAACACTATAGAAAATTTATTAGATCAAAAAAAAGAAGTTTCAACTTTAGACATTATAAAGGCATTACCATCAGAAGAAATTTCATTAGATATTGATAATCTAATTTTAATAATTTCATCTTGGAAAAATGAATTATCAATGCAACAAGAACTATTGTCCAAATTAAATAAACTTGAAAGAACTAAACAAAATACCTTTAAAAATACTGAAAAAAAATCAACTAAAGATCTAATAAAAATTGAAAAAAAAATTTATGCTCCTCACCGAGTGAAACCTTTTGAAATTGAAATATGGAAAAGCAATAAAACAAATTTTGATAAGGAATTGATAATATTTATGCCAGGACTTGGAGGCGAAATTAATAATTTCAAATGGATAGGTAACGAATTGGCTAGAAGAGGCTGGCCAATATTATTCATAGATCATAGGGGGAGTAATTTAGAATCATTCATAGAAGTACTCGATGGTAAGGAAACAATACCAGGAAGTGCGGACTTTTTCTTATATAGAATCAAAGATTTAGAGGCTGTATTGAAAGCTCATGAAAATGGAGAATTTGGTTTACCTAATAATTCTTATATTTTAATGGGGCATTCACTTGGTGCTTTAATAGCACTTTTATATGAAGGCATGAAACCTACTGATCAACTAGAGGAAATATGTGATTCGGCATTAAAAGACTTTGCGGTAACAAATTTATCAAAATTACTTCAATGTCAGTTGAGTGAAATACCATTCCCTAAGAAAAATAACACTAATAAGGCCAGTGCCATAGTAGGTTTTAATTCATTTGGAAGTCTAGTATGGCCAAAAGAAAATAGTGCCGGCATTAAAGCACCAACTCTTCTAATAGGTGGTACTTATGACCTTATTACACCGTTAATGAATGAACAATTTAGAGTTTTTTATGCTTTAGATAATCCATCAAATAGATTTCTAATTATTGAAGGAGCAAGTCATTTCTCTCCAATAAGAATTAATAAAAGCTATGAAGAAAATAATGACGTCTTCAAAATAAGTGAATCTTTTATTGGTTCAGAGCCAATATTAGTCCAAGATTTATCTACTAAATTTATAGTTGAATTTTTAAAAAATATTAAAGACCAAAAGATCCCTACAGTAATTAAAAATCAAAGAGATTTGGGACTTGACTTCCATCTTTTAGATCTTGAAACGATAAAAGAAATTTCCGAAAATTAGTACTCTATTCGTGGATCTATATATGCGATTAAAATATCCACGAAGAGATTTAGAGAGACTATAAGCATAGAGGTAAAAATTACAATTCCTTGAACCAAGGTATAGTCTCTTTGAGAAATAGCTTCATGTAATCTTAAAGCTATACCTGGCCAAGAGAAAGTCACCTCGAACAAAAGAGCACCTCCTGCTAAAGAGGCCATAGTCAAGCCAGAAATAGTGACAATTGGCAATAGAGCATTAGGCAATGCATGGTTTAAAAATATTTTTTTCCTCGATATTCCTCTACATATAGCAGCATTTACATAATCACTTTTTAATGTCTTATCCAAATTTATTCTTAATGAGCGGCTGAATATACCACTTAATAAAAAGCCAAGGGTAATCGAAGGAAGTGCGAGATGATAAATACTATCTTTCAAGGCAATAATATTATTTGAAAGAATACTATCTAAAACTAGAAAACCTGTAATTTGGGGTTGTTGCTGAAATATAGGAAATCTACCTCCAATTGGGGAAATATTAAAAAATACAGAAAATAATAATTGAGCTAACATTGCACCCCAAAAAGGAGGGATCGCATATGTAGCAATTCCTAATATTCTCGCAATATAATCAGTCTTTTTCCCTCTATTTCTTAAGCCAATTAATCCCAATGGAAACCCTATTAGTATGGCACTTAATATTGAAAAGAATCCAAGCTCAAGACTTGCAGGCAATGACTTTATAATAATATTAAGGACTGGCTCTTGGGTACTAAGAGATTGGCCAAAATCTAAGTGCAATATATTTTTAATATATGAAAAATATTGATTTATTAAAGGTTCATTTAGCCCCAATTTATTCCTTAGAAATTCCCTAGAAACCTCATCTGCACCAGATCCAAGTATGGCATCGACAGGATCGCCGGGAGCAACTCTTAATAAAATAAAAACTAATGAAGAAATTATCCATAACATTATCGGTATTAATGAAATTTTTAATAAGGAATAATTTAGTAGTTTATTTAAATTTCTACTCATTAATTAACTCAAGATCACTCAATGAAATTATTCCTGCGCCATTAAAAATAGGTTTTGATATATTATTTCGTGACCATGCTTTTTGAGAGGAGATCCAAATAGGAATATAAGGTATTGAACTTGCTGCTATTTTTTCAATTTCAACAAGTTTTTCTAATCTTTTAATTCCACTTATTTTTTCACTCTCAAGAAATAAACTTTCCACTTTATTAGATCCCCAAAAACTACCGCTGTAAACTGATTCTCCTTTTTTACATATGCCGTCAACTATTTCATTACAACTTAAAAGAGGGGTAAGATAAGCCTCTGGATCTGAATAAGCCCCAGTCCAATCGAGAAGAACTGCAGTATAAATTCCTAAACTTAGATTCTTATAAACGGTTGTAGATTCAACCCCATTGAGTTCAATATCAATACAATCTTTCAAAGAATTTTTAATTTCTTCTTGCCATGTCAGAGCAATAAGCTTGTCAGCTGGTACATTCGATCTATAAGTAAGGGGTATTTTTAGAATATTTCCATTGCAATAATTTTCTTTTTGCAATAACCTTCTCGCTTCTAAATAATCATATTTAGGCCACAGTTCTTGATTATCTTTTTTTAATATCGGAGGAATAATTGATCTAGATGGCTTCCTTAATCCATAACTTACTTTCTCACTAATCAATTTTCTATTAATACTTTTTGCCAAAGCCAATCTTAAATTAAGATTACTTAAGGGATAAGAACTAGTTTTGAGGCTTATAAAACTTAATTCAGTGAAAGGGCTATTACCTTCATTAAACTGTTTATTTTTGCTTAAATCATTTAAACTTTTTCTCTGACTATCATCAATTGAATTTGATAAAAGCACGTCAATTTGTTTACTTTTTAAAGCCCCAAAAAGAGAGGATGAATTTGAATAGCCCACAAAATTAACGCCGTTATTTAAGGGCTTGTCACCCCAATAATTCAAATATGGATCAATTGATTGAACTTCATTAGAAAAACTAGTCAGCACATACTTGCCAGTACCAACAAATTTTTCATTTAGAAACTTATCAGAATATTGTTCGTAAAATGTAGGAGATATTGGAGTTAAATTTACTGATGTGAGTAAACCATTTAAAGAACTTGATGGTTTATTCAAATTTATTATGAGTGAATATTCACTTGGCGTTTCTATTGATTTAATCTTATTTCCTAAGATATAGTTCATCGTTCCAATTCTTTTGAATCTATCAAAGGTAAACTTCATAGCATTTGCATTAAATGCGGTTCCATCGTGAAAGAAAACATTCTTTCTTAAATTGATAGTTATTTGAAGTCTATCCTTTGAAATAACTGGCATCCCCGAGGCCAATTCAGGTATTAATTCTCCGTTAGAATTTAATTCATATAATGTGTCTCCAAGAGAACTGATTAATTGAATTGCTTTAAGAGTACTTGCTCTAGCTGGATCTAAAGATTCAATTTTTCCAGAACTTGCTACTATGATTTTTTTAGATATTCTTTTTGAACCGCAAGAATTCTGTAAAAAAGAAATTAAAATTATAAATATTGATAAAACAATTTTTTTTTTCATATTTCCTTAGTTCTTAATTATTCTGAAGAATTATTTGAGCAGAAAATTTGTAAGGTTATTTGACTAATTTCTAAAGCAAATGTTTTTTTAGAATTACAAGCAAAAGGCCACTCTCTCACCCAACAAATTTCTTTACCTATATTTAAACCAATTACTTGAAAAGTCTTATTACTATTTTTAATTTTTACACAAGCACCTTTGTAAAGGTTTTCAGAAAAAATTAATTTATTATTTTCATTCTTATTGTCTAATAGTTTTGAATGAATCATTAAGGTACTAAAACCAAACACTTACTTTCTTCGGTTTACCAAGCTATAAGGAAATTTGCAAACTATTTTTTTAAATACAACTTAATTGACTTGCAATAATTTTGACTTCATTTAGCGAATTTATTTCATCTTTCGATCTCTCAAAATTTCCATTATTCACCTCATGAGTAATAACGACAATTTCAGCCTTATCCTCACTAGCATCAAGTTGAACAATTGATTCGATTGATACATTATTCTTTCCAAAAATATCTCCAACCTTTCCTATGACACCTGGACTATCAAGGCAAATAATTCTAAGGTAATTTTTTTTATTTATTTGAGAAGAACCTATTATATGGCAGTTTCTCCAGAAATCAAAAGATAATAATGGATCTATTGAATTATTATTTTTTACTGAGGCGGCATGCAAATTTAATATATCTGATACTACTGATGCAGCAGTTGGGCCACTCCCTGCACCTGGACCATATAACATTATCTCTCCAAGAGGATCAGCCTCAATCAATAAGGCATTATTAACTCCCTTAACTGTTGCCAATGGATGAGATTTTGGAATCAAAGAAGGTCCTACCCAAATATTCAAAGCGAGTGAATCATTACTATTAATTTGTCCCCTTTCGGAGAGCGCTAAAAGTTTTATTTCAAACCCTAATTTATTGGCATATTCGATATCCTTTAGATTAATTTTACTAATGCCCTCAGAATGAATCTCCTCTCTTTTGATTTTCCCTCCAAATGCAAGTTCACTAAGAATTGAAATCTTATCAGCAGCATCATGGCCCTCAACATCTGCAGTTGGATCAAATTCTGCATACCCTAGTCTTTGGGCCAATTTTAAGGTCTCCTTGTAATCAGCTTTTTCATTTGTCATCTTTGAAAGAATAAAATTTGTTGTGCCATTTATTATCCCAACCATTTTTTTTATGCTATTACTTTTTAATGATCTTTTTAAAGGTTCAATTATAGGAATCCCCCCGCAAACTGCCGCCTCTGACAAAATATAAACTCCTTCTTTAGATGCAGTTTTATATATTTCTTCTCCATATCTTGCAATGACTGCTTTATTTGCCGTAACGACAGATTTACCTAATTTTAATGATTGCAGAATAATATCTTTCGCTAAATCAACTCCTCCCATTACTTCAACAATTACATCTATAGAAGGGTCATTAATTAGTTGAAATGGATCATCAGTTAATAAATTATTATCTAGCTCAATATCCCTTTTTTTATTAAGATCTTTAACTGCTATTTTTGAAATTTCTATTTCTTTTAGAATTGGATGTGAATCAACCTCAGTATTTAATATTTTATAAATCCCTGAACCTACAGTTCCAAAACCTACAATCCCAATTTTGCATTTTCTCATTTTTTATTTCTTTTAACTTTGAATTTAATTTTATATTATTAGGCCTACAAAAATTCATTTGCTTGAGACTGCATTTTCAATAAAATATTTAAAAAACCATTTGATCGTGAGGGGGTTAAGCTTGCTTTTAAACCTGTATCTTCAATAAATTTCTTATCTATTTCAACAACTTCATTTGGTGTTAACTCATTCAATCCACATATTAGAAAGGCCAACAAACCTTTTGTTATGAGAGCATCAGAATATCCTTCCCAAAACAATTTACCAGCTTTAATAGTTGCCTTAACAAAAACTTCTGAAACGCATCCCTTAACTTTATTTTTTTCAACAAGGATTTCACTATCTGGTTCTTTCAATTTTTTGCCTAACCACAAGATGTATTCATATTTCCTTTTTGGATCTTCTGATTTCTTCAACTTTTGTACTAATTTTGATAAATTATTGTATTTTTCCTGATTTTCCATTTTTTAAAACTATAAATTAATCACTTTATGAATTTTCTATTATACAAATATTTCTTTTTCTGTGATATAGCCCGATAAAGGAATATCCCACTCAGCTCTGGTTAATGGAATCGTACTTACACAATTAGAAGTTAATACTCCAATGCATGGAACATCACTCCAATCATTATCTCTCCTTAATTTATCAAAATAACCGCCTCCATAACCTAATCTTGTTAAATTTTTATCAACGGAAAGACATGGTACAAATATCATGCTTATCTGCAAATAACTTAATGGTGAAGTGTTATTTGGACTTAGTATCCCCTCAGAATCTTTGGTGAGAGGTTTTTCGTCCCATGGATAAAATAACAACTCTTTTTTATCTTTACATCTAGGCAAAGCTAAACTAAATTTTTTTTTAAGACTTCGTATGTCAACTTCATTTTTTAGAGGCCAATATATTGCTATGTAACCAATATTTTTATATTCATTAAAAAATGAATCAAGATATAATTTTACATTCTTTTCTACATTTTCTCTTTGATTTAGAGAAATCTCATCTCTAAGTTTTCTAAAGGTATGCCTCTCCAATTTCTTTTTTTCAGAAATAATCATATTAAATCTTCAGTTGATACCATCTTCATTTAGTTTTGTGAGAGCTATGGCCAAGGCATCTGCTGAATCATCAGGTTTTGGAGGTTTTTTTAGTTCTAAGCTATACATAACAGCATCAAGAACTTCTTTCTTAGATGCTTTTCCAGACCCGGCAATGGTTAATTTTATCTGAGCAGGAGAATATTCACTAACATGAATTTTTTTTGAGGCCAATACCATCATAATTACGCCTCTAGCCTGCACCACACTAATGGTAGTGCTTGATCTGTAAAAGAAAAATTTTTCTACCGCCGCTGATGTTGGATTCCAATGATTTATTAATTCATTAAGATCTTTAAATATCTCATAAAGTCTATCTTCTTCTTTTTTATCTTTACCTGTCTCAATGACGCCACAATCTAATAATATCTTTTTTTCATTTTCTATTTCAATAATTCCATAACCAACTCTAGCTAATCCAGGGTCAATCCCAATTATTCTCACTGTAATTAAGGTTCTGCAGACAATTGAAATTTTGAAAGATTTTCTTTTTCATCTAAATCAAATACATTACAAAAAGCTTGTATAACTTTTTCTCCTGAATCAACTTGTTCCAAGGGATCTTTTCTAAGTCTATGTCTTAAAGAACAAGAAATAACCCTTGCTATGTCATCTTCTTGCACTTCAGTTCTGCCCTCAAATGCTGCAATTGCCCTTGCAGATCTATTTGTAACAATATCTCCACGTAAACCATCCACATCTAGTTCTCCGCAGATTGCAGAAATATTCAATCTTAAGTCATCGTCCATTTGAACAGAATTTAATATTTCCTGTGCTTTAATAACTTTTTGTTGAAGTTCATCCTGTTGTTTCTCAACACTCAATGAAAACTCATCAGGATTATCATCAAAAGAAGTTCTTTGATCAACTACTTGAACTCTTAATTCAGCATCCCTAACTGTCTTAACTTCAACACTCATTCCAAACCTGTCCAATAGTTGAGGCCTTAATTCACCTTCTTCTGGATTTCCTGAACCAATAAGGACAAACCTCGCAGGATGTCTAACTGAGACCCCCTCCCTTTCAACTGTATTCCATCCGGAAGCGGCCGAATCTAAAAGGACATCAACTAAATGATCATCAAGTAAATTCACTTCATCAACGTATAGTAAACCCCTATTAGCTTTAGCCAACAATCCAGGTTCGAATGCTTTAACGCCTTCACTCAAAGCCTTCTCTATATCAATGGTTCCACAAAGCCTGTCTTCAGTAGCCCCTAAAGGCAAGTCAACCATAGGTACTTGTTTTTGAATACTCTCTAAATTTTCTCCTTGAGTAATTTTTTCCAAAACTTCTTTACTTTGTAAATCAGGATCGACTAGTGAACTATTATATGGATCGTCTTTAACAACATCGATTGCAGGCAACAAATCAGCTAAGGCTCTGATTGTAGTAGACTTACCAGTCCCTCTATCACCCATTATCATCACTCCTCCAATTCTTGGATCAATAACATTTAACAAGAGAGCCAATTTCATTTCTTCTTGACCGATTACTGCTGTAAAAGGAAAAACTCTTCTTTTCTTTGTTGTAGGCACAGTTTTAGTTTTCTTAAATATTCAAATAATCAATAGATGTTACTTCAGAAAATGTTTTTAGTAAATATCCCTATCAAATTAAAACTACAAAGAAATAAAATTCAACGTAATTAATTATGTAGCTAGTTTCTTTTTGAATTGTTCAAAAACCAGTTTATTTGATGGACAATTCCTCTTAAAACATTTATTTCGTGCATTGATGTATTTGCCCTCAAAATAAAATTCTTAAATTTACTGATTTTTGCCTTAGAAGTATGTTTTAAAAGATATCCAACCTTCAAAAGTAGTTCCTCTATCTCCAAAAAAGAAACATGAATTTGTTTTGATGATGCAAGGTTAAAAACTTTTAGTTCTTGATCAAAGTTTCTTTTTGAACACTTACTTAACTCATACAAAGCTATTGAAACTGCGTGAGAAAGATTTAATGAAGGATTATTCTGAGAAGTTGGGATATTAAAGGTTTTATTTGCCAGAAGCAATTCACTGTTAGTTAAACCTCTATCTTCTCTTCCAAATATAATTGCTAAATTATTTATCTTTTTAAAAGATAAAGTCCAATCAAATATATCTTCAGAAGATCCCAAAAATGAATTTTTATTTACATCAATCCTTCCAGAAGATGCTAAAACTAAATCACAGTCAAAAATTGCTTTTTGAAGATCATCATAAATCTTACAATTTTGAAGAAATTTATGACCTTTAAGGGCCATTTTTTTTGCTTCTAAAGAAAATATATCGCATTTCGGAGAAACAATTCTTAATTCATCAACTTCAAAGTTGGAGCATAATCTAGCAACGCTCCCTACATTTAAAGGGCCATTTGGTTCAACTAATATTACCTTTAAATTAGAAAAATTTTTTCCCAAAATCATTCAAGGCTATGAAGATATTCTAATAAATTGGACATATTTACAGGATCAATTTCAAAACTTGGCATGGGAGGAGTTAGGCCTCCAGTAACTTGTTTTATTATCTGTTTATCATTTAAACGTTTAGTAATTGAGTGTAAGTCTGGGCCCACTAATCCTCTTGCTGTAATCCCATGACATCCAACACAATTCATCTTAAAAAGAGCATCTCCATCCTCTGCAGAGCCATTAAGCTCAAGAGTTTCAATAATATATTTATTATTTTCATGATGATTTACGAAAAATACAACGAAAAAAATCAATAAAACTCCAAATACAATAAAAACAATTTTTAAGAATTCTCTTTTAAAGTCTCTTTCTGCTGCAGTTGATGAAGATGTTGACACAAAAAATAATCTCTATGTAACAATTGTGTATAAGAAATTCAAAAAAGGCAAAAAAATGATCGAGCCTCTTCTATGTGGAATTGTTTTAGGTTTAATTCCAATAACTCTTCTTGGATTATTCGTAAGTGCATGGAATCAATATAGAAGAGGTTCAGGGATGCTGGACATGGATTAAAAATGTTAATCTTGACTGCCCATAATTTCTTACATCTATAGTTTCCCACAAAGTACTTTTTTTAATAAATAAGTTTGGAGAATGCTCACAAATAACTGTTGAATCTTTTTTTAAAAAATTACAATTGAATAATTGATTTAAAACTAATTCATAGAAATCCGCATTGTAGGGAGGATCTAGATAAACAAAATCAAATTTTAATTTATTTAAATCCATATTTCTAGATGATAAGTTTCTCTCAAAATTTGGTTTTGTCCATTTCAAAACGTCTTTACATATAACTTCGATATCATTTCTCCTATTCTCTATGTTCTCCAACGAGAGTAAATTTTCTAAGCAAATTTTTGAGTTGATTTTGTTTTTTTCAATTGCAAGTATTTTGCTTGCACCGTGATTATAGGCTTCACAAGATATGGAACCTGTTCCACTGAATAAATCTAACCAGTTACTATTTTCAACTTTATTGTTCAATATATTAAATATGGCCTCTCTCACTCTCAAAGTTGTAGGTCTGGTGTAAGAATTATTTGGACTTTGGAGTTTTTTACCACCTATTAATCTTAAGTTAGTCTTCATCCCTAAGCATCTTTTATTGAATATTACTCAGCCATCTTCTCAAAAGTTTTTCACCGGTTTTTCCAGATTTTTCCGGATGAAATTGACAGGCCAATAAATTATCATTCTCAATAATTGCAGTTAATTTTTCCGAGCCATAATCAACCTGAGCTGCAATAATATTTAAGTCATCTGGGATTGCATGATAAGAATGTACAAAATAGACCCAATTATTTAATTCTTCAAGCTCTAATAATGTATTTGGTTTTGTAGGTAAAAGTTGGCACCAACCCATGTGTGGGATTCTTTGGTTAACAATGTTGGGTATTTTTTGTATTTTTCCTTTTAAAATCCCCAGCCCTTGAACTTTTCCTTCATCACTAGATTCAAAAAGGAGTTGGAGACCTAAACATATCCCCAAAAAGTACTTCCCGCTTTTAATCCAATTTTTCAAATCAGTTATCAAATCAGTATTTATGAGATTATTCATCGCTGGATCAAATGCTCCAACCCCAGGAAGTATTATCGCCTTACAAAGCTTGGAATCATTAAAGTTTTTAATTAATATAATTTCTTCTCCAAGACTTTCTAGAGATTTTGTTACAGAATGAATATTACCCATTCCATAGTCTATTAGTCCAATTTTATGCAAAGCTTCTTAATTTATAAATGCTTAGTTAAAGTGCTTGAAAGAGTTGCTTTTGGCACAGCACCAACAACGGTATCAACCTTTTGACCTCCTTTAAAGATCATTAATGTAGGAATACTCCTTATTCCGTATTGACTGGCTACATTTGGATTCTCATCTGTGTTTAATTTAAAAACTTTAATTTTCCCTTCAAAGTCTTTTGAGATTTCTTCTACAACTGGAGCGACCATCCTACATGGACCACACCATGGTGCCCAAAAATCAACCAATACTGGTAGATCACTTTGCAGTACATCTTTGTCAAATGAAGAATCAGTTACGGCTGGAGCTGATGACATAATTTAAGTATTCCTTTTTGAAAATTTAGCAGGCAATTCTTTTAAGTGATGATTTCATTACAGATTAAATGATATAAGTAACAAAATTCCTAAAAAAGCCCGATTAATCGGGCGATTTAGTGTGTGAGGAGTATGGGGTTTCCCCCATCATTTTATAATAACTCCTAATTAGAAAATTTTTCAAATTAATACTTAATTCACTAAAGGATTTATAATTTTGCTCTAATTGAACTACTTACCCATCCCAAGCTGCTGAGCTTTTTGATAAACCTTACCTTCTGTAAGAAGCGATGGTGCAATAACTATTTCAACTTCTTGCATTTCTTTAATATTTTTTGCCCCAAGAGTACTCATTGAGGTTCTAATGGCTCCTAATAAGTTGTGTGTCCCATCATCAAGTAAGGCAGGGCCTTTAATTATTCTTTCTAAGGATCCCGTAGAACCAACTTCAATTCTTGTGCCCCTTGGCAATACTGGACTTGGAGTAGCCATACCCCAGTGAAATCCTTTGCCTGGAGCGTTTGAGGATTTAGCTATTGGGGATCCAATCATTACAGCATCTGCTCCACATGCTAAACATTTACAGATATCTCCCCCAGTAACAATTCCTCCATCACCAATAATAGGAATATAACGACCACTATCTTTAAAGTAATCATTTCTTGCCGCACTACAATCAGCAATTGCAGTTGCTTGAGGGATTCCAATTCCCAATACTCCTCTTGATGTACAGGCCGCTCCAGGTCCTATCCCAACCATCAATCCAGCAACTCCAGCATCCATGAGAAGTTTTGCAACTTCGTAAGTAACACAATTACCCGCTATAACTGGGACATTCATAGATTGACAGAGATCTTTAATATTTAAGGTTTCCTTACCTTCCATACCAAGATGTTCAGTGGAAACAACTGTTCCTTGAAGAAAAAATAAATCTATTTTGGAATTATTAAGTGTTTCTTTAAACTTTATGGCAGCTTGAGGAGTCCCACTAAAAGCTGCTATGCCTCCTCTTTCTTTCACCTCATTTATTCTTTGTACAATCAAACCCTCCTTAACCGGTTCACTGTATATTTTCTGCATTAATGGAACAAAATCATTCTTCCCGACTGATGCTATTTGGTTCAATATTTCATCAGAGTTTTCATATCGTGTTTGTATGCCCTCCATATTAATAACCCCTAGGGAACCTAATTTTGTGAGCTCTACAGCCGTATTGACATCGACAACACTATCCATGGCACTCGCGACGATCGGAACTTCTCTTTTGAAATCACCTATTAACCAAGAAGGATCAGTCAAATCGTAATCAAGTGTTCTATTACCAGGGACTAAAGCTATTTCATCGATGCCATAAGCCCGTCTGACTTTTTTATTTAAACCAAGTTCAATATTCACGGTAGATTCCTTTTATTCTGATTAAATTAACAACTAAAGGGGTAATAAGCCAAGGTTTATTCAAAAACAACAGGTTTTATTTTGATTTGTGTGTAAATGTGAGTATTTGGGAATTAAATAAATCTTTTTTTTTATTCATTATGACAATCAGGGATTATTATTAAAGAAAGGATTTTTGTATGTCTGATATTTTAGATTCCGATAACTCAGGATTAAGCGAAGATAACGACCGAATTATACAGACTGACCTAAGAAATGAGATGTCTCGTTCATACCTTGAGTATGCAATGAGCGTTATAGTTGGTCGTGCTCTGCCAGATGCAAGAGATGGATTAAAGCCTGTTCACAGAAGAATTCTTTATGCAATGTATGAACTTGGTTTGACTAGCGGTAGACCATACAGAAAATGTGCAAGAGTTGTAGGAGAAGTACTGGGTAAATACCACCCCCATGGCGATACTGCTGTTTATGATGCTTTGGTTAGAATGGCTCAGGATTTCTCTATGAGGATGCCACTCATTGATGGCCATGGAAACTTTGGTTCTGTTGATAACGACCCTCCAGCAGCAATGAGATATACAGAATCTCGTTTACAATCTCTTACGGATGAAAGTTTATTAGAAGATATTGAATCTGAAACTGTAGATTTCTCCGATAATTTTGACGGTTCTCAGCAAGAGCCAACAGTTTTACCTGCTAGGATCCCTCAACTACTTCTAAATGGATCATCTGGAATAGCAGTAGGAATGGCAACGAATATTCCACCTCATAACTTAGGAGAATTAATTAATGGTCTTAAATCAATAATCAAAAACCCTTTAATTAAAGATAGTGAACTTTTTGAAATAATAAAGGGTCCTGATTTTCCCACAGGTGGTCAAATCTTAGGTAGAGAGGGTATTAGAGAAACTTTCAAAACAGGAAGGGGGTCTATAACCATGAGAGGTGTAGCAAATATTGAGCAAATTAAATCCATTGGTAGAGCAGAGAAAGATGCAGTAATAATTACAGAGCTTCCATTTCAAACCAATAAAGCGGCATTGATAGAAAGAATTGCTGACTTGGTTAATGAAAAAAAATTAGAAGGTATTTCTGATATTAGAGATGAAAGTGATCGAGATGGGATGAGGATTGTTATTGAGCTAAAAAGAGATGCCTACCCACAAGTAGTTTTAAATAATTTATTTAAGTTAACACCTCTACAAAATAACTTTAGTGCAAATATCCTTGCTTTAGTGAAAGGAGAGCCCACAACACTTTCACTCAGGAAAATGTTAGACGTTTTTCTAGATTTTAGGGTTGAGACAATAAGGCGAAGAACAGCATTTTTATTAAAAAAGGCAGAAGAAAGAGATCATATTGTAAAGGGTCTTTTATTGGCCTTACATTCTATGGATGAAATTATAAATCTAATAAGATCAGCGAAAGATTCAATATCAGCTCGAGAAAAATTACAAAACGACCATAAATTATCTTCCATACAGGCTGATGCAATTCTACAAATGCAGTTGAGGAGATTAACTGCACTTGAAGCAGATAAAATCAAAGGAGAACATAATGAGTTAACCCGAAAAATTAATCTATATCAGCAAATATTAAATAGTAAAGAAAGAATTTTTGAAATTATTCTTGAAGAACTTAATAAAATTGATGAAAGATTCTCTTCTCCTAGGAAAACAGAAATACTAGATTTAGGCGGCGGATTAGATGATATTGATCTCATAGCTAATGACAGATCCGTAGTTCTATTAACTGAAGCAGGTTATTTAAAAAGAATGCCTGTTAATGATTTTGAATCTACCAGTCGTGGTTCAAGGGGCAAAGCTGGTACAAAAACCAAAGAAGATGATGACGTGAAATTATTTATAAGCTGTAACGACCATGATACTCTTTTGCTTTTCAGTGATAGAGGAGTAGCTTATGCTCTCCCAGCATATAGGGTTCCTATGAGTAGCAGAACAGCAAAAGGGACTCCATCAGTTCAACTTCTCCCAATTCCAAGAGAAGAAAAAATAACTTCATTAGTTGCAGTGGATTCTTTTGTTGACGATCGTTATTTATTAATGCTTACCAAAGCTGGCTTTATAAAAAGAACTGCACTTTCTGCTTTCTCAAAAATTCGCTCAAATGGACTAATAGCAATTAATCTTGAGGATGGAGATGCCCTAACTTGGGTCAGATTATCAAACGAAGGTGATAGTGTCTTAATTGGATCTAAAACAGGAATTGCTATTCATTTTAGACTAGATATCAATGAATTAAGACCACTTGGGAGAACAGCAAGAGGGGTTAAATCTATGAACTTGAGAGAAGGAGACAATCTAGTTTCTATGGATGTTTTAACATCTAATTTGGTTGATGAATTGGCTAAAATTGAGGATTCTAAAGAAGATCTTGATGATAATGTTGAGGAAAACTCTTCAGATGGTCCATGGGTATTAATAGCCAGTGCATTTGGACTAGGAAAGAGAGTACCTGTAGCTCAGTTTAGATTACAAAAAAGAGCAGGCATGGGTTTGAGAGCAATAAAATTTAGAATTAAAGATGATCAGCTAGTTTGTTTGAAGGTCCTTGGCGAGGGAGAAGAATTACTACTTGTGACCGAAAAAGGCGTAATAGTAAGAACCAACGCAGATAAAATCTCTCAGCAATCCAGGGCAGCTACAGGAGTAAAATTACAAAGATTAGATGACGGCGATCATTTATCTGAAGTGGTATTGGTACCTCGTGAACAAATAGAGGAAGAAGATCAACCTAGCTCATTTGAACAAAACTAAAAGCCTATGGTTAGCTAAATAATATGGAAATACTTGATATTTTAATTTTAGGTTCAGGTCCTGCAGCATTATGCTTAGCTTCAGAATTGGCCAAGCAGGATCTAAATATTAAGGGAATATCAACAAAATCTCCAAATGAAAAATGGGAGAATACATATGGTATCTGGGCATCTGAATTAGAAGAATTAGGGTTAGAGACCTTGTTGTCTCACAGATGGTGTAAAACAGTCAGTTTTTTTGGAGATGGGGAAAATAAAAAAGGGGATGCTCCGACAAAACACAACTACGATTATGGTTTAATAAATCAAGAAGCCTTTCAAAATGAGCTTTTAAAAAAATGTAAAGGGATTGAATGGTTGAATGAAACAGCAAAAGACATTAAAGAAAAGAATAAACTATCTGAAGTGATTTGTTTATCAGGTCTCAAGATACAGGCGAGATTAGTTATTGACGCAAGCGGTCATAAAAGTAATTTTGTAAAAAGACCATTTCAAAATGAAATCGCTCAACAAGCTGCTTACGGAATTGTAGGTAAATTTACATCCCCGCCTGTTAATGAAGAACAATTTGTTCTAATGGATTTTCGTCCAAATCATTTAAACAATGAAGAAAAGTTATCATCTCCTTCCTTTCTTTATGCAATGGATCTTGGCAACGAGACTTATTTTGTTGAAGAAACTTCATTAGCTAGTTATCCTGCATTATCCCAAGAAAATCTTAAAAAAAGACTTTATAAAAGACTTAATAGTAAAGGTATTGAGGTAAGTGAAATTTTTCACGAAGAGAATTGCCTTTTCCCTATGAATCTACCCCTCCCATTTAAAAAACAATTTGTACTTGGTTTCGGAGGGGCTGCAAGTATGGTTCATCCCGCATCAGGATACATGGTTGGCTCTTTATTAAGAAGGGCTCCACTCCTTGCACAAAAATTAGCAATCTTTTTAAAAGAACCTCATCTAAGTTCACTAGAGTTAGCTTCAAAAGGTTGGGAAATCCTATGGCCTTACGAGTTAACACAAAGGCATAAACTTTACCAATATGGTCTAAGAAGATTGATGAGTTTTGACGAAAGTAGATTAAGAAGCTTTTTCTCAAATTTCTTTAGATTATCAACCAATGAATGGGTAGGTTTTCTTACTAATACACTTCCACTTCCAAAACTAATTTACGTGATGAGTAAGATGTTTATAAATTCACCTCTAAAAGTGAAATTAGGGATGCTCAAGTTAAATTAGTATTTTTATTTCCGCCAATCATCAACATTAATATTTGGGAAGACTTTATCCTCTTCCTCAATATCTTCAAGAAATTTTAAATTAATATTAGAATGATCTTTAATCATTTCAACCAATTTCCAGAACCTGAATAAGTGTCTTTCTATTCTCTCTTTTGCGAGCTCAGTCGTGGTTCCTGCTCTTAGAATAAAACTCCAATCAGAAGACTCAGAAAGGAGGAGTTCTCTTGCAGCCTGCTTGAAGAGTCTTAGAGATAAATCATTATTAAAATTTTCCAAGCACAAATCTACAAATGTTGAGCCTGCCTTTGTGATTTCTGGAACGATCCATGCATTTGCATCATTAATCCAATAATTATGGTAACCACCTTGCCCCCAGCTTGATGGCGATGGATCACAAATCTGAAGATTTGGTTTTTGCATTAAGAATTCTTTTAAATTTGTAAGCTTAATTGAATATTTACTAGAGTTCTTTAGTATATTTTCAATAAAAAAAGGTCCTTCATACCACCAATGACCAAATAACTCTGCATCAAATGGAGCTATCAATAAAGGCTTAAAGGAAGAGGATAAAGTCAATTTTTCTAGTTGTTTGGATCTCGCTAGAAGATAGGAATCAGCATGTTCTGCCACCTTATTTTTGGCTTCATTTTCAAGGTAAAACTCTTTATTCCCTAAAGAAATTTTTTCATCTGTAATCTTATGAAATTTTAAACCTAAAGGTCTTTTAGTTGAAATACCTTTCTTTTGGAGCTTTGAGAGAGGTAATTCCCACCCCAAATCTTTATGAAATTCCCTATAGACTTTGTCGCCCGGAAACCCATCCTTAGCAGACCAAACGGGCAAGGTTGACTCACTATCTCTCCCGAAAAATGCCACTCCTTTTTTCGAGCATATTGGAGCATATAAACCATACCTAGGCCTTGGTGTGGAGTTTAGAATCCCGTGTCCGTCTAAGATTGTATATCTAATTCCAGAATTAAATAATATTTCATCTAAACCCTCATAATATGCGCATTCAGGTAACCAAATACCTAAAGGCTTTGTTTTAAAAATATTTTCATGGCTCCTAATGGCTGTATTGATTTGTCCTTTTACAGTTTCAGTATTCTCCCTAAGTATTGGCAAATATCCGTGAGTAGCTGCACAAGTAAGAATATCCAAATTTCCAGAATTTTTTAAAACCCTAAACTTCTCAATTAAATTTCCAGAGCAATTTTGCCAATATAAGTGCTTATCATTAAGATTTTTCATTAAAAATGAAGAAGCATTTTGTTCTTCTTGTGGCAGTTCGTTTAAGAAATCTTTCCTTGTTTGAATCCATCTTGGAAAAGTTTCTTGAATTTGTTTATTATTTAGAAGTGATAACAATGTTGGAGATAAACTAATAGTAAGCTTTGTATTTTCAGGATTTTCATTTTTGGAAGTTTCTATTGATTGAAGTAATGGTATATAACATTCCAAAATCGCCTGAAATAACCAATCCTCTTCCAAGGAGTTTTTTTCATTTTTTCTGACATAAGGTAGGTGAGCATGTAAAACTATCGCTAACTGACCTAAAATATTTTTTTGGAGGTATCGCCCATTCATACTTTTTATAAGTAATGCCTGTAAATCTATTAAAAAGTCAAAATCAACCTTTTATAAAAGGAAACTTTAATCATAAAAGAATACTTTAACAATTAAAGTATTTCATTTTTTTTTTCGGAATTTTAACCAATATTGTTTAAGTTATAAACTTCAGCAAATTTTTATTGTGCTAAATCTAGTCAATTTTTTTTAATTAGCTTAATATAAGATTAGGTAATTGCCATTAATGTCAAAAGATCCTGGAAGAATTTTGATATTTGATACAACTCTTCGAGATGGAGAGCAATCTCCAGGTGCCAGTTTAAATCTTGAAGAAAAACTTGCCATCGCCCATCAATTAGCAAGATTAGGAGTAGATGTTATTGAAGCCGGATTCCCTTTCGCAAGTCCAGGAGATTTTAAAGCTGTTAATAAAATTGCCAATGCTGTAGGGAAAGAAAATGGTCCTATAATATGCGGTTTAGCTAGAGCATCTAAAGCAGATATAAAAGCATGTTACGAGGCAGTAAGTCCAGCTCCCAAGAAAAGAATACATACCTTTATTGCTACAAGTGATATTCATCTTAAACATAAACTTAAAAAATCCAGAAAAGATGTTCTTCAAATAGTTCCAGAAATGGTTAACTACGCAAGATCATTAGTAGATGATGTTGAGTTCTCTTGTGAAGATGCCTCAAGAAGTGATCCTGATTTTTTATACGAAGTGATACAACTAGCAATTTCTGCAGGAGCGACAACAATCAATATCCCTGACACTGTTGGATTTACAACTCCTAGTGAATTTGGCAAACTAATTATCGATATAAATAAAAATGTTCCAAATATTGATGAGGCAGTAATCTCGGTTCATGGTCATAATGATTTGGGTTTAGCAGTAGCCAATTTTCTTGAAGCAGTAAAGAATGGAGCAAGGCAACTAGAATGTACTATTAATGGTATTGGTGAAAGAGCAGGGAATGCCTCTTTAGAAGAATTAGTAATGGCACTGCATGTTAGGAAAAGTTTTTTTAATAGTTTTTTCAAAAGAAATCCAGATTCACCAACTCCTCTTACCGCAATAAGAACAGAAGAAATAACAAAAACCTCTAGACTTGTTTCCAACCTAACTGGAATGACCGTACAACCTAATAAAGCAATTGTAGGAGCTAACGCTTTTGCACATGAGTCAGGTATTCATCAGGATGGGGTTTTAAAAAATAGATTAACTTACGAAATTATCGATGCAAAAACTGTTGGCTTGAGTGATAACAAAATATCTTTGGGTAAACTTAGTGGAAGAAGTGCAGTAAGAGCAAGATTAGAAGAGATGGGATATGACTTGAGTCGTGAAGACTTAAATGATGCTTTTGCTCGTTTTAAAGATTTAGCTGACAGAAAAAGAGAAATTACTGATAGAGACTTAGAAGCAATTGTTAGTGAACAAGTTCAGCTTCCAGAAGCTAAATTTCAATTAAGTCTTGTACAAGTAAGTTGCGGCAACGCATCTAAACCTACTGCTACCATTTCGCTCCTAAACACGGAAGATAATACTGAGGATACTGCTGTTTCAATAGGTACAGGACCTGTTGATGCTGTATGTGAGGCTCTAAATAAGCTAGCTAAAGTTCCTAATGAATTAATTGAATTTTCAGTAAAGTCTGTAACAGAGGGTATTGATGCTTTGGGGGAAGTGACAATAAGAATAAGAAGAGATAATAAAATATATTCTGGTCATTCTGCTGACACTGATGTTGTAGTTGCAGCTGCTAATGCTTACGTTAATGCTTTAAATAGGCTTGTATTTTCTGAGAAAAGAAATTCAATTCATCCACAATTTGATAATTTAGAAAATTCCGAAAAAACATTTCTATCTAATCCCGCGAATTAAATTATTTCTTAGGATTATTAAGCATCATAAAAAATAGCCTCTTAATACTGTAGATTGAATTAATAGTTAAAGCAGTAAATAATGAGAGAGAGGTTATTTGGATATTGGGCACTTTCGTGGGTTGGCTTAATAGGCAATATAGTTGCACTTCCAATAATCGCATTAATAATAAGTTATGGGCCTCCACTAAAAGTTGCGAATATAACTCTTGCCATAAGTCTGGGATGGCCTGCTGCGATTGTTGGAATAGTTTCTTCAGCAGCTCTTTTAGCAGAGAGAAAGTGGGGAGTAACTTTAACTTTAGTATCATTATCAATGGTGATTTCTGGTATGGGTCCTTATTCAGTTGTAAGGCTAATAACTCTTCAAGACATTTATGGAATTGGCGGGTTTACTCTTTTAACAACAGTATTAAGTACATTAGCTCTTCTATATTGGTGTAATCCAAAGCATCGAAGAAGTATAAGGCTATAAAATTGAAAATTAAGAAAAAGTATTATTCTTGCTAGTTGGATACTGAATTCTTCTATGTCTTATTCTTTTCCACACATTCAAGAATGCCCTTTTTATTAGAAAAATTTCTCCTTTAGATAAATTACTATCATCTAATTGCCCATCTTTTTGACGCGAGTAGATAATATTAGATATTGTATCTAAAGCTTCTTTATCGGATGCATTAATATTCATAGCTCTTAATGCTGCTTCACATCCATCTGCAAGCATTAAAATAGCTGTTTCTTTTGACTGAGGAATAGGACCTTTGTATCTGAAATAATATTCATTAATGTCAAGATTTTTTTCTTTAGCTTTTTGAAAAAAATATCCCATTTTTAGCGTACCTTGATGTTCAGGGATAAAATTGGCTATCAGTTTAGGTAGTCTATTTTTTCTTGCAAACTTCAATCCTTCATCAACATGTGCCTGTAATACTTCTGCACTTTTAATAGGATCATCTAATTCGTCATGCGGATTTTTTGAACCATCCTGATTTTCTATAAACCAATTAGGTGCATGTAATTTACCAACATCATGATATAACGCTCCAGTTTTAATTAGATCAATATCACCACCAATCATTCTTGTTGCTTCCTCTGCTAAGCCACATATAAGTAAAGTATGTTCAAAGGTGCCAGGAGCTTCAAGAGATAATCTTCTAATAAGAGGTTTCTCCTTATCAGCCAATTCGAGTAATCTTGCTTTAGTTAATAATCCGAATATCGATTCAAAAATAGGAATAAATAAAATAGTAAAAAGCATTACTATTGCCAATAGCAAGGAATCAGAAAAAATATCCCCGTTAGTTAAAGCAAAATCTTGGTTATTAACAATTGATATTTTACCTTCACCTATAAATATCCATTGACTCAAGAAAGATCCTATTGGGACAAAAATTGATAGTTGAAGTAACTGAGCTCTACTTCTTATTCTTCCTCCAAGCAAAGATACTACTGAAGAGCAAACTAATAAAATAAAAAATAAATTATTGTCTATAGCAACTGCTGGCTCATGCCAACTAAAGCTTGCGATTGATACCCAAGCTAAAGCTGTTATACTTCCCATTCCTTGAGATATTATTAATGCCGGTGGAATTATCATAGATAATGGACTTATGGTTGAAGCTGAGGCTAATTTCGTAACTTGTACTGCTAAAAGAAGAGTAATGATCAAGAAGATCTGTCTTGAAGAAATTGTAGGATTCTCTTTTTTTGAAACTAATATCAAAACTCCCGAACTAATAAGCATTTCAGTAAAGTTCAAAAACCAAGAAAAAATATCTTCGATATTTAATGGCGAAATAAGAAGTAGTTTATAAGAAGAAATTATTGAAATTAAAATGCATACTAAAAAAATTATGAGATTATCTATTCTTGAAATTTTAATTGGTTGTTTTACTGGGACTTGACTTCGCCTCCAAAGATAAAACAATTTCTTTAAGGTAGTTATGATGTTTTGCACAGAATATAGATAAATCTATTTGAATAATTTAGAATTATAGGCATGCTAGATGTAAAAAGGAGATGTTTTTCTAAATGTCATTAAAATTAGACGGTAAAAAATTATCTCTTGAAATTGAAGAGAGATTAGCTGATTATATCTCTAGTAATAAAGAAATTGCAAAAAGAGCTCCCGGTTTAGCTGTAATAAGAATAGGTGAAGACCCCGCGAGTGGTGTTTACGTTAATAACAAGGAAAAAGCATGTTCAAGGATTGGGATAAAGAGCTTTATCTTTCATTTAAAAAATAGTGTAGAACAAAAAGAAGTTGAACAATTAATAATCAAACTTAATTCTGATAAGGATATTGATGGAATGTTACTTCAACTTCCCATCCCAATGAAATTTGACGAGCAAAAACTTATTAGCCATATTAATCCAAGCAAAGATGTAGATGGACTAAATGAAATAAACATCGGCAAACTAGTCAAAAATGAGCCTGCGATGAGATCATGCACTCCAGCAGGAATTATTAATTTATTAAGATCCAAAAATATTACAATAGAAGGTAAGAAAATTGTTGTCATAGGTAGAAGTTTGCTTGTTGGGAAACCCCTATCGATTATGTTGTTGAATCTAAATGGCACGGTAACAATTACTCACTCTAAAACATTAAATTTGAATAAAGTTTGTAGAGAAGCTGACATTCTAATTGCGGCTGCAGGAAAACCCAATCTTGTAGATTCGAGTTTTGTTAAAGAAGGAGCAGTAATTATTGATGTTGGAATACATAGATTAAAAAGTTCCGATAAAAATCCAGCCAGATTATGTGGCGATGTATTATTAGAAGATGTAATTTCTAAAGTATTTGCTTACACGCCTGTACCAGGAGGTGTTGGGCCAATGACAGTAACAATGTTACTTGTAAATACTATTTTTAGCTGGCAAAAAAAATTTGGTTTATCATCAACTCTTAATGACCTTTTGCCATAAACTCCAAGATGATTTTTTTTTTACTAAAGGTATAAAATGACTGAAGTTATAAATAGTATTTCTGATTTTGAAAGATATCTTAAAAACACAAAAAAGGTTGTAGAAGAAGCACTTGATTTTTCATTGGGCCCTGAGAATCCAGAAATATTAAGAGAATCAATGAGATATTCCCTCTTAGCTGGAGGGAAAAGAATACGTCCAATTTTATGTTTAGCATCTTGTGCACTGGCTGGAGGAGAACCCTCTCTCGCAGTTCCTACTGCGGTAGCAATAGAAATGATCCATACAATGTCCTTGATTCATGATGATCTGCCCGCTATGGACAATGATGACTTGAGGAGAGGTAGACCGACAAATCATAAAGTATATGGAGATGCAATAGCTATTCTTGCAGGCGATGCTTTATTAACAAGGGCCTTTGAAATGGTCTCTTTAAGGAGCCCTGGAGTCGATCCAAATAGATTATTAAATGTAGTTGGCGAATTATCCTTAGTTGCTGGTGCACCAGGCCTAGTCGGGGGGCAAGTTGTTGATTTGGAATGCGAAGGCAAAGAAGTCGACCTTGAAACTCTCGAATATATTCATCTTCACAAGACTGGGGCTTTATTAAAGGCCTGCGTAAGAACAGGCGCGATGATCGCAGGAGCTAACGAAAAACTATTACAAGCTCTGACAACTTATGCAGAGGGAATTGGTTTAGCCTTCCAAATAATAGATGATATTCTTGATATAACTTCCAGCAGTGAAAAACTTGGTAAAACTGCCGGCAAAGATCTTTTGGCTGACAAAACTACTTACCCTAAATTACTTGGAATGGAGGAGTCAAAGAAAAGAGCATTTGATTTAGTTGAAAAAGCAAAAAAAGCAATTGAACCTTGGGGTGCAGATGCAAAGTATTTAATATCGTTAGCCGACTTTATTACAAATAGAGATAGATAATTATTTTAATTTATGTCTGAGTTTTTTTCCTTTTTTAATAATTCAGTTCTTTTCTGGAGCCTATTATCCTGTTTGCTAGCTCAATTTTTTAAGATTATATTCCATTTCTTTTCAACTGGAGAGATAAGATTTGGAATTATGTTCGAGACAGGTGGTATGCCTTCAAGTCATTCCGCCTTAATAACTGGCGCTACATCTGGTATAGGTTATGAATTAGGATTTGATAGCTCAATATTCGCATTATCAGTTGCTGTAGCACTAATAATTATGTATGACGCAAGTGGTGTTCGAAAATCAGCTGGGGTTCAAGCTGCAGAAATTAATAAACTATCAAAAAAACTAGACTCTCAATCTGAATTAATGTTAAAAGAAACCTTAGGTCATACAAAAATTGAGGTCATGGTTGGGAGTTTTTTAGGACCATTAATCACTTTGCCTGGAATGTTTTTTTTGGGTTCTCCTCTCAAAATATTTAATTTGATAATAAATTAAGAATGCTTTGAAAAAGTAATTTGGGTGGCCTCTATAAAGTTTTTTGCGACTTCTGGAGAACTTGGCAAATGTAAGTGAACCCAACTTGCATGTAATTTTTCATCAAAAAAGCCTTCATTTTTGTATTCAGTTTTCCAAGATTTAATTTTCCATGGGGAAGAAAGTTTCTTCTGATGATCAGCTTTTCCAAAATCAAGTTCAGATAAATTATTTTCAATTTCCCAATAATGAAATTCATGTCCTCTAATTAATTGCTTTTGTTTAATGATCGGAGTATCTTTTAAACCCTCAATGTATCTATAACCTACTGAAAGTTTACTTTTTTTTGATTTAAAAGGCAGGATGCCACTCATTTTATGATTATTACCATTTTCATCTTTTATGAAGTCTCCTAAAATCATCATCCCTCCGCACTCAGCATATATAAATCCATTTTTACGGAATTTCCTTAACGAATTTAAGCTTTTTGTAGAGTTACTTATATGATCAGCATATTTTTCAGGGAATCCCCCAGGAATAATTAAAGAAGAAGCCTCAATAGGTATTTCTTCATCATCATAAATACTCCATGAAATCAATGGTATTCCTATTTCACTAAAAAATTCCTTAGTTTCAGGGTATTGAAAATGAAAGATTTTATCTTCTGCAATTGCGATAGGTTTATTTTTGTCAATTTTAAAATCTTTAAAATTATCAGAATTAATTATTTTTTTTTGAGGAGATTTCAGGAATTTAATAAGAGAAAATACATCAAGATTTCTTTCGGCGAAATTTGCAAAATATTCAACATCAATTTCTTTTCCATTATCCATTGGAGATATCAACCCTAAATTAGCTTTGTTTAAAGTTATTTTTGAATCAGATGGTAAAAAACCAAGAATTTCGATGTCTTCATTTTTAAAAACTTCTTTGATTAAATTTTTATGTCTATCTGAATTAACGTTGTTGAATATAATTCCTGCTATTGACAATTCACTATCAAAATCTCTAAAACCTCGAACAGTCGCCAAAAGAGAAGCTACTTGACCTTTAGCATTAACAATAAAAATTATTGGAGCATTGAGAAGTTTAGAGATATTTGCTGTGCTGGAATAGGTTGTTGCCCCTAATCCATCAAATAGACCCATTGCTCCTTCAATTAATGAGAATTCATATTTCAAAGAATGTTTAAAAAAACTTTCTTGAACCCATACCTCTCCACTTAAAAAAATATCTAAATTCCTGCAAATAGGTTGGCCAATTGAACTAAGTTGTTGTTGATCAAGATAATCTGGGCCAACCTTGAAAGTTTGTATCTTTATACCTTTTGAGAACGCCCAGCAAGATAGCAAAAGCGATAATGTAGTTTTCCCACTATCACTAGAAGGAGAAGATATTACACAAGGCATCTATTAGTTTTTAAGACCATTAAATATTTGAAGGGCTATTTTAATAGAATTTTCAAAAAGAGGACTGGTGTTACCTCTACTACTTCCCAATAATTTACTAACATCATACTCTGATGTAGAAAAAGTATTTGGAACAACTTGTTCTATTAATTCCATATTAGCCATTCCCCCTGCTTCAAGTCTCATACATTCCACTGATTCACAGCCAAGTATTACACAAGTGTTATTTTTTTGAACCTCACTAATTTTTGAAATAAGCCTAAATCCAATAACTTGTCCTAAATGAATACTTGGATTTCCCAAAGATAAGGGATTAATTGATGTAGAAATTATTTCGCCATTAATTCTTTCAAACTCTATTTTTGTTGATTCTGTATCCCTTTCTACTCTCAGAAAAGACCAACCAAGTTTATCGCTAATCCATGAAATCAAAAACAAAGCTTGAATCATATGATCTCCTGCGATATCAATGTCAATATCAGTAATATGATCTAAGATTGGTCTCCTCGAAGGAGGATCAAAAATCATTGCCAATGATTCCCTCCAATTTTTCAATCTAACCCAATTCAAATCATTAATAGCTTTATTTGAATTATTTAATTGATTTAAAACTTTTAAACATCTTTGAGGAGATCCAAGCGCAGTATCAATTATTAACCTTAGACCATAATTAGTAAAATATTCGAAGATTTCAGGCGATTCATCCAAACTCCCATTCCACCACAACCATGAAGGTAATTCATCAATAGATAATTCATCAATTATCTTTAATCCTTTTTTAGATATTGAGACCGAGTCCCCCCTAATTACAACTAAATCCCCACATATAGGTTGCATAGCTGGAGTATCACTTAATGGACAGTAAGCGGATACAAAAGTTTTGATATCTGAATTTTTGTTTAATGTCGGCGCTAAGGTTATTAATCTTCTTGGGTTCAATGTACTAATTGATGATTCAAAAAATTGACCTCTAAAATCTTCAAAGTCTTTATTAGATAAATTTTCCTTCAACAAATTCAATAATTCTTCACTATTAAGAGAAGTAGTAATAGGAAGGCCTTGATCTAATATAAATTTTTTAGCAACTTTAATAATCTCTGGACTTAAATTTCCAGTAATTGGTCCATTTACTAATCCTTTTTGAACCAAACATTGTTCTAGCCAAGCAGGCTGCCAGACCATTAATGTAAACGTATTAGCCCCACTATTATCTTTATCTTCTGAAATCCATAATTTATTAAGGTAATTAGAAATTTCCTGATAAGGAAGCTCTAAAGGGGTTTGGAGTGTTAGTTGAGGTTTCATTTTTAAGGTCTGCGCCAGAAAATATTATCTTTTGAAATTAATTGATCAGACTCAGGAGGGCCCCACGTCATAGATTCATAGTTATAAATAGGTAACTTCCAAGGAGAATTATCCATCAATTCTATTAATGGCGTATAAAGTTTCCAGGCTGCCTCAACTTCATCACTTCGAGTAAATAAGGTTGGATCAGAAAGCATAGCATCAGCTAATAATCTTACATAGCCTTCATCTGAGGGTTCTCCAAATGATTCATCATAAGAAAATTCCATCTCAACAGGTCTTGATTTCATTCCAGAACCAGGGGATTTTACCTCAAATTTGAAAGTAGCACCTTCATTTGGCTGAATTCGAAGGACAAGTTGATTTGGGGCAGGATTTATTATTGTTGATTCAAATAAATGAACAGGAACGTCCTTAAAAGTCAAGACTATTTCTCCAAGTCTTTTGGGTAGTCTTTTACCTGTTCTCAAATAAAAAGGAACCCCTTGCCAACGCCAGTTATCAACGAAAATTTTTGTCGCAATAAAAGTTTCTGTTGTGCTATTACAATTAACACCATCTTCCTGCCTATATCCTTTGAGTCGATTTGAAATATTTCCTCCCTCTCCATATTGACCTCTTATGCAACAATTCCACGGTTCATTTTCGTCAGCAAGTTTTGAAGCTTGAAGAACCTTAGCTTTTTCATTTCTTATTGCTTCTGGTTCAAACTTTCCAGGAGGTTCCATAGCAGTTACAGCAAGCATTTGAGTCATATGATTTTGAAGCATATCCCTTAAAGCACCAGAGCTTTCGTAATAACCTGCTCTATCTTCAACACCCACTGTTTCAGATGAAGTAATTTGCACACTTGATATATAATTTCTGTTCCAGATTGGTTCAAAAATAGTGTTCGCAAACCTCAAAACAAGAATATTCTGAACTGTCTCTTTACCTAAATAATGATCAATCCTATAAATTTGACTTTCTTCAGCACAACTTTGAACGATTTTATTCAATTTTTTTGCACTTGAATAATCTCTTCCAAAAGGTTTTTCTATCACTAAACGACTTTTCTTAGGGTCATCTAAAAGGCCAGCTGCTTTAAGAGCTTTACATCCACTTGCATAGAAATTCGGAGATACTGATAAATAAAATGTTCTATTACCATGAGTAGCTTGTGTTTTATCAATTTCATTTAATCTTCTAGAAAGCCTTACAACATGATCACTTTGTTGTAAGTCAACTGGTTCATAGAAAAGATAATTAGAAAATTGTTCCCACTCCATTTCTTTACCAGATATTTGATTTAATAGCTTTACTTTCATCTTTTCTCTAAACTCATTATCAGTCCAATGTCTTCTCGCACAACCAACTATTCCAAATTCACTAGGAATTCTTCTTTGCAAGTAGAGTTCAAATAAGGCTGGTATTAATTTTCTATGAGTAAGGTCTCCACTAGCACCAAATATGACTAAGCATTGTGGAGATATGACTCTTTCCTGCCGTAAACCCAATCTTAGAGGATTACTTAAAGTTGAAGGCATATTCTTAGTATTCTTTATTTAAAATCCTCTTTTTTTCAAATATTAGCTACATATTGTGTCTAAACCAAAAAGTATTTAGTACTGAAAACTAAATCTAAATATCAACGATTTAGTAAGTTTCCACGTGCCATCTTCCTGCTTTTTTTAGTTGAGGTCTTAATTCTGACCAGTTCAAGCCTTTTTCTTCTGCTGCCTTAGTCATTGCTTCATCTATTCCAGGTTCCATACCCTTTAATCCACAAAGATATATGTGCGTCTTTTCATCTTCAATCATATTGAAAAGTTCATTGGCTGACTCTAAAACTCTGTCTTGAATGTACATTCTTCCACCTTTTGTATTTTGCTGCTCACGACTAATCGCTTTTGTATATTTAAAATTGTCTGGATTATCAGCAATGTATCTTTGAAGATCTTCTTCGTATAACAAATTAGCTGATTTTGGAGCGCCCATAAATAACCAAGCTTTACCCTTGAAATTCCATTTATTTTTTTCTTTTTCAGTTGGTTCGAACATTCTTCTTAAATAAGCCCTCATTGGTGCTATTCCAGTTCCAGTAGCCAACATAACTATGTTTGCATCCTCTTCGTCAGGGAGAAGCATTTCTTTCCCTACAGGACCTGTAATTTTTACTTTATCTCCAGGCTTAATATCGCATAAGTAAGTGGAGCAGACACCATTAATGGTTTCACCATCTTTTTCATACTGAAGCTGTCTTACACAAAGAGAAACCGTATTCCCATTAAAGTCATCACCATGCCTGGTACTAGCTATTGAGTAAAGTCTTAATTTGTGAGGTTTTCCATTAGCATCTTCACCAGCAGGCATGATACCAATACTTTGACCTTCTACATAATTTAGAAATGGATCACTATCTTTAAGGTCAAAAGTTATGTGATTAACTCTACCAATTGCTCCTTCTTTGAGAAGACTATAGTTTTCAATAACTGTTCCCTCATAGGGTGTTTTAGGACGGTAAATATTAACTGGGACATCTGCATGTTTTTTCTTAACTATTTTTGGAGCTTCTGTTTTTGGAGCTTCTGTTTTTGGAGCTTCTATTTTTGAAACAGCGACTTTTTTAGTTTCCACAGGTTTTGCCTCAGGTTTTTTTGTTTTTACTTCTTCAACAAATTTTAAAGCTCTTTTATTAAAAGTTGTGAGTATAAAATAAAAAACAGCTATTACTACTGGTATATGAGCTAATCCGCCTGCGATTACTTTTGCTTGTGAATACATTTTTTAGATTTCTTTTATAAAAGATTATCAATTTGTAGTTTAATTTGTAGCGATTTTACAAAAATGGTTACGTTTTGAGATCGGGATAAATCATAGAAATTATTTTAATTTTTCAGTATTTGTTGTTTTTATCAGTATAGTTACACAGAAATAATTTTTTATCTAATTAAAAAATTCATTTATGAATAATCCTCAAGAATCAGAAGATCATTCTAAGAATAATGATTACAGGACAATTGAGCAGACGATGGAGAAGTTTTCCGGTGGGACAAGACGACTGGCAGCTCAACTTACAACTTCTGCAAGTTTTGATTCTTTGTGGAGTGTTTTAACAGATTATGATCGGCTAAATCTCTACATACCAAATCTTTTATCGAGCAAAAAAATATTTCAGAAGGGAAATAATGTCCACCTTAGACAAGTTGGGGCTCAGGATTTCCTTGGCATGAAGTTTTCAGCTGAAGTAACAATAGATTTATTTGAAGACAAGGAGCTTGGCCTCTTAAAATTTAATTTAATAAAAGGAGATTTCAGAAAGTTTGAGGGTAGTTGGAAAATTCAAAATATTAAAAATACTTCAACAAACTCATTAATTTATGATCTAACTGTTCAAGGTTGTCAGTGGATGCCAATAGGGATGATAGAGAAAAGACTGAAAAAGGATCTTTCAGAAAATTTAATTGCCGTAGATAGGCAAGCAAAATCATCAAAAAGATCGTTATAAATTTAAATTAATAGCCCCAAGGGGATTCGAACCCCTGTCGCCTCCGTGAAAGGGAGGTGTCCTAGGCCTCTAGACGATGGGGCCAGGAAATTAGCATAACAGCTTATTAAAAACTAAGAGTAAGGCTAGCCTTTCGTCAAGTATTGTTGCTCTTTGTTTTGTCCTTGCCACACAGGAACTGTGAAATGGAAGCAGGAACCTTCCCCAACTTCAGATACGACCCATATTCTTCCTCCATGGACTTGTACTATTCTCCTACATACTGATAACCCTATACCAAATCCTGAAGTTCCCTCAGAGGTCTGGGGAAGTCTAACCCTATCAAGAAAAATTCTTTTTTGTTCGCTCAAAGGAATACCTGCACCTTTGTCACAAATTGTTATTTCTACCCATTGATTTGTCTTATGAATCATGGTGATTTTTATAGATCCAGAATCTTTAGAAAATTTAATAGCATTTTCAATTAAATTTAAAAATACTTGCCTCATTCTTCTTTGATCTGCAAATACACTTGGCAGATCAGATGGAATATCAGTATCAATTTCAATATTCCTTAATCTCCAGAATTTTTCTAATTCGAGTATTACTTCAGCACTAATATTACCTAAATCAATTTTCTGAGGATTAAATAATGCTTCCCATTTAGTTGTTCCAACCTCTAAAAGATCCTGAGATAAGAGTTCAATCTCTTCAAGACGTCTTTTAATAACCTCCTGCAATTTTGAAATATCTATTTGTCCGAGTTTTTGACTTTGAACAGCCAAAGTAGCAGCAGTTAAAGGTGTTCTTAATTCATGCGCGACCATTCTTAATAATCTTTCCTGAGATTCTATTCTTTTTGTTAATGTCTCATTTTCTTGTCTTAAAACAAGAAGTTCGTCTTCCAATAGAAACTCTTTTTGAGTTCTTGTTGAATCAATTTTGGATGGCTGCAAATTAATCCCAAGATTTTTTGTTAAGCCTTCCTGTGACCACCTTGGTAACCATTTTTGCAACTGAGAGAAAATATTACTTCCAGCAAATATTTGCTTTGGAGCTGGGGAAACCTTTATAAGAGCAGGAATAGCGACTAATCTATGTAGTTCAAGTAATTCTGGTTGCTCTGTGGGTTCTGAGATCTGAAGAGATGTCTCAAATTCACAATCATCTGATTCTAAATAAGCTATTAGGGACTTAATATCATTACTAGAAAGTTGATTTCTAGCTGCCACAAGTATTAATTTTAGCTCTTTTTTATCATTCAAATGAATCCCTCTGAAGTGTTGAAAAGCTGTTAATCCTTATAAACACCTTAAGATATTTTTTTTTATTTTACAGATAGGCTATTAAATAAATAGGACTTTTTTATAAATGGTTGCTATTAATCCAAAGAAAAATTTACATTTTGGTGAAAACCCTCCTGAAATCAACTTAAATAGTAATTTAAAAAGGTGGTTTTCCAGGAATATTGGATTATGGAAATCTAATAGAACGTATTTTCTCGACGAAGCACAAAAAACTTACAATTTAAGTATGAATATAAATATTCAAGCTCTCGAGAGTAAGTCTGAATGGGAGTCGCATTATAAATTTACTTGGTATCCAGAAAAAAAATATAATTTCTTTGACGAAAATCCCCAGTATAAAGAACGAGGAGAAATGCATGCATTTTTAAAAGGCCATCAACTTAAGAGGGAAAATTTTTATCTAAGTAATCATGAAGGTATTTCAAATATAAAACAAGTCGACGAACACGAAATGATTTTTGAATCTTCTTACAAAGATTGGTATATTCTTGAACATACAAGACTTGTAGATTCTGATAACTATAGATTTAGGGTTATTTATTCATGGAACAAAGATGTGCTTAAAATAGTAGAGAATCATCACGAAATTAAAATTATTAAATAAATTCTGTGGGCAGATTTAGTTTAAAAATAAAAATGTTATCTTTAATAATATGAATTAAAAATAAATTAAATATGAGTTTAAAAATATCTAAAATTTTTGCAATTCCTCTAATTTTTTCATCTTTTTTATTTGATACAAATAATGATTTTAATAAAGTAAATGCAAATGTTAAAAATTCTCCTGCCAATAAAAGTGATTTAGATTTATATCATGGGATGGGTGTTTCATTTCTATGTAATGCGACAAGAAAAGGATTTGATCTGGATTTCCCAAAAACATTAAACGTTGCCTCAGCAACCTTCGCATCAGTAGTATCACAAAAACATGGAGGGAAAATAATAGAGAAAAAGAAAGAACAAACAGTTGATATGAAACAATTACAGTTTATTGCATCACTGCAATTAGTAGAATCAGCTCTTAAAGTGTGTCCAGATAATGTTCCTGAAAAGATCGAAAAACAATTTAAGATTGAAACTGAGAGACTCAAGAAATTACAAGGTTTGTAAAGAATAAATTTTTTTTATCTAAACATTGAACTAACAGAACTTTCTTCGTGAATTCTCCAAATAGCTTCTCCAAGCATATTTGCGACGGAAAGAACTTTTAACTGTGGAAAATTATCTTTATGTATAACTGGTATGCTGTTAGTCACAATAACTTGTTCGAAAAGATTCTTAGAACTTAATCTTTCATAAGAAGGAGGCGAAAATACAGCATGTGAGGCACACGCAAATATCCTATTAGCTCCTTCTTGTTTTAGTAAATTTGCTCCAGAACAAATTGTACCTCCCGTGTCTATCATGTCGTCTATAAGAATAGCCGTTTTACCTTTGACTTCACCTATAACGGTTAGACTTTCAGCGATATTATGCGCAGCTCTCCTTTTATCAATGATAGCCAACGGCGCATCATTCATTAATTTCGCGAACGCTCTTGCTCTTGCCACCCCGCCTACATCAGGAGAGACCACAACTATTTCTTCTAAATCTAGAGATTCTAGATAATCAATTAATACAGGTGAACCGTAAATATGATCGCATGGTATATCGAAGTAGCCTTGTATTTGAGCAGAGTGTAAGTCCATCGCTAAAACTCTATCAACTCCTGATTTCTCTAGTAAATTAGCAGTTAATTTTGCAGTTATAGACTCTCTTCCTGAGGTTTTCCTATCTGCCCTTGCATATCCAAAATAGGGAATTACAGCCGTTATTTGTCTTGCAGAAGCTCTTTTGCAAGCGTCAACCATTATCATGAGCTCCATTAAACTATCGTTTACAGGAGCGCATGTAGGTTGTATAAGGAATACATCACAACCCCTAATAGATTGCTGAATCTGAACATAAAGTTCTCCATCTGCAAATCTTTTAGATATTAAAGGTACATTTTCAATCCCTAAGTATGATGCAATTTCTTCAGCTAACTTTGGGTTTGTTGTCCCGCTTACTAACCTTAATCTACTATTAGCTAGATTAAAGTTCGATTCTTTACTCTGCATTGCCGTGATAAAACTTGTCACGAAATTTGCACCATAAAACTATATTATCATCGTAGTCGTTTATGTGAATTTCGCAAAAGATAATGACTAGATATTTTCAAAATTCACCTCAATTAAGCAAAAAATTATTGATTAAAAATTAGAATTAATATTTATCCAGACTTAAAAATCAGCAATGATATTTGTCAATTAAAAAAAATTTGTATAAGGTTGAATTTAGAGAATTAAAAACACGTTAAGTTTAAAGAATCAAAATATATTGAAAACATGCCTATAAAGTCAATTATTGCAAGAAAATCATTAGGAATACTTATGCATCCAACATGCATTCCGGGAGGAAGAATATGTGGAACTTTTGGGCGAGGAGCTAAAGAGTGGATAAGAAAACTTCATAAGCATGGAATTGAATACTGGCAATTTTTACCTCTTACACCTACTGACTCCACAGGTTCGCCATATAGTTCCCCATCTAGTTTTGCACTAAACCCATGGTTTTTGGATATAGATGATTTAATCGAAAAAGGTTTTATCTACATCTCAGATAAAGAAAATCTAGGTCCAACAAATCAGAATAAAGATCATTTTGATTTTGATATTGCGAATGACCTAACAAAAAAATTAGGTCTCCTTCTTTTGCAAGGTTGGAGTTCACAATCTGAAGAAAGAAAAATTAATTTTAACAAATGGGTCAGTAGGCATTCTTGGGTTGAAGATTATGCAACATTTGTTGTTATCAGAGAGGAATTTAATATGTTGCCTTGGTGGGAATGGCCTCAAGAATTTAAAATAAAAAATAACAAGTTCTTAAAATCGTGGATTAAGAAAAAAAGTGAAGAGATACTTATTAAAAAATTAATACAGTGGCATCTTGATGAGCAATGGAGTGTCATTAAAAACTTTGCAAAATCAAGAAATATTAAGCTGATAGGAGATTTGCCTTTTTATGTCTCTAGAGACAGCGCCGACGTATGGAGTAATAAATCATTATTTTCAATTTTTAAAAATGGAGATTTAATCTTTCAAAGTGGTGTTCCACCTGATTATTTTTCATCAACAGGACAATTATGGGGTACCCCAACTTACTTTTGGTCAAAGCATAAAAGGACTAATTTCAATTGGTGGAGAAAAAGATTTCAAAGACAATTTGAACTTGTGGACATATTAAGATTTGATCATTTCAGGGGTTTAGCAGGTTACTGGAGAGTTAATGGCAAATCTAAAACGGCAATTATTGGAAAATGGATAAATTCTCCAGGTAAAACACTATTAAATAAATTAAAAAAGGATCTAGGGGGTAACTATCTACCTATTATTGCGGAGGATCTGGGAGTAATAACTCCAGATGTAGAGAAATTAAGGAAAAACTTCGCACTACCTGGCATGAAAATATTACAATTTGCTTTTGATGGTAATGAAGATAATCCTTATTTACCAAAGAATATTGAAGGAGAAAATTGGGTTGTTTATACAGGTACTCATGACAACTCTACTTCTATTTCATGGTGGGAAAGTTTAGATTATGAATCCCAAAAAAGAATAAAAGATGAGTATAAATTTTCAGAAAACCCTTCTTGGGATCTAATAGAAATTGGCATGGAGACAAATGCTAATCTTTTTATCGCTCCATTACAAGATCTATTATCTCTAGACGATTCAAGTAGATTAAACAAACCTGGGACCACAAAAAATAACTGGAAATGGAAGTTAAATTGTCCTTTAGAAGAAATAGAAAATAATATAAAAATGTTTAGTAAGCTAGGAAATAATTTTGGGAGAACTCTAATTTAGATATTATTAAAAATTATTTTTCAATAATTTGATTCTCAATATTTTGAATCTCTATAACATTTACATTTAAAATAAAGTATCTCTTTAATATAAAAATAGTTAAAACCAATATAAAAAAATACAAAAGACTTCCTTGCCATGTATTGATAAGATCGAATTTCCTGAACATAAAATCCTTTCCCCTTTTCTTTAAAATTTTTCTTTCTTTAACTGCTAAATTTAATAATGTATTTTTTTTTAATACTAAGCAATCCTCTAATTTAATTAATACAGATCTTATAAAAGGATACTCTGGCCTAGTACTTTTATTATTATTTTCAATAGAGTTTATTATTCGTTCAGGGATTTTTGAAATATATGACAATTCCTTAATTGTAAGGTTTTGTTGAATTCTTGCTTCTTTTACTAACTTTGCAATTTCTAAAGATTGGTCAACCAGTCCAGGACTACATTCTTTATTTTTTTGAGATTTTTTATTAAATAAAAAGAGATTTTTAAAAAAATTCATTTAATCTTCCAAAGCTAAATAATCCTTTTACTTCTCATTATTAAAATATTATTTCCAATTTTAATAGAATTAAATTCAAAGGTAAGTTAATTAACTATAAATATAAAAACTAAACTGTTGAAAAAATATTTTGTACTGCACTTTTTGCAATATTTAGAGGGCTAAAAGTATCTCTAATTAAAGCTAAGAGTTTTTTTGCATCAGAAAATTCTAATTTTTCATCTTTTATGAGACTTAAAAGAAGATTCTTCCTAACTTCGGATCCTTTTTTGCTGACAAATAATTTCAATCCAGCGTTCGCAACTGGTATGAGATCTGAATTAATATTCTCTGAATCTCTAAATAAAATGTTTAGTAAACTTTCAACTTTTTCTATTTGGATTTGACCTTTATTATCAAAAACGACTTCTAAAAGTATGTCTAAAATCTCTTCAGAATTATCGGTCAGTAGTTTTTTTGCAATATATGGATAAGCTATTTTTAGAATTTTAAATTCAGGATCTAACCTTAGTGCTAAACCTTCTTGACTTACAACGGCTCTAATTATTAAGGCAAACCTACTGGGAACTCTGAAAGGGTAGGAATACATTAGTTTTGAGAATTTATCAGTTACATTTTTAAGATTAAAATTACCAACCTCAGCGCCAAAAGATCCTCCTATAACTTCTTTTAATGGTTCAACAAGTTTTTGAAGATCTTGTTCTTTGGTTAAAAAACCTAATTTCTGGAAATCTTCTGCGAGAAGATAATATTCTTCGTTTATTATGTGAACAATTGCCTTAATAAGAGTAAGTCTATCTGAATTTGTAATAGTATCCATCATTCCAAAATCAACATAAGCTAAATTCCCACAATCTGCATTTCCTCCTTTGAGAGCAAACATATTTCCTGGATGTGGGTCTGCATGAAAATATCCAAATTCAAATAATTGCTGCAGTCCACTGATGACACATGTTTTTATAAACGAAGAAGGTATTAGGTTATTTTCCTCTAGTAAAAATCGATCTCTTAACTTAACTCCATCAATCCAAGAAGTTGTAATTACCCTTTTGGATGAAAACTGTTTTTCTAATTTAGGAATAAAAATATTTGGATTTTCTTTGAATAAATTTGCAAACCTCAAGGCATTTTTGGCCTCTTTTTGATAGTCGATTTCATCAAAAAGTGCTTTACCGAATTCATCTATTATCTCTCCAATTCCAACACCTATATTTAATGGTAATAGTGGGGATAAAAAAGTTCCTAAAAACCTTAAGATTACAACATCCCTTCTTATAAGGAAGTATAAATTTGGCCGCTGTACTTTCACAGCTAGATAAGAGTTATTTAATTTTGCTTTATAAACTTGACCTAAGCTCGCTGAAGCAATAGGACTATCTGGAAACTCTTCAAACAATTCATCAGCAGGGGATCCAAGTTCCTCTTCAATGATTTTTAAAGCAATTTTGTGATCAAATGCTGGTAGATTATCTTGTAAGTTTGTAAGTTCAGTAAGCCAATCTTGTCTAACAAGATCTGGTCTAGTTGAGAGTGCTTGGCCTAATTTGATAAAACAAGGGCCTAAATCCGTTATTACATCAAAAAGATATTTCGAGAGATTTTTTTGTACATTTTTATTTTTACTGTTACCTTGAAAAAGTATTCTTAAAAAAAGAAAAATAAAAGTTAAAAGGATATATAAAACTCTTGGGATAAAAATCCATGGTCTCAAAATCAACCATAGAAAGTCTTCTTTTGCTGAATATTCCGAATAAGATCTTTTCATTAAAATTAAAAAATATCAAAAAAGATTACCATGTAGACCATTCTATATATGTCAGTAATACTTTATGAGCATTTCATCTTTTCTAACTAAAAAGTTTTTAAAGTCTCTATTCTTTCCCGCTCATAACAGAGGGGCAGCTTTACCAAAGAAATTAGTGAAATTGTTAAAAAATCCACCTGGGTATTGGGACTTGCCCGAATTACCCGAAATAGGCTCCCCACTATCCCAAAGCGGATTAATTGCTAAATCTCAAAGAGAATTCTCCGACAAATTTGGGGCTAAAGGATGTTTTTTTGGAGTTAATGGAGCTTCCGGATTAATACAATCAGCATTAATTACAATGGCAAATCCAGGCGAAAATATCCTGATGCCTAGAAATGTTCATATAAGTGTCATAAAAATCTGTGTGATGCAGAATATAAATCCAATATTTTTTGACTTAGAGTTTTCAACCATAACGGGTCATTACAAACCAATTACAAAAATTTGGTTGGAAAATGTATTTAAAAAATTAAATTTTGATGAGAATAAAATTGCAGGGGTTATCCTTGTAAACCCCTCTTATCATGGTTATGCAGGAGATTTAGAGCCTTTAATAGATTGTTGTCATCAAAAAAATTTACCTGTTTTAGTTGATGAAGCCCATGGTTCATATTTCCTTTTTTGTGAAAATCTTAATTTACCAAAACCAGCCTTATCATCAAACGCTGATTTAGTGGTTAATTCATTGCATAAGTCACTCAATGGATTAACTCAAACGGCGGTACTTTGGTACAAAGGGAATTTAATAAATGAATATAAATTAATCAAAAGTATTAATTTGCTGCAAACCACCAGTCCAAGTTCCTTATTACTTTCTTCTTGTGAAGAGTCTATTAGGGACTGGCTTAACAAAAAAAGTTTATCAAAATATCAAAAAAGAATTTTAGAGGCAAAAAGTATTTATAAAAAATTAATTCAAAAAAATATTCCTCTCATAGAAACTCAAGACCCCTTAAAAATTGTAGTAAATACCTCTAAGGTTGGGATTGATGGTTTTACTGCTGATAATTTTTTTTATAGAAATGGACTTATTGCCGAATTACCAGAAATGATGACTCTCACTTTTTGCTTAGGATTTGGAAATCAAAAAGATTTTCTTAATTTATTTGAAAAGTTATGGAAAAAATTACTATTAAATTCCAAAAAATCAAAAAATTTAGAAGTGTTCAGATCGCCCTTTAAATTAGTTCAAGCTCCCGAAATCGAAATTGGAATTGCTTGGAGAAGTAAGAGTCGGAGTATTCCTTTCTCACAATCATTAAATAAAATATCTGGAGATATTATTTGCCCTTATCCTCCTGGGATACCTTTACTAGTTCCTGGTGAAAAAATTGACATAGATAGGTTTAATTGGATAAATAATCAAAGTTTATGCAACAAGGATCTGGTAAATTTTAATATAAGAGTCTTAGAAACATAGCAATTTCATATGAGATTAAGAAGCGGGTTACTTATAGGAATTTTTGGTTTAATTGTTGTTTTAATGGGGGGATGGTTTTTTACATTGGCAACTGCTTTGCTTACATATTTAGCATTATTAGAATTTTTTAGAATGGCAGAATTTAAAGGAATAAGACCAGCTACAAAAACCACTTTATTTTCATCCTTTATTATTATAGTTTCTACTTATCTTGAGACTGTTGGTTTGCTTGAAGGAGAAATTGTAAATTCAATTTTGCCAATCTGTTCAGTTGGGATATGTACTTGGTTACTTTTGCAGCCAAAACCCGGGACAATTTCAGATATTGCAGCCTCTATTTTTGGATTATTTTATTTAGGTTTTTTACCTAGTTACTGGATTAAGTTAAGGGGATTAGATTCAGTGATAATCATTTCAAATCAAGGGTTTATGTCGTTTGAGAACTTATCAAATACTACAGGTCTGCATTTAACTTTAACTTCTTGCTTTTTAATTGTAGCTAGTGATATTGGTTCTTATTTCATTGGGAAGTCATTTGGTAAAACATCTCTATCTCCAATTTCTCCGAGCAAAACTATAGAAGGTTTAATTGGAGGAATATCCTGTTCAACTTTACTAGCAATAATTTTCGCATTTTTATTGAATTGGGAAAATCCATTATTTGTTGGAATAATATATGGAATTTCAATTTCTCTTATGGCATTAGTTGGAGATTTAATTGAATCTATGATGAAGAGAGATGCAAAAATAAAAGATTCCGGAACTTTTTTACCGGGACATGGAGGGATTCTTGACAGAATTGACAGTTACATCTTTACTCCATCTGTTTTGTATTATATTTTTATAATTCTTAAGTATCTAAATTAATTAAGAATCTTTTATTCTAAAAAATAATCTTGGATAATTTTACTAGATAATGATGGAAGATCTATATGCGGAAGATGACCACAATTTTGTAACCCTACAAAATTTAATTTTTCAATATTTCCTATCTTTTTAAGCTCTTTTTTTCCAAGAATTCGATCGTTTTCTCCACATAATGTTTTAATTGGGATATTTTGGATATATTTTTGAGTTCCTGCAAACCCACCACTTTTTGCAAATGATGCAAGTGAATTCCTCCATCCTTTACAACCTAAATGAATTGAAGCAATTTGCTCTTCCATTTTACCAACGCATTCATCGGGAAAAGCAAATGCTTGCCTACAAAGACTTTTTCTGACCTGAGGCAATCCAAGAAATGAGGCACCAATTTGGTTAAGAGGAAAAGGGATACTCTTAGGTTTTCCAAACAATCCGGCGGGGGACAAAAGGATAATTTTTTCAATAGAATCAGGAATTTCATAAGCAAGTTTTAAAGCTGTTGAGCCTCCCATAGAGGCACCTATAATTTTTAGATTCTTTGTTATTTTTAATGTCTTAAGGAGATCAATTAAATGCGAAATTATTTTCGAGGAATTGTATTCATTTGTTGCGCTCCTGGGACTAAAACCAAAACCCAGAAGATCAGGAACGATAACTTGAAAATTTCTTTTTAGTGATTTATATATTCTTCTGAATTCTAAAAAACTACTATCAAAGCCATGTAAAAGAAGTATAGGTTGACCTTTTCCTCCGATAACTACAGGGAATTTTAAGGAGTTCCAATTTTGGTTGAGTTTTATCCACTTAACATCATTTGCCAAATAAAGACCTAAAGGATCTAATAGTGACAATTTGGCACTTTCGAAAAATTCTGCATTTAAATCACTTAATTGTTCAAAATTGTTTTTAGGCAAGAAATATTTATATTTTAATTTTTTGTTGTTCAAAATTTGAAATAACCTCTATCATGTCTCGTTTATTAATTTCAAAAGGCAAAAAGTGAATTTCAGATTTATCTCGACAAGTAAAATCAGCAATTTTCTCTAAATTATTATTTTCAAAAACATTTATTCCAAGTTGTCCGATAGTAGTTGGCAAATTCAATTCTTTCATAAGTACAAATAATTGTTTAATAGATTGATCAGCTAATTTATTATTATTTTTCATTTCTTCTATTCTTAATTGCAATAATAAACCAACCCCAACAATCTCACCATGTAAGAATTTATTAGGGGTGATTATCTGAGTGATTGCATTGTGAATAGCATGTGCTGCTGCAGTCCTACACTTTTCTCCACCAATACCGCCAACTAATCCTGCTGTAAGTCCACAAGCCTCTATAGTATTTCCCCAAGAAGGATTTTCAAATTCCCTATTAAATGCTTTTCGTCCATCTATAAGTAGTTGATCCCTTAAAACTCTTGATATCTGAATTGCTTGTTGAACAAGACCATCTTCTATAGTTGAACTTGTTATTGAGGATTCGTACCATTTTGCCAAAGCATCAGCAATGCCACTTGCAAGTGTTCTTGATGGAGCTGTTTGAATAAATTTATGATCATATACTAGAATTTTTGGACAAGATCTTAATGCGACATCCTTTATAAATTGACCATCTTTTGTATATATATTTGATAAGGCTGTCCAACCTGCGCATGTAGATGCACTAAGAGGGACGGAGATACAAGGGATATTAAGACAATCTGCTATGTATTTGCCAGAATCAAGAACTTTACCACCTCCAGCTGCAACAACAGAATCAATATTGTTCTTTAAAATGATCTCCTTTATTCTTGATATATCTTCATAACAACAATCAAATTGTAAATTAGCAGAATAAACACAAAGGTTTTGATTTTTTAAATCATTAAAAATTTTATTTCTTAGATAATTAGTATTAATGCCCCTACCTAAAATTAAAGGTCTTTCAGTTAATTTAGTAATTTGAGGTAAAGATTTTTCCCAGGCATAATTTCCTCTAAATATAGTTTCTGGTGATATTGACTGCATTTTAACTCTGAATAATTAGAAGTTAGCACTTGCCAATTCTTGAGAAGATTCTTCAGAAGAGATGTTTATTGTAACTTTTTTATTATCATCAATATCAACTGTAGCTTTATCTCCATCTTTTATCTTCCCAGAAAGAACTTCTTCAGCCAAGCTATCTTCTAGTAGACGCATAACTGCTCTTCTCAAAGGTCTTGCTCCGTAGGAAGGGTTATAACCTTCTTCTACAAGTCTTTCTTTGAAAGCTTCAGTGACATTTAAATTAATACCTTTATCTTGTAATCGTGCAAAAACTTCTTGCAACATTATTTCAGCAATTTCTTTAACCTCATTTTTAGTTAGTTGTCTGAATACAATAATTTCATCAAGTCTATTTAAAAATTCAGGTCTAAAGTATTGCTTAAGTTCTTCATTAACTAAAGATTTTATTCTATTATACTGGCTATCTTCAACTGAATCACCTGAGAATTCAAATCCTAGTCCGCCTCCTCCTTTCTCGATTACCTTAGAACCAATATTTGAAGTCATTATTAACAAGGTATTTTTAAAATCTACAGTTCTACCCTTAGAATCAGTTAATCTTCCGTCTTCAAGAAGTTGCAATAGTAAATTGAATACATCTGGATGGGCCTTTTCAACTTCATCAAATAAAACTACAGTATAAGGACGTCTTCTAACAGCTTCAGTAAGCTGACCACCTTCATTAAAACCAACATACCCAGGAGGTGATCCTATAAGTTTACTAACTGTATGTCTTTCCATAAATTCTGACATATCTAATCTGATCATTGCCTCTTCACTACCGAAGAAATATGAAGCCAATGATTTAGTTAATTCAGTTTTACCAACACCGGTAGGGCCAGAAAAAATAAAACTTGCTATTGGTCTATTAGGATTTTTTAATCCAACTCTTGCTCTTCTTATAGCTCGAGAAACAGCTTTTACAGCTTCATCTTGTCCAATAAGTCTTTGATGAAGCGTTTCCTCCATATTAAGAAGCTTGACTGATTCAGTTTCTGTTAATTTTTGAACAGGAACACCTGTCCATGAAGCAACAATATGAGCTACATCCTCTTCACTAACAAGGGGGCTTTGTAAAAGTTTTGAATCACTTTTTGCAGAATTATCAGCTTCAGTTAAATCTCCAGCTGAAGATTCTTTTTTATTTTCCAATACCTCTTTAATTTTTGCAGACAATTCCATTTCTTTTTCACGTAATTGTCCTGCTTGATCAAAATTTTGATCCCTTACAGATTCTTCCTTCTGTTTTTGGACTTGTCTTAATTCCTTATCTATTTGCTTAGCTTCAGGGGGAAGTTTAGAATTTATTAAACGTACTCTACTTCCAGCCTCGTCTATGAGGTCTATAGCCTTATCAGGTAAAAATCTATCCGATATATAACGATCCCCTAAATGCGCTGCTGCCTCAAGCGCATCATCAGTAATTTTTAGACGATGATGTTGTTCGTAACGTTCTCTAAGACCTTTTAAAATTTCGATTGTATCTTCAATAGATGGCTCCCCAACCATTACAGGTTGGAATCTTCTTTCTAGAGCAGCGTCTCTTTCAATATGTTTTCTATACTCATCAAGAGTTGTTGCTCCAATACATTGAAGTTCTCCTCTCGCTA